>JAEXTV010000030.1 GCA_023406895.1 Bacillota bacterium | reverse complement strand
AAGGGATGGATCGGGAGGTGGCACGAAGTGCCGGAGGGAGTGACCGTTTTCAAGCCATTTTCTCTCCCCCAGTCACCTATCGGTGACAGCCCCCTCGTCAGAGGGGGCCACGATAAGAGGCTTTTTTGACACTCTGATAGCGCAAGATGATATGCGCTTCTCTCTTAAAAGTCAATTCTTTGCGATCGATAACCACAGAGATGGCGTGGCCGGTTTAAGCCGTTTTCTCTCCCCCAGTCACCTGTTTGACGTCGTTCTTATGCTTCTATCGGTATAAAATCGAATTTCGTCACGTCAAACAGCCCCATATCCGTGAGCTTTAAGTCGGGTATCACAGGCAGGGCCATAAAGCACAGCGTCATTACGGGTTCAATATTGCTGTTGATACCAAGCGTATCAATCGCCGTGTGATGCAGACGCGTGAGCTTTTCATCCACCCATTCACCGCTCCGGTCGCTCATCAGGCCCGCAATCGGCATCGGCAGGCTCTCCAGGACTTCTCCGCCGTTCACCAGCACGATACCGCCGTCCTGCTCAATCAGCTGCTGCACTGCGTAAGCCATATCGTCGTCACTCACGCCCACAACAATGATGTTATGCGAATCATGCGCGATCGACAGCGCCACAGCGCCGCGCTTAATGCCGTAATCTTTGAGCAGCGCCACAGCCACATTGCCGGTGTTCTGATGGCGCTCAACCACGGCGATTTTCACGATATCTTTGCCCGGATCGTACACAAAATCACCGTTCGCGTCCCGTGTGATGTCCGCCGTCTCGTTGCCGGTCACCACGCCGCCCGGAATGATTGTGATCACATGGGCTTTATCGGAATGGATCGTCAGCCGCAGTTTGTCTTTGGAAAATTCCTTGACGCGGAACCGTCCTTTGGTGGAGGAAATGTCATGACGGTTCACGCTCAGCAGATATTTTCCGTCAGCCGCCGCCTCCTGCCCCGCAATAAACACCTTTTTCACATGGAAATCCTTAAGATCATCCATCAAAACGATATCCGCCCTGAGGCCCGGTGCAATCGCGCCCCTGTCCTTAAGGCCGTAACACTCGGCGGCATTGAGGCTCGCCATTTGAATCGCGACTACGGGATCGATCCCCGCGCTCACGCAGAGACGCAGATGGTTCTCAAGATGCCCCACGCTCAATATCGTTTTCGGCTGGCAGTCGTCCGAGCAGAGCACACAGCGCCGGCTGTTCATCGGCGTCACCGCCTTGAGCAGCTCGGGCAGATTGTGGCACGCCGAGCCCTGCCGCATCAGCACATACATGCCTCGGGACAGGCGATCCCGCATTTCGTCCACGGTCGAGCATTCGTGATCGGTATGGATACCGGCAGACGCGTACGCGTTGAGCGCGTTTCCGCTCAATGCCGGGCTGTGCCCGTCAATCGGTTTTCCGTGTTCTTTTGCCACCATAAGCTTATCGAGTACGCCGCTGTCCGCCCCGGCGACACCCGGATAATTCATAAACTCACCGAGCCCGAGGATTTCACTGCGCCCGAAAACCGGTTCCATATCTTTCGCGGCCACTGTGGCTCCCGCGTGCTCAAACGGCGTGGCGGGCACACAGGAGGGCAGCATCCACTTGATATCCAGCGCGGTGCGTTTCGATGCTTCAATCATATAATCAAGGCCGACAAGGCCGCAGACGTTCGTGATTTCATGCGGGTCGGAGATGATCGTGGTGGTGCCGTGCGGCACGATGAGCCTGCCGAGTTCCTCCGGGCTCACATAGCACGACTCCACATGGATGTGGCCGTCGATAAAGCCCGGCGCGGCATAGAGTCCGTTCGCATCGATTTCGCTGCGTCCTTCGTATTGGCCCACACCGGCAATGAGTCCGTCACATAAAGCAATGTCGCCTTCGATGATCGACGCGTTGTAGACATCGACCACCTTGCAGTTTTTTATCACGAGATCGGCAGGGGTTCGGCCTGCCGCCACATCAATCAGCTTTTTGAGCAGTTCTTTATTCATTTTCAATACCCACTTTCATGGCGTCTTTTTGAATGAGGATTGCTTTATTTTAACACAGATTAGGCAGTAAAAAAAGAAGAGCGTGTTACTCGCCCTTCTCGCGTTTCATGAGCTTTCGCGTTTCTTTTATCTTCTTCTCATAGCCTTCGTCGGACGGCTGATAATACACCGTGCCCTTCAGATTGTCCGGCAGGTATTGCTGGGGCGTATAGTGCTTCTCAAAATCGTGCGGGTATTTGTAGCCCTTGCCGTTGCCGAGCTTGTCCGCGCCATGGTAATGCGTATCCCGCAAATGCAGCGGCACCGGCACCTGATACGCATGCTCCGCATCCGAAAACGCGCCCAGCATAGCCATCACCACCGCGTTGGACTTCGGCGACTCACAAAGAAATATGATCGCCTGCGCGATGGAAAGCCGCGCCTCGGGCATGCCCACAAACTCGAGCGCCTGTGCGGCCGCCGCCGCCTGCGTCATCGCGGACGGGTTTGCGAGCCCCACATCCTCGCTCGCGTGCGCGAATATGCGCCGCATGATGAGCCGCGGGTCTACCCCCGCGTAAATGAGCCGCGCAAACCAGAACAGCGCCGCGTCCGCGTCCGAGCCGCGCAGCGATTTGCAAAAAGCGCTCAGCATGTTGTAGTATTCTTCTTCGTCGCAGCGCACCGCGCGCCGCTGTATCGATTCCTCCGCAATATCAAGGCCGATCACGATCCGGCCATCCTGATTCGGCGGCGTGGTCAGCACCGCGAGCTCCACCGCGTTAAGCGCCGTGCGCGCGTCCCCGTTGGCCACATTCGCAATGTGATCGAGCGCCTCGGGTTCCAGAATCACGTCAATCCCGCCGAGGCCGCGCTCGCTGTCATTAAGCGCCATGCCGATAATGCCCTTCACGTCGTCCATATTGAGCTGGAAGAATTGGAACAGCCGGCACCGGCTCACAATCGCGCTCGTCATGCTGACCATCGGGTTTTCCGTGGTCGAGCCGATGAACCGGATGATGCCCTTTTCAATCGCGGGCAGTATGCTGTCGCTCTGCGTTTTGCTCCAGCGGTGGCATTCATCGAGCAGCAGGTACGTGGACTGGCCGTAAAGCTCGAGCCGCTCCTGTGCTTTGTCGATGATCACGCGTACGTCCTTCACGCCGCTCGTCACGGCGTTGAGCTTTTCAAACGCCGCGCCTGTGGAGTTCGCGATCACGGAGGCGAGCGTCGTCTTCCCGGAGCCCGGAGGCCCGAAGAATATCGACGATGTCAGCGAATCCGTCTCAATCGCGCGGCGCAGCAGCTTGCCCTTGCCCACAATATGCGCCTGCCCGAAAAACTCGTCGATGGTGCGCGGGCGCATTCTGTCGGCGAGCGGCGCTTTTTTATTGATGTTGTTTTCAAACAAATTGTCCACAGCTTAACATTCCGGGGCGAACATATGTCCCCGTCTCCTTATCGCTATCATACCACGAAGGCGGCGCTCTGCAAAGTCCATACATCGCCGTCACCGCATGAATCTATATATACCATTGGAAACAAGGCTGTGATATAATGCGCTTATGTTTTTTTGAGGTAATGAAATGAAACAAGAGCTGAAACCTTTTTTTGTTTATCCGCCCGTGATGGCGCTGGCGCTGTATGCCACGGTGCTGGGGTATATGATCCCCGCGCTGCGCGACGCGTTCTCGCTCACTCTCGCTCAGGCCGGGCTTTTTTCCACGCTGCAGTCTCTCGGCACGGCGCTTTCGGTGCTGCTGTGCTTTACCGTGTTTTCGGCGCTCAACCAAACGCGCATTATGGCCGTCTGTTCGTTCGCGCTTGCGCTCGTCATCGTCTGCATCGGCGTCAGCACACAGCTGATACTGCTCTACGCGCTGTTTTTGCTGCTCGGCCTTTTTAACAACATCACCGATACGCTTTCCAATTCCATCATAGCGGATTTAACGCCGCAGAAGAAAAGCTTTCATATCGGTCTCATGCAGGCTCTGTGGTCGGCTGCGGGTGCGGCGGGGCCGTTTTTCGCGATGCTGCTGGGCGGTGCATATCAGCCTGTGTTTTTAGGCCTTGGCGCGTTCACGGCGCTGTGCGCGTTTGTATTTGTTTTTGCGCTGCGGACCGAAGCCGCCATGCCGATGCTGCAAAAGCGGCATGCCTTGGGCGGTGTCGGCAAGCTGCTGCGCACACTTAAGCGCAAGGGTGTCAAGCGCTATCTGGCCGCCGCAATTCTCAACTCCATCGTTCAAATCACACTGATCTATTTTATATCAAGCTTTGTCTCTGAAATAGGCGGCAGCGCGCTGCAAAGCGCCGTGGCACTCAGCGCCTTTTTCTTCGGTTCCATGCTGGGGCGGCTGCTTTACGCGAAACTGCTGCATGCCTTCCCCGCCCGCAAGGTGCTTCCGGGTGCCAGTGCATTCGCGCTCGCGGCCACAGCCGCCATGCTGCTATGCTCCAACCCTGTACTCGTCTGCGTGCTGGCGGTTATAAGCGGCCTGGGGCTGTCGATGAACTTCCCCTCATTTCTCGTTGAAATGTGCGGTCTCGTGCCGGACGACACCGCCGCCGCGTCGTCGCTCGTGTTCCTCGGGTATACGCTCGCGTGCTTCGTGGCTCCGCCCGTGTTCGGTGCCATCGGCGATGCCACATCGCTGCAAACGGCAATGCTGATCGCGTTGGCGCTTGTTTTGCCGCTGATTGCGGTCTGTCTCAAGCTGCACAGCGAGCCGAAGACGGCATAACATGCAAAAAGACGGCAATACTTTGGATTATGGCACAAAAATGCCCTGCCCGGACGTAAAAAATCTTGACACGCACGGCTCCATTGTATAAAATGTTATCTGCGCGTTTTATCGTTCACTAGCCCCGATCGATAGGCTGCGACTATAACCTAAGCAAACACTGGGAGGAAGCCTAATGAAATCATATATGGCAAAACCCGGCTCTGTGGACCGTAAGTGGTATCTTGTTGATGCCGACGGCATGGTGTTCGGCCGCTTGGCCAGCCAGGTCGCGTCCATCTTGAGAGGCAAGAACAAGCCGGAATTTACGCCGCATGTCGATACGGGAGACTATGTCATCATCATCAATGCTGAAAAAGCTGTGTTTACGGGCAACAAGCTCAGCCAGAAGATCTACTATCGTCATTCGGGTTACATGGGTCATATCAAGGAAACAAAGTATGAGCACCTTATGCAGGAAAAGCCGGAATTTGCGATGTACGAAGCCATCCGCCGTATGCTGCCCAAAAACAAGCTTGGCGACCAGATGCTCACCAAAGTGAGAATCTATGCGGGCCCCGAGCACGACCACGCAGCGCAAAAGCCAGAGCTTTTAGAGCTCAAAGGTAGGAGGAATTAATCGTGGCAAAGATACAGTTTTTAGGCACGGGAAGAAGAAAGAGCGCTGTCGCGCGGGTTATCATTGCCCCCGGTAACGGCAAAATGCTCATCAACAAGAGAACGATCGAAGAGTATTTCGGTTTTGAGACGCTGCGCATGCTCGCGAAGTCTCCGCTGGTGCTCACAGAAACGCTCAGCAAGTACGATGTGACTGTCAACGTTAAAGGCGGCGGTTACACAGGTCAGGCCGGCGCGATCCGTCACGGTATTGCCCGCGCGCTTGTGAAATCTGAGCCGGAACTGCGCACCATCGTAAAGAAGGCCGGGTTCTTAACAAGAGACGCGAGAATGAAGGAAAGAAAGAAATACGGCCTCAAAGCCGCTCGTCGCGCGCCCCAGTTCTCCAAGAGATAATTACACCCATTATTGCATCGATATCCCGCAAGCTCCGGTTTGCGGGATTTTTATGTTACGGTCCTATCCGAATCTGTAAATTGACAACACAACACAAATTGTATATACTTTTAATGAACAAATATTCATTCATAAGGAGAGTCCTATGCCCAAGTCCCCCGAACAGTGCGAACTCGTGCGATCTCAAATGCGCGATAAGATTTTGCGCGAATCTATATTGTATTTTGCGAGAAACGGCTTTTCAGGAACAAGAATCAGCGATCTGGCGCAGTATATCGGAATCGGTCAGGGCACGATCTATGTCTATTTTGAATCCAAAGAAATGCTGTTTCAGGAAATACATAAAATGATCAACCGCGATGAGGATATCGAGCAGATAAAGCTGCTCGTGTCTCTCCCGATACCCGCGAAGCAGAAAATCCATACGCTGACGGAGCAGGTACTGCATCAGCTTAACAACGATGAGCACTTCGCAGCAGTGATGGCTTTAAACACACAGATGCTATTAGAACAAAGTGATGATAATGACTCAGGTGATACCACATATCAATCGGCTCTGTATACACATATGGCCAACATCATTGAACAGGGGCAGCGCGAAGGAAGTGTCGCGGAAGGAAGCGCTATAAAGCTTGCCGATTACTATTGGGGTGTGGTTTACCTGTACTCGCTTAAAATGCTGTTCACTAAAAAGTTTGAAATGATCAGCGCTCAGGATCTGGAACGAACGATACTGAAGTGAAAGGACAGAAGATGACAAAGAGAATTGCAATTATCACGGGAGCCAGCGGTGGTTTGGGCAAAGAGTTCACCAAACTCCTGTTGCAGGAAGACGTTGATGAAATTTGGGCTGTCGCCAGAAATCAGGAGAGGCTTATCGCTTTAAAGACGGAACTGGGTGAGAACATCGTTATCCTTTCAAAGGATCTGTCCAAAGCAGAGGAAATTGCGAGTATCGCAAAAATGCTCGAAGACCAAAAGCCGGTGATTGCTTATCTGGTTAACAGCGCGGGTGTCGCAAGGATGGGGACCTATGCTGATTTTTCCGCAAAAGACGTGGACGCCATGATCCGCATCAATTGCTGCGCACTTGCGATGCTGTGCACGATTTGTATCCCTTATATGAGCACGGGCAGCCGTATTCTTAATTTATCGTCGGCATCTTCGTTTCAGCCTCTGCCCTATCTGAATCTGTACGCAGCGACAAAGGCATTTGAAAGAAACTATTCAAGAGCGTTGAACGTTGAGCTGAAAGGAACTGGCATCACATCCACAGCCGTCTGCCCGAGCTGGGTGGATACGGATATGCTCACAAAGGAAACCAACGGGAAAGCCATTAAGTTTTCCGGCATCGTCTCACCCGGCCAGGCCGCAAAAAAGGCCATGCATGATGCCCGGCGCGGAAAAGATATATCTGTGTGCACGGTGTATGTGAAATGGCTGCACTTGCTCTCAAAGCTGCTGCCGCAAAAAACGATCATGAACGCATGGGTTCGACAAATCAAAAAATACATCGCGGATGGGCGAACGGCATGAACAAGCTGCTTTGCACCGAGCGGCTTGACTTGTTTGAGCCCAATATTTATATCGGTTTTTTGGTGCAGCTTACAGGTAGCGCGGCTCCCGACGCTGTTGTTTCCGCCGTTAAGACAGCGTTTGCGGCAAATGAAGCCATCCTGTCTAAAGTTGTGCTGAACGCAAACGGCGATGCGTATTACGAAAAAATGTCACAAAGCGGCTGCACAGTTACCGTTTGCAATGACGACTGGCGCGAAATACTAAGGTGCAATGAGAAAATACCCTTCTCCATAGATAAGGGTGAGCTTATACGGGTATTTGTGATTACTTCAAATAACGAGCTTTCTCTGCTAATTATGGCGCATCATTTGGCTGGCGACGGAAAGGCGGTGACATATTTTCTGGAGGATATCATGACAGCGCTGAGCGGTGTCCGTCTGGATTATAAACCGATGCGGTTGATCACAACAGGCTTTTTACCCGAAGGCACTAAACTTCCACTCATTTTTAAATGGTATGCCGCGTTTTACAACAGAAAGTGGAAGCGTTCCGGACGAATTTTTAACTGGAACAATTATGCCGATATCCATCACGCCTATTGGCACAGCCATGAATCGCGCATCGTGTTTGAGCGCTTCTCACCGGAAGAGCTTGGTGACATCCGCGCTTACGCGAAGCGCATTGGCGCAACTGTCAACAGCTATATCACAACGGCATTTTTGCAAGCGAACAGAAAATCTGGCACCATCGGCATCGCTGTCAGCGTGAGAGAAAACAATGACAAATCAATGTCGAACCAGGTCGCAGGCATTAACGTGGATCACGCGTATGACAGCAACGCTGCCTTTGAGGAGAATGTTTGCCATGTTCACAAAAAGGTGCAATGCAAGCTCGCAAATCCCGTGATGAAATATTTTGTACTGCGGTTTATCCCATTGTTTAACCCCGGCTTGATCGATTCGGTCTTAATGTCTGCTTACGGCCTCTACGACAACAAAACATCCCATAAGCTCGCAAAGGTTATGGGCTATGTCGGGAGCAAAAAGCGAGAGCTCGGCATCACAAATTTAACGAAGCTTGATATTCCTGATACCTATGGCCCATATGGAATAAAACACGGGTTGTTTATTGCACCTGTTGTCTCATACGCGAGACGTATCATTGGGGTGTCGACCATGAATGACGGTATGACTGTGTCGTATCATTTTATGAGTGACCAAGACAAGGATATGGAACTGGCGTTTTTTGAACGTGCAGTTCGAATTATGAAAGAAGCATGCGTGCATTAATACATACAACCTTTTTTCGCATCCAAACTATCTCACGTTACAGATTCCGTAATCTGGTTATTGATCGCCGTCGGGAACGCCCCGACGTAGATTTTTGTACTTTCGTATTCTTCCGCACTGTTCTTTAATGCCATTTCTCCTAAAAGCTGATCTCCAAATACTCCTCCGACTCGTGAAACCCAAGGCCCTCATACAGCGGTCTGCCCATATCCGTCGCGTCGAGCGACATATGCGTGACGCCTTTTTCCCTCGCTTCACTGATCAGCATCTGCACGAGCCGCTTCCCAATCCCCTGTCTGCGGTACGCCGCCCGTGTGTATACATTCATAATGTGCGCACGTTTTCCCGTTTGATGACGGCGTGTCGGCAGACACGTGACATAACAAATCGTGGCGCAGGCCACCGCCTCGCCGTTATCCACCGCCAGCAACGTTGTCTGATCGCCATCCGCAAAGAACCGACGCGTGATCTCTCTAAACGGCTCATCCATTTCAAACCCCGGGAGACAGCTTAAATTGTTGATCATTTCAAAGCGCAGGTTCACAGCCTGCTCGAAATACTCCTTAGCGTTCACATACTCCATGCTTTTTCCTTCCCTTATCTGCCATTTGTATATAGTATAACATATCCGGTTGAATGACCATACCGCCTCAGGCATGATAAAACCCGTGTTTGGCACGTAAACGAATCCGCTCGAATATTTTAATCCTATAGATTGTATTTTTGGAGGAATCCCTAATGGGTTTTTACATACGTGTTGAGCCTGACGTGAAGCTTTTTGTGGAAGACCTGAATCCCGCAGGAGACAAGACGATATTATTCGTTCATGGCTGGCCCGGCAATCACCGCCTTTTTGAATACCAGTTTGACCGGCTGCCCGAAATGGGTTTCCGCTGTATCGGCATCGACTACCGCGGTTTCGGAAAATCGGATAAACCGTGGGACGGCTACGATTACGACCAGCTCTCAGACGACCTTCGGTGCGTGGTGGATACCATGCGTCTCAGCCGCTTCACGCTGCTCGGGCATTCCACGGGCGGCGGCATTGTGATTCGATACATGGCACGGCACGGCGGCTATGGCGTATCCAGGATGGTGCTCGCCGCATCGGCTGCGCCAAGCCTCGTACAGCGGCCCTATTTCCCCTACGGTCTGCCAGAGGAGGATGTGATCAACATCATTGACGGCACATTAAGCGACAGGCCTCAGATGCTGCGCGATTTTGGCAAGATGATCTTCCATAAACCCGTCACGCAGGCGCTTTCCGACTGGATATTTCAGCTCGGGCTGCAGGCCTCGGGCTGGGCCACCGCAGCCATCGCGCGCACATGGCTCGGTGAAGAACAGCTGTTTGAAGACGTCAATATGATTCGTGTCCCCACGCTGATATTACAGGGCGTTTACGATCAGGTGGTGAAACCGCAGCTATCCGTGTGGCAGCGTGAACACATCGAAAACTCAGTGCTTGTGCCGTTTAAAGAGAGCGGGCATTTCCTGTTCATCGACGAAAAAGAGAAGTTCACAAAGGAGCTCGCAAGGTTCGCCGGGTAATGTCTTCTGGGTTTTCTCTGAAGCACCGAGACGCGCCTTGCATGGCTCCCTTTATTCTGTCAATAAAGTCTGGTCACCTATCGGTGACAGCCCTCGATCTACACTTATAGGGCCTTTGATGCTTTGAAACGAGCCATTATGGCTCGTTTTGTCGATTGAGTTATGATAGAATAGATAACAGAGACAAAAAACGAGGGCGCTATGAAACAAAAAATCAAAGTCACATGCGAGATGGAAGTCACGCTTAAAATGATCGGCGGCAAATGCAAACCGCTGATTCTCAACTTCCTGATAGAAAACGGTGCCAAGCGCTACGGCGAGATTCTCACCTTCCTCGAGAGTCTGCCCAAAAAAACGCTGACCACGCAGCTGCGCGAGATGGAGGCGGACGGCCTTGTGACCCGCGTTGACTACGGTCAGCAGCCGCCGCGCGTGGAATACAGCGCCACAGAGCTCGGGCGCTCACTCTACCCGCTGCTTGAAATGATGTGCGAATGGGGCGAGAAGAACATCGGCGACCGGTTCGAAGTGACCAACCGGCAATGCACCGGTGAGGATTAAGATATATATTCACTGCCCCGGGCACAAAAATGTGCCTGCTTGTATTCTTTGCTTCTTAAATTATAATAATAATCAATAACCTATAATCATTTTGAATAAGCCGCGAAAGGAAAAACGCTATGGATAACTTTACATTTTACAGCCCCACCTATTTTGTGTTCGGAAAAGATCAGGAAAACGAGGCCGGCAAATACGTCAAACGCTTCGGCGGCAGCAAGATACTCATTCATTACGGCGGCGGCAGCGTGATTAAGAGCGGCCTGCTGGACCGCGTCAAAGCCTCGCTTGACAGCGAAGGGCTCCTCTATGTCGAGCTGGGCGGCGCAATGCCGAACCCGCGCAGCGGCCTTGTGTACGAGGGTATTGAGCTGTGCCGCAAGGAAGGTATCGATTTTGTGCTCGCGGTGGGCGGCGGCAGCGCCATCGATTCCGCCAAGGCGATAGCGGCGGGTGCCGTATACGACGGCGACTTCTGGGATTTCTATCAGGGCAAAAGCGTCACCAACGCGCTGCCGATCGGCACGATATTAACGATATCGGCGGCGGGCAGCGAAGGCTCTCCCGACAGCGTGATCACGCAGGAAAACGGCATGTTCAAGCGCGGCGCGAGCGGCGAAGCGTTCCTTCCCGCGTTTTCGATATTGAACCCCGCGCTCACGCAAACCCTTCCCCCGTTCCAAACGGCCTGCGGCATTGCGGATATCATGGCGCACCTTTTCGAGCGGTATTTCACGAACACCAAAGAGGTGGAAGTGACCGACAGAATGATTGAAGCGCTGCTGATGACGATGATACACGAAGCGCCGCGCGCGATGGCAGACGAAAACAACTATGAAGCGCGTGCGAATATCATGTGGGCCGGTATGATGGCGCATAACAACTCATGCGGCGTCGGGCGCACTCAGGACTGGGCCAGTCACGATATTGAGCATGAGCTTTCGGCGATTTACGATTGCACACACGGCGCGGGTCTCGCCGTCGTGTTCCCGGCCTGGATGACATACAATTTGCAGCACGATGTCGCACGCTTTGCGCAGCTGGCAACGCGCGTATGGGGCGTCCCGATGGATTTTTGGAACCCCGAAGCCACGGCCAAAGCGGGTATCGACGCGCTCAAGCAGTTCTTCAAATCGATCGGCCTGCCCACCACATTTTCCGAGCTCGGCGCAAAGGAAGAAGATATCGAAAAGATGGCCGAAATGGCGTGCTATGGCGACGGACGTCAGGGCACGATCGGCGGCTTTGTCAAGCTCAATAAGCAAGACGTCGCGGCGATTTACCGCCTGATGCTGTAAAGGAAGGATGCCGAGTAAAACTGTCATTCTTATGGCGGCAGCGAGCTGATAATTACAACTATAACCGAAGTGTCGCGGCCCCCTCTACCCTTTTAGGGTGGATTGGGGCCGTTTCCGATAGGTGACCGGAAAACCCTAAAAAGCGCATGCACACATGTATGCGGAAGTGCGTTTACAGGCCAACTAGCAAATACACTTGCAGCGCAGCGTTTTTCCATGGATGCGTTTCACTTCACAGTCACGTCGCTTCGCTCCGCAGAATGACATTAGAAAAAGATTATCGGAATTCAGAAAGAGCCTGTGGCGGGCTCTTTTTTCGTTGCAGACAAAATCTGCACCCCCCTCTGATGACAAGATCATCACGGAGGATGGTTGTGAGGGGTCATCGCTTCTCTCCCCCAGTCACCTATCGGTGACTGCCCACCGATCCACCCTATAGGGTAGTCGTCAGAGGGGGCCACGACAAGAGGTTTTTGACACTCTGAGATGAGCCGACCAATGGCTCATTTTTTATCCCCTCAATCCACGATGAATAAGAACAAATGTTTGCATAACGATTGGCATGCGTGTATAATTAACATAAATAAACAGAAACGGGTATGATAACAAATGATAATGGATTTACAGGGCGGCACATCTATTTATTATGAGATTTACGGAGACGGCATTCCGCTTGTGTTGCTGCATGGCTGGGGCGTAGACCACCGTATCCTCTCAGGCCCCATGGAACCCTTATTCAGCAAAGAACTTTCCGGCTTCAAACGCATTTATGTTGATCTGCCGGGCATGGGGCAATCAAAAGCAGGCGCACACATCAAAACATCCGATCAGATGCTCGATGCGCTGTATACGTTTTTGGATCAACTCATCCCCGGCCAGAGGTATGTGGTGATGGGCGAATCATACGGCGGCTATCTTGCGCGCGGCATGGTCTGCACAAAGCCATCTCAGGTGGCGGGCGTCATTCTGCTTTGCCCGGCCGTCATTCCCGGCTACCGCAAGGGCCATGTGGTGCCTCTTTACGTGATGGAAAAAGACGAAGCGTTTTTGGATACGCTCAGTGCTCCGGAAAGAAAAAGCTTTGAATACATGAACGTGATACTGACGGAGAAAATCTGGCTTTCATACAAGGCCGATATCTACGACGCGCTGCCGCTTCAGAACACGCATTTTTTAAACGAGGTGCTCAACGGGGCGTTCTCGTTTGATGCGGACAAGCTTGAAAAACCCTTTGACTCTCCCTGCCTCATCCTTACAGGGAAACAGGATACGGAGGTTGGTTACCGCGATCAGTTTGACTTGATGCGGATTTATACGAATGCCACCTACATTGCGCTCAACCGCGCGGGGCACAATCTGCAGATTGAGCAGCCGCAGCTGTTTACCTCAATTGTCGGCGGCTGGCTTGCAGACAACATGAAGGATTTTACCTCAAAATAGCCATACGGCAGCTGCGCGGAGTCACACCAACGGGATAGCGACTCTGCACCGGAATCGCCATGAGGCGGGCTGATGCGGTTGGCAGATGCAAATCGCTTTAAACCCGAATACCTATTAAACGACAATTGTTTGGGCCGTCACCTCTTGCGCGGATGCTATCGTCGGTAGGCGACTGACGAGATGAAAACTATTCAAAAAGCGCTTTCCCCTCATCCGGCGCTTCGCACCTTACCCCGAAGTATACGGCTTTCAAAGTCCATATCTATTTTGATATTGCTATAGGGAGCCGGGAGTATTTGAAAATAAAAAAGGCGCCCATGATCAGGCGCCGTCGGTTTATAGCTTGTCCCGCTCGCAGAGCAGCATCGTCACGTCGTCCGCGCGCGTCTGCGTAAATTTTTTCTTAATCTCGTCCAGCAGCTGCCTGCCGTGCAGCCGCTCGCTCAATAATATGTCACTTAAATTCCGCCGTGATGCCTGCTCGGTATGAATGCCATCGAGGCCGTCGGTATAAAGGAACAGGCGCTCACCCTTTTGCAGCACACCGGTGTATTCGTCGCGCCGGGCGTTGTCCATCCAGCGGCAAATGGGTGTGCCGGGCAGAAGGATTTCTTGAAGCTCGCCGTTTCCGGCAATCAGCGGCGGCACGCTGTGCCCCGCGTTGGCGCACACAAACGCGCCCGAATCGGGGTCCATGGCAACAATGAAGATCGTGATATAAATGCTTTCCTCGGTGTTAAGTTCCTCAAATGAATCCTGTATATTGTGCAACACTTGTGCGGGCGTAACGCCCGGAACCTTGCACTGCGCAAACATCTCCTGCCTCAGATAAACGGTGAGCATCGCAGGCATGACACCGTGCCCCGATACATCCGCAATATACATGATGATGCGCCCGTCGCGCGTTAAGAAGCAATCGTACATGTCTCCGCCAAGCGCTTCGCATGGCAAAAACTCGGCTGCAAAACGGTAGCCTTTGATTTTGGGCAAAGTATGGCGCAAAATAGAAAGCTGAAGGCTGCGCGCAATTTCCAAATCCTTCATCATGCGTGAGTTGTTCGCCATCAGCTTCTCTTTTAAATTCTGTTCTTTTGTGATGTCCGTATAAATCTCGAGCGCGTAAATGCCGTCTTCATACTCAACCGGCCCAGCGCTCACGGAATAGATATGCCCGCGCACCTGCGTGATGGTATTATACCGTCGTCTGTCCTCAATGCATCGAAGCGCCGCGCAATCGGTGCAGCGGCTCGTCGCACCCGGCATTTTTAAGCACTTGCTTCCGACGCTGTCGCCAAACCTTTCTTTCAGCGCACTGTTCGCATAAAGAATACGCCCGTGCGCATCAATCACGCGTACCATATCCGGAAGCTCGTCCAGCACGGCAACAGAAAAAGCGTTTGTACAAAATGCCCCGACATCTTGCATATCAAGTACCCCTGAATTAAATAATAACATTCAACGCATGCGTGCGCAGAGCTGTCTTATTACGGCAGCCAAATAACGATCAGTCACAAAGCTGATCTTTTTCATATCGCCCGCTGTATTCTTCGAGCTCCATTTCATTAACCACAAGTTTGTCGAGTAAACTGCTTTGTTTGAGAATACACAAATCAGCGCCCATGTTAATATTTCCGTTGTTAAAACGGGCCGCGATCATGTCTTCCAGCTTTTTTCTTTCCAATTGAAATTGACGACGGATTCTGGCCTTTTCTAAATCCAAAACCGAACAGCCAGAATCTCTCACGGCATTGCGCCTTATGAGCTGATCCATAGTGATACCCCCCAAAAACGTTCAAGTCTGAATGACCGGCATAATAATAGTTTCTCTTCCTCACAATAGTTTGACCTATCAGAGAAACCTCTGGCAACTTGCCGATATACCGTACTCCACTTCGCCGCAACAAGCAACCACTCTTTTACCCAGCTGCCAAAATAACCATTCTCTCTTCAATGTTTTTTACAAACCCTTATATATTTTTTACGGGTCATTGTTTCAAAGTCGAATGAAGAGTTTAGATATCATAACCTTTATATGATTTCTAGTGTTATAATATCACACATATTATCAGAATTGTATAGCATTTCGACAAAAATAGTGTAAAAATTAGAAAGAAAAAAGCCGATTTTTAAAAAATTTATAAAATTATTGATATTGATGGATATTTTCAGGGAAATAATCAGAAAATGAATGAGATAACCGTATACAAACAACAACGCAGGCTCGAATGCGCATGCGGCCGGCATATTCTATTCACGTGTGACATCGGCCTTGGGCCAAATCCATTAGGGCATAAGACATGTGAAGGCGACGGCAAAACACCCGAGGGGCGCTATGCCGTCTGTACGCGCAACGCCGAATCAAAATTTACGCTATTTCTCGGGTTGAATTATCCTTCAATGAATGATGCGCAGGCTGCATATGCCTGCGGGCTCATCACGGCATCCCATCTGCAGGCGGTCAACGCCGCGCATGCAAGCGGCCATCGTCCGCCGTGGAACACGCCTCTGGGCGGCCAAATCGGTATTCACGGCGGCGGCATAGAGAACGGCGGCAGGCTTGCCGACAGCACGGCAGGCTGCATCTCTCTGCGCGATACCGATGTCCGCAGGCTGTGGCTCCTTGCGCCCATCGGCACGCCCGTCATCATCCTTCCTTAAATTCCATATTTTTAGCATTCTGTTATTGACATCCGCTTTGTTACATTGTAATATTACGTTGTAACGTTACCATTTCGACCAAAAGGAGGTATACCATGGGTATTCCGAAGATCGGCGAGAGCGAATGGTATGTGCTCAAAGCGTTGTGGGAAAAAGCGCCGCTGAGCGGCAACGACATTGTCAAGGCCGTCAGCGCGCATACGGACTGGTCACAGAGCACGATACTCACAATGCTGCGGCGGCTCGTCAAGAAAAAAGCCGTGGGCGTCGAACAGCAAAATGTGATGATGTATTTTCCGCTGCTGAGCGAAAACGACGTGGTCCGCATGGAGACGGACCTGTTTTTAAAACGAGTATATAAGGGCAGCGTCAACTTACTTGTGAAAGGCTTCCTCGAAAATGGCTCGCTCTCAGAGCAGGAGATCAATGAGCTGAAAAGCCTCATTGGCAGCCCAAGAAAGGATGATGAGCCATGACCTCGTTTTTTGAGTCGGTGCTGCGCATTTCGGCGGAAGCGGCGGTGCTCGCGCTGCTCGTGCTCGCCGCGCGCCTGATCGTCGGACGGCGGCCCGGCGTCATGCTGACCGTGCTTTATGCGTTGATAGCCGTACGGCTGATTGTACCTGTTGCTATCAGCAGCCCCTTGAGCGTTCATAATCTGTGGAGCGAGCCGCAAACTCAGCTCGCTGCCGTTTTTGATGATACGGAACCCGGTATCGCTGAAGGCATACAAACGCCATTGCTCGCTGATACGGACGAAGCGCAAAAACCTGTCAGCGAGAGTGCATCCGCGACGCAGAAGCCGCAGTCAGATACCGTATCAGATAACACCGTTATGTCATCCGCCGCACAAACCCGGGCCTCAGCGGTGCCGTTATCCGCACTTGATATCGCTACGCTGATTTGGGTCGCGGGCATGATCGCCTTTTCGGGTGTCATGCTGACGGGTAATGCGCTGTTTATGCGGCGCATCCGGCGCAACCGCAACTACGACGCGCCGGAATTCATGGCGCTGTTAAATGAGTGCCGGCAGTCGCTCGAGCTTAAAAGAAACGTTCGCGCCATCTGCGCAAGCGAAACAGGTACGGCCGCCGTTTACGGCGTTTTCCGCCCCGTGCTGCTGATATCGCCTGCGTCCTTTGAGACGCTGACTGATGCGCAAAAACGTCACGTGCTGCTGCATGAGCTTGCGCACATCCGCCGCGGCGATACACTGATCTGCGCGGGAGCGACGGTGCTCAATATTCTTCACTGGTTTAACCTGATCATGTGGATCGTGTTTGCGCTGATGCGGCGCGATATTGAGGTGCAATGCGACGCCCATGTGTTCCGCGGCCTGCCGGGCTCGGAGCGCGGCGACTACGCGGGTACACTGCTGAAGCTTGCGGGCCCCGTGCAAACACCCACGCTCGCGCCCGCGCTGTTTATCAGCAAGGCGAATATCAAAAGGAGAATTGTGATGGTTGTGAAGCACCGGAGAAAGTCCGTGCTGTTCAGCGCCGTTGCGGTGCTGCTCACGGTGCTCGTGGCGATCACAGGCTGCACCACGGCGGTGGATGTATCCGTCGCCGAACCATCGCCATCGGCAGTGGTTGACGCGGCACCCAAAGCCACCCCCGCGCCCATACCCAGTGATTACAAGCTTCTTGGGTCATATACATTCGATTACAGCGCTTGCGCGGATGACACAGCGCGTGTGAGCAATATCAAAAAGGCGGCGGCGCTGCTTGACGGTATAGAATTCACATTCGATACGCAACTCATTTTGAGCGACAGGCTTTTGCCGCTGACAGTTGAAAACGGCTGGTTGAACGCCCCTTGGACCAGTTGGGAAATCACCGCTATGGAAAGCTCCAACGAGGGTATGAAAACAGTTATCGAGAGTGCAAAAAGTTCAGAAGACAGGCAAGTCGGCGGCGGCATCGAGCTTGTTATGCTCGCCATTCGCATAGCGGCCGATGATATTGGCCTATCATATCAATCCAGTTGGTCGGATGATGGCAGCAATCTTATAACCGAAGGCAGCTTTGATCTGAAAAACGAAGCTTACAGCGATGTGATACTCAGCATAAGTGCTGAAAACAATGCAGTAACCGCGTCATTCTACGGAACAGAAAAACCAGCCGAAGCCTTAGCCAAGCCGGTGCTGATGTCGTCGTTTACAATTGACAACAGCCCGCCCCCGCATAACAGGGATAGCCGTATGACCAATATACAGATCGCCGCCGACATCATTAACGGCACCCTGATCAAGCCGGGCGAGACGTTTTCATTGAACGACGCTTTGGGCCCGCGAAACGAAGAGACAGCCAAGACCGTGGGGTGGACACTGGGCTCCGGAATCAAGGACGGCTCGTATACGTCAAATATCGGCGGCGGCATCACGGCTGTATCCACCGCGCTGTACAATGCGGCAATTCGCGCCGAACTGAACGTCGTTGACATCACGCATTGCGCGATACCTTACGATCTCGTGGACGGCGGACTCGATGCCACAGTCAGCACGGGCGGCCCCGATCTCAAAATTGAAAATCCATATGAGGATGATGTCACAATTGAAACCAAGCTGGAGGGTGCAAAGCTCATCATCAGCGTGTATGGGCCGCCGATGCGGTATACGGTCGATTTCGGATCAAGCAAAATCCAGGCCATAGAACTGCCCGAAACGGAGTATTACTATAATACGACCACCACGCCGGACGGCACCAAAATCCCGCCGGGACAATCCGTTAAGTACAGAGCCCCCCGCAGCGGCATCACATGCAATGTATACAAAACGCGTTATGACCCAGACGGTAATAAAATAGATTCGGTGATATTTGAAGAGGTCACGTACCGAGGTTACACCGGCCAAATCTACGTCAACGCGCCTGACCCGAACGGGGTTTCTATCTCTATGGACGATTCCCTTGCAGAAGCCGTCTCTGCATCACTCAATGGACCCAAACCGACACCAAAGCCTTCCGCCGCCATTTCGGATGAAAAGGATTAAAACTGTGAAGTTGATGCTATCTTAAAAGGGATGAGCACCGCTCATCCCTTGCTTTATTCTTCAGGCTTTTCTTCTTCTATGCCGTCCATGAGGCCTTCCTCATACACGCACCTCGGGAAGCTGTGCTTGTGCGACTCAAAGCTCATACCGTTCAAATACGCGTAGCTGTGCCCCGTACCCACCTCGAATATCAGCGATTTCAGCCACATGCAGATGTATTCCGCGCCGCTTTTTTTATTGAACCGCGCGTTGCCGTATACATCGTCGCCCAGCACAGGCAGGCCGCCATACGCGAGGTGCGCCCGCACCTGATGCAGCGAATTGGTCACCGGCCGCGCCTTGATCAGCGACATCGTCTGCCCTTTTGCAAGGAGATTGTAGCGCGTTACAATGGGCTTGGAATCCTTTTTAAACTGCTCCAGTATCTGCGCGCGCCGTCCGGCTTTATCGCGCAGGTGAAACCCCATCAGTTCTTCGCTTTCATTCGCAATGCCCTGCACCACACAATAGTAATAGCGCGAAAGTCGGCGCTGGCTGAGTGCCTCAGCCAGAAACAAGTACGCATCTTCATGCTTGGCCAAAACAAGCAGCCCGCTCACATATTCATCAAGCGGATACAATAAATACGGCACCATGAGCGCATCGAGATTGTATTCGCCGCGCTTTTTCATGTAGTATTCCACCATGTCCACCGCGTTGACTTCGCCCTCATCAGAGCGCGACAGCAGCCCCGCGGGTTTGTCTACGATGATGATGTTTTCGTCCTGATACACGATGATGGGCATCAGATCAAGGCCGAGTATATCTCCCGGCACATAAACAGTCACGACATCACCTTGCTTTAAGGTGTCGTCGCCGAAAGCGTCTTCGCCGTTGACTGTGATAAAACGCTTTTTAAACGCCAGATTCATGGCCTTATCTGAAAAATCGGGATAAGCATCCGTCAGCAGGTCAAAAAGCTGCGTGCCGTCCTGCTGTTTTGAGACTGTGAAAGAAACCATTTGTCACCCCAATAATAATACTAAGACAGGCTTTATACTATAACAGCGAACGGTATTCGTCAAGAATCGCAGCACGATCAGCCGTCAAAAGGATATCCCGTCCTTATTCCGCTTTATATGCCGTATTATGGCATCTGAGTGTTATGGTTATGATATTTCAGCCATGTTCGTAAATTCTGCACCACAAAAAGGGAATTCTTCTGTCGCTTGTCCGCCATCGGAATGAAATAAGATACTCTCCTAACACATTGAGGCTTTCCTTTAAAAGAAGACGTAACCGGCAGGCAATTGATGAGATGACCGCATTAACTCGTTTATAGCTATCCTTCCGGCGCTTCACCCTACCTTCACATCGAGGAGAAGTTTCTGACTATTATCATTATCTCAGTGAAATTCTCAGGACAAAAAAGGACGCCGCGTTGTGCGACGTCCTTCAGAGCATATTATCAGAGCGCGTCTTCGCCCTCTTCACCCGTTCTGATACGAATGATTTCGGCGACATCATATATGAATATCTTACCGTCTCCGTTTTCTCCTCTTGCTGCGCTTTCGAGAATCACTTTTTTGACAACGGGCACTTCTTCATCCTTCACAACCATATCCAACATGACTTTAGGCAGCAGATCCATATGGAATTTCTCGCCGCGCCATACCTGAACCACACCTTTTTGCTTGCCGTGCCCCATCACTTCGGTAATGGTCACACCGTGGTAGCAGCCCGTTTTTTCCAACGCTCCGCGCACAACTTCCAGCATTTCTGGCCTTATTACCGCTTTCACGTGTTTCACAATAGCCACCTCCTTAAAATTACTATTTCACTATTTGTTTTCTTCCACACGAACGGACATATCCGAAATCATCGAAGGACGGTGAATCACAAACTCAGGATAAGCCTGGTTGCCATGTTCACCGATATCAAGGCCTTCGATCTCCTCCTTAAGCGATACGCGCATACC
Source organism: Bacillota bacterium (assembly GCA_023406895.1). Taxonomy (GTDB): domain Bacteria; phylum Bacillota; class Clostridia; order Christensenellales; family SZUA-584; genus SZUA-584. The sequence goes on along the minus strand of JAEXTV010000030.1, from coordinate 75,254 downwards.
CATTGTCGCCTTGATAAGCAGCCAGACAATCAGCGCACCCACGAATACAAAGCCGCCCACTGCCACGACGCCCAGCGCCTGTGTACCGAGCAGATTCCATGTCCCGTCGATAAACAAACCATTGCCGCCCACGATACCGTTCGCCGCCGCGATAGTCGAATCGCTGAACAACCCGACCATCAATGTTCCAAGTACGCCGCAGAACAGATGCACGGCCGTCGCGCCCACCGGATCGTCAACCCGGATGCGGTCGAACATGCGCACCGCGATAACAACCATAATACCCGCGACAGCACCAATGATAATTGCGCTGGTGACGCTCACATAGGCGCAGCCTGCCGTAATGGCGACAAGGCCCGCGAGACATCCGTTGATCGTCATGCCGAGATCCGGCTTGCCGATGAGTATCCACGATGCCGCCGTAGACGTGAGCACAGCCACAATGGCCGATGTGTTTGTTGTCATCAGCACGTGAGAAATAGCCTGCGGATTGGCTGCCATTGTGGAACCTGGGTTAAACCCGAACCAGCCGAGCCATAGCACGAACAGACCGATCGTCGCAATAGGCATATTGTGGCCCGGAATCGGGTTGATCTTCTTGCCGGGGCCGTATTTGCCAAAGCGCGGCCCAAGTATCAGCACACCCGCCAGAGCCGCCCAGCCGCCAACTGAATGAACCACGGTCGAACCCGCGAAATCCTGAAATCCAAGGCTTGCGAGCCAGCCGCCGCCCCATATCCAGTGCCCCACGATCGGGTAAATGATCATTGTAAGCGCCAGCGAGAACACGATGAATGAGATGTATTTAATCCGCTCCGCCACCGCGCCCGAAACAATTGTCGCCGCTGTTCCGCAGAACACGAGCTGGAAGAAGAACTTCGCCCAAAGCGGAACACCCGTCCACGAGATGGCCGTGTACACGCCCTGATATGCGTCTCCCACCGCGGGCGAATTATCCGCGCCGCTGACCATGAATAACCCGTTCAGCCCGATAAAACCGTTTCCATCACCAAACATCAAGCCCCAGCCAAGCACCAAGAACCCAAGTGATGAAACCGCAAAGACGATGAAATTCTTTGACAGAATATTAACCGTGTTTTTTGCCCGGGCAAATCCGCTTTCCACCATAGCGAAGCCCAGATTCATAAAGAACACTAACATCCCTGCCAATAGTACCCATAGGGTATCAAGAATCACCTGTGTATCCATATTAACCTCCTTAAAATGATTTATATTCACCCCGGTGGCGCTTAAAGCCGGTGGGGATTCTCACAAAAAGAACAAGGCGCAAAAACAAACACTTTCGGTTCATCTTTGAGCCTTGTTATTCCCTCAGACTATTGAACATTCGAAGCGCCGGACCATAAGCCTGCACGCCATTATGCAGGCGGCTTCGGTGTTCAGCCCTTTAAGAGCCATGTGACATTATATGGTCAGTATTTACTTGACTGCGTCTTCTCCTCGTTCCTTGGTGCGAATGCGAATGGCATCTTTAACATCGTAAATGAATATCTTGCCGTCACCATATTCGCCCGTGTATACTTTATCCATAATGCTTTCCACCACAGCTTCCACCTGCTCATCAAGCACGACCATCTCAATCTTTATCTTTCTTAAGAAGTTATAATCAATTTCCGTGCCGCGTACGTATTCCTTCCAGCCCTTCTGATTGCCGCAGCCCATCACCTCAACCATGCTCAAACCGTTAAGATGCAAACTGTCCATAATTTCTTTCACGTCTTCTAATTTTTCAGGGCGGATATACGCCTCAATTTTCTGCATATTCAAGCCACTCCCTTTCGTCTTAATCCATACCGTTGAACGCGGGATAAGCGGTTTCGCCATGCTCCGACGCATCAAGGCCAATTGCCTGATTTTTCACTGATACACCGATACCTCTGGTCACCAGTGACGCGATACCCGCAGCGGCCAGTGTCCCTACCACTGCTAGCACGACAGTTATACTAATCGCTTCGATCTGTGCAAAGAATAGATGGGTATCACCGAACACCAATCCGTTCCATGCCGCCTGCGGATTGATTGAAGTTTGAGCAAAAAGCCCCGTCGCAATGCCGCCCCAGATGCCGCCGATGCCATGACAGCCAAATACATCGAGCGCGTCGTCATAACCGAACTTGTTTTTGACAGCTGTGATAAAGAAATAGCTGATGGGGCTCACAAGTGCGCCGATTGCGATGGATGCCCATATCGGCACGAAACCCGCACCGGGCGTAATCGCCACGAGACCAATGACCATACCTGTCGATGCGCCGACCAGGGTGGGCTTACCGTGCTTGACCTTTTCTATAAACATCCAAGAGAGCATTGCGGCCGCTGCGGCAGTGTTCGTGGTTATCATGGCATGCACGGCGAGCTCATTGGCACCAAGCGCGCTGCCGCCGTTAAACCCAAACCAGCCGAACCAAAGCAGTGCCGCTCCCAAAAACACATAGGATACGTTGTGCGGGTGATATGTCGCCCGTCCGAAGTGGCTGCGCTTACCGAGCAACAGCACCAGAACCAGCGCGCTGACGCCGGAGCTGATATGCACCACATTGCCGCCCGCAAAATCGACTGATCCGATTTGGTACAATAGCCCGCCGCCCCAAACCATATGTGCAAGCGGATAATAGACAATGATCGACCAAACCGTGGAGAAAATGACGAGCGATGAGAACTTCATTCTCTCCGCAATGGCACCGGTAATCAGCGCGGGTGTGATGATCGCGAACATCATCTGGAATATCGCAAAACTCAGTGTATTGGGGTAGGGCAGCGTGGTATCCGTAAATCCGTCAAAGTTGAGACCAAACCAATTGAGGTTGCCAATAATTCCGGCATTATCGCCGCTGAAAGATAATGAAAACCCTATTAAAACCCAAAGTATTGAACCGATGCCCATCATTAATACTGACGACATGATCGTATTGATAATATTCTTCCGTTTGACCAGGCCACCGTAAAAAAACGCCAAACCGGGTGTCATGATAAAAACCAGTGCCGAAGACGTTAATATCCAAGCCACATCCCCATGATCCATATTAATGTGCCCCTCCCTCTTAAATGGCTGTTATCTTTATCCAAAGAGACAATGCCCTCCGGAAAAAATAAACAGGCTCAAAAACAAACCGTTGGTTCATCTTTGAGCCTTGTAACAAAATCATATTTAATTCTATTTTCTCTTAGGAGCCTATAAAACCGCAGTTTTCTTTTTGCCACATCTTCGTGCAAAAAACGGGCCCCTGAAACATTATACGCGATGCCTTGCGTTTATGTTTTGCTATAGTATAACATGTTTTTAAAAAAAATCAATATCCTTTTCGTAATCCCTCACGACGCATCGACTAGATAATTTTATGCTGCACACGAGCAGAATCGCTGCAGGGGCTCTTGCGAAAGCGCTTTACATTTGGTATAGTTAAAAAAAATATCGTTTCGGCGAAGAGCATGGGCCAAAGAAATGCCGGCCAAGCGACGCGGGGAGGGTGAAAGCCCGCGGCGGCAGCAGGGTTCATGGGCGCTTCATAAAAAAACCGAAAATCAAAAAGCGGGCATTTTATGCCAAAACGGGTGGAACCGCGGAAAATTGTCATTTTCGTCCCAGTTGAGTGGACAAAATGGCTTTATTTATTTCGGAGGACATAATGAAAAAAGACAAGCAAACGATGGAGCGCATCGTCGCGCTCTGCAAAAACAGAGGATATGTATTCCCCGGATCGGAAATTTACGGCGGCCTTGCGAACACGTGGGACTACGGCCCGCTTGGTGTGGAGTTTAAGAACAACGTAAAGCAGGCTTGGTGGAAGAAGTTCGTCAAGGAATGCCCGTATAACGTCGGGCTCGATTCGGCGATACTTATGAACCCACAGACATGGGTGGCGTCGGGCCATGTGGGCGGCTTTTCTGATCCGCTGATGGACTGCAAGGAGTGCAAAGCACGCTTTCGTGCCGACCACCTGATTGAGGAATACGCGGCCAAGAAAAAGATTGAAATCAACGTCGCGACAATGCAGCCCGAAGACATGGAATCGTTTATCGCTGAAAAGGAGATCAACTGCCCCGTGTGCGGCAGGCGCAACTTCACGGGCATCCGCAAGTTCAACCTGATGTTCAAAACGTTTCAGGGTGTCACCGAGGATTCGGCGAGCGAGATATTCCTGCGCCCCGAAACGGCACAGGGCATATTCGTGAACTTCAAAAACGTGCAGCGCACCACACGCAAGCGCGTGCCGTTCGGCATCGGGCAGATCGGCAAATCGTTCCGCAACGAGATCACGCCGGGCAACTTCACCTTCCGCACGCGCGAGTTTGAGCAGATGGAGCTTGAGTTCTTCTGTGCGCCCGCCGAAGAGATGCAGTGGTTCAACTACTGGAAGAATTTCTGCCACCAATGGCTGCTCTCGCTGGGTATGAAGGACGAAAACGTTCGACTGAGAGATCACGATCCCGAAGAGCTTTCGCACTATTCCAACGCGACGACTGACATCGAGTTCCTGTTCCCGTTTGGGTGGGGCGAGCTGTGGGGCATTGCGGACCGCACAAATTTCGACTTAAAGCAGCACATGGATACCTCAGGCGTCAGCCTCGAATACATCGATCCGGTCACCAACGAGAAGTACCTGCCGTACTGCATTGAGCCCTCCTTGGGTGCCGACCGTGTGGCGCTTGCGTTCCTTTGCGACGCGTACGACGAAGAACAGCTGGAAGGCGGCGATACCCGCGTGGTGCTGCGCCTCTCCCCCGCGCTTGCGCCGTTCAAGGCCGCGATACTGCCGCAGCAAAAGCAGCTCAATGAGAAGGCGCAGGAAGTGTACGACATGCTCTTAAAAGACCACATGGTGGATTTCGATGTGACGGGCAGCATCGGCAAGCGCTACCGCCGTCAGGACGAGATCGGTACGCCGTACTGCATCACGGTGGATTTCGACACGCTCGAAGATAATCAGGTGACGATCCGCGACCGCGATACGATGCAGCAGATCCGCATCGGGATTGATAAGGTGAGCGCGTACATCGCCGAGAAGGTTCGGTTTTAAGAAATTAGAATAACAGGAGACATAATGAGCCATACCGTACATGCGGTGTGGCTTTTTTCGTAAGGGATTTGATATATTTGTCGAGTAGATTATTTGAATTTTTTCTGTTGGGGAAAAATTTGCAAAGCCAGCTTGACATTTTAAGCAAAGCGCACTATACTAATTTTGCAAAGCTTGCTTTGCATAGGAGGTGCGCTTTTGAACACAAACATCAAAGAACTGCGTAAAAAGCACAAGCTGTCTCAGGAGGAGCTCGCCATGGCGGTGGGCACCACACGCCAAACCATCACCTCCATTGAGTGCGGCAAATACACGGCGTCACTTGTGCTCGCCTATAAAATCGCGCGGTATTTCAACATGAGCATAGAAGACGTTTTCGATTTTTCTGATGTGGAGGAAATATAAATGGAGCAATATAAGGATTCGCTAAAAACAAGAATTGCGGTGCTCAGCGCTGGCGTCATCGCATTGGCCACGCTGCTTGTGCTCGGCGAATACGGCGCGTTCCGCCCCATTTGGGTGAGCGAATTTTCCGAGTTCCTGCGCGGCTTCCAAACGGGCATATTGTTCTCGGTCGGACTCGTCTTCATCTATTTCATCGTCAAGTCTGTCTGGCTGCTGAAAAACGAGGAAAAGCTCAAAGCCGCTTATTACGCCGAGAACGACGAGCGCCACAAGCTGATCATGATGAAGATCGGCGGTAACGCGATGTACGTCTGCACCATCATTGTGCTGCTCGCGGGCATTGTGGCGGGCTATTTCAACGAAACCGTGTTTTTCTCGCTTGCGGGCACTGCGCTGTTTTTGCTGCTGATTCGTCTCGCGCTTAAAATCTATTACCACATCAAATACTGAGAGGACAATACGATGAACCGAAACATTTTCAAAGGAAACTGGCCGATGATGATCGGCGCAATCGGCATGTTTATTTATTTCGGCGTGGGGCATTTTGTGGCGCTGCCGGAAGCTTTGCGCGGCTTTCTGCTTGGCCTCAGCACTGCCTGCCTCCTGTTTGGAGCCATTGCTGCCAAATTTGGCTTTGAGCGTTTTCGCGGCTGGAAGAAAGGTCTGCTGCAGCGCATCAAATAACGCCGCTCACACTGATAAGCTCCATCTTTTTTAACAGACGACATCTTTTTAGCCATGCCGGTGCGGTATGGCTATTTTTTTACGTCAGGCCGACGTTAGCATGCGGATCATTTTCCCTTCTTTGAAGGTTTTTGGGCAGTCATGTCGAAATTCACAGTATGATTCTGGAATCGGGGGTGAACGGAATGAAAGTCGTCGGGTTTAACGGCAGCCCGCGCGAAAACGGCAACACCGCCATGATTATGGGCATTGTGTTTGAGGAACTGGAAGAGCAGGGCATTGAGACGGAACTGATTCGCCTTGAATCCATTGCGCCGTGCCGGGGCTGTTTTGCGTGCAAACACAGCGCAAACTGCGTATTTGAAACGGATATGTTCTGCGAATATTTCGAGAAGCTCAAAAGCGCCGACGGCGTGCTACTCGGGTCCCCCGTGTATTCGGCGGATGTCACTTCCACGATGAAGGCGTTTTTGGAGCGTGCGGGTGTGGTGGCGGCGATGAACCCGGGGCTTTTAAGGTACAAAGTGGGCGCGAGCGTGTGTGCCGTACGGCGCAGCGGCGGGCTTAACGCGGTGGATACGATGAATCATTTTCTGCTCAACAAGGAGATCGTGGTGGTGGGTTCGACGTACTGGAACATGGTGTACGGCAAGGATGTTGGCGATGTGCTGGGCGATGAGGAGGGCATACGCAACATGCTCAATCTCGGGCAGAATATGGCGTGGGTGCTGGGGAAGCTGATAGGTTAAATATTATAATTAATGTTGTGATATTTAAGAGGAGGTAAATTCTATTGCTATCTAAAGATAAACTGACAGTTAACGAGTTTGACCTCCATTTAGATATTTCCCACACTCCCTCTTTCAATGCTGCAAAATTAGTTTATGTAAATGGAAGTGGGCAGCTTACTTCTCGATCATCAACCATTGTTGACTCAGAATTTGGTTATCGGTTTGTGACTCAGATGATGCTTAACGACATTCCTTTGCTTAAAATCGATTCACCCGGCTGTCCAACATGCAGCAGCATTCTAGCAACCGGCTATGGAATTGATAAAGCTAATTGTAACGAGTTGCACTCCATCCGCGAGAATGTAAATAGAGAATTTGTTTCATTGGATGCTTCTATTAAAGCTCTTAAGCCATTATTAGCACTATTGAAAAGTGGGTTGTATGTCATAGCCGATGCTATTTGTTATCCCGTAGATGGAAATGGAAGGTTTTTTTGGAGCGTTCCTAATGAGCCGACAGAAAATCAGGCGACAGCGGGGGTTTCTCTATATGAAAATGATTACACGTATGTAGACGGACGTCCTGTCTTTTTGTATCCAACACAAAATACTGACTGCTTGAATTATGAAAGAGTTCAATACTATATTGATGTTTTCAAGAAAACCAAAACGCCGCCGCGAGCGGTGGTGTATAATTTCAGCGAATTTATTTGTTTTATCATTGATGGTCATCATAAAGCTTGTGCAGCATCTCTTTTAGGTATTCCCTTACACTGTATTATCATTAATCCATTCATCTGTTACGGGTATGAACAAATTGCCAAAAAGATGGTGCCTACTACTTTGAATTTTGCTCCCATTATCATTAGTAAATTCGATATCGCAAAAAAATACCTGCCCTCGCTCTCTAAGTAATGGGATATTCATCAGTCAGTAGATATTACCGCAGGAACCATCATTAAACGAGTTTGGGAAAAAGCATATTTGGATACAGCCAACAAATATCCAACTGTGACGGAATATGCAGATATGATATCTGCAGGCATATCTGATATTTCAACAGTTACTAATGAATACATTGCTAAGTGCATCGCTAACCTCAGCAGTGAAAATCAGCAGAAGATGAAAGGCATTCTATTTATGATGGCAAAACACAACGATCCGCGACTCAAATTAACCGCTCTCACTTGTGCGAAGAAACTACCTTATTGCAATTTAAAAGTTCAGGCGTACAAAACATTATTAGCCTTTAAAAATGACCCGGAAGTTGAACAACTGTTTGTTGATTATTTGATTGACTGTGAAGATAGACATGATCCTTTAATCTCTATTATTAATGCATACTGGGTTTAAAATGAGCGTATTGTTACTCTACATATTTTTGAATGTGAGGTTATATGAGAATAGAATTAGGCGACATCACAATACGTGATTTTACCAGAAACGATGTCGACTCGCTTTGGAGAATTGTCCGCGAGAAAGACATCGTTCGGTTTATGAATGATTGGGCTGAGGAGGGTCAACTTCCGGAGGATTACTTCGGTTTAATAGATTGGTTTCAAACCAAAAAGGACTCCACAAATGTGTATGAAAACAAGCGGTATGCTGTTGTTATAACCCAAACAGACGAGCTGATCGGCATGGTTGGCATGGGGGTAGAAGAGACTCTCAACGAAGTTGAAGTCGCTTATTTTATGAGCGAGCCTTATCGGCGCAAAGGATATACGCATAAAGCGGTCAATGACCTCGTTGATTGGTGTTTTTCCGTTTCTGATATCCCCTATTTGATTTTAACGATAGACTGTGCCAATGAGCCATCCTGTAAACTGGCAGAAAAATGCGGTTTTGAGCTGTTTGAAAAGCGGACGCCCATCGGACATAAGCAACCCAATATGGATAGCGACAGTTACTACTATTACCGAAAGTACAGGCAGATATGAGGAACAGCGTGGGGAAACTGAGAAGCTGTCAAATTTGAAAGTAACTTTATTATAGAAAATAAGGCAAGGAAGAAATAATGATATCGAGAACATGGCATGGCATTGTGCCCATTCATATGAAGGATGTCTTTGAAAGGTATGAATATGAAACAGGAGTGAAGGATTCATTATCCATAGAAGGAAATAAAGGTGCTTATTTGAAAATTGTTGAGCAGGGGGAATATGCCCACTTCTTTTTATGCACAAAGTGGGACACGATGGATAGTGTGATCGCCTACGCCGGCAATGAACCAACAATCGCTGTCACATACCCGGAGGATGAAGAATACGGCTTGATATCTGATCCTATCGTCATATTACAAGAGGTTTTCGATTCGGAGAATCCCTTTGTATAATGAGCCAATGAAAAGTATGAAAAGTGATTATTGAACCCAAACGCCCATCACCGGGTACAACCGTTGTTTTATTGAAGAAAATGGCGCGCCTATCGAATTGATTCAAGTGAGGCAGGCTTAACTTTGAGTGGAGGCTATGAGAGATGTCAGACCATATGCAATTTGAATCAAGGGATGCTTTCAGGCAATGGCTGCAAGCCAATTGCCTTTCGAGCCAAGGCGTTTGGCTTGTGTTCGGCAAAACCGGAGGGCCAAAGACCATAAGCGCCAAAGACGCTCTTGAAGAAGCTCTGTGTTTTGGCTGGATTGACGGCCAAATGCAAAGCATTAACGAGAGAACATATATGAAGTATTTCGCAATGCGGAGCAAAAAAAGCAAATGGTCTGAAAAGAATAAGGCCATTGTGAATGATCTTATCAATAAAGGGCTGATGACGGAATACGGTTACGCCAAAATAGAAGATGCCAAAAGAAACGGCATGTGGGACGCACCTCCTCCTGCAAAAATATCTGATGCCGACATCGAGATACTCATTGACAAGCTCAGAGGCTTTGAACCTGCCTTTTCTAACTTTATGGCGATGCCGCCATCGGTGAAAAAAACCTATACCGCGTTTTATCTTGACGCGAAATCGGAAGAAACAAGACGAAAACGTCTTGAAAAGATAATACTGCGCTTAAACCAGAACCTGAAGCCTATGTAAATAACCAAAGGCATAAGCCAATTACGGAATTTATCGATTCTACTTCCAGAGCGGCTTTATCTCCGGCTGCGCCTCCAATCCCATCTTCTCACCCTCCCTCATTGACGGAAAGAAACGCCTGCGGTAAAATTATACTGTTCACCTGCATTAAAAGCTCCGCCGATTTAAGCTGACAGCAATATATTCACAAACGCAACAATGGAGATTGATATGCGCTTTACCGCATTGGATTTTGAAACAGCCAACAGCTTCATCGGCAGCATCTGCGCGGTCGGGCTCGCCATCGTGGAAGATGGCGTTGTGGTCGATAAAAAATACTGGCTGATAAAGCCCCACAAAGATCACAGCTATTTTGATCCGTTTAACGTGTATATCCACGGCATCACAAAGGATATGGTCGCAGAGGCCGATGAATTCGATACGGTCTACACAAACGAAATCGCACCCGTCATTCAAGGCACGGTGCTGGCCGCGCACAACGCGGCGTTTGATATGTCGGCGCTGAGGCATGTGCTTGATCTTTACCATATTGAATATCCGCGCGTTGATTACGTATGCACATTCAAGGCCGCCCAGAAAACATGGGCAGACCTTGAGAACCATAAGCTTGATACGGTGTCCAGACATTTGAATTTCCGCTTTGTTCATCACAATGCGCTTGAAGACGCTCTGGCCTGTGCCAATATACTCTCGAAAATTTTCAAAGAAAAGAAGCTGAGTGATTTTAATACACTGACAAAAGCGCTTGGCATGAGAATCGGGCAGCTCTATGCGGGCGGATATGAGCCATGCAGCACCAGCAAAACCTGCAGGGGCAAGCAAGTGACGGCACGAACGGAATCATTTGACCCGGGTCACGCCTTGTATGGCAAAAAGGTCGTGTTCACGGGAACGCTGCTGAGCATGCCGCGGCACGAGGCGATGCAGCGGGTGGTGGATGCAGGCGGCATCGTTTCTGAAACGCTCACCGTGGATACGAATTTTCTTGTTGCGGGTTTACAGGATGCTTCAAGGCTCTCCGGTAGTCAAGAGAGCATCAAAACCAAGAAAGCATTAGAATTGATTTGTATAGGAAACCGTATTCGGATCATAGACGAAAAGGAATTTATCAGAATGATCGGGTGAACAGCACTCTGCTGCACCCCGTCTATCGTATCGGCTCGAGAATATACAGTTGTAAATTTTACACGAACATTATGTCTGTACTGATCTGCCCAAAAGAACAAACCACCGATTCATACAGCAGGAGAAATCAAGATGACAAATATGAAAAGACTCATTGTGTACAAATCCAAAACAGGGTTTACAGAGAAATTTGCCCATTGGATTGCTGAAGAGCTGCACTGTGATGCTGTGCGTTTAGAGAAAATCAGGCCCTCGCAGATGAGCCGATACGATGTGGTTATTTTCGGCGGAGGCATCCATGCGGGTACCATTAATGGGATTGGTTTTATTAAGAAGAACCTGTCCGCTATGGCCAACAAAAAAGTCATCGTTTTTGCAACCGGCGCGACTCCCGCCCTTCCGAGCGAAATTGAGAGATTCAGAAAAACCAATATTCCCGGCGAAAAAGACATTGCGTTCTTCTATTTTCAAAGCGGCATGAATTATGCCAGGATGCACAGAGCAGACAGGCTGCTGATGGGCATGTTTAAAGCGTTTTTAAAACTGAAAATGAACAAATCTGATGTTGAGATGGGTGCCGCAGATGCCATCCGCAATTCCTACGACTATTCTAATCGAGATGTTATTGCACCGTTAATTCGTTATGTCAATTCCATCCCGTCCGCTTAAATAAGATTAACGCCCGCTTGATTCAAACACCCGAAACACATTATCCTCCGGCTGCGCCTCAAACGTCATCCTCTCCCCCGTGGTCGGGTGATCGAGGCGGATACAGCTCGCAAACAGCGCGAGCGGTGCCTTCACATTTCTCGCACCGTATTTCATATCCCCGTAAACCGACGCGCCCACATGCGCGAACTGCGCGCGTATCTGATGAAACCGCCCGGTTAGCAGCTTCACGCGCACGAGAACCAGCCCGTCCTTCTCCGCCAGCACCGCATACTCAAGCCCCGCTTTTTTCCCGTTGGCCGACGGTTTGTCCGACACAGACGCGATATGCGTGTTTTCGTCCTTGGTAAGATAGTGCCACAGCTCGCCTTCGCTGTCCGGCGGCATCGCCGTGAGCACCGCGAGATACGTTTTTTCAAACGTGCCGTTTTGTATCTGCGCAGACAATCGCGCGGCCGCCTTGGAGGTGCGCGCGAACACCATTACGCCGCTCGTCGGCCTGTCGAGCCGGTGCACAAGCCCCAAATACACCGCGCCCGGCTTGTTGTACTTTTCGCCGATGTATGCCTTGGCCATACTCAGCATGTCCGCATCACCTGTGTCGTCCGCCTGAGACGGCACGCCATAAGGCTTCACAACCACAAGCAGGTGATTGTCTTCATAGATCACGTTCACGCCTGCCACCTGGCTGTGGTGCCGCACGGCAGGTGCACGCGCGAATTCTGCTGCGGCAGCACGAGCGTATCCGATTCAATATGCCCGCCTTTGAGGCAAAGCGCCAGCATATTGCGTGTCACCACATCCGAAAGTCCGGTTGTGTATGAGTTGATGATGAAGCAAAGCGGATCGTCGCTTAGCAGCTTTGCGCAGTCTTTCACAAGCTCAAACAGCGCGTCCTCAATCTTCCATACGCCGCTTTGGCTGCGCCCGTAAGAGGGCGGGTCCATCACAATCGCGTCGTAGGTGTTGCCGCGCCGCTGCTCACGCAGCACGAATTTATGGCAGTCGTCCGCGATAAAGCGTACGGATGCCTCCTCAAGGCCGTTCGCTTTTACGTTGTCCTTCGCCCAGTCGTTCATACTTTTGGCCGCGTCCACATGCACCACGGAGGCCCCGGCACTGAGCGCCGCGACGGTGGCACCGCCCGTGTACGCAAAAAGGTTAAGCAGCTTGATGGGCCGGTTCGCCGCCGTGATGCATTGCGCGATATAATCCCAGTTGAAAGACTGCTCGGGGAATACGCCGATGTGCTTAAAGCCCGTGAGGCGCACAATGAACTTCAGGCCGCCGATTGTCACCGTCCATTTATCGGGCACCTTTTTTAAAAACCGCCAATTGCCGCCGCCGGTCGCGCTGCGGTCGTAAACCGCGTGCGGCTGCCACGGGGCCGCGCCGCTGCGCTCCCATATCACCTGCGGGTCGGGCCGCTGCAGTATGATGCCGCCGATATTTTCGAGTTTATCTCCGCCGCCCGTATCGAGCACGGCGTAATCGCCCGTGTTGTTTGCAATAAACATAAATTCCTCCGTGATAAACCGCTTTGCCGGAAATCGGACAAAGATCAAAGTCAATGATACCATTATGTGCGTTTTTTTAAAAGAGAAAGAAGGGGATGCTCATCCATATCGTCGTCGTCGCTTCGCTCCCACTACGTAAAGCGCTGTATAACCGCATACAATTGCTTATCAGAAGGGGTTGCTCATCAGACTCAAATTTATCTGACGAGAATAACATGAAACAGCTTTTGTGAGGCTTTTCCTTCCCCTCGGCAAACCTCATCAAAAAATTACTTTCTGTCGAAGCATCCCATGGCTAAACGTGAATAGCATGAGGTTCGCGCCACTTCGTAGTCGTCGCTTCGCTCCCACTACGTTAAGGGCTGTATAACCGGATACAATTGCTTATCAGAAGGGGTTGTTCATCAGGCTCAAATTTATTTAACCAGAATAACATGAAACAGCTTTTGTGAGGCTTTTCCTTCCCCTCAGCAAACCTCATCAAAAAATTACTTTCTGTCGAAGCATCCCATGGCTAAACGCTAATAACATGAGGTTCGCGCCACTTCGTAGTCGTCGCTTCGCTCCCACTACGTTAAGGTTTTTGATTTAATTGACTGAAGATTTTCTAGCGGCTGCAGCAGCCCATATTATCGAGTGACACACATGATGGAGGCTATGATTTTTTCTATTGGTTGAGACTATTGATAAGCCTAAAAGCTTCTCTTCATTTGCATGATAACACACCCGCCCTGTATGCATTGCCATACTACGCTTCCCATTTAAACGAAAATTAATAGCTTAAGAAACAAAACAGGCGCATCACTGCCCCTTTACGTGTTGGTAAATTTACGCTATAATGTCGGCATGAAGGAGTATCTGTCAATGAAGAAATTCATGCTTGTGATATGCATCGTGCTCTGCGCCATCGGCATTCTCGCCGCGTGCGCCCCATTGCCGACGAATCTCGACGAAGGCGCGGCCTATGCCAAGGCACTGCCCGAATGGGTCATCATCGTCGGTGCGGTTGTGATATTTTTAATCGGTTTTACAATCATCTGGAAGCTGGTTGGCGGAATCGTCAAGTTCGTCGTGATATTGGTGCTCGGCCTCGTGCTCGCAGGGCTCGCGTTCGGGCTCTGGCCCAAAGAGCAGATTAGAAACACAGTGGACGACCTGATTGACAAGACGGTGGATGGTGTGGAAGGGCTGACAGACGGCAATCCTCTCGATGATCTCGGCATCACAACCGAATCGCCCGAGGCAAGCGAATCATAAGCCCCGGACGGTCACATCGGCGATAAATTCACGGGCGGCTTCGGCCGCTTTTTTAATTGTCTCAGCGCTGTGCGGATCTGGCTGCGGCGTAATGCTCTCGGCTTTGCGGTACTGCTGAAGGATGTATTTTTTAGCTCCCTTTACGCGCCGCGCGATCGCCGTGATATCTTCAATGGTCAGCAGCGGCATAAACGTGGTGCGAAATTCGTAATCTGCAACGCTGTTCATCAATATGTCGGCGGTCTGCCAGATCGGCGCATCGTCCATATCGCCTGAAACCACGCGGCTTAGCTGCCCGGGCGGCGCTTTGATGTCCATCGCCACGTAATCCACGTCTCCGAGAAGCGCCGAGACCACATCCGGCTTCAAGCCGTTGGTGTCGAGCTTCACAAAAAAGCCCATATCGCGCACGCACCTGATAAAATCACCAAGGTCTTTTTGCAGCGTAGGTTCCCCGCCCGAAATAACAACGCCGTCTAAAAAACGGCGTCGTTTATCAAGGTAATCGAGCACATAGGCCTGATGAATGAGGTTTCTCGCTTTCCAAAGCGAACGGTTGTGGCAATACCAGCAGTCCATATTGCAGCCGGGCACAAACACGACAGCCGCGATGTGCCCGGGATAATCCAAAAATGAATTTTTGGCGAAACCTGCAATCTGCATGACTTATATGGCCTCGGGAACGACGAATTTGACCCTTTCCTTGAACTCTTCCTTCTTGCCCACGTTGAAGTTCTGCACGGGCCGCAGATACCCCACCACGCGGCTCCACACTTCCGTCTGCGCGCCGCAGTGCGGGCAGCTGAACTGTTCGCCCGGCAGATAACCGTGCTCATCGCAAACGCTGAATGTGGGCGTGAGCGAGATATACGGCATCTTGTAATCCGCGAATATCCGCTGTATTAAAAGCTTGGCCGTCTGCAGGTCTTCAATGCGCTCGCCGAGGTACAGATGCTGCACCGTGCCGCCCGTGTAGAGCGACTGCAGCTCATCCTGCATCTCGATCATTTCGATGATATCATCCGTGAAGCCGACGGGCAGCTGCGTCGAGTTGGTGTAATAAGGCACGTCCTTGCCCGATGTGATGATATCAAGAAAGCGTTCCTTGTCGAGCTTGGCAAGGCGGTAGCTTGTCCCTTCGGCGGGCGTCGCTTCGAGGTTGTACGAATGGCCCGTTTCCTTCTGGAACTCCTGCATGAGCTCGCGAAGGTACTCCATCACGCGCACCGCAAACGCGTTGCCTTCGGGCGTTTCAATGCCCTTGCCCATGAAATTGAGCAGCGCCTCGTGCATGCCGATGATCCCGATTGTATTGAAATGGTTAAACCAGTATTGTCCGAAGCGTTTCTTCACATCTTTGAGATATACCGCTGAATACGGATACAGGCCGTTCTCTGTTTGCTGCTCAATGATCTTGCGCTTGATTTCCAGCGACGTTTTTCCGGTGACGGCAATGGCCTTGAGACGCGAAAAAAACTCCTCCTCGCTTTGGGCAAGGTAACCGATGCGCGGCATATTGATTGTGAACACGCCGATGGAGCCTGTGAGCGGGTTGGAGCCGAAAAGCCCGCCGCCGCGCTTTCGCAGTTCCTTCACATCGAGCCGCAAACGGCAGCACATCGATACTGCGTCTTCGGGCGAAAGGTCGGAATTCACGTAGTTCGCAAAATACGGGATGCCGTATTTGCAGGTGATTTCCATGAACTTATCGACCACAGGCGTATTCCAGTCAAAATCCTTTGTGATGTTGATGGTCGGTATCGGGAACGTGAACACACGGCCCTTAGCGTCGCCCTCGAGCATCACCTCACAGAACGCGCGGTTAAAGATGTCCATTTCCGCCTGATAATCACCGTAGGTGGTATTAAGGTGCTTGCCGCCGATGATGACCGGATGGTCCTTCAATGTGGAGGGCACCTTGATGTCAAAAGTCAGGTTGGAGAAAGGGCACTGAAAGCCGACCCGGGTCGGCACGTTGATGTTGAATATAAACTCCTGAAGACACTGTTTGATATTTTCAAACGACATGTTGTCCTGACGCACGAACGGTGCGCAGTATGTATCAAAGCTCGACCAGGCCTGTGCGCCCGCCGTCTCGCCCTGTGTGGTAAACGTGGAATTGACGATCTGCCCCAAAAACGAACGCAGGTGCTTGGCGGGTTTGCTTTCCACCTTGCCGGGAATGCCGCCGAAACCGAGCATCAAAAGCTGCCGCAAATCCCAGCCAGCGCAATAGGGGCCGAAAAACCCGAGGTCGTGAATATGGCAGTCACCCGACAGATGCGCGTCCCTCACCTCTGCCGGATAGATTTCATGCAGCCAGTATTTCTTGGTGAACGCTTCCCGGATGTAGTTATTCAGGCCGTTCACGCTGCGCTGTGTGTTCGCGTTCTCGCGTGTGTTCCAGTCCGAATCCGAAAGATAGCTCGAAAACATGTCAATCGTCGCACCGATCAGCGCGTTGGCCTCTCTTGCACCCTTGCGCTTCTCACGGTAGAGAATATAGGCTTTGGCTGTTTTCGCGTGGCCGTTTTTGATGAGCACACGCTCCACGATGTCCTGAATATCTTCCACGCCCGGAATCCGGTCGCCAAACGTGATGCGCGCGATATCCACCACCTGATCGGTCAGCAGTTCGGCTGTTTTTATGTCGTCCCCGCCGACAGCCTGTGCCGCCTTGAATATCGCCTCCGTGATCTTCTTGGGCTGAAAGATTTCTTTTAGACCGCTTCTTTTGCGTATGACCGTAAACATACTTGCCCCCTTATTCTTTTTAGTATGATTATATGGTGTGAATTTGGCAATGCCAAAGCTTATTATCTGAGGAAACAACGATGTCACGGTAAATTCAGTGTTCCAAATTGTTGTATACGCTTATTATAATAAACACCATATATAGGCGTCAAACAAGAAACTCCCTTGAATTTGGGAAAATGTTTGTATTATTTGCCTTGAAATAATAAAGGCGCATTTTTCGTTTCAAATGCGCCTTTTCTTAATACCGGTCGTTTTAATATTTATGGTTGTCCTACTCGATATAGTGCCTCACACGCAGCCGCGCGCCGACATCATCCGCAATTTTTTGGCACTTCGCAATCTCCTCAGCGCCGATCACATCCACCACTGAGAGCACCGTCTCAATGCCCTCCCGGATGCAGCTTTTCGCGAATGCGAGCATGTGATCAAAGCCCTCTTCACCGTATATGCTTTGGCAAATCGCGTCGTACTTTTCCGCGTCCGACGCGTTGAGACTGATGGACACGGTGTCCACAAGTCCTTTGAGCTCCGGCGCGATATTGCGCCCCGCGTACGCGCTGCCCTGTCCATTGGTATCCAGCCGCACATGGCTGCCGCGCGTCTTCAAATAGCGCGCCACCTCAAGCAGCGTCTCCAGGCGCATGGTGCTTTCTCCGAAGCCGCAGAAAACAGTCTCGCTCACATCATTTTCCTGCTCAAGCGCCGCGATAACCTCAGCCGCCTCGGGATCCTTCTTGAGCCACAGATGATAGCCGTCCACGCCGTCGTTTGTTTCGCGCAGGCAAAATGTGCAGCGGTTTGTGCACTTGTTGGTCAGGTTGATGTAAACAGCACCGCCGATGCGGTATATAAGCGTGTCACTCATTATATATGATACAGTCCTTTTGCGTTTTCTATGTTGATGCGGCACATATCGTCAAACGGTATGCCTTTGATGTCCGCGAGTTTTTGCAGCACATGACGCACGTTCGACGGATCGTTGCGGCGTCCGCGCACCGGCTCTGGCGAGAGATATGGGCAGTCCGTCTCGGCCATGATGCGATTCAGCGGCACCACAGCGGCAGCTTCCACCGTCGTTCGCGCGTTTTTGAACGTGACCGAACCCGTAAACGACACGCAAAGCCCCATGTCCACAAGAATCTCCGCGGTTTCGGGGCTGCCCGAATAGCAGTGCATCACGCCCGTCAGCCCCGGATGCTCTCGCAGTATCGCAAGCGTATCCTGCGTGGCCTCGCGCATGTGGATGGCCACGGGCAAACCAAGGCGCTTTGCAAGCGCGAGCTGCGCCGAGAACAAATCTTGCTGCACGTTTCTCGGAGATAAGTCGTAATGGTAGTCAAGGCCAATCTCGCCGACAGCCACCACCTTAGGGCTTGCCGCGAGCATCGCGAGCTGTTCAATAGTATCTTTTGGCGCGTCCTTTGCCTCATGCGGATGCACACCGACCGCCGCGTAGATATAATCCACATCCGCAGCGAGCTGAGCCGCAGCCCGGCTGTCGTCCATCGTTGTGCCGATTTCGATGAGCCCCGCGATGCCGAGCGAAGGCAGCCGCTCAATGAGTGCCGCTCTGTCTTCGTCAAATTGCTCGCTCAGCAGGTGCGCGTGCGTATCAAAAAGCGCCATCACGAAACGCCCGCACCGCTCGGCAGGCTGCCGTCGATCGTAACGAGCTTCAGGTCGCCGTCCTGCTCCGCGGCGAGCAGCATGCCCTGCGATTCCACGCCGAACAGCTTGGCGGGCTTTAAGTTCGCAACCACCACCACAGTCTTACCGGTGATCTGCTCCGGGCTGTACCATTTGCGGATGCCCGAAACGATCTGGCGTGTTTCGCTGCCGATTTCCACCTGCAGCTTTAAGAGCTTGTCGCTGCCCTCTATGGTTTCTGCCTGCTTCACGAGGCCGAGCTTGAGCTGCACCTTTTTGAAATCGTCGTAGGTGATGATACCCGCGGGCGCTTCGTCCTTTTGCTCCTTGGCGGGCAGCTTCTTTTGCTTTTGCAGCGTGCGGTTATCCGCAATCTCCTCGAGCGCTTCGAGCTCTTTTTTGATGTCGATGCGCGGGAACAGCGGCGCGGTCTGCGTCACATGGAGGCCCAAAACCTTGGGCCCGAATTCGGCGATGCTCTCCCATGTCACGAGCGCATCGTCGTTGACGCCGAGAATATCCTGTATGCGTTTCGCGGTGTCCGTGAGGAACGGGATTAGCAACACCGAAACGATGCGCAGCCCTTCCGCGAGGTGAATCATCACGCTCGCGAGCTGGCCCTTGTTCGCTTCATCCTTGGCGAGCACCCACGGCGCGGTTAAATCGATGTATTTATTGAGCGCGCCGATATAGCCCCAGATGTCCATCAGCGCTTCGGGCAGGCGCAGTTCGTCCATGTGCCGCTCCACCTGCGTATGCAGCGCCGACCCCTGTGCCCTGATATCGGCGTCAAACTCGGTCGCTTCGTATTCGGACGGTATCACGCCACCGAAGTATTTGACGATCATCGCGGCTGTGCGCGAGACCAGGTTGCCAAGGTCGTTCGCAAGGTCGCTGTTGGTGCGCGTCAAGAGCGCTTCGCTCGAATAAAGCCCGTCGGAGCCAAAAGGCACCTCGCGCAGCAGAAAATAGCGCACGGCATCCACGCCATAGCGGTCGATCAGCTTCACGGGGTCCACCACGTTACCCTTCGATTTGCTCATCTTGCCGCCCTCGAGCATGAGCCAGCCGTGGCCGTACACCTGCTTGGGTATCGGCAGACCCAGCGCCATCAGCAGAATCGGCCATATGATCGTATGGAACCGCATGATCTCCTTGCCGACAAGATGCACATCCGCGGGCCAGAATTTATTAAACAATGTATCATCGCCCGAAAGGTATCCGAGCGCCGAAATATAATTTGAGAGCGCGTCGATCCACACATACACCACATGATTCGGGTCAAAATCGACCGGAATGCCCCACTTGAACGATGTGCGCGACACGCAAAGGTCTTCAAGGCCCGGCAGCAGGAAGTTGTTGAGCATCTCATTGCGGCGGCTTTCGGGCTGTATGAACTCGGGATGATCGTTGATATACTGTATCAGACGGTCGGCATACTTGCTCATATTGAAGAAGTACGCTTCTTCCTTCGCAAGCTCAACGGGGCGGCCGCAGTCCGGGCATTTGCCGTCCACAAGCTGCCGCTCGAGCCAGTAGGCCTCGCACGGCGTGCAGTACCAGCCCTCATAATGGCCTTTATAAATATCGCCCTGATCATAGAGCTTTTTGAAAATCTTCTGGACGGTTGCCACGTGCCGCTCGTCCGTGGTGCGTATAAAATCGTCGTGGCTGATGTCCATGAGCTTCCAGAGCTTTTGAATGCCGTCCACGATGCCGTCCACATATTCCTTGGGCTCCATACCCGCGTTTTTCGCCACGCGCTCAATCTTCTGGCCGTGCTCGTCGGTGCCCGTTAAGAACATAACGTCGTACCCGGTTTGGCGTTTGAAGCGCGCGAGTGCGTCCGCCGCGACGGTGGTATAGGAATGCCCGATGTGCAGCTTGTCGCTCGGGTAGTAGATGGGCGTCGTGATGTAATACTTTTTCATAAAGCTCTCCTGCGATTTTTCGTCTTTTTATTATTTATTAAGGATAGTTTTAGGCGGTAGTTTTGTCAAGTGAAGGGGTGGGAAAATGAAGTGACCTCTTTCGTTTTCTTCTCTTATGTAGTAAAATAAGGCATACTCGTAGGCTTCCCAATGAAAATCATCAATCTCGATACATGGGAGCGCGCGACGCATTATCAGTTTTTCCGTCGCATGGATTATCCGCAATACCTGATTTGCGCCAACGTGGATATCACGCGTTTTCTCTCGGCCATGAAGCAAAGAGATATCCCGTTTTATTATGCGATGATCTATGCCGCAACTTACGCCATCAATCAGGTGGAGGCGTTTCGCTACCGCATTCAGGGCGATAACGTGGTGCTGCACGATACCATCCACCCTTCATTCACGGATATGTCCGCAGGCTCAGAGCTTTTTAAAATGGTCACGGTGGATATGACGGATAATATTGAAGACTTTGTGCGTAACGCCAAAGAAAGATCCGAAAAGCAGGCCGCGTATTTTGTTCGTGAGGATGTGGAGGGCCGCGATGATTTGATTTATATCACCTGCATTCCGTGGGTCTCGTTCACCAATCTTTCGCATACCATCTCATTCAACAAGAACGATTCGGTGCCGCGCCTTGCATGGGGCAAATATTTCATGGACGGCGGAAAAATGCTGCTGCCGTTTTCCGTGCAGGCACACCATTCGTTTGTGGACGGCATTCATATGGGACGCTACTATGATTGTCTCCAGCAGCTTCTTGATGAATAAATGAATAGTCAAAAACATCTTCTTTCCTTATTTTGCGCAGCCAGTATGCATTATTTTGAGTTATTACAGCAGGAATTTATGTTAAAATATCATATTTGTTTGATTTCTTTTCGTTTTTTACAAAATCCAAGGACTTTTGAACATTCATGTCGAATAGTATGAAATCTGCCGTTAAAAACGGCATTATTTATCTGACGCATTGGTTCATTTAGGAAAATAAAAGCAAAAAATATGATGCGTCCGCAGTCTGTCTTATATGATTTTTATCTTAGGGGGCTTAAATGACTGAGCAGGAATTGATTGCAGCCATTCGGGATGACTACGATAATGATGCGCTTCGATTGTCTCTTGCCGACTGGTACGAGGCAAACGGACAGGGCGACCGTGCGGAATTTATTCGCGCATGTGTGATCACCAAACGGTATCCGTTTAACAGCCCTGAATATGAACAGGCGATTATCAAACGCCGCAGCGCGTGGATGCACTGCAGACCGGCGTTTTGGGATGATATGGGTGCCGCAACCGCCATGAGCCTTTTTGGTGATCTGGGGATGTACACCGTTTCGTTTGCGGAAGGCAAAGGAACCTTTGCCTGCACGCCAAAGGCCATAAAAACCGTCGGCAGCCAAAAATGGCTCGGCAAAGCGTATGATTCGGGCTGGCTGCTGCGTATGGACATGCGCTTCGACGACGGTTCTCTCGGAAAATACGTAAAGAGGTGGCGGTCTCCCGTCAGCGATATTCCGCTTTGGGTGAAGCCCGCACCGAATATCTCGGACGATGGCCTTCAAACCATCTTTAAGCTGCCGCAGCTTTGCGGCGTATCGTTTTTCAGCGAGACGCTCTCACAATCCAAAACCGTGCTGAAATTGGGAGAGGTCAAAAGGCTGCGGCGCCTTAAAATGGATATTCGTTTTTTAAGCCGGGAACGATGGGCAGCGCTTATGGATCAAATCCTGCTTCTTGATAACCTTTATGAGCTGATGCTCGAAGCGGAATGGAATGAGTCTATCGGGCTTAAACCCACGGACGATGATGTGCTGCGTTTCGCGTCGCTGAAGCATTTGAAGAAGCTCGATCTTGTGAAAGCGACCGCGGTCACCGACGCAGCCATCAAAAAGCTCAAAACGCTGAGGCCGGACCTTCGCGTCTCGCGCACAACATAAGATATGTGTGGGGGGGGAGTACCCCCCTTTTATTATATCGGCGAAAAGAGCGAAAGAAGATGAATGTTCAAATCGTCAGCAGGAGCGGGTTTGCCGTGTGCGGCTATGCCGTGGAAACCACGCTTAATAACAACGATGCGGATCTGCAGAAACTATTCGGCGACTTTTTTGATTCGGGCAGGGATAAAACGCTGTTTGGCTTAAAAGGCGCTGAGCCGGGCTTTTTCGGGGTTGAATGGTACACGCTGGGGCATAAAAGCTTTTTCTATTTGCTCGGTGTTTCCGTGGATAAAACCATCCGGGTTCCAGAAGGAGCTGTTTTAAAGGTGATTGCGGCTGCGGAGTACGCCGTCACAAAGGTTCCTGCGGGCGCAAACCTCGTTGACGCATGGACGGAATTCTTCTACACCGCGATACCTGAGTCGGGGTACGTCCCCGACGACGCTCACGGCTGTTATTTCGAATACTACCCTGGGCACACCAACGGTGACTGCGAATTGTGGGTCCCCGTTGTGCAAAAGTAACATTGACTCTTCATTTTTTATCCAAAATTTTTTAACAATTTATTCCCATTATTCATGTAGCGTTTGATTTGGGCTCATCGTCTAAGTCTATGTAAATTTGGCATAGATAAAGGAGGATTATTTAAGCTATGCAGCGTTTCACAAAACAAATCAAACAGGCAGCCATTTTTCTTTGCATCGTTTCATGTATCGCGGCTCTCGTATTTACTGCCGTGCCGACTGTGGCACGCGCGGACGGCGGTATCAGTCTCAGCACCACCTTCCCCGGGATTTCGGTGAACGCGGGCAAAGACGTGACTTTCACGATTACGGTGGCAAACGACAGTGCCTCTGCACAGACTATCGGGCTATCAGCTGCGTCAATGCCGGAAGGCTGGACCGGCAAATTTGTGGGCAACAGCAGCCCGGTGACGCGTGTGTATGTCAACGGCAGCGACAGCGTCAGTGTCAGCTTCATCGCTTCCGTGCCCGCCGATACACCCGAAGGGCCGTATAAAATTGATCTACTGGCCACGGGAGACAACGGCGCCACCGATACGTTTGAGTTGGAGCTCAACGTAACGGGACAGGAAATCACGCAGGGCAAGTTTTCCTCTCAATACCCCACGCTTCAGGGCGCAAGCACAGCCACCTTTGCTTTCCCCGTGGATCTTGTGAACAACAGCGCCGAAGCACAGTCGTACAGCCTCAGCGCGTCTGCGCCCGAAGGATGGCAAACATCCATCATGGCTGCGAGCAAACAGATCGCAAGCCTCAGCCTTGATAAGGGCAGCACGCAGAATCTCACTGTGAACATCATTCCGCCGCAGAACGTGACGGCAGGCGAATACAAAATCTCCTGCGCGGCCGTTTCGGCCAATGAAACGCTCAAAACCGATCTGACCGTTGTCATCACGGGCACTTACAGTATGACGCTGTCCACGCCGACAGGGCTGCTGAGCGCCGACGCTTACGCGGGACGAACCAGCGATATCACACTCAGCTTGACCAACACGGGCAGCTCCGATTTAAGCAACGTGGTGCTCACCGCCACAGCGCCCAATGATTGGGCCGTCTCATTCGACGAAAAATCCATCGACACGCTCGCGGCCGGTGAAACAAAGCAGGTCATCGCGCATATCAAAGCGTCTTCGGATGCCATCGCTGGCGATTACGTTGTTTCCATGTCGGCCAGCACAAACGAAACGAGCAGCCAGGCTGATTTTCGCGTGGCTGTCAAAACCTCCACGCTCTGGGGCATCGTGGGCGTTGTGATCATACTGGCCCTGATTGCGGGGCTGGTATTCCTGTTCAGAAAATTCGGGAGACGATAGTCATGACCATTTTAAAAACGGAGAACCTGACCAAAAAATATGGGAACATGGTCGCCGTTGACCGACTTAATCTGCAAGTTAAAGAAGGCGAGGTGTTCGGCCTGCTCGGCCCCAACGGGGCAGGCAAGACGACCACAATTCTGATGCTGTTGGGGCTCACAGAGCCTTCGGGCGGCAAAGCCGTGATTGACGGGCACGACTGTACGCGTGATCCCATCGCGGTGAAGCGCATTGTGGGCTATCTGCCCGATAACGTCGCATTTTACAACGACCTGACGGGCCGTGAAAACCTGCGCTTTGTCGGTGAACTGAACGGCCTCTCCGTTGCCGAGACGGAGCAACGCATCGACATGCTCTTAAAACGTACCGGCATGGCTTATGCCGCCGATAAAAAGGTGCGTACTTACTCGCGCGGCATGCGTCAGCGGCTCGGCATCGCCGATGTGATGATGAAAGACCCGCGCGTGGTGATTCTCGACGAACCCACGCTCGGTATTGACCCGGAAGGCATGCACGAGCTGCTCGATCTGATCAGCGAGCTTGCCCACGAGGATGGGCGCACGGTGCTGATTTCTTCTCACCAGCTATATCAGGTTCAGCAAATCTGTGACCGCGTCGGTATTTTCGTGAAAGGCAGCCTTGTGGCCTGCGGCGATATCGCGACGCTCAATGATACGATCGGCGGCGATAACGTATCCATCGAGTTTGCGGCGAAGCCGGATAACGAAACGCTTGTGAAAATGCTGCGCAGCGTTCCGGATGTCTGCGGGGTCACGCGCGACCGTGATATGTACATCGTTAAGGCCAAAAAGGACGTGCGCAGCCGCCTTGCGGACGAGGCGTTGAAGAACGGGTTTTCCCTGCTGCATTTGAAGCAGCACGGCGGCGATCTTGACGACATCTACAGGCGCTATTTTGCCAAGGAAGGAGTGGTTTAAAATGCAGGCCAATGCCATCGCTGTCCCGGCTGCCAAAACGGATGAACCGCGCCGTTTTCGGCGCACGGGACTGAAAGCCCTTTACTTTAAAGAACTGCGCGATTATTTTCGCAGCAAGCGCTTTTTAATACTGCTGATTCTGGTGACGGTGGTCGGCCTTGCGAGTGTTTACAGCGCCACGCAGGGCATACAAAGCGCCATCGATTCGGGAGATTCAAGCTTTATCTTCTTGAAGCTGTTCACAACCGGCGGCAACTCGATGCTCTCGTTTGTCACGTTCATGTCGCTGCTCGGGCCTATCGTGGGGCTCGCGCTCGGTTTTGACGCGATCAACGGCGAGCGTTCCCACCGCACGCTGAGCCGCTTGCTCGCGCAGCCGATTTACCGAGACGCCGTGATTAACGGCAAGTTTCTCGCGGGTGTGACGGTGATCGGCATCATGGTGTTCGCGCTTGGTTTTATCATCAGCGGTATCGGCATATTGGTCACCGGCATTGCACCGCTGGCCGAGGAACTCGGGCGCATTATCGTGTTTCTGTTCTTCACGACGGTGTATATCTCGTTCTGGCTCGGCATATCGATGCTGTTTTCGCTCGTGTTCCGGCATTCGGCCACTTCGGCGCTCACAAGTATCGCCGTCTGGCTGTTTTTTGCGATATTCTTAAGCCTGCTCGCGGGGCTCATCGCCAACGCGCTGTTCCCGGTGACTGGCAGCACAGATCTTGACGCGCAGCTCGCCAATTACAAGTGCAATATGACGATCAACAGGATATCGCCAACGACACTGTATAATGAGTCGGTCTCAACGATACTTGACCCCACAGTTCGTACCACGGGGATTGTGTTATCCACGCAGCTTTCAGGCGCGGTAAACGGGCCGTTGGCCTTTGGACAGAGCCTGCTTCTCGTGTGGCCTCATTTAACAGGGCTGCTCGCGTTCACACTCGTGTGCTTCGCGGTTTCTTATGTCGTTTTCATGCGGCAGGAGATTCGCGCAGATTAGACGAATCATCAAACGGAAAAGGAGCATTTCAGGATGATGGTGCAGCCGCAAAAAATGGATGAACAAAGCGCGCAGGAAACGCTCGATTATCTCGTGCGGCGGTTTGGCCCGCAGCTGATCAAGCTCGCTTATTATCATCTGCGCGACAGGTATCTCGCCGAGGATGTCGCGCAGGAGGTTTTCTGTCGGGCGTACAGGAATCTTGATAAGTTTCGCAACGAGAGCTCCTATTACACGTGGCTTTACAAGATCACGGTGAACCTTTGCCGCGATGTGAAAACCTCCGCCTATTTCCGGCACATCCTGCCGCTCAGCAGTGCGGAGCAAAAAGCGCAGACGCAGGACTATGAGCTCAGGCAGGGCGGCGAGGTTTTTTCGGCGGTGATGGCGCTGCCCGAAAAATACCGTACCGTGATATCGCTTTACTATTTTGACGACATGCCCACGCCGGAGATTGCGCGGACGCTCGGCCTCAAAGAGGCCACCGTCCGCACCCGGCTCACACGCGCGCGGGAGCTGCTGCGCGAGGCTTTTTCGGAGGATAAGCTGTGAACGACCGTGAACTCGACCAGCTGCTGGCAATAGGAAAAACAGAATCAAACCGGTTTTTTACCGGACTGCAAACGTGGCACAGGCGCATGGCTGATGGGGCGGCGGTGCCGAAGCGCAGACGCGGTCTGTGCCTGAAATCGGCTCTCGTCGTTGCGGGTGTACTCGCCGCCGCTGCGGCTGTGCTCGTGCTCACCATTTCCCCGGCAACCGTCAGACCGCAGGAAAAGCTGTCGCATCAGACTGTGGCGCTGGACGATTCGAGCCGCGAGTATGAAATTAGCTTTGTGCCGGTGGATACGCCGCGCCAGGCCGACCCCGGTTTCATGATGATGCTTTGGCAGATTGAAGGCAACGGCAGCTCACAGATGGTGTACAGCGGGCTGTTCTCCGAATGCGACAAACTCTACCCCGTCGCGACCTTGAACCTGCCGGGTACCAGCCGCAACATGCTGCTCGTGGCGTCGGGCGACAGCGAAAAAAACTATCTGCACTACCGCCTCTTAAGCCTGGAAGACGACCTCGCGTTCATCTGGCGGTCTCAGGATTATGTGCCGAGCGGCACGGTGGAGGTGCGGGACGGCGTGCTCGTGGAGCAGCGCAGCCGCCAATCCGGCTTGGATAACACGCTGCCCGAGAGGGTCGTCACATATATCGTGCCGTACGGCGCTTCACCGACAGGCGGCATTGTGCTGCCGGTGGATACGCTGCATTTGCATGTGGGCGAGAGGATTCTGCTGACAGGCGGCGGCAACGGTGAATTGCCCGCGGTGAAAAGTGTGGGCGGGCTGCTGAGCGCGCTCGAAGCGGATTCGCCGCTGCCCGTGTTTCAGGCGTCGGATTTAGGCAATGATACGATCTCAGTCACGAACGCCAATGGAGAGACGGCACAGCTTAATGTGCAGATAGAAGAATAGAGAGACAGGGAAATCGGTAAAAAAAAGGTGCCGCATGGCATCCCTTTTTGTGTGACGATTATATGGATAATGTGTAGTAAACCACTAGCCTATAATACCCATAATGGGAAGTTAAAAAATGTGACTCTTGTATAGAGATTACATCATCCTCTCGGCAATTTCGGCAAGAATTACAGCTTGCGATTCCTCATAGTCTTTAGTCATAAATTTGCCTTTTAGAATACCTGTAATCGCTGCAACATTAATATATACCTCGTCATCATAATATCTTCCGCTTGTTTTATATCTAAACGTAAAACGGTAGTCATGAGCTGATGTGTTT
The DNA here is from genome assembly GCA_023406895.1 of Bacillota bacterium. GTDB lineage: Bacteria > Bacillota > Clostridia > Christensenellales > SZUA-584 > SZUA-584. The sequence goes on along the minus strand of JAEXTV010000030.1, from coordinate 46,951 downwards.
TTTTCAATGAACATAATGCGTATCGCCTGACCAGGGGCTAGTGTAACATTCTTCATTCTATCAAATTGGGTTTTAAATGCATCTTGATTTTGATTCTGATTATTATCGAGTAATGCTTGGTCATAATCAAATTGTTCAAATCGCAAGGGAGCTGCTCCATAATTCTTAACTAAAATATACCCCACAGGTTTTGATTTCGAGTGTTGAATCATATCATAGGAGATTCCAACATTACCACGTGTTGTTTCATGTAAATCATTCGCTGCAGTCTCAGCTGCTTTTTTTGTCTGTCGAATAGCAATGACTGCGATAATTACGGAAATAACACTGATAATAAATGTAGCTGCTGCAGAAATTATTTGAATCCAATCTGAAGTAGATAGGCCTGTTTGCACAGTTTCAACTAACATTGTCTCCATAATTCACCTTCTTTTTTATAGTATCAGTCAGTTTTATATCTTCAACATTTTGCGTCAATATGGTTTCTAACATCAGATAATATAATGCTCATTATTGCTATAATGCAACGTTAAAAGGCTTGGTGCAGTTTTCTTATTAAAGCTTAATCACAACATTCTACATACTATTTCGACACAAATTTCCATATTCCTTGAAGATACATAATAAGCTTGAATCATACAAGCCAGTTTGTTTAATCCAAGCCTTCTAAAAAGCTGATTTGGTTATTTCTGTTCGAAACAACTTTTCTCTCGGTAATCACATCGTCTGCATTCTCCTGCCCCGCTATCAACGAAGAATTGACATCATGGGCAAGCCAATTGGTTTGTACCATTTTTTCATTGTAATTCGCGTAGCAGTATCGGCATCCGTTCCTGCACGTGTTGTACATACCGATATCAATGCTGCTCACACAGCCGCAGGTCTGGCGCTGGTTTTTGTCCTTCTCTATTTTCAGCGGATACCCCGATATTCTTTGAAATAACCTGTCGTCAATGCACCGCGCACGGCTGATGCCATATTGACTGAAGTCAATCGGCTCTGCGCAGGCCTCCATACAAAGTCCATAGCCATGGGCAATATCCGCGAGCGCTTTGGCCATCTCGTTCTGACATTGCTCTGAAACTTCCGTCAGCTCCATCTCCCTTGCATGACTTACCGTATTGCGGTACATATCAATGAAGCTGATGGTACACTTCTCGGTATAACCCGCCAGCCTTTTTGCAAGCTTTTCAAAATATTCGATGTGGCAGTCTTTCGTGTATGTCTTGTTGATCAGTATCGGGTCGTAGCGCCATATCACGCGCTCGGGGCCGATTTTATCCGCCAGCCGCTGAAACGCGGGAATCAGCACATTGTTTTTGCTCGGCAGGCTCACTTCCACATCGTTTGCATAAGCGCTCAGCGTGAACTGAAAATAGAAAGGATACACTTTGAGCTCATCCAATCTTTCCAGCATCGGAATCGGATTCTTCGTCCAAAACACAATACCGTCCACTACATCCGGGCTTAATGAGATTTTGCTGATTCGATGAGCATTCATCGGGTTGCGGACGTACACAAACCCTTCCCTGATTCGGTTAAAGAACCAGTCGGAGTAGTATGACGGAATATCGGTGCGTCGGCTTGCGCTGATGATCATATCGTCCTCTCTTTAATGATGCTTCACGAAGCATTCTCTGTTATTGTCTCCAATGGATTAGTTCGCTATTGGCGACCAAATCCCTTGATAGGATTGTTTGGCACGGTACATATTTGATAACTGCAGAAATCAAAACGCAGTGGCTTACCCCATGCAGGGTACAGGCGAAGGCGACTCCTGTCATTGCTATCTGCTCCTCCCCCCGCTTTATTTTTTCGCGCAAATCCTTTATAATGGGCTTTGAGTTTTTTTGGAGGAAGTTACATGATCGCTCTGTCGCTCAAAGACATTGCCAAAAGCTTCGGCGCGGAAACCGTGCTGAGCGGCGTGACGCTCACGCTCACCGACGAGATGCGCATGGGGCTCGTGGGCCCCAACGGCGCGGGCAAAACCACGCTGCTGCGCATCATCTGCGGCGAAATACCCGCCGATTCGGGCACGGTCAGCCTCGGCAGCGGCGCGGGATATCTGCGCCAGGAGGTATCGGAAGGCACGCAGGAGTCCGTTTGGGACACGATGCTCGCCGTATTTTCGCATGCCTTTGCGCTCGAGCAGCGCCTCAGGGAGCTGGAGCATGCGATGGAAGACGCCTCGGGCGACGATGCCGCGTGGCAGCGTATCTCGCGCGAATACGAACGCGTCACACAGGCATTTGAAGAGGCGGACGGTTACGGCTACAAAAGCTCCATCAACGGCGTTTTGAAGGGCCTCGGGCTGGGCGAGGACGTCTATGACCGTGCGGTCTGCACGCTCTCGGGCGGCCAGCGCGCGCGGCTCATGCTCGCCAAGCTATTGCTCGAAAAGCCAAAGCTGCTGCTGCTCGACGAACCGACCAACCATCTAGATACCGACGCGGTGACGTGGCTTGAAGGTTATCTCAAGGCATGGCAGGGCGCTGTGCTGATCGTCTCGCACGACCGCTGGTTTCTCGACCAAACATGCACGCACATCGCCGATCTTCACGGCGGCGTGACGGATGTGTATATCGGCAATTACACATCTTTTGTGGCGCAGCGCGACGAGAAACGCCGGTTGGCGCAAAAGGCCTACGAGCATAACCAGCGTGAAATCGCACGCCAAAAAAAGGTGATTGAACAATACAGAACCTGGGGTAATTCGGGCGGCGGCAAGAACTTCATCAAAATGCACGCGCGCGAAACGCTGCTTAGTAAGATGGAAAAGGTGGACCGCCCCGAGGGCGACCGCGAAAAGATATCGCTGAAACTCAGCGCATCTGCGCGCGGCAGCAGCGATGTGCTCGTGATGGAAGACGTTGCGCTGCAGTGGCCGGATTCGCCCGCCGCGCTGTTCAGCGGCGTGAACATGCACCTTTATAAGGGAGACCGCGCCGCGCTTATGGGCCCCAACGGCATCGGCAAAACAACGCTGCTGCGCATTGCCGCCGATCGGCTGGCCCCCACAAATGGTGATGTCTCTGTGGGTGCGGGCGTCTCCGCCGGGTATTACGACCAGCTACAGGAGAACCTCGATTCGCGGCTGACCGTGATTGAGGAGATGCGCGGCGATTACCCGGGGCTGTCTGACGGCGAAATCAGAAATATCCTCGCGTCGTTTCTGTTTCTCGGAGACGATGTGTTTAAGCCCGTCTCGGCGCTTTCGGGCGGCGAAAAAGGGCGGCTCTCGCTGCTCAAGCTGATGCTCGGGCAGGACAATCTGCTGCTGCTCGACGAGCCGACGAACCATCTTGATATGGACAGCCGCGAAATGCTCGAAGACGCACTCTGCGGTTTCGACGGCACGGTGCTTTTCGTGAGCCACGATAGGTACTTCATCAATAAAATCGCCACACGCGTGCTCGAATTAAAGGACAATGCGCTGACCTCGTTCACAGGCAACTGGAGCGATTATTTAACCGCGCTCGAAAAGCTCAGAGAAACCGAGCAGCCCGAAGAGACCGGTATCACCAAAACGGCCGCCGCCAAACAGAAAAGAGCCGAAAAAGAAAAGGAACTGAGCGCGCGCGAAGCAAAAAAACGCATCGCGCAGCTTGAGCGCGACATCGAAGCCGCCGAGCAGCGCCTGGCTGAAATTGAGGCGCAGCTGGCTGATCCGTCAGCACTGGATTCGGAGCGCATTGCGGCCCTTTCCAATGACTATGCTAGCCAGCAGGAAGCCGTGGATGCGCTGATGAATGAGTGGGAAAACGCGCACGATCAATCCATACCTGTCCAGTAGTTCATTATATTCCCAAATGTCATAAAAACTTAATAAATTTTTTTTTAGGCTTAAATAAGTTATTTTTTTAAATTATTCATTAATATTCAATAATTCTGCATAATTCGACATGTCTATGTTTGTTTTTTTACTATTAAGTCGAATATTTTACGATCACTTAAAAAAAATTTTGCAAATCGCCACGCTTGTCAGCAGTCCCGCAACTTCTGACATCAGTGCCACAGGAATGGTATAGCGCGACTTTTTTATTCCCACGCTGCCGAAATATAAAGCCGTGGTGTAAAAAAGTGTTTCAGACGAACCCATCATTGTGCTCGCCACCCGGCCGATAAAGCTGTCCGGTCCGTAACGGGTCAGCATCGTCGTCAGCATCCCGATGGAGGCGCTGCCCGAGAACGGGCGCATCAGCGCCAGCGGCAGGACTTCGGGCGGTATGCCCATCGGCATGAGCAGCGGCGATAATGCGGCTGATATGTAATCAAAGCTGCCCGAAGCGGTAAAAATCTGTATCGCGAAAATAAAGCCGATCACATAAGGCAGAATACGCACCACCGTCGTAAACCCCTGCTTCGCGCCGCGTATGAACGCTTCATAAACGGGCACCTTTCTCGCAAGGCCGAACACCACGATACCCGCAATAAAAATTGGCACAAACAGCGCCGAAATACTCGTCATTAACGCCATCTTTTTAACCTCTGCCATACCTTTCCGACGATGACAGCAAGCGCCGTGGTTGTGGCTGTGGTGATAAACGACGTCAGCACAATTTCGGCAGGCGCAATGCTGCCCGCCGCGCTGCGAAGCGCAATCACTGTCATCGGCAGCAGCTGTACGGACGCGGCGTTTATGATCAGCAGCATGCACATCGCGTCGGAAGCCACATCCTTGTTCCCGTTCAATTCCTGCAGTTCTTTCATGGCTTTCAGCCCGAATGGCGTCGCGGCGTTGCCCATGCCGAGCATATTGGCCACAATATTGAGCGTAATATAGCCACAAGCCTCGCTTTTGGGCGGTACATCCGGAAACAGCCAGCGGATCACCCCACGCATGCGTCTTGCGAGCGCCTCAATGAGCCCCGCTTCCTTGGCGACATTAAGCACACCCAGCCACAGCGCATACGCGCCGATAAGGCTGATGCAAAGCAGTCCTGCCTCTTTGGCCCCCTCCACAGCCGCATCTCCCACAGCTTGCGTATGGCCTGTTGCAATCCCCACCACCGTGCCGACAACAATTAAAAACGCCCATATATAATTGATCATTTCTTTACTCCGCCAGCCATATCATGTATACTCATATCATATATATTCAATTGTGAACGTTTTATTAATGGTGTAATTTTTTAATATAAAAAGGTTGACATATGGACGCTATATTTGTTATATTTTGATATATTGTAACACTTAATATATGATATTAAATCAATTGGGAGATGAAAAGAATGAAATCAACAGGAATCGTCAGAAAAGTAGACTCGCTTGGCCGTATTGTGCTGCCGATCGAACTCAGAAGAGTCATGGGAATCGACATCAAAGATCCGATCGAGATCTTTGTGGACGACAGCCACATCGTGCTTGGCAAATATCAGCCTGCCTGCATTTTCTGTGAAAGCGTCTCGGGCGTCACAGAATACAAAGGCGCGAAGGTTTGCAACGAGTGCATGTCCAAGCTCGGCCTTAAGTAAGTCTGATACTTACAAAGTCAATCGGTAAGCTCTGTTCTTACTGATACCAAATTTCTCGGATGCCGCTTTTGCGGCATCTTTTTTTGTCATTCCGGCGGCGAGCAGCTTTGCAATCTCTTTTTCAATATCGCTGTCGCTCACCTCTTCGCATGTGTTTTCGGCACCGTCCAGCACGAGCACATATTCGCCTTTGACGTCGCCGTCAAATTCGCACACAGCCTGCGCCAGCGTGCCGCTGAAAACGCGCTCATGGAGCTTTGTGAGTTCTTTTGCGACAACAACATGCCGTTGTTCACCCAACTGGCTTTGCATCGCACAGAGCGTCTCATGCAGGGCGTGAGGGCTTTCATAAATCACGGCCGGCATCGAGAATTCTTTGAGCTGCTCAATCTGCTTTTTGCGCTCCCCTGTCTTTTTGGAAAGAAACCCGAGGAAATAAAACGGCCCGCCGATTCCCGAGAGCGTGACGGCGGTGACAGCCGCGCATGGGCCCGGCACCGATGTGACAGAGAGCCCCTGTTCCACGGCTTCCCTCACGAGCGCCGCGCCGGGATCGGAAATGAGCGGTGTGCCCGCGTCGGATACAAGCGCGATATTGCGCCCTTCTTTAAGTTCACTCAATATAAACGCGCGCTTTTCCTCGTTGCTGTGCTCATGAAAGCTCACGCACCGCGTTTTGATGTCGTACGCGTTTAACAGCTTTCGCGTATGGCGTGTATCCTCCGCCGCAATAGTATCCACTTCCTTAAGCACACGAAGTGCACGCAGTGTGATATCCTCAAGGTTGCCTATGGGCGTGGCGACGATATAGAGCACGGCTTTTCCTCCCCGATGCGGTAGATTTTTTTGAGTTCTTCGGTGTAGGTGCCGTCCTTTTCATAAACGGCCAGTGTCGGCGCAAATTTAACGCCGGTATGCGCCCCGGCGCGCCCTTCCACGAGCGCGAAATTGGGGGCTTTGTCGATTTGAGGCGCGACAAGGCGGATGCGTTTGGGCTCGATCTTCTTCGTCCGCATGCAGTCCATCAGCTCCGCAAACCGCTCGATTCGGTAAATCATGAACATGCGCCCGCCCGTACGCAGCAGTTTGGCCGCCGCGCTCACCACGTCGTCGAGCGTACACTTGATTTCTCGCTTGGCGATGTTCACATGCGCACTGCCGTTATCCTTGCCCGCGTCCGCCTTTTCATACGGCGGATTGCAGACCACCGCGTCCACCCCGTGCGGCACATATTTTCGCGCGTCCTTAAGGTCTGCGCAGATGATGTTGATACGGTCCTGCAGCTTGTTGACGGCGACACTGCGCTGCGCCATGTCCGCAATCTCGCTTTGTATCTCAATGCCGGTCACATGGATGTCCGGACGGCGCGCACAGAGCAGCAGCGGGATGATGCCGCAGCCTGTTCCGAAATCGACAACGTGCTGCCCTGCCGACACATCGGCAAAATCCGCGAGCAGCACCGCATCCGTCCCAAAAGCGAAGTACTCAGGATTCTGTATGATCATATACCCATTTTGCAAATCTTCAATTTTCTCACCCGGCTTCAGCTGCATAGAACGCCTCCGGTACTTTTTGGTTCATTATACCACGGAAGCCATAGAACAAAAAAGTATCCGTATTATGTTGGCAGGCGCTGGTATATTCTGTGATTCGCAAAACCAAATGAATTACCTCTTTACTATTTTAGCGCGCTAAATTATAATTTGATATGTACAACAATTTTAAATATGTATGTAGGAGGAATTACCAATGAAAAAGTTAATGACAATGATATTGGCTCTTGTGCTGATACTGAGCTTTGCGGCATGTTCAGCGCCCGCCGCATCGACCCCTGCTTCAGAATCTCCCTCGGCTTCGCAGGAAGCTTCTGAAGCGCCTTCGGAATCCGCATCGACGGAAGCTTCGGCAGATGCGGATGTGTCCTGGCAGACAATTGAGGACAAAGGCTCGTTCACGCTCGGTTTCGACGAAACCTTCGCACCGATGGGCTTTAAGGACGAAAGCGGCAAGCATGTCGGTTTTGACCTTGACCTTGCGGCGGAAGTCGCTTCGCGTCTCGGCCTCGAATTGAAACTGCAGCCGATCGACTGGGATTCCAAAGAACTGGAACTTGCCAACAGCAACATCGATGTGATTTGGAATGGCCTGACCATCACCGATGAGCGCCTCGAGAAAATGCTGTTCTCCGATCCTTACATGAACAACCGTCAGATCGTGATCGTCGCAGCTGACTCGGGCATTAAATCCATCGCGGATCTCGCCGGCAAATCAGTGGCCGCTCAGGTTGAATCCAGCGCGATGCAGGCGATTGAAGCTCAGCCCGACGTGAAGGATACGTTCGGCGAGCTGATTGAAAGCCCGGATTATGTGGAAGCGCTGATGGAACTCAAGCAAGGCAGCGTTGATGCCGTTGTGATCGATGAGATCATGGGCAGATATTACATTGCACAGGATGCAGACTCGTCGTTCTACGGCGTGCTCAGCGACAACTTTGGTGAAGAGCAGTACGGTATTGCGTTCCGTCTTGAAGACAAATCCTTCAGAGATAAGGTTCAGGAAACGCTGACGGCCATCATAAACGACGGCAAAGGCGCAGAAATCTCTGAAAAGTGGTTCGGCGAAGACATTTTAATTAACGGTTAATACGCAAATGGGTGCAGGCAGGCTCATTGGGTCTGCCTGCATTCATCATTTTGCACATGTTTTTTGGCTGACAGAAAGCGTATGCAAAATGTATTGGGGAGAAAGCCATGGAATATTTTCAGGATTTAGACAAGCTCGGCGGCTTGCTTAGAGAAATGCTGGGCGGCTCATTGGTGACACTCGAGATTTGGGGGTTCACTTTGCTTTTCGCGCTGCCGCTCGGGTTGCTGGTCTGCCAGATGCGGCTGTCAAAAAACAAGGTCCTCATGGGTATTTCCAAGCTCTATATCTTTTATTTCCGAGGAACACCGCTGATGCTTCAGCTGCTGTTCATGTTTTTTGGCGTGCCGCTGATTATCGGCGCACCGCTCGGACGTGAATTCGCCGCGATTTTGGCGTTTATTCTCAACTATGCGGCGTACTTTGCGGAAATCTACCGCGGCGGCATACAGTCGATCCCCAAGGGGCAATATGAAGCGGCGCATGTGCTGGGCCTCTCCAACAGAGTGACGTTCACGAAAATTATTCTGCCTCAGGTGGCCAAGCGTATACTGCCGCCCATGGGCAATGAAATCATCACGCTTGTGAAGGACACGGCGCTCGTTTATGCAATCGCTATAAACGATCTTTTAAGGGAAGCCAAGATCGCCGCGCTGCGCGACGTATCGATTATGCCGTTTGTTGTGTCGGTTGTTTTCTATCTTGTGTTGACGGGGCTTCTGACCAAGCTGCTCAACGTTATTGAACGCAAATTTGCTTATTACAGGTAGGTTTTTAATATGCTCAAAGCCACAAATATCAAAAAGAAATTCGGTACGCTCGAGGTGCTCAAAGGGGTTGATCTTGAGGTCAACAAGGGCGATGTGATCGCCATCATCGGCCCGTCCGGGTCGGGCAAAAGCACGTTTTTGCGCTGCGTTAATCTGCTCGAAACGGTCAACGGCGGCAGCCTTGAGATCGACGGTGAATACCTCTTTCGCGAAGAAGGCGGCAAAATTCATTTTGCGGAGCCTGCCAAAAAGCGCGCGCTCAGAAAGCGTCTCGGCATGGTGTTTCAGGATTTCAATCTGTTCCCACATCTCTCGGTGATGCAGAACCTGATGCTGGCCCCTCTACAGGAGGAAAACGCGGACAAAGCGGCGATTGAAGATAACTGCCGCGAGCTGCTGCGCAAGGTGGGCCTCTCCGAAAAGGAGAAAAGCTATCCGTGCGAGCTGTCCGGCGGACAGCAGCAGCGCGTGGCCATCGCACGAGCGCTGGCGCTTAACCCCGAGATTCTCTGTTTTGACGAACCGACGTCCGCGCTCGACCCCGAGCTGACCGGCGAGGTGCTCACCGTGATGAAGCAGCTTGCGCGCGAGCATATGACCATGGTCGTGGTCACGCACGAGATGGGCTTTGCCAGCGAGGTGGCCAACGAGGTGCTGTTCATGGATGGCGGCGTGGTGGTGGAGCAGGGTACGCCCAGCGAGGTGCTTAGGAACCCGTCGCAGCAGCGCACGCGCGAGTTTATGAGCAAGCTGCTGACCGTTTAAGCTTTCTGTTTATGCCGGATATTTCAATACTGTAAAAAACGCCCTGTCACACGACAAGGCGTTTTTGATTGGCAATCAAACCCTGTAAAGCATCCCCCAGATAATCCGTGAGAATGGATCGACGGTGACACGAAGTGCCGAAGGAAGTAACCAATTTTTAGACATTTCTCTCCCCCAGTCACCTATCGGTGACAGCCTCCGGTTTACCCTAAAGGGCAGTCGGCAGAGGGGCCCACATTGAGAAGGTTTGTTCACACTCCGGAGGCGCCATGTCATGTGCGACAGGGCGCTTTGTTTGTGTGTTCTACCGTTCCTTAATAGGCATCAGCAAATCGAGCTGCAAATCCTCGGGGTTAACGCCTTGGTTCACATGGGTCACATAGTTCAGCTGCTCCTCCAGAAGGCCGCACATGTGCTGCTGATCGCTCATATCTCCGGCAAAGTCATATTTCTCATGGCCCTTGACCCAATCGAGCAGCCACTCCCATTCGTGGAAATTGCCCATCGGTATCATATGGGCGGCATAGAGCCCCCCCTCAAAGTAGCGCTTGGTCAGCGGTGCCGGCACTTCCATATCCTCGGGTATGGTCACCCACATCTCATACCCGTGAGCACCGCTTTCATCCGAGGGATTAGGATGGTTAAAGCCGTAATTGCGCAAATCGGGCTTGACGCGGCACAAATCATATTCGCGCACAAATTTGTCAATGATCTCGCTGACATACGCTTCCGGTTCTTCTCCAATGTAATGGGCCGAGGCCACCGCCGACGGCGGCAGGCGAATGATGCGCACATCCGTGAGCTTTTCGAGGCTTTTCTCCGCTTTTTTTAAATCATCCATCGTCTTATCCTCCATTGTGTTTAAATTCGCATAAGACAGTGATTCTATGGACGCGAGCAGGGCGTCGTCGGATGTCAGCAGCTTGTGAACAGACACCTGAGCCGTTTTGTTCAGCTCTTCGAGAAAGCGGCTCAGTATGCTTCTGATTGTGGTCAATGCTGTGATCTGCTCATCAATTTCAGCCAGATTCCGCCGGAAAACCTCCACCGCTGTCACAGCCTCCGGGCTCTGCAGTATCACCCTGATCTGTTTGAGCGGTATCCTCAGCTTGCGCAGTATCACGATCTGCCGAAGGCGCATGAGCGTCGCTTCGTCGTACATGCGGTAGGCATAGTTCTCGCGGCGGTAGCTCTCGATTAACCCGAACTGCTCGTAATAGCGCAGCATGCGCGTGGATACCCGGTATCTTTTTGAAACCTCGCTGATGGTCATCCCTTGCATATTCTCACTCCTTACAAGAATGGAGTATAAACGGCGACACGGTGTCAGAGTCAATAGCCTTGCTGCATTGATTATAACAATTTTTTCAATTGAAATCATCACCAAGATTCTTGTCTTGCCAAAGGAATATCTCCCTTTGCATACATAAAACCGCCCTGTCGCAGCGGGACAGGGCAGGGGTTTCGATAAAATCAGAAAGTATATCATATTAAGAACTTAGCGATGCAGGCTCAGTATTTTTTCAATTCTTGTAGGGAACGGTCTTGACCGTTCCGAATCAAAATATCGGATTCTAAGGCATCGCCCCTTAATTGGAGCTGATTTTTGTCTCCTGCTCCGCCGCGTAACCGACCGTCATCTTGCTCATCAGCCGCCCCATCTTCACCGGGAAAAGGTAACACCCCATCGTCTGCACCTTCTGCATGAAGCTGTGACAGATGATAAACCGCTTGGAGCCGATATGCTTCGCGAGCCCCCTGCCCACCTTTTTCGGGTCTGCCTTGAACTCGCCGGGAACCGGCAACGGCGCTGCCGAGGCCGTGCGTGTGAGCGGCGGGTGAAACAGATGAAACGTGATGCCGTCATTTCCATACTCAATACCAAGGCACTTCGCAAGGCTCTCAAGCGCGCCTTTGCTTGACGCATATGGGCTGATGTTCACAAAGCCCATCACACCCACGCCGGAGCTCGTGAATATCACTTTGCCGCGCTTCTGCCGCTTCATATAAGGCACAACCGCTTTGGCTAGCCTCAGCGCCCCATAATAATTGACGTTGAACACATCATGATAAACCTCTTCGGCTGTATCTGCTGCCGGGGCAAACGTACACACACACGCGTTGTGCACCGCGATGTCAATCGTCTCAAAGGCCTTCACAGCCTCTGCAACGCTTTTCTCAATGCTTTGGGCGTCACGCGCATCACAGACAAGCGGCAGCAGCCTTTGCCCGTACGTTTTCCGCAGCGGCTCCAGATTCGCTATGTCAATATCGAGCACAGCCGCCGAATGCCCGTCCTCCAGCAGCTTCTCCACCATGTAATACCCTATCCCCTGATTCGCGCCAGTGATGATGATGTTTGACATGCTACCTGACCCCGCATTCCATAAAAAATTGTGATATATGGCGGTCGATTTCCGACCGAAACGCCGTTTTCTTTTCTTCCGTTAACGGCCCGCTTAACAGATATCGCTGGGTGAATAGAAAAATCGGCGAATAATACTTCACCGCGAGGTATTCGCTGTCCGACGCTGAGATGATTCCGGCCTCTGTCAGCTTCTCAAAAATCCGGCTCTGAAACCGCAGCGGTTCGTCAAACATCCATTTACTATACAGCTGTTGAACCTCTTCACTGGTCATCTGTTCGAGAGACATCAGGCGAATGAACCGGTTGCAAAAATCGTCCATCAGATAATTTTCAAAAAAGGCATCGGATACCGTGGAGAAAAAACTTGTATCCGCTCCGTTCACATCAGCCATTGCCTCATCGAGACGGCGCATCATGTCCGTGGCCATGGCCTGAAACCTTAGCGAAAGCGCCTCGAATATCGCACGCTTGTTTTCAAAATGGTAGTAAACCGTGCTTTCTTTGATGCCCACCTGCCCGCAGATATCCCGGATTGAGACTGACGTGTACCCGTCTTTTGCAAACAGCTCCAGCGCGACATCGAGTATTTTTTGTTTCGTCGTTTCTTCAGCCATTGTTATTACTCTCCCTAACAATTGTTAGAGAGATTATATCTAACAACTGTTAGATTGTCAACAAGAAATAAACCATACCGCAAAGCGGTATGGCTCATATGTTCTATTTGCTTCTTATCCTGTGTCCTTAGCCTCCTTTTGAAAGGAGGTGGCACACACAGTGTGACGGAGGATTGCGGTATGAATCGCTGAAATATCAAAACCAATTGCTTTTATGATCAATCCTCAGTCAGCTTCGCTGACAGCTACTTACCAAAGGAGCCTAATCTCACAATTCTATTCGTACCGCAACGCATCAATCGGTTTCAATGTCGCGGCCTTGTTCGCGGGATAGATGCCGAACACCACGCCCACAAATGCCGAGAAACCGAGCGCCAGCGCGATGGTGCCCGCCGACATGCTCATCGAAATCTCCATCGCCGTGCCAATCACCTGCAGGCCGATGTAACTGAGGCCGATGCCGATAATCCCGCCCGAGACAGACAGCACCACCGCCTCAATCAGGAATTGCGAAAGGATATCCGTACGCTGCGCGCCGATGGCTTTTCTGATACCGATCTCACGCGTACGCTCCGTGACCGACACGAGCATGATGTTCATAATGCCGATGCCGCCGACAAGCAGCGATATCGCTGCGATGCCCGAGAGCAGAATCGTCATGACGCTCATCACGTCGTTCATCACATCAATGATCGCGCTCTGGTTGATAATGATGTAGTCTTCGTCGTTCCCGAGCTCGCGCGTCAGAAAATCATCCGTGGCGTCTTCCGCCGCGTCCACCGTATCGGGCGACATCGCGGACACGTACAGCGTGTCAAACTCCTTGTCAGTAAACAGCCGCTGCGCTGTTGTCAGCGGAATGATGATCGTCGTGTCCTTGTTTGCGAGCATTGTATCGGAGGGCTCAAGCAGCCCCACCACCGTGAAATCGAACCCTTGAATCTCCAGCGTGTTGCCGATGCAGTCTTTCGTGCCGAACAGCTCGTCTGCCACATCCGTGCCCACCACGGCATTGTAGCTGTGCGCCTCCACATCGATATCGCAAATGAAGCGCCCGTATTCGATATTCTGGCCCGTAATCTGCTGATAGCTGCCCGTTACGCCTTCCACCTTATAGTCGCCGTCTTCCACGCCCGCCGTCACATTCACCGTGCGCGAGACAATGCCCGTTACCCCGTAAACGGACGGATCTTCCTTGAGCCTGTTCAAATCGGCCATCGTTAAATAGGTGGGTTCCTGACCTGTCATCGAAACCTGCAGCAGGTTCGACCCGAGGCTCTCTATCTGCCCGGTAATCTCGCCCGTTGCACCCTGTACCACGGATATCAGCAGCGTCACCGCAATCACGCCGATGATGATACCGAGCATCGTGAGGAATGAGCGCATCTTATTGCCCTTCAACGCCACAAACGCCATTTTCAGTGCCTGAGAGAACTTCATACAGCCTCACCTCCGCTCTCGTCTTCCACCACGCGTCCGTCGCGTATATGCAGCCTGCGGCTTGCGAGCTTTGCGACATCGTTATCGTGCGTGATCAGCAGGATACCGCGCCCCTCGCGGTGCAGGTTCATCAGCATACCCATAATCTCGCGCCCCGACTGCGAATCGAGGTTGCCCGTCGGTTCGTCCGCCAGTATCAGCGTCGGGTGCGTGGAGAGGGCACGCGCAATGGCCACGCGCTGCTGCTGGCCGCCCGATAGCTCTGTCGGTTTGTGCGACATTCTGTCCGCAAGCCCCACCTTCGCGAGCGAGTCCGTCACGCGCTTTTTACGTTCCGACATGGGCAGCCCCTGATAAATCAACGGCAGCTCCACATTTTCGTATGCCGTGAGCTTGCTTAAAAGGTTAAACTGCTGAAAGATAAAGCCGATCTCCTTGTTCCTGATTTCGCCGAGCTGCCGCTCGGTATATTCGTCGATGAGCTGGCCGTTGAGCCAATACTCACCCTCGTCCGCCAGGTCGAGGCAGCCGATGATGTTCATCAGCGTCGACTTGCCGCTGCCTGAAGGCCCGATCACCGCGACGAATTCGCCGTCGTGAATCTTCAGCGATACATCGTCGAGCGCGTGCACCTCCGCCTCGCCCATCTGGTATGTTTTTTTCACATTTCGCAGTTCAATCATATCCGCCTCTTTATTTCGCCGGCGGGGCAGGCATGGTTCCGGCGCTGCTGCCGCCATTGCCGCCGGTCATACCGCGGTTCATGCTGCCGCTCCACATACGCTCCTGCAGGCTTGCTTCCTTCACTTGCGGCACTGCCACACGGTCTCCTTCTTTCAGGCCTTCCTTCACTTCGATAGTAACACCATCAGTAATGCCCGTGACCACCTTGTGAGTGGCCGGTGTGTAGTCGAGATCCTTGTTGATATCGCCTTCGAACACCACGAATTTTTCACCGTTAATCGTCTGTATCGCTTCCACGGGGATCTGCAGCGCATCCTGCGCGCGCTCGGACACAATCTGCACATCCGCGCTCATGCCAAGCATCACGTCCTGCGCGTTCTCGAGCGTCAGCGTGACGGTGTATTTTGTCACGTTGTTTTGTGCTGTACCAACCGGGTTAATCTTTGCGATATTTGCCGTATATGTTTTTTCGGGCAGCGCGTCAAACGTCACCGTCGCTTCGTCACCCGCTTCAATCGACGCAATGTCCAGTTCGTCAATTTCCACATCAATCTTTACCGCACTGTCGTTTTGCACCGTGAACAGTGCCACGCCCTGCTGAACGCTTTGTCCTTTCTTCAAAGACAGCCCTGTGATCACGCCGTCTGAGCCCGCACGCACGCTTAAATTGTCGATATCAGCCATCACATCGTCAAGGTCTTCCTGTAGGCTCTCACGTTGCTCCAGCAGCGTATAAAGCGAACTTGAGAGGATTTCTCCTTCCAGCGTCATCAGCTTGCCGCCGCGCGACACGTCGTCGCCCGCTGACACGCGCACATTATCCACCGTGCCGCCCTTTGCCGATACATACACAGGGTTCGCCACAGCCACGACGCCGCTGCCGATTTCGGTTCCGGCCGCATCCGTCACCACCGCGCTGTCACCCATTGCAAAGCCGTCGTCTTCAAACTGCACGGTCGCTTTTCCGCCCGATACGCTCACAACCACACCGTTGACGCTGGCCGTACCGATCGTGACTGTCACCTCGTCACCGGCATTCGGCGCGTTTTTAAACGGAACCTGTGTCTTCATCAGATCATCCGGGCAGATGACGGCCAATGCGCCGTCACGCTCGACCACCGCGTTTACCGTATCACCTTCCTTGGCATAAACGGCCTTGACGACACCCTCCACCGGCGACATCACATTTTTGCTCCCCGATGTGGACCGCGCCGTGAGTATCGACATATCCACGTCGTCAATCTGCTTTTCCAGGCTGCTCTTTTCGGATTCGAGCGCATCGCTCTCAATCACCGCAATCAGATCGCCCGCATTCACCGTATCGCCGTTTTCCAAAAACACATCCGCCACCTCGCCCGCGGCGCTTGCATAAACAGTCTCGTCGCTCAGCGGTTCCACAGTACCCGCGCCCTTCACCTTCACTTCAATCGTGCCTCTGGTCACGTCCACGATATCATACGTGGTTTTGGCCAATTCCGCTTGTCTGGCGCGCATGTTGAAGTAACCAATCACCCCAAGCACCACAATCACAAGGACAATTGCGAGAATCACGATTCTTTTCTTCGACTTCTTTTTTTTGCTCATCGAGCCTGTCCTCCACATTTATCATCAATCTATTATTTTCGGAAATAAAGCATCTTTCAGCTATTCTACCAAGGAATAATGTTTGTAAACAGTGTATTTAAGCATGCTTAACAGATTATTCACATTACTGACAGTTGAACAAGGATTTACTTAAGTAAACAATGATTAAATGAGGAATGATGGATTGACGAGCGGATTTCGTGTTCTGCACGGAGCGAAATCGAGGAATAGCAGCGCTATTTTGAGATTTCAGCGACACAGCAGACCGCGGAAGCAGCCGTCAAGACAGCGTTTCGAATTAATCAGCGTTTACTCTAGGGGGAATGCCGTAGCGAAGCGTATTGGAATCCTGAAAAATGGAGATGTGAGGCGGAAAATAGGTGAAAACAGCGAAAACAACCAGCATCCCCAGCACCAGAAGCACCGCCGTCACGCGGCCGCGAAGGCCGGCCAATGGCATGCTTGACACTGTCAGCCGGTATGATACGGCCATCCCGAACGCAATCACAATCAGCGTGTTGACAAGATCAACCACTAGCGATTCGACGCCGAACGCCCGAAACAGACCATAGATGAAGAGCATCAGCAGCGGCATCAGCGGTAGCACGGCAGCATGGGCAAGCATGAAGTTCGGGTACGCTTTACCCACGGTCAGCTGACCGATAATAAAGTATATGAGCGCAGGCATAAAAAACAGCTTTGTATGTTCCCACGGGCTTTCGTTGACAGGGCTCAGCACCGCCGTCAACGGCCCCGGCAGCCATGTGTATAGAAAATGCCAGAGACCCGCCAGTATGAAGATAACGAATAGTCCGGCAATGCTCCAGCTTTTTAAGTTTTGATCCGTTTTCCCGTTCATACGGTACAGTCTATGTGACCGGGTGGATTATATGAGTATCTCAAGCGCATCGAACACGTGCCGGACGCCAACCACCTCTATGCCTGCCGGCACTTTAAGACCGGCGAGGTTCGACTTGGGAATCACGGCTTTTTTAAATCCCATCTTGCTGCTCTCAATGAGCCGCTTTTCTATTTGCCCCACGGCACGCACTTCACCGGTGAGGCCCACCTCGCCCATCGCCACCGCGTCGCTGATCGGTGCATCGCGAAAGCTCGACACGATACTGGCCGCCATGGCAAGATCCGCCGCGGGCTGATTGAGCTTCATGCCGCCCGCCACGTTGAGATAAACGTCTTGATTATAAAGCTTTAAGCCCATGCGCTTTTCAAGCACGGCCACCATCAGCGCCATGCGCCCGAAATCCAGCCCGGCCGCCATGCGGCGCGGCATCTGAAACGACGTAAGGCTCACCAGCGCCTGAATCTCGAGCAGCACCGGCCTCGTTCCCTCAATCGCGGGATACACGCACGAGCCGGATGCCTCCTTTGCGCGCTCGCCGAGCAGCAGACCGGAGGGGTTTTCCACCTCGTGCATGCCGTCGTCGCGCATATCAAACACACCGATTTCGTTTGTGGACCCAAATCGGTTTTTCACGGCGCGCAGTATACGAAATGTTCCTTGTCTCTCGCCTTCGAAATAGAGCACGGTATCCACCATGTGTTCCACCACGCGCGGCCCCGCAATCGCACCCTCTTTCGTCACATGCCCGATGATGAATATTGCCGTGCCGCTTGTCTTGGCCTCGCGCGTCAGCAGCGCCGCGCACTCCTTAATCTGGCTCAGGCTGCCTGCCGCAGGCCCAAGGCGCGACGAATACAACGTCTGAATGGAATCCACCACCACAAAGTCGGGCGCGTTTTCCCGTATCCGCGTGATGCAGCTGTTAACCTCCGTTTCAGCCAGCAGCTTCATTTCGCTCTCTATCCCCAGCCGTGTCGCACGCAGCCGAATCTGCCGCAGCGACTCTTCACCCGAGATATACAGCACACGTTTGCCCGACCGCGCGAGCGAATCGGCCACCTGTAAAAACAGCGTTGACTTGCCGATGCCCGGTTCGCCGCCCGCGAGCACCACCGAGCCTTCCACCACGCCCGCGCCGAGCACACGATCCAGCTCGCCGTAGCCGGTGGACCATCGCGCGGTATCCTCCATGGACACATCTTTAAGGCGCATAGCCTGTTCGCCGAGCGGCACAACGGAAACACCCTTCACCGGCGCGGAAACGGCCATTTCCTCAAATGTATTCCATTCCTTGCACGATGGGCACTGCCCCAGCCATTTCGCGTATTCATAGCCGCATGCGCTGCAGACAAACGCCGTTTTATCCTTAGCCAAGCCGGGCCTCCTTAAATATTTTTGTGAATTGTCTTTCATCAATTATATCTGTTTTTCTCACTCAAGGCAAAAGAAATAGGGCCTCCGCCACCGGAGGCCTGCCAGACAATATAAAAGTGATGCTGTGTTGCCTATATGGAAAGATCGATATGATGGATGGTCCCCACCGAGCCGTTTTCATTCAAAAATATCGAGCTGCTCTTCATCTCGCCGTACTCATCCGTCATATCCTTCATCTCAAACTGTGTGCTCACATCGTTTAAATAGATCGCGCCGATACCCGCGTCTCCGAGCTTGAACAGCGTTCTTTTTCCGTCCTGCGCCATCGTCAACACCGAGAGCTTCCCGTAGATTTCATCCGACTCGTCGATCCAGCCGTTTTTGTCGTTGTCAAAGGCGCGCAGCTCCGAAAAGCCATTGCCGCTCGATGGGCCGAAAAGCTCGCTGCCGTCGTTGATGACGCCGTCACCGTTCTTGTCAAACGCGAGAAAACCACTGCCGCCCGTCGCGAATGATATGTTTTCGGTTTTACCATCCGCATCCAAATCAAAAGCTTGTTTGGTGGCGCTGAGTGTGGGTGCGCCGCCGTTCATCACAACGACGAGCGGATCGACCTTGGCGGCGTTGCCGAGCCGCAGGCTAATGCCTGACTCTTCGTAATATTCGCGCGACATCGCAAATTTCAAGTCAAAAGCAAATGTTCGGCCGTCAGCCGTTTTTACGGTACCGTTGGAATTAAAATTGACGCTTTCTTTTTCAGATTTGACTTTCCGGTAATCATATGCGATGCCCCAGTCGGCCTGGGCAGAGCCGTTGCCTGTCACAGTGATGTTGATGTTCTTATTCTGATAATGGGACAACGCTTCAGCCGGATTCTTGAATTTGATGCGTTTACCCGTCAGCGCATACACGAGCGATTCAAGAAGATTAATGCGCGCGTCAAAAGACTGCTGACTGATTGAATCCGTATCGTTGTTCAAATATGTCTTTTCCGTGTTGAACTGAAAGACTTTTGCATTAAGGTCAACAACAAAAGCAGGGTCATCACTGATGCGCTGATCACCAATCCACGCGTTTAATGTCTCCGTCTCGTTCTCCTCTTTTACAAGGCTGTGCGAGCTGCTTTGCACCACGTTGTAATTATCAATTTTCATTTTCGGCCTCCTTGCCAATAAACTCCTTAGATTGAGATACCTCCATAATTTCTATCGGCTTTTTAACACAGATCTTAACAGTAAACAAGGAGATGCAGAAAATTTATATTAATTATGTCAATCCGACAATATGATGTCGTCTATTTTTTTAATCGCGCGCTCTATAGCCTCTTGCCGCTCAGCCTCTGTGGTCCCCGTTCCGTCCACAAGCAGCTCCTCAAACCGGCTGATACCGATAAATCTCATCACATCGTGCACATAATTGAGACCCTTATTGAGCGCCGGACGTATGATCCACGGAATATGTGCGCCTGAAGACTGCACATAGATGAACAGCCTCTCTTCATTGTCAAGAAGCCCATGGGGTTTATCGTTATCATCAAATTCTATCGTCTTGCCCGCCTGTACCACGCAGTCGATGTATTCCTTAACGGGTGCGGGATACGACAGGCTCCACATGGGTGCCGCGAGCACATACACGTCGGCACTGCAAAACTGGTCACACAGCGCAACGATTCTTTCCACTTCCTTTTGATCTTCCTCGGACAGCCTTTTCCGCTCGCTTTCATTGATAATCGCGCTTCTGCCCGCAAAATAGCTGTGTTTCAGCTGCGGAATGTGATCGGTATACAAATCGACTTCCTCAAATTCAATCTCCTGATATTCATCGCGTATGCGGTTCACGAGTTTCCTTGCCACCGTTTTGCTTGACGAGAGATTCTCGGGCTTTGGATTGGCGCTGATATATAAGAGTTTTTTCATATTGATGTGCCTCCTGTTAAATTTTATTTAGTATCTGCATTTCATCTTCTTTTTATATTTTTTGTATAAAATATCATCTATTCGCGACGCAGACTGCATAGAAAGCCAAGAATCGTCGATATAAAAAGTATTATGGTGCGTCCAGTCCACAACTTTGCAGACAAGCCATCTTTATAATTTTCCGTCTGTTTTTCAAAGATGAGGCATTAAAAAAGGCTGACGAAGCATACACCTCATCAGCCGCTTGTCGGCGACCAGCTTCTCCTCATGTAAACGCTGATGAAACCAGCGTTTATTCTTTAGACACATAAAAATGAGCCGCGATTTTGCGACTCATTTTTCATTCGTTATTCAATCTCAATGTGTTTCTCTTTTGCCTTTTGCTTGGGCAGTGTGACAAAGAGCACGCCGTTTTCAAGTTTGGCGCTTATGTTTTCCTCATCAATATCCTCAAAAGCAAACCGCCTGATCAGTTCTCCCTCAATCCGTTCCTTGCGGATATAACGTTCGTCCTCGGTATCCTTCGCTTCGTCCGCCTTTGCGGAGATGGTCAGCACACCCTGCTCGCAAATCAGCGTAATGTCCTCTTTTTTCACGCCCGGCAGTTCAGCTTCAACAACGTAAGCATCCGAGGTGTCCTTGATATTGGCTCTGAGCACAGCTGCCCCATCAAAAATATCCTTCCAGAGCCGCCCTGTGACCAATTGGCCTTGATATGGTAAAAATGTCATGATCCATTCCTCCTCGTCGTTGTTCGTTTGTGATGTTTGTATTATACCGTTTTGGTCAAAGTTAGTCAAAGTCTATTAATCTCGAATTAGAGTTTTTGCCTCTCAAATTCGTTCAGTTTGTCGGATTATTTTAAAATATCGAATGTATATTCACTGATTCTTGTCTTTACTTTAAATTTGTTTGTGATATTGTTTCACACCGATATGCAATTGCTGTCAGCCGCACTTTCAGAGATACAAGTATATCCCTAGATTGAAAACAGGGTTCCGGCCACCTTCTCGTGACAGAAACCCTGTGAATTCTTTTCTATTCTTGCCCCAACTATTTAAGGCTCTCCACAAAGCTTTTAATGCGGCTGAGCGCCTCTTTGAGGTTTTCAAATGATGTCGCATATGAGCAGCGCATAAAATTGTCCATTGAATCGCCAAAAGCCGTACCGGGTACACAGGCCACCTTTTTCTCAAATAACAGCCGTTTACAAAACTCGTCGGATTTAAGCCCCGTCGAACTGACATTGGGGAAAATATAAAACGCGCCGAGCGGTTCGAAGCATTTTAAGCCCATTTCATTGAGCGACGTATACATGAGCCGTCTGCGGCGGTTGTATTCGCCGACCATCTGCTTCACCTGCACAAATCCATGGCTGCATTCATAGCGCATCGCTTCAGCCCCCGCGTCTTGGCTCATGGCCGACGCACACAGCATCGAATACTGATGGATCTTCACCATCGCGTCAATAAGCGGCTTCGGCCCGGCCGCATAACCAAGGCGGAAGCCCGTCATCGCAAACGCTTTGGAAAAGCCGCCGATGACAATGGTACGCTCCTGCATTCCCGGCAGCTGAGCGATGGAAAAATGCTGCTTGTCATACGTCAGCTCCGCGTAAACCTCGTCCGCAATCACAACCAAGTCGTGCTCGATGATGATATCCGCAATTTGTTCATAATCCTCTTTGGTCATAATCGCGCCTGTCGGGTTGTTCGGGAACGCCACAATCACAGCTTTAGACTTTGGCGTAATCGCGGCGCGAAGGCTTTGAGGCGTAATACGGAATTGATCCTCTTCCGTTAATATCATGGACACAGGTTTGCCGGCTGCGAGCGTCACGCCCGGCATATAAGCCACATAAGACGGGGCCGGTACGATCACTTCGTCCCCGGGATTTAAAAGCGCACGAAAAGCGAGATCGAGGCCTTCGCTTGCACCCACCGTGGCGACGATCTGGTTTAACTCGTAGCACAATCCAAACCGCATATCAAAATAATCACGTATCGCATTGCGCAGCTCTGTGCTGCCGTGGTTAGACGTATAATGTGTCCGTCCGGCTTCAATCGCGTAAATAGCACTTTCCCGGATATTCCAGGGCGTATCAAAATCAGGCTCACCCACACCGAGAGAAATGCAGTCTTTCATTTCGCTCGCGATGTCAAAGAACTTGCGAATGCCCGATGGCGGCATGTCTCTAACGACCGTTGATACTTTTCCTTCCATCGTCACGGCGAGATCACCAGCCTCTCTTCACGCTCTTTCGCGGTAAGAATCACACCCTGCTCTTTGTATTTCCTCATGATGAAATGCGTCACCGTGCTCGAAACGCCTTCGAGCACTGCCAGCTTTTCAAACACAAACTGCGAAATCTGTTTCATGCTGTCTGCCCGCACCACAACCGAAAGATCGTAAGTGCCAGACATTAAATAAACAGATTTGACCTCATTAAAGCCATAAATGCGCTCCGCGAGATCATCATAGCCAAGACCGCGCTTGGGAACAACCTTGACCTCAATCAGTGCCTCGGCTTCCTCCGAAGCCACTTTTTCTCTATTGACAATCGCCGTATACTTGACGATGATCTTTTCCTGTTCCAGATTTGAAATGGCTTCCTTAATCTGCTCCGCCGATGCGCCCGTCATCAAGGCCATATCTTCTATGCTGGCCCTGGCATCCTGCTCCAGCATATCGAGAATTTCGCAATATAATGTACTCCTCATTGATATACCCTCCGTGCTCTGCGTTATTCTAGGTATTGTACCACTGCCATATAGGGCGCGTCAAACACAAATAAGTGAATGCGAATCATGACTGCGCAGCCATAAAATTCTTGTCTGTGCATCTGCGTGTGATAGAATATCGTCGTACATTGCATACGCCTGATAAAAAACAAAAAGCGCCGTGTCCGTTTGGACACAGCGCTTTTGTGCTGATAAACCTTAGTAGCGATCTCTTCTTGCTCTGAAGCAATCGCTGCAGTATACAGGTCTTTCGCCCGTGGGCTGGAACGGAACCTTTGTTGTGGTACCGCATTCTGCGCAAACCGCATCATACATGGGACGATCATTCGTTCTCTTCTGATGCTTTCTGCTCTGGCGGCACTGAGGACATCTCTTGGGCTCGTTCTCAAAACCCTTTTCCCGATAGAATTCCTGCTCAGACGCGGTAAAAACATACTGTGAACCGCAATCCGCACACGTCAGTGTCTTGTCTTCAAACATTTTTTCTCCTTTTTTTGTAACCATGGTTCTTAAAGACGAGATGACATTTCTTAACTCCGGATACATGTTTGAAACAAACACGCGGCTAGAAACTCTTTTCTTCGGCTTCGGACGACCATAGGATTTATATGCGGCAATATCACAGCCGCATAAACCTCATTTGTATTATCATACCACCAAAACATTTACACGTCAACACTGCTGCGCTTAAATTCGCCTATATTAAGCGGTTTTTAAACGTTACCGGCATATTTTCACACCGCAGGAGGCGCTGCCGGGTCAGGAACAGGCGGCGCATTCGGATCGGGCGCTAAAGGTGCGGCGGGATCCGGCCCGTTCACAAAAACCTGACCTGTGTACGATCTGTATGTGTGCTTTTCAAACTCGGTTCTGCTGAGCTCTTTGCCCTGCAGGTCTTTAATAATTTTGTAGGCCGTGGCCGATGTGGCACCGCGTGCATCTCTGTACTGCACAGAGGCTCCGGGAGCAATCGCCGTACCGTCGGGGGTGGTGGCGGAATTATAAAAATACTCCGTCGGCGGTGTTGCGCCGGTTCCGCCTCTCTTTGATTCATACGTCAGTATGACATCACCATAAGTCGGATCCACAACAGGTGTGCCGTATACTTCCACCGTCACATTCTGCTCGTCTTTATTCATATACGTCACGATATACATCGGTGTCGCATTCACGTTTTTGAGCTTTAAATCGGGGCTGCCCGTGCTGATCGTCGCATCAAGCCCGATCGGAATATAATCCGAAATGATCGAGTGATGCGTGGCGTCCTCAATACCAACGCCGGCACGTATACACGCATTATACAGTGTGCTTGATACCTGGCAGACACCGCCGCCCGGATCGGGCACATATGCGCCGCCCTTTATACCCGCCGCTTCATACCAGCCTCTTGAGACGGACCGCGGCCCGGCAGTGTCGTTGATCGACCACACCACATTCGGTTCCAGAACCGTGCCGTTGACGATGCCGAGCATCTTTTCTACGTTTTTAATACGGTTGCCGTTATTATGATTCGAATAGCTTGATGACCACGACGCAATCAGCTGCGTCTGCGCTTTCACCTGATCCAGCGTCACGGTCGGTTCCGTCACGGTCGTGGGCACCGTAATCACAGCCTTTAAATCACCGTTCTGTACCGTTTGAAGAATCAGCGCCGCGAGTTCATCCAGATCGGTTTTTAGACCGCGCTTCTCGGGTGTATACAGAAAGCGCGAAATATATGCGTTTTTGGGGATATAATCCGGAACGTATTTTTTATTGTTCCAGTATTCATACCGATACTTATTGGGCTTGTCCTCTTCGGCCAGCATCACAAGCTGCGGTTCACCTTTGGTTGCCGCATCATATGTGGCAGGGTCGTACGCGGTTCCGTCCGCGAAGTAACCATCCTTCATGAACACAAAGGACGCATCCTGCGGCGCGACGTTAAAGGTGGCATCCAGCGCCGAAAGAGCCGATTTTACGCTCACTTCGTCCGCATTGACGCTCACTTCGAAATCTTTGCCGTTTTTGGCGGTTTCAATATCCGCCGTGCGCTGAGAAAAATCACCGGTGCGGCCAAAACCCACCGCCTCAGCAATCACATCCTCATAATCGGTCGTCAGCCCGACTGCCGGCGCTTCAAGCGTTGTCATCTCACCGCCGATGTCAAACTGAAGCTGCGTGCCGCCCATAATCTCGCCTTCCACGTTTTTTGTGGCTTCACGCGCCTGCTGCTCCGTCATGCCCGATATATCAATGCCATGAACCGACACACCCTGCACCACTGTGTTAAACTCTATTATGCGTTGAACGCTGGCAGTGCTTGTATTCCCAAGCAGCAACACGGCAGCAGTGCCCAGCCCCACCACGAGAACACCGGCAGCAACGATTAGAATAATCTTCAGTTTATTGTCAGACTTTTTTGAGCCTTTCTTAACCACAGTGATCTTTGCCTCTTCGGCCATTCTTTTTTCCTCCAGTTAAACTCTGTCAAACTACATTCCCATCATATTATAAACATGCCCGTTTGTAAACCGAATCCATAATCATTATGAAGTCAATGCCAACCGGTTATTGAGCCGGGGACTCCGCCGGCGGGGCTTCGGGGTCGGGCTTGTTGGCGTAAATTTCTCCCTGAACCACCTTATAAACGTTATGGGAAAACTGCTCACGCTTGACGACATTACCATCGGAATCCTTATAAAGCTTATACACATCCCAGGTCTGTCCGTCGTGTTTCAATCTCACGGCAATCTCCTTGCCCTCGGGAATCGGTTCGCCGTCCGGCGTGGCCGTCGCGTTCCAATGGTAAATTGTTTCGGGGGCAAGCTCAGTGGCCACAAGCACATTTTCAAAATCAATTGTATACCCAAGCGTCAGAGGCGGCCCGTAGATGTTCACCGTCAGCTCTTTGTTTTCTTCATCAAGCACCGTTTCAAGATAAATCGGCATGCTGTATGGATTTGAAAACTTCAAATCCGGCCCGCCGGTGCTGATCGTCGCATCCATTCCTTTCGGAATGTAGCCCGACGGCCAGCTGTGCGGCTTTCTGGCCACAATGGTCAGTTCCGCGCGGATAGCCGCATTATAAAGCGTACTTGATACCTGGCAGACGCCGCCGCCCACTTCCATACGATAATTACCGTCCGCGATGCCCGGCGCGTACGCCCAGCCGACCGTCTTGGCCGTATTGTCATCTCTTGGGCCCGCTGCGTCGTTAATAGACCACGTCTCGCCCGGCTCAATCACCGTTCCGTTCACAATCCCCGCCATGATGCGGATGTTGGTCACACGGTCAGCGTCGTCAAGGCTGCTTCCTTTAAATTCGGAAGTGAACGAGCTGATGAGCTTTGTATTGGCTTTAAGCGTCTCGAGGTCTATTTTCGGATTTGTGATAATTGCGGGTGCTTCAATAACAGCGTAATCGCCGCTGTTGATCTTCTCGCAAAGCAGCTTCGCAAATGCCGCGGTGTTGATATCCACACCCGTGACAGCCGCAATATACTCAAAGCGTCCCTCGCCCTGCACATCATCGCGAATGTTGAGCGCGGCATCCTGCGGCAGCGTATCAATAGAGGGCTTTAAGGCCGTCAGCTTTTCGAGCACAACCGCCTCATCGGCATGCATGCCCAGCTTAAAATCATATCCGCTTTGCTTTGCCTGCTTCTGCTGCTCCCGGAGTGTCTCACCGTCGTCGGCAAGCTGGCCGTACTTCATTGCATCCTCAAGCGTCTGCAGCAGGCTGGATGTGATGCCCAGCTCCGCGGCACTGTATTGATACTGATTGGAACCGGCTGTGAACGTGTAGATAAACCCGGCTTCCAACTGCTGCGCCTTTGACTGTAACGTCTCGTTTGCCAGTGCCTGCTCCATGGTCTGGCCGGATAGATCCACACCTTCAACGGTCACACCCTTTAAGAAATGGCCGTTTTTCACCAAATTCGCTTCGCGCTGCTCCGCTGTTGTATCCACTCCGGCCAACAGCAATATCAGCACCACAACCAGCGCCACAATCAATATACCAAATGCCATCAACAGCATTTTATATGTGTCGTTTTGTCTTCTTCGTTTTTGCAATGCTTGTCTCCCCTTTCTGCTATGCAATAACTCTGCTTAAGATACAACATATACATGGCAATGTAAATACAAAAGCATATATTGTCATTGATTTTACATCATTGTCATGGTCTATTCATCCGGGCTTTTTATTATCTTAATATATGCTTTGCGCTGCCGCGGCCCGTCGTATTCGCAGAAGTAAACACTCTGCCATGTCCCAAGCATCAGCTGCGCTTCTTCCACAATGACACACAAAGAAAAGCCCGTCATGAGGGCTTTGGTATGGGCATCGGAGTTGCCTTCCCCATGATAAAAACCGCTGTTTGGCACAGCGCGCTCCAGCGCGGACAGTACGTCGCGTTTCACATCCGGGTCGGCATTCTCGTTGATTGACACACCTGCCGTGGTATGGGGTACAAACACGCAGACAAGCCCGCTTTGTATCCCGCACTCCTTTACCGCTACACGTACATCGGGCGTGATATCAATCAGTTCACATCTCTTCGTGCTGCGTATATGAATTTTCTTCACTTTTATCCCTCATATGATACGACAGAATATACAAGCTGTCGCTTAAATGCACATTTTGAACGCTGACACCGCGCCTGACTTCCACATCAACGGGTGCAAAGTTCCATATGCCCTTCACGCCGAGACTGACCAGCGTGTCCGCCGTTTTCTGAGCATACGGCTTCGGAACGGTGATAATACCGATATTCACGCTGTTTACCTTTACAAAGTCGGCAAGCTCGCTCAAGGGGCGTATGGTTTTACCTCCCACATCGCGGCCGATCAGCTGGGGATCGGCATCAAACACGGCAATGATATCATAGCCTTCATCACCAAAATGACGGTACTTAAGCAGCGCCTGCCCGATATTGCCTGCGCCCACAACCACGGCCCGATAAGGCTGGCCGATCCCGAGAATTTTCATAATCTCCTGTTTCAGACGGCCCACCTGATAGCCGTAGCCCTGCTGCCCGAAACCGCCGAAACAGTTGAGGTCCCGCCTGATCTGGGACGCATTGAGGCTCATATCGTGGCTCATACGGGATGACGACACGCGCTCGATCCCCGCTGTTTCCAGTTCGGACAGATAACGATAATACTTGGGCAGTCTGTGAATAACTGCGTCAGAAATCCTGTTCTCCTGCATCAAACGCCCCTCCTTTTGATGTATTATAACATAGAACGGGCGATCAAACCAAGCCTTTCGCCCCCATTGTCCCATTATTTACATATCGTTTAATTTGTAGACTCACGGAGCTCAAATCTGTTTGACGGAAAAGATATGATAGAGTAGAATATTTTTGTAATTATATGTCGTAAAGCCCAACTGATTCTGTGATTTCGCCTTAAAGCCGATGGCTTTGAATATAAGATCATATATAGGAGGTTCAAATGAACAAAAAAGGGAAAACGTCCTCATTTGTGATGGGTCTCATTGCCGGCAGTTTAAACATTATATTGGGAATCATTATCCTCATCGCCGGCGTCGCAGCAACCTCTGTGGCTTCTTCGTATGGAGCGAATATCTTTGATTCAATTTGGCTTGTCACTCTTGTCTTCGTATTTACGATCATCAACCTCGTCGGCGGCTGTGTGGTATCCGGCAACCGCATCGCGGGAGGCGTGATGATGATGGTCACAGGTCTGCCGCTGCTTATCCTGTTCATCATCGGCACGATCAATGTCACATCCACCTTGTCGGATATCAGCTACTACTCTTACGGCTATAGCGGCACAGTCATTGTGGTCGCCGTTCTTATGATCATAACGGAGCTTCTTTCCGTCATCGCCGCCATTATCGCGTTCAGCGGGCCAAAAGCCTATGCGGCATCTTACGGCCAGCCGTATCAGGGCTATCCGCAGCAGCCGTACCAGGGCTACGGACAGCAACCATACCAGGGCTACAGCCAGCAGCCGTATCAGGGCTATCCCCAGCAGCCATACCAGGGTTATGCCCAGCAGCCATACCAGGGCTACAGCCAGCAGCAGCCTCAAAGCTATCCGCAGCAGCCTGCACAAGCGCCCGTTCAGCCGCAGCCGTCAACGGCAGCGACGGATCAGAGCAGCGAAACCCCTGTGGATCTATAATGACTTGATACGCGAAGGCCTGCACCAAGCGGTGCAGGCCTTTTTTGTATGTTTTTCAGTTCACCGTTGGCACAGTTTTTAAATGAACAGGTTGGTATCGCTGCTCTCCGCGGCGCCGAGGTACGAAGCCACACCGGCCAGTTCCACGCCGTCAATCAGCTCTTCCTTGTGGATACCCATCACATCCATCGACATCGTGCAGGCCACCAGCTTCACGCCGCTCTTCTTCGCCTGCGCAATCAACTGATCCAATGTGGCGACGTTTTTCTTCTTCATGATGCCTTTCATCATTTTAGAACCCATGCCCATCATGTTCATCTTGGAGAGCTTGAGCTTCCCGGTACCGCGCGGCATCATCGCACCGAACATCTTTTCAATGAACGTTTTTTTCACCTTCACTCTTTCATGACGGCGCAGTATGTTGAGCCCCCAGAAGGTGAAGAACATCGTCACGCGGCGGCCCATCGCGGCGGCACCGTTGGCGATGATGAAGCTTGCAAGAGCTTTATCCATATCGCCGCTGAACACCACCATTGATTTGTCGTTACCTGCGGATACCGTCAACACATCGCCCGATTTATCGCCTTCCTCAAGGCCTTTTTTAATCCAGACAGAAAAACCTTCGTCTGTCTTTTCACCCTTCAGATATGTGTTTTGCGTACGCGCGCACCACGAGGCCGCATCTGCAAAGAAGCCGGGGTCGGTGGATGTGATGTTGATCACATCACCGTCTTTGGCATCCAGCATGGCCTCATAGAGCTTGATCACGGGGCCCGGGCACTGCAGCCCGCACGCATCCACCTTGATGGTATGGCCAGCCGAAGCCATGGGCACGCTTTTGTCCGGTTTCTCGGGCGCCGGCGTATGGGCACTCATTGTATAATCCTTGCTCGCAATGCGGTACGTCGTGTAACCGCCCGCGAGGCTGCGAACATCCTTAAAACCGTTTTGCATGAGCATGCGCGCCGCGATGTAGGCACGGATGCCCACCGCGCAGTAGATGATGTACGTTTTGTCTTTGTCCAACGTCTGCATCTTTTCCCTCATGCTGTCCACAGGGATATTGATGCTGCCGGGCACAGCGCCCATTGACACTTCGGCGGGTGTCCGCACATCCAGATAAATCGCTTCTCCGCCAAGCGTTTTCAGCTCGCCGAATGTGATGGTTTTCACCAGGCCGGAAAGAATATTATCCGCTGTGAAACCGGCCATGTTCACGGGGTCTTTTGCGGACGAATACGGCGGGGCGTAACAAAGCTCAAGCTCCTCAAGATCGTATACGGTTGCGTTGAAATGCATGGCCGATGCGACCACATCGATGCGCTTTTCCACACCTTTATACCCCACAGCCTGCGCGCCGAGCACGCGCCCTTCGGGCTTTGAGAATATGAGCTTGAGCGTGAGCGGCATGCCGCCCGGGTAATACCCCGCGTGAGACAGCGGGTGAATCACCGTCACACCAAAGTCTTCACCGACTTTCTTGCCAGCGTTTTTCAGCTGCTTTTCATTGAGCCCCGTGGAAGCCACGGTCATATCAAACACTTTGGTCACAGAAGACCCAAGAGTTCCTATGTATTTTCGGTTCATACCGCAGATGTTGTCTGCGGCCATACGGCCCATTTTGTTGGCTGGGCCCGCAAGCGGGATCATCGTTTGTTCATGCGTCACGTAGTTTTTAATCTCCACTGCGTCACCCACGCCGTAAATAGACTCATCGGACGTTTTTAAATATTCATCCACCACAATGCCGCCGCGAGCACCCATTTTCAGGCCGCTCTCCGCAGCCAGCAACGAGTTCGGCTTCACGCCGATGGCCAAAATCACGATATCTGCCGAAATGCTGCGTTTATCCGTGATGACGGTCACGCCGCTTGCGGACTCCTCAAATCGTTCCACGCGTTCACCGAGCGCGAGCGATACGCCGTTATCCACGAGATGCTTATGCAGAATCTGAGCCATTTCAAAATCGATTGGTGCCATTACCTGATCCAGCATTTCGACCAGAGTCACCGACAGACCCGCCTCTTTAAGATTTTCGGCCATTTCAATGCCGATGAAGCCGCCGCCCACCACAACAGCGTTTTTGGCTTCCGTCCGTGTCATGAGTGCCATGATCGCGTCCATATCGGGGATGTTCCAAAGCGGCTTGACCCGTTCACTGCCGATACCCGGCAGGTTCGGCACAACCGGCGTAGACCCCGGCGACAGCACCAGGATATCATAGCTCTCTTCATATGTATGACCGTCACGCATCACCGAAACGGTTTTGGTCTCTCTGTGAATGCTCTTTACTTCGCTGTTCACGCGCACATCCACGTTGAACCTCGCATGAAACGATTGCGGCGTTTGGAGCAGCAGCTTTTCACGTTTGTCAATCACGCCGCCCACATGATAAGGAAGGCCGCAGTTGGCGAATGAAATATACGGCCCTTTTTCAATCATGATGATCTCGGCCGACTCATCGAGCCTCCTTAAGCGCGCCGCGCAGCTTGCGCCCCCGGCCACACCACCGACAATAACAACTTTCATATGGTTACCTCTCTTCTTGTAATAACAGCGCACCCATCGGGCAAAACCGTACACATTTTCCGCACGCAATGCATTTATCCTGATCGGCCACAGGTGCATCAAACCCCTGCTGTGATAAGGCCTCAACCGGACAGACTTTGACGGACGGACACGGATGGTTTTGCGGGCACCTGCGCTGATCCACTGCTAATTTCATTTATACCACTCCTTGGAATATCTAAATCGATACTTTTTTCACAGCTTTGATGGTACGGAATTCCCTAGGTTTTTTCCGTGACTTTATCACGCAGTTGCAATATACAGCAATCCATATTGACTATTCCCATCTAATATTTACATTATCAAATATATTTTGTATGATATTATCAATTCTGTGTTGAGGATGAAGATAGGTGTCTTTAGTCGAATGAACTAATTAAGAGGTGCAGACGATGAACGAGATAAAGATCTCACCGCATCTGAAGCCCGGCAAACTGCCGAAACAACCGCCTTGGGGGCTCGGCGGATGGTTTACACTGGTTATGATCGGGCTGATTGGCATGATCATTATTGGCATTGTATCAGTCATTGAGGTCGTTCAGATTGAATACATACGTATAAACCCATATTTTCTGGTGCTCTTTATCATCTGCATCTAAAACGAGGTTTGTCTCTCAGCCGCTATACTTTTTCTTATATACAAAAGAAATAAACTCTTTCGCTTGCTGTTTGTCGTCCAAACATGCGTTTTGATTTTTTGCTGTTTTGCTGATTCGTATCTGAGTTTAATCTCTGGTTTCCAAACTGATTTTTCTTGGTTATCCGTTTTGAGCCGCATTCTCTGGACAGTCTATCTATTCCGTTCAGAAAGGGTCAAAAACACTTTCATCGGTATGAAGTCCATCGCCGAGCTCATGAATGAAACTGAAACACCCGCTTCGTAAGGGCCTGTTCGCTTTTTTTAATGAGATGTTTTCAATCATATGATGTGATGTAATTATTGTCATCGATTGACGAAAATGCTTAACCTGTGCAGTTATTAACAGGTTTTTTTATTCCGTTTCTGCAAAAACTAAACTCAAGAAACCAGTAATGAATAGTTACAACTATCAGAAAGGAATAGAAAATGGCATCTGACAAAAGAAAATACGGACCCGATCATCCGTGGACAAAATTCAAATTTGAATGCGCTAACGAAATCGGCATGACGCAGTATTGCAAAGAGAACAACGACGAATACAAAGGCGATCTGCCTTCCAAAGTGAACGGCGCGCAAGGCGGCCCCATTGGCGGCGAAATGGTTAAGCGCATGATCCAAATGGCTGAAAAACAAAAGGGCCTTTGATTGAGCCCTTACGAACATCGGTTAATACATTGAGCCCCCTTCTCAGGGGGCTTTTTTCAGCCTTCCTTGTTCTGTTCCGATGTGATTTCTGTGATACGGACGCCGTAATTATCATCGATGACCACGACCTCGCCTTTGGCAAACAATTTACCGTTCACGAGTACATCCACCATTTCCCCCGCCAGCCTGTCAAGAACGATGATTGACCCTCGGTTAAATTCCAAAATTTCTTTAATGCTTTTACGCGTTTTGCCGAGCACCACCGTCACATGAAGCGGCACATCGATAATCAAATCGATATTCTTGCTCGCCTCAGGACGCTCCATAAAAAAGTCGCCGCTCTTGTTATCAAACGATTCGAATTTTACCGCTTTTAATTCAACCTTCTCTTCGTTTCGCATCCTCATGTCATCCTTTTCACTAGCTCTTGGGTTCGCCGCCGCTTGCATCGGTCTTTCTGGCTGTACAGGCTGTGTTGGCTGTACCCGCGGCATTGGCGGTGCCTGAACTGTCTCCTTGGGCTGCTCACCGATCAGTTTGCGCACAAGATTCCTTCCAAATGTAAAAGGCGTAATCTGCACAAGGTTGCTGACGAGCAGGTCCTCAATCTCTAAGCGAAAGCTTGTTTTGATAAGCAGCTCGCCGCTTGAATCCGATACGGTATCCCGCGTGATCTCCCGGACAACAGGCGGGGATATATTGATGTTCACGTGAAGCAGATCCGCAAGCGACGTGGAGGACGACCCGACCATCTGGTTCATCACTTCACTGATAGCGCTTAAGTACAGCTCTTCCACATCGGTATCCGAACCAACGAGCACCTGTGTAATCGAAAGCGCGTCTTCCTTCTTTAACAGAAAAACATTTGTTCCGTCAATGCCTTGTGTATACGATACCTCGGTTGCGACCATGGGCTTATCATAATCGTCAAGATACTCATTGCCTCTGCACGTGCTTACCCGCGGCGTGGTAATATTCACCCTTTTGCCAAGCAGCGTCGATAACGTCGTGGCTGACGTCCCCATACATATGTTGCCGATTTCTCCGAGCGTGTCCTTTTCAAGCTCAGAGAGAGTTGTATTCTCAATGCCGCTGATAAGCTCGTTATCGTTCGACGGTGTCAGACCCATCAACTACACCCTCCTCCAAAATATCCGCGATTTTGACCGCGTAGTTAGAACCCTGCATACCCACAAACCCTTTAAACTTTGGGATATGCTCAACCTTGACGGTCACCGGGGTATGAATACTGTGATCCACTTTAATCACATCACCAACCTGCGTGTTTAATATATCGCGCACCGTGGCTTCTATTTCGTTAAACACGGCGCTCAATGTCAGCGTTACGCCCGAAAGCCCCTGCTTGAGTTCACTTAAGTTCAGCGTGCGCTTATTAAAATCCTGCTCGGAATACCACGTTTTCATCACGAGCTTTTTGGCGACGGGCTGAACCGCCACATTGGGTATGCAGATATTGATGATATCCGAGACGCCGCCGATCTTCACGTTCATTGTGATAATGGCAATCGGCTCGTTGGCGGAAACGATCTGTACATATTGCGAGCTTGTCTCAATTCTGTCCAGCCGCACCTCCACCTTGTTGATTTTTTCCCATGCTTCATTCATCAGGGCGAGCATCTTTTTTATAATGCGCTCCATTAAAGACAGCTCGATTTCGGTAAACGGCTTGTCAAATGCCTGCAGCTCTCCCGATCCCCCAAGCAGGCGGCTGATGATTTCATATGAAACCGCAGAGGAGATAACAAAAAGCGAATTGCCCTGAAGCGGCGGCATGCTGATGATGGAAACCACAACCGGTGTTGGCATAGAATTGCTCAACTCGGAAAATGACTGCTCCTCTATGGATATCACATCCACTTCACAAATGGCTCTGAGCGTTCCGGATAGATACGTAGAAAGACGGCTCGCATAATTATCATAGATAAAATGCAGCGTCCTCATCTGCTCTTTAGAGAATTTGTTGGCAGTGCGAAAATCGTATTTCTTGACAGCCTGAGCATCTTCAACGGCAACTTCCTCCACAGCGGATTCTTTGCCGGATGTTAAAACGCTCAGCAGCTCATCTATTTCGTTTTGCGATAAGATATTGGCCAAAATTTTTACTCCTTCGCAAGCAGCCCTAGAATTATTGTATCACATAATCATTAAAATAGATCGTCGTAATATAGTCAAGCCCCATCTTGCTTTTCAAATTACTCACAATCTCGGTTCGCAGCTGTTCTTCAATACCTTGGCTTCTCAGTTCATCTTCGGTTTTGCTTCTCAGTGTAAAAACAATGCTGTCACGGATGATGTGGTTGTTCTCCGTCAGGAATTCCGTGGTGCCTTCCGGGTCCGTCGTGCTGAGTTCGAGCACGATCGTAACCTTAATCAGCGCTTCGCTGTCTTTGATATTTGTGACAAAGTAATCGCCGGGTGTATAAAAAATGGTTTCCGGCTTAGGCGGCGGGGTTAAAAACAGAAAATAAACGGCTGCGCCCGCAACCAACAAAACGGCTATAATGATAATAATTGCTTTTTTCACTTGTTCTCCTCCTCACTCAAAATGCTCTCTAATAAGAAATCCACGCGCCGATTGCGCGCTTTCCCTTCCTCCGTATCATTTGATGCCACAGGATGGTGTTCACCTTGTCCCGCCGGATCAAGTTTTTCAGGCGCAATGTCAATCACGTCTTGCATAAATAATACAACCTCGTGTGCCCTCGTAAAAGAAAGCATCCAGTTATCTTCAAACGCTGCGTTTTGTATCGGCACATTATCCGTATGACCTTCTATTCTCACGACTTTTAATAAGTCGTCATACTTATCTATAATCTCAAATATGGGGGGAAGCATTTCTTTGGCAGTTGGCGTTATTTGAGCGCTTCCGGAATTAAAAAGCGCCGATTCAGCCATGCGAATTAATATTAAACCATTTTGCTGCTTCTCCACATTAAGCTTTTCTCCGAGGTTGTTAATCTCGATATAAGTTTTAACCTCTTGATAAAGCTTGTCAAACTGTTTCTCCACATCACCGACATTCCCCATGCCTTGATTTGAATCCGAAGCAGACGCAGATGGGTTATCATCCGTTTTATCAGTGGTATTCTGGCCTTCAATGGCAGGCGCCTTCACATCCGACGCGCTAAGCGCTTCCACCGCAACAATCGGTGTACCGGACAGCGCATTGGCGAGCTCCATCCATTTTGCGGCGTCAATTGTCGAGAAAGAAAAAAGCAACACAAAGAATGTGAGCAGCAGCGTCACCATATCGCCGTACGTATCCATCCAGTATGCGCCTTCGCCGGATGAATCGTCTTTCTTTCTTTTTCTCATAAGCCCCCTCCCTAACTACAGCTCCTTAACCTCGGGATTTGTCGTATTCTCTTCGTCCCGCCGCAGATCACGTCGCGCTATGAAGGCTGTCAGTTTGTCCTTGATAATGCGCGGGTTTTCTCCGTCCTGAATAGAAAGCAATCCCTCTAAATACAACTCCTTTTGCAGGCTTTCCGCATCGCTTTGAACCTTAAGCTTCTTAGCAATCGGTGTAAACACCAAATTCGCAAGCACAACGCCATAAAAGGTGGTGACAAGAGCAACCGCCATGTTAGGCGCGAGAGAATCCATATCGTCAAGATCTTTAAGCATATTGATCAGGCCGATCAGCGTGCCGATCATGCCATATGCGGGTGAATACGATGACATGCTTAAAATGATGGCCTGTCCCTGGCTATGTCTGTCCTCAATAAAAGAAATTTCGGTTTCAAGCACATTCTTAACCAGTTCCGCGTCGGCGCCATCAACAATCAGCATCACGCCTTTTTGTAAAAACGGATTGTCGATATCCGTCAGCGCATCCTCAAGCGCCAGCAAACCCTCGCGGCGGGCGATATTGGCAATACGAATGATCAGCTCGATATCATCGTTAAGATCGATGTGTTTTGCCCTGAACGCAATTTTAAATACCGTTTTCAGCGATTTCAGCGCTTTGCTCGGGTAGGATACAATCGTGGAAGCAATAACACCCCCCAAGACAATAAAAACAGAAGATACATCCCAAAAATTTAAAAGTTCACCTTGAATCAGTATTGATATTACAATACAGCTAACACCCGCAAGAATACCAATGACCGTTGTCTTTTCCACAGAAACCTACCTCTACTTCTCCTTAATTCCGGCTCCACCGAAAATTTTGCGTTTGTATTCTATAATCAGATTTTGTATTTCTCCACTTGTTTCTGATACCACAAGCTTTCGGCCCGATACCATTGAAATCACTGTGTTTGGGGTTTCTTCAACAAATTCGATCAGCTCACAGTTGACTAAAAACTCCTTATTGTTCAAACGATGAAGACGTATCAAGTCCATCATCCCCCTTAGGTTATTTTAATGAGGCGAAGGAACCGTTCCTCCGCCCCATCAGCGGATCTATTATCTGACCATGTTCACGAGTTCTTCGAGCATTTCGTCCGTCGTGGTAATGATTCTTGAGTTGGCCTGAAAGCCTCTCTGTGTGACGATCATGTCGGCAAATTCTGCCGTTAAGTCCACGTTTGCCATTTCCAGCGTACCGGGGTTCAGCTTGCCGGAGCCGTTGGTGGACGGCTGGCACAGAATCGGCGTACCGGAGTTTACAGTGGTTCTGTATGAATTTTCACCGCTTTTTTCAAGGCCGTTCGGGTTGGGGAACGTCGCGACGGCAATCGTGCCAATACTCACAGTCGTGCTGCCATTCAACGCCGAAATCTGCCCTTTGCTGTCGATGGACACGTCGGTATAGGAAGGATTGATATGTATCGTCGATAAGGTGTATGCCGGCGCAGTTCCCGTCAAGCCCATGACATATTTGCCGTTTGCATCAACGAGGTCGTTGTTGCTGTCTAGATAAAGGTTTCCTGCGCGTGTGTACGTATAATCCCCCGGGTTATTTTGAATCACAAAGTAGCCGTCTCCGTCAATCGACAGGTCAAGCGAATAGCCCGTATACTGCGGCGTCCCTTTTGTGTGCATCACGTCGATCGTTGCAACTTGAACACCAAGGCCGATCTGCTGCGGGTTTGTGCCGCCGCTGGTGCCGCCCGATGTGGAAGCCGGTTTGATCGTCTGGCTGTAAATGTCCTGAAATATCACGCGGCTCGATTTGTAGCCGATTGTGTTGACGTTGGCAATATTGTTGCCGATCACATCCATTTTTGTCTGGTGGTTTCTGAGTCCGGTCACGCCGGAATATAATGAACGCATCATAGTGGTTATACCTCCTCTGTTTGTGGTTGTTCCCCTGCCGGGGTTTGGGCAGCCGCTTCCGTTGCGATTTCCGTTATCTTTGAAATCGAAACATTCGTCCCATTGACCACGGCATAAACGGCACCGTCTTTCACGATCAGTTTGTCGACTTTGCCGGTAATTGTTGTGGCCTGGTTGTCAGCTCCGGTGATTTTGGCTGTAACCGTTTTGCCGATTAAGCCTGCCCCTTGAATGATCTGATCTTCAAGGCTGCTTTGAGAATCCATCACACCCGTAACCTTCTTGGCGTCATAATACTTATCGCCAATCAACAGGTAGTTGGTTCCGTCCTCATTGACCACACCGCTCACCTTGCCGTAAATCATATCGGAGCCGTCCTGCACATACACAGTTTTACCGATCATACTGTAAGCCTGCGTTGACGCAAAGCTTGTGCTCATAGCGGTCATTGCCTCCAGCGCGGAAAACTGGGCCATTTGGGCCAAAAAATCACCGTTGCTGGTGGGTTCCATCGGGTCCT
Organism: Bacillota bacterium; assembly: GCA_023406895.1. Lineage (GTDB taxonomy): Bacteria > Bacillota > Clostridia > Christensenellales > SZUA-584 > SZUA-584. The sequence continues at coordinate 7,961 of JAEXTV010000030.1, read as the reverse complement.
GGTTCGACATCTGGGCCACAAGGATCTTCAGAAAATCTTCCTGTCCCAGTGTGGAGCCCGTTGTCCGCTTGCTTTTTTGATATTCTTCGAGCGTCCTCGCCGCCGATGACGAGGATGCCGCATCTACTGTTGCCATAATGCTATCTCCTTCTAGGCTAGATACTCAACGGAACTGCCGATGTGAGCATACCCAGCCATCTGAGACATCGTCTCAAAAGCTCCGGTTCCCGCGATCTGTTCCAGTGAAATGTGCATCCGGCCGGATTGCTTCTTTCCGCCGCTTTGGCTGAAAGAACGCTGTTCAGCACCCGTCTGCATCTGGCTCTGATAGGTGACATCGATATTCGTCACCGTGATGCCCTTGTCTTTAAGCGCCGCCTGCATGGATGAGACCTGATCGGCAAACATGCCTTTCACATTGACATCATCCGTTTTAATCTGCATGCGAATCTCACCGTTTTGCATCGAGAGCTTGATGTTGACTTTACCGAGGAAATCGGGTTTGAGTTCCACATCAAAGTCATATTTGCCGTCGGCGGCCTGCGCGCTCATCTTGTCCACAATGCGCATCACATTGTCTTTCACAAAATCAGGTGTTTTGGCCTCCGGCGTTTTGGCTGCGTGCTGCACGCCGCTTGTTTCCGTTTTTGCGGCGGGCTGTATGCTGACAGCCGCATCTGTTCTCTGCGTCTGCACCGCCGGCTCATCAGACGAAGCTGTTTTGGCTTCGGGTTTTACCGCCTCTGTCGAATTCGTCTCCGTGCCTGCCGCAGGCTTGTTCGCAGCCGCTTGAGCGGGCTGCATCGGCTGCTGCGCGGGCTTGTCTGCCGAAGACGGTTTTACCGCCTGCGTTTGCGGTTCCTCAGCCAAATTCGTGGCCTGGACAGGCGTCTTTGCCGTGTCCGCCGATTCGGTGTCCCGCGACACTGTTTTCAGCTTGATAAGCAAGCTTGCAATCTTGTCCGCCAACGCCGTGTTGTCCGCCGCCTCTGAAGTCTGTGTCATCACCGGTATGCCGCCTGCATTCTGAACGGCAGACTCCTGCGCCGGTTTATTATTGGTACTCTCGAACGAGCCCAAATAGTCGCCAACTGCTTTGGCTATGGCCTGCTGCAACTCTATGGGCAGCTTGCTCAGTTGGTCTTTGGACAGCATCCTTGCATATTTTTCTAACGTTCCTGTCTGTTCCGTGTTTTGCATCAATCCTTGAAGCCATGTGTCCGCAGCCTGTCCGGCGGCTTGATCACCGGCCGTTTGGCTGCTCGCAGGAGAAACGAGAGGAAGGTCAGATTGATAATCCAGCAAACCGAATCCTTCGAGAATGCCAACAATTTGGGGCTTTGCTTGCGCATCCGCCAAATTGACGGCCATGCTGTTATCCTCTGTATTGCCGCCGGTCTGATTGACAACCGCTGCGGGAACGCCGTAAGGCGTTTCGTCAACATTGATGCAGTCTTCGAGCTTTTTCTTAAATGCCAGAGGTTCCTTCCTGCCGACATCGCTTTTCTGCACCATACCCGGCTGTTTGATTGTCTCAGTACCGGCACTTTTCGGTGTCTCTATGGACACCAAAGGTGTGTTTGGCAATAACCTTCCTCCTTCCTATTCAGTTTTTGCCGCATCAAACGCCTCCTTCTAACTGCTTTGTTTCATCATCTCCGATAAAACTTTCGACGCAGTCTTTGAGTTCAAATTGGAGAGTATTCTAGACGCGCTGTCGCTGCTCATATTGAGCAGCAGATCTACGATGTATTGCGTTTCCAGCCCCGATATCATTTTTGCGGCTGCTACCGCATCCATCTTCTCGAACATTTTGGCGGCGGTTTGCAGATCGGTCTTCGCCTGCTCGGCCTGCCCCTGCGCGCCGGACTGCCCCTGCTGTGACTGCTCTTTTTCCGCAACCGCGGCTTCTCTTGTTCCCAGCTCCTGTTCGCGCTTGTCTAACTCTCCTTTTGTATTATCGAGCGTTTGCTGCTTTTCCTTAAGCTTTGCTTTTTGATCATTCAGTTTTGTTTTTTCGGCATCCAATTCTGCCTGCTGTTTTTGCAGGTCAGTCTGCAGTGCGGCAAGCTCGGCATCTGTTAAGACACCCTCCACCTTAGGCTGGCTCGCCTGCAAAAAGTCGATCACCAGCTGCTTTATACCGCCCACATCAAAATAAACGCAAGCCGCACCGCCGATGATCAGCACAATTAAAAAAATGCTGAACACAGCAGCTCCCGACAATTTTTTCTTTTGTTTTTTAGGTTTGGCGGGGTTTGCGGATTTGGCCGATGCGGATGTCTGCGGCTTTGCCGGTTTTACAGGCATGGGCGGCCTTGGAGCCTTTTCTCTTTTTGCGCCTTGCCGGCCTTCCTCTGCATCCAGTCTGTCGTCTCTGTCCTGTATATCCATACTTTTTGATTCCTTACGTTATTGATACTTTATATGACACCACGTCATCAATAAACTTATCCTGCTGCTTTTTTACCTCGACAAGATAATCTTTGTATTGGTTTTCACGCAAATTGTCGAGCAATTTTATCTCTTTGCGCACACGGATAAGCTTTTGCATCCACTCTTCTTTTTCTTCCTCAAGCTGCGCAATGTGCATATGCAGCGCAGCCATCGATGTTTTCGCGCTGTCAAAATAAGAATCGTAATGATAAGCGCGATGCACCGCCATCCCTTGCGATACTTCGTCCGTGAACTCACATTTTGTCCTGTCAAAGCAGCCGCAAACCGCCGCAAGCTGGTCTTTGCTCGCGTGGATTCTGGCTTCAATCATGCCGATCTGAAGCTTGTGCTGTTTTTCCAGGCTCAATTGCATGTCGTACCACGATTGCAGCGAAAACACAAAACGCTTCATTCTTTCTCACTTCGCCTGTCATAAATTTCGCTGACGATGTCCATCGTCTCATCGAATGAATACCGCTCATCCACCTGCTGGCGCAGCAGGCTCGTAATCGAGTCGTTGAGCGCAATCGCTTCGTCGATCTTCGCGCTGGACCCGGGTTTATACGCGCCGATGGAAATGAGGTCCTGCGCGTCCTTGTAGGTGGACATCACGCCTTTTAAATAGGACACTTTTTTTAACGTGTCCCGCTCCATCACATCCGGCATCAGTCTGCTGACGCTTTGCAGCACGTCGATAGCCGGGTAATGATTGCTGTTGGCCATCTTACGCGTCAGCACGATGTGGCCGTCGAGTATGCCTCTAACCGTGTCCGAAATGGGCTCGTCCAAATCATCGCCTTCCACGAGCACGGTGTAAAGGCCCGTAATCGACCCATTGCTGCACATGCCCGCGCGCTCAAGCAGCTTCGGGAGAATCGCATACACCGAAGGCGTAAACCCGCGCGATACGGGCGGCTCGCCGATCGCCATGCCGATTTCCCGCTGCGCCATCGCAAAACGCGTGAGGGAGTCCATCATCAGCATCACATCAAGGCCCTGACTGCGGAAATATTCCGCTATTGCGGTGCCCACCATGGCAGATTTGAGACGCACGAGCGCCGGCTGGTCCGATGTCGCGATTACGAGAATCGAGCGTTTCAGGCCCTCTTCCTTGAGGTCCTTTTCAATAAAATCCCGAACCTCGCGTCCTCTCTCGCCGATCAGTACAATCACATTGATATCGGCTGCTGTATTTCTCGCAATCATGCCGAGCAGCGTGCTTTTTCCCACACCACTGCCCGCAAAAATGCCAATTCTCTGCCCCTTGCCGAGCGTCAGCATCGAATCAATCGCCTTGATGCCAAGCGGCAGTTTCTCGGTGATACGTTTTCTCTCAAGCGGACTTGGGGGGTTGTTCATAATCGGGTAATAATCGTCCGGCTTGATTGGCCCCAGCCCGTCCATCGGGTTCCCAAGACCATCGAGCACACGCCCGAGAAATGCGTTGCCCACCGCCACCTTGAGCGCCCTGTTATCGGAAATCACGTAGCTGCTCGGCCCCACACCCGATAAATCGCCGAAAGGCATCAGCAGCACCTTTTTTTCCTTAAACCCCACCACTTCAGCCAAAATGTATTTAGACTTGTCATCGGTATAAATGCGGCAGATATCCCCAAGCTTAGCGGAAAGGCCGATGGCTTCCACCGTCAGGCCGTATATCTGGCTGACCCGGCCGCCGTATTCAAAAAAATCTTTATCGTGAAGCGCATCCTTTAAGCGTTGGGTTTTCGCAAACATATCAATCACCCTGCTCGCTTAAATACTGTCCGATCTTGCCCAATTGCATGGGCACCCCCGCATCAACGATCTCGCTGTCCGCCTCAATGATGCAGCTGCCTTTGGGCAGATTGGCGTCGGCAATCACTTCAACCGACGCAGTTTGCACCTCATGACGAAGCCACTGTCCGTCGTCTTTAAAATACCTTGCATAATCATCCTTGCTCACATACAGCGAAAAATCGTCGGCATGCCTGATACTGGCGACCGCCCGCTTGACAATCTCTCTATATACATTGTCGTTCGCATCCATCTGCAGATTGACGATCTTTTCAGCAACGTCCATTGAGAGTGACAGGATATCGGATTCAAGCGTCTGATAGAGATTCTGCCGATAGGTCTCCACGCGGGACAGCACATCCCTCACCTCTTCATTTTTTGCCTGAATCTCAGCGGATGCAGCCTGTCTGCCTTCCGCAAGGCCCTGCTCATACCCTTCGCTGTGTGCAGCTTCCTTAATTTGCTCGGCTTCAACACGCGCATCATACAAAATCTGCTGTGCCTTTTCATTGGCGCTTTGAATGTGATTCTTAGCCATCTCACGCACAGCAGGCGGAAGCTGTTCCTCGTCCTGTTCGCTGAGTATCTTCTCGAGGATCTTCTCTTCGCGCCGGATCGTCTCTTTCGGGGTAATGACGATGAACGACCGGTTATGATTCATATTATCTATCAGCGTTTTATCTATCTTATACAATCAGCTCATCCCCCGAATTGCGCGCGATAATGATTTCGCCCGAGTCGTCGAGCCTTCTGATCACATTGACGATCTTCTGCTGCGCTTCTTCCACGTCTCTGACCCTGACCGGCCCCATGTATTCCATATCTTCCTTGATCATTTCCTGCAGACGCTTACTGATATTATCAAAAATGACCTTGGCCACTTCATTGGTCGCACCCTTAAGCGCAATGGCGAGATCGCGGTTGTCGATCTCCTTGAGCACACGCTGTATCGACTGGTTGCCGAGCTTGACGATATCCTCGAATATGAACATGCGCTTTCTGATTTCTTCCACGAGCTCGGCGTCCGATTCTTCGAGCGCTTCAAGCAGATGCCGCTCTGTGCCACGATCCACGCTGTTTAAAATGCTCACAAGACTGTCGATGCCGCCTGTGATGGTCTGGTCGCTCACGCTGAGCGTGGAGAGCTTTTTCTCGAGCACGCGCTCGGTCTCTTTGATGTATTCCGGCGAGGTGATGCCCATATTCGCGATGCGCGCGATCACACTTGTCTGCTTTTCAAGCGGCAGCGCCGAGAGAATCTGCGCGGCATTTTTAGGATCCACATACGAGAGTATCAGCGCAATCGTCTGCGGATGCTCCCCTTGAATGAAGTTTAAAACCTGTGTGGTGTCGGCTTTGCGTATAAAATCAAAAGGCTTCACGCGCAGTGACGCGGAAAGCCTGCCTATGAGATCGTCGGTACGGTCTTGCCCGAACGCTTTGTTCAAAATGTCGCGCGCGTAGTCAATACCGCCTTCGGAAATGTATTTGCGCGCAATGCACATCTGCATGAATTCGTCCACAACCGATTCTTTGATCTCGGGATCCACACGCCGCATGCTCGTGATGCTTAAGGTGAGTTGTTCCACCTCTTCTTCGGTTAAGTATTTAAATACTTTGGCGGCATAGTCCTTGCCCATTGTAATCATGAGTACAGCCGCTTTTTCTTTTGTGTTGAGTTTTTCACGCGCCATATCTGTGCTCCTAATCTTCGTTCAGCCAGTTGCGCAGCAGATTCGCCACGGATTCCGGATTTTTGCCGATATAATCTTCAAGTATCGATAGCTTGTTGTCTGTTTTTTCAAAGTCCTCCAGCTTGATTTCGTCGAACGAGGGCTGCGGCATGTCCATCTGCCCCGGAATGATTTCCTCATCGGCGATATAGTCAAACCCGCCTTCGGCAAGAACGGGTTCCGGTTTTCTTTTAAACGTACGGATAATCATAAAGAGGAAAATCATCACGATCAGCACAGTGGCGAGTATGATCATCAGGCGCGTGGTTTCCGCGCTCTGCATGCTGCTAAGCATTTCCTTCTGCTCATTTAAAGCATCCTGGGCAGCCGTATCGTCCACCTTCGCAAACGGCAGCGGCATCACTGTGATGCGCTCCGGGTCCACACCGATAGCTGTGGTCACCAGCTGCTTGAACTCTTCCGAATAATCGTCCACCACATCGCTGTTGATGATCACCGATACGGACAAGTCTTCAATCTTGCCTTTCGCTTCTTCAATTTTTTTATTGATTTGATTGAGCTCGTAATTGACCTCGCGCGACACCTGAATATAAGCGGAATCATCTGCGGTCTCTCCGAGGCTGTCCAGATACTGAGACGCTCCTCCATTCGCATCGAAACCGGCCACATTACCGCTGGAGTCGCTCGCGATTTTTTCGAGCAGTTCTTTGGTGCTCACCGGGAGGCCCTCCGTGCTGCCCTCCACAGGCGGCGCAAATTCCACCGATTCGGTGGTTTTTGAATCAAAATTAAGCTTGACGTTAACCGTCGCTCTGACGTTTGCCTCCCCGACCACGGCGGCCAGCAGGTTGGTCACCTGCGTTTGCATATCCTGCCGCACTTCATCCTGCAAGCCCATCTGCGTATCCACGCCGCTGATGACATCCTCACCGTTGGTTGCGTAGGCATTCATATTGGAATCCATAATGCGCACATCTTCGGCGGCCATGCCCGACACGCCACCCGCCACAAGATCCGCAATGGTCTTTGCTTCACCGTCCGACAGCTTTTGGTTGCTTTTCAGCGTGAGCATCACGGATGCCGTCGGCTTCGTTTCGTCTTTCGACAGTACGTATGAGCTGGATTCTCCGAGGTCAAGGTTGACAACCGCGTCCTCTATCTTGTCCATTTTGAGAATGGTCTGTCTTAAATTTTCCTGAATCTGAAACTGATAGTATTTATTCTTTTCCATGTCCGTCATGCCGAGGCCTGCCGCGTTCTGGAAAATCTCGTTATTGAAGCCGCTGCTCGGGTATCCTTGTGTCGCGAGCTTCATTCTAACGTCTGTCGCCGCGCTCTCCTCCACGAGAATCGTGCCGGTTCCCTGCGTTTTATAGTCCACACCCATTTCATCGAGAGCCGTCATCACTTCGCCCGCTTCGGCCGGACTCCCGGCAAAAACAACAGTATAATTTTTCTGATTTAACACAACGGAAACAACGATAAGAACAGCAATAATGATGGCAGCCAGCACGAATAGCCGTACCTTTTGCCCTTTGGTTAATTTCTTGAAAGATTCCGCTATTTTTGCGGGTATTTTCGTTAGTGCATTCGCCATATTTCTTCCTAAACAAATAAAAAAATATATAAATATATGTGGAGCCGACTTATTAATAAACTTATTCGACCCGATGAATCATTTTTTTGTTAAGTCTATGCGAAATGTGACGATATATCAAGTGCAATGACTCAACCTTCTGTTTATCGTGGCGCCATAAACTTTGGGCAAAGCCGTTGTTAAAGAGCATGGATGCTCGATTAAAAATTTCATGGAGGAAATAAAAATGAGAATTAACAACAACATTATGGCGATGAATACGCATCGTCAGTACGCGATCAACAACAGCAACGTTGCCAAATCGACGGAAAGACTGTCTTCGGGTTCCAAAATCAACCGCGCCGGTGACGACGCTGCCGGTCTTGCGATCTCCGAAAAAATGAGAGCCCAGATCCGCGGCCTCAACATGGCTTCCAAGAACAGCAGCGACGCGATCTCGCTCGTGCAGACCGCTGAAG
>JAEXTV010000026.1 GCA_023406895.1 Bacillota bacterium | reverse complement strand
AAGGGATGGATCGGGAGGTGGCACGAAGTGCCGGAGGGAGTGACCGTTTTCAAGCCATTTTCTCTCCCCCAGTCACCTATCGGTGACAGCCCCCTCGTCAGAGGGGGCCACGATAAGAGGCTTTTTTTACACTCTGGGGCGGGATTATCAATCCCGCCTTTTTCATGCCTTCATTTCCTTTTTATGCATTCCGCAGTATAATAGTTATTAGCAAAACTCATCTGTCTCAGGAGGCTGATATGGTCGATTTTGATATCCTGCCGATCGCAGTCCATGTTCTCAATATTCTGCTTTATGGAGCCTTCATCTTTCTATGTGTATGGCTCTACCGTTACTTTTCTAAAAGATTGAAGAAGAGCCGCAGCTCCAATTGATATCTTTAAACAAAAATGCCGGATGCCATCTGACTCAGGCTGCTGACAAAATAACAAATGTCATTTTAAGCGAGCATAAGCGATTGATTCCACTACATTGGACTGAAACTGCAATGTTTGAAGCGTTTGAACATGGGATGCTGACGTCGCTTCGCTCCTCAGCATGACAGGATGGGGCTTTTCATTGTGCCGGACACCCTCCGGCTTTTTCTATGCAATTAAAACATTTAGATAAGCATCTAAATATCTGTTGACATTTTTACGCAGCAAGACTATGATTCATTTAGATATTCTTCTAAATGTTTTGAGGTGCGAAAGTGTGAGCGTACAAGATACAATCAAAGCGCTGTCCGACGTGACACGGCGCGATATACTCATCATGCTGAAGGCGTCGCGCCTGTCGGCGGGCGAAATCGTCGAGCGGTTTAACATGACCGGCGCGACCATTTCGCATCACCTCTCGATACTCAAGGACGCCGGGCTGGTCCGCAGCGTCCGGGAAGGCAAAAACATCTATTATGAACTCAACCTCTCCGTGATGGAGGAGCTCATGTTATGGATACAAGATTTGAAGGAGAATGGCCATGAATAAGAACTATATCAATCTGAAAATCTGGGCGATACCGGCGGTCAGCCTGATCATTGCGGCGGTCAGCCTGCTGTTTCTGCCCGACCAGATTCCCATGCAGTGGGACATCTCGGGCAATGCTCAAATGGCCAGCCGATACACCATATTGCTGATCCCGGCTATCGGTGCCTTCGTGCTGCTCATGGGGCGTATCGTGCCTGTGATTGACCCCAAAAGAGAGGCCTACGGGCAGATGGCCAAGGAATACTCAATCATTCACCTGCTGGTGATGCTGCTCTTACTCGCTGTCGAGCTGTTTGTCATCGTCAGCAGCATGGGTGTTGATTTGAATCCGCTCATGTTCGGCTATATTGCTGTCGGGGTGCTGCTCGCCGCCATCGGCAACTATCTGCCCAAGCTGCCGCAAACATATCTCACCGGCATCAAGTCCATTTGGGGCTACCACAGTGACGCTGTGTGGACCAAAATACACCGCATGGCCGGAAAACTCTGGTTTTTCGGGGGACTTGCGCTCATCGTGCTGGCGTTTATCCCGATGGGGTTTCCGGTTAACCTCGTGGTCATTGCCGTTTTGGTGATTGCCCCGCGCCTTTACGGCATGGCGGTCAGCGTCCGCATGCAGAAAAACAAATCGTAAGCGAATGACCTGATTCACTCATACAATCATGCTTTCCGCTATCATAGTGAGCGCGAATAGCAAATGACTATGAAACAGGCGAAAAATTTGTTTCAGGTTCTATCCGCTGCGGAGCGGACGGAAAGAGAGAAGTGGATTCTTTTGCGAAATATCGCAAGTATTATTGAAATCAATCAGCCGCCGGAGGTTTTATCCGGCAATTTTTTGCTTCGAAGAGGTAAAATTTTGACTTCTTGTATTCCAGAATATTATGGTATACAATTTCAGTAACAATCGCTTTTCTCTCTGCCCGGATATTCAAAAAATGAAGGAGTCATCTCAATGGTAGAATCCGCTTCCACCACCGCAATGATCGTCGATATCATCATCTGTATCGGAATGCCCCTTGGCTGCCTCGTTTATTTGCTTTATAAGCGTCAAAAACCGCTGATCCCCTTCTTTTCCGGTGTGGCCGTCTATATCACGTTTCAGCTTATACTCTACCTCACCATTATGGGGTTTATCGCCACGATGGCTTGGTATAAGGATTTGCAGAACAACAAATGGCTGCTTACCCTGTTTACAGCTGTCGTTGTGGGTATTTTCACCGAAGTCGGCCGTTTTGCAGGCATAAAGCTGCTGCTTAAAGATCGTCGTCTTTTCTCGGACGGAGTATCTCTGGGCGCCGGGTATGCGGGAATTGAAGCCATATTTGTCGGAGCACTCAGCTATATTGGCAATCTTTCATTCTCCAACATGATCAACAGCGGCCAAACGGACCAGATTACCGCCATGTTAGGCCCCGAAAAGGCAAACGAGGCTATCCATAATCTGACCACCGCACTCCCCATCGACATCTATATCGGAGGGCTGGATCACATATTCGTTTTTATCATTCATATCGCGCTGTCGTTATTGGTATTGCTCGGTATCAGAAAACGCAAGCCGGCTTACCTCGGTATCGCCGTTCTTGCTCATTTATTATACGAAGGCCTGCCCGCGGCGCTCACGCTTTCCAATCTGGTATTTATCATCTATTTGGGTGTGCTCACGGCTCTCGCTGTGGTCTTTATTCTGCGGATAAAAAAGCAGTTCGTTGAAGACCAAGAAGAGGAGTAAATGTCGTATCGAATTCTTTGCTGCAGTTATACAGCAGCACGAACCATCATCCCCGGCCACGCCGGGGATTTTTCATCTCAGTGCGTTGAAATCCAATAAGATGTGAATTCTTATCCGATGCTGTCAGCAGCGAGGCAGCGAGGTGTTTGTTTTTACAGTATATTTCAGCATCTCATTCGGCACCATGCGCCCCATCTTCTCAACGATAAATAACGAGACGGAGAATTTCGTGCTCATTATAGAGCGTTCTCAAAAAATTCAAAATACTATCTCGATATTGCATCGACACAGCATTAATCGGAATCGGGGGCACGATTCAAAAAGTTTTTCATTCATGGGTTACACCATACGAGCAAACATAAAAGACCTCAGAGGGTATACCCCCTGAGGTCTTGTGGTCTGTCCGTTTTATCCGATTGTGAGGAAGAAGAAGTGTCCGCTTCTTGACCCGACCACGATGGTGTTGCCAAACACCACGGGCGTCGCTTCAAAGCTGTTGGCTTCGTCTGTGCCCTTCTCGGTGCTCACGTTGAGCGTATCCGCCACGGTTCCCGCCGTCGCGTCGGCCTTAATCAGCTTGATATCGCCTTTATAAAAGCACTGCACAATGTAAGCCTGTCCGTCTGCCGTGTAAACGGGCACCGGCGACGAGGGGGTCCAGCCGTCATTTTCCAGATTGAGCTGCCACACCACACTGCCCGTCTCTTTATCGAGCGCCACCATCAGCGCCGTTTTGGTGCCGTCCTCGAGTATCGCGTTGGAGACCGTATAGATGATCAGCCCTTCAATCGATGTGCCCGGCTTACCGAGTATCGGCGAGGCGAGTATGCCGCCGTCCACGCTGCCGTCCACGGCTGTATACACGTCAAAATCCGCTGTCCACAGTATTTCACCCGTCAGGCCGTCAATCTTGCGCGCGTAGCATGGCCCTTTGGCTTCTTTGGCATTCACAACGGTATCGTCAAATTCGCAGCCTGTGTACAGGTAGAACTCCTGCTTCTCGATATCCTCTTCGAGCAGCATGGATACATCGCTGTCGTTTTGAAGGTCGTTCGCATAGATCAGCTTCATCGTGTTTAAATCCACGCACTGCAGCATGCCGATGTTATCCGTAAAGAACACATAATTCCGCCATGCGGTCGGTGAGTTCTCCATGCCGTAAATACTTGAGCTTGCGTTGCGCGTTGAATTGTAAGCGTATTTCACCATCGGCCCGGGTGCCATCGTAAGCGTACCTGCGGCCTCATCATATGCCGTGTTGAGCTTCACCGTATAAAGCACACCGTTTTCGCCCGGTTCAATCAGCGTATCCGTCGCCGCGTCAACCAGCGGGCTCGCATCGTACGCCTGCCAGTTACGGAATGCCACCGGGTCTTTATCCGACGCGCCGAACTTATAGAGTTCCTTGCCGTCGATCAAGCTGTATATTCGGAAATACATGTCGTTGCATTCTGTGGTGCTGCCCGTCGGATTGAGCCCTTGCCCCACATAGATTATCGGGTAGCCGCGTGGGTCAAGGCTTGCCGTGCCCTTCGTGGGCGCGCCAATGCTGATTGGATCGCGCGTTTTGGCACCCGTCGAAAGCTCCATGAAATATATATTGCCGTCGACCGAGGGAATGATCACCTCAGTAAAGCCTGCTTTCTGGCGGAACTCATCATAGAGTGTGGTCATAATCTGTCTTGTGGCATCCGGCCATGTGACGATCAACGGCTGACCCGTGCAGGCCGAGCCTGTCCATCTGCCGATCGCACTCGTCGTCTTGTCGATATCGAGCAGCGTCAGCTTGCCGTTTGCGATATCCGCCGCACCGTAGCTCGACAGATCGCGGTAATTGTTGCCGCGGTAAGTGGTGACACCCTGCAGCGCGGTGTATTCCGCGCCTGTCGGGAACGAGACAGCTTCGCCGCGGTTGTAATCCGCTGTTTCCGTGCCGTCCACATATACTTTCGTCGTAAATCCAAACTTCGCAGGGTCGGTGTTTTCCGTTGCGTGCGGCACCAGTTCCGCCGCCATGGTCGGCTCCGGTGTGGGAGACGGCGTGGCCTCGGGGGTTGCCTCAGGCAGCGTCACGTTCGCATCGGGTGTCTCCATCGCCATCGACTCTCTCGGTGACAACGGGTTGCCCGGCTCGTTGTTTAGCGCCGTCACAATCAGATATATACCGCCAGCAAGCGCGACAACCAGCACACCAAGTATGATAAAAAACCTGGGGCTTGTTCTTCTTCTGCTGCGTCCTCTTGCGTAATATCGACTCTTCATAGTTCCAGCCTTTCGTCATCTGTATTGCACCACCGCAAAACACCACTGTTCATAGATTATAGTACAAAAGACATAAAAAAAACAACGAATTTTCATATTTTACAGCTTTTCTCCATGTAAACGATTTATGAACAGCAAATACCGCGGCTTAAAAAAGTCTTCCCGCTGCTTTGCAGGAAGACTTCTGAGTGTTTAAAAAAGTGGCTTATGTCATTGCTATAAAAAGCAATCGTCCGCTCATCCAATCCACGACGCAGTGTAGAGCAAAGCGGCTGAGTTACCAGCCAGTTCTCCTCGCATTGCGCAGCAGACTTATCAGCAGATCCTAACCGATCGTGATGAAGAAAATGTGCTTGTTCCTTGACGCCACCACGATTGTATTGCCATAAACGGCCGGCGTCGCCTCAAAATTTTCCCCCTCGCCCATATTGAGCTTGGCAATTTCCTTGGCCGACTCGCCGTTTGCCTCTATCAAAGCCACATCGCCCGCGCGGTCACACTGCACGATGTATCCCTTGCCGTCCGATGTATAAACGGGAACCGGCGACGACGGCGACCAGCCGTCAATCTCCATATCGTAAGACCATGCTTCGCTGCCGTCTTCCTTGTTCAGCGCCACAAGGCGGCTCGTCGTGGTCTCTCCCTTCACTTCCATTGTCACGTTGTAGATGATGAGCCCCTCCAACGAGGTGCCGTCTTTGCCAAGCACGGGCGACGCGAGTATGCCGCCGTCCACGCTGCTGTTCGACTGTACCGTAAAAGGCACTTCCCAAACCACTTCACCTGTCAGCCCGTTGATTTTGCGCGCGTAAGCCGTCCCCGTGAAGTTCGGGCCCGTCTGCGCGGCGTCGGGGCGTACAAGCTCGTCGTATTCGCAGCCCGTATACAGATAAATCGTTTGATCGGCTGGCGCTTCCTCGAGCACCATCGACACATCGCTGTCGTCAGTGACATTGCTCGCATACACCGGCGTCATGGTGCTTAAATCCACGCACTGCAAAATCCCTGCGTTGTCCGTGAAGAAGAGATAGTTGCGCCACGCGGCCGGTGAATTTTCTATGCCCCACCGCCCGCCGCTGCCGGGATCTGCCGCCTCATTCTGCGGCGACGTATAGCGGTATTTTACCTTCTTGGGCTCCATATCCATCGTGAGCTCGCCTGTCTGCGCGTTGTAGTTCGTATTGAGATCGCACACGTAAACCACACCGTTTTCGCCGGGCCAAATCAATGTGTCCGTCTCGGCGTCAATCAGCGGGCTTGCGTCGTACGCCTGCCAGCTGCGGTACGCATACGGGTCCTTTTCTCCCGCGCCCACCTGCATCAGCTTTTCCCCTGTGATCAGGCTGAACGCCCTGAAATAGATGTTGTTGCTTTTCTGGTCGTTGCCGTCCGACCGGAGCCCCTGCCCGACATACAAAACCGGGTATCCCCTCGGGTCAAGGCTCGGCGTGCCTTTCACGGGGCCGCCCACATCGATTGGGCCGCGCGTTTTTTCACCCGTTTCAAGATCCATAAAATAAACATACCCGCTCAGTGACGCGTAAATCACCTCGACAAATCCCTCTTTATTGCGGAATTTCTCATCGAGCGTCGTCATTTTCGCACGCAGGTCGTCGGGCCATTTCACAATGAGCGGCTGCCCTGTCCAAGCCATGCCGCCCCAGTCGCCCACCGCGCCCGTCACCTTTGTGGTGAGCAGCGTCAGCGAACCGTCGGTAACCTGCGCAGCCCCCCAACTCGCCGTATCCCGGTAATTGTTACCCCGAAAGGTAATCACCCCTTCGAGCGGCGTATAGGTATTGCCCGCGCCGAATGTGATTGGCTCGGTGCGCTCATAGCTCTGTGTCTCCGTGCCATCCACCATCAGACCCGTGGTCAAAGAGATATCCGCCGGGTTTGTGCCTTGAACGGGCGCGGGAACAAGATCCGCCGCAAGCGTCGTCAGCGGCTCCGGCGTGGGGGCCTCTGTGGCTTCCGGTACCATTTCAACAATATCGTCGGACGACTGCACATTGTCCACCGGTTTTCCGAGTGCGGTCACAAGAAAATAGGTGCCTGTCCCTAATGCAATGATCAACAGGCTCAACACCACAATAAAACGCCTTTTTGCTTTCCTCTTCCCCCTGCGCGTTTTTAAGTAGTACCTTTTTTTTCTCATAGTCTGTGCCTTCCGCTTTTGTATTCCACCATGTCAATTATACGACATCCCGGCAAAAATAGAAATGCCTATACTGTCGGCTCAGGCGTCTCTACTGCGCCTTGATTCTGCTTGTACATCGCTTTTTGCGTGGTATATGGCTCGTATGTGCCCAAATAAGCCTCTATATCCGAATACATATCATATCTCTTCGGATAATTCCGGATATTTGTATCCGGCAGAAAGGGTGCGTCACCGCCGATGCTTTCGAGGCAGCTTTGAGCGCCGCGCTCGTTAAGCGCCGCAATCAGATTTTTGATACCGTCTTTTTTCTCCTGCGATTCCGCCGTAAAAACGCGTGTGAGCTGGGTGATTACTGCGGGAAAGCCTCTGTCGCCGTTCAGATAATGCACAGCGTATTCCATTGCGGCCATGCCTGTCTGTGAATAGGTATCGATGGTTTGAGCCAGCTGGCCGTAATAGACGCCTGTCAAACCATCCACCGTCGCGCCCGCGCTCCAAATCCGGCCTATGACGTCGTTTCTGTCGTAATCGAGCGCCGCCTGCAGCACCGTCAGCGCTGCGCTGTCATCCGGCACCACGATCCCGTTCAGCTCACCCTCACGGTACGCTTTGAATATGTTCTCGGCGGCTTTATAAATTATATCCTTGTCATCGTTGCCGGCCACACTGCAAACCACATTGAGCTTGCTGTAGGAAGACAGCGCATGCCTTAACCCGCTCGACCGGAGTATGGACACCGTATCGCTGACCTCGCCCGTAATTTCGGCGATATTGCCATAGGGCTCGCCGTGCTGCGCCGTCATCGCATCAACAATGCTCTGGCCTGTGAGTATGCCGATTAAAAATTGGTCCGGCTCAATCGTGCAGACATAGCCGCCCTCTCCGGGCACGGCCTGCGTACGCCGCCCGATTGTGATATACGGCACGCCGCTCCGCGCGCAGAGCGTATCCGCCTCACCGAGCGGTTCATCTCCGCCGGGCGCGAAAATCAAAAAATCAATGCCGCTGCCCAGCATCTTCTCGATGCTGTCAATCTGCCCCGCCTCACTCGGCTGCTCAACCGTCACGCTCATACCAAACGTATCTTCATAAGCTTTTGCGAGTTCTTCGAACGCAGAAAAATTGGCGGCATACGGCGACGACGCACAAACCACAATACCTATCGAATCGCTTTCATTCGGAATAACACCCGCCGCGTTGAGCCCCGGCAAAAAAGCCAAGGGGTAATCCGTCCGGGTTACCGGCTCACTTGCCGTCTCGCTCACTGTCGGTGCGGGCACGGACGCAACATCCGGCTGCGCTGTTACCGTAGCCGTACCAGCAGCGGTGCATGCCGTTAACGCAACGGTGAATAATATCAAAAGTATGGCCAGCAGTCTTTTGTTCATGAAAGCCTCCGAGAATCGGTTTGCTACAGAATATCACAGGTAGTCAAATAAAACCATATTCGGATTGTAAATCGCTGAAAATACGACTCGTACGAGACTGTCGGCAGAATTCAGGCTGTGGTATAATACATTTCAAACAGTGAACGGAGACAGAAACATGGTTGCAGAAATCATATGTATCGGCACGGAAATACTGCTTGGCGATATCATCAATACCAACGGCGCGTTTCTATCAAAGGAGCTTGCCTCGCTCGGCATCGACATGTACCACCAGTCGGTCGTGGGCGACAATGCGGGGCGGCTCAAGGATAGCCTCATCCTTGCGCTATCTCGAAGCGATGTGGTGCTGACCACGGGCGGCCTTGGCCCCACATGCGATGACCTCACGAAAAAAACAATCGCGGATTATTTCGGGCTCGGCCTCGTGCTGCACGAGCCCAGCGTTAAAAAGATGGAAGAGCTCTTTAAAAGGCGCGAATGGCCGATGACGCCCAACAACATGCTGCAGGCGCTCGTGCCGGAAGGAAGCACCGTTTTTCTCAACGACAATGGGCTGGCCCCAGGCGTCGCGGTGGAAAATGACGGAAAAACAGTGATCATGATGCCGGGGCCGCCGTCAGAAATGCAGCCCATGTTCTTGGAGCGCATTTCGCCGTATCTTCAGCAGAAAACCGGCGGCGTGATTCGCTCCAAAACGCTGTATATTTTCGGCATGGGCGAGTCGTCCGTGGAGGACACATTGCGCGATCTGATGGTGTCCTCAACCAATCCCACCGTTGCGCCGTACGCCAAACAAGGCGAGGTGGAAGTGCGCGTGAGTGCCAAAGCCGCAGGCGAACGGGAAGCGCAGGCGCTGATTGACCCCGTTGTGGCGCAGATCAGGCAAACCCTCGGGGATGTGGTATACGGTGTGGACGTGGGCAGCATGCAAAACGCGCTTGTGCTCGCGCTCAAAGAAAAGGGGCTCGTTGCCGCCACGGCAGAAAGCTGTACGGGCGGCCTTGTGTCTGCCGCGATTACCGGCATACCGGGCGCATCCGATGTGTTTGCAGGCGGCGTGTGCACCTACACAAACGAACTCAAAATGAAGCTGCTCGGCGTCAGCGAACAGACGCTTCAAGAAAAAGGCGCAGTGTCACCCGAAACGGCACGACAGATGGCCGAGGGCATCCGCAAAGTCACGGACGCGGACATCGGCGTGGGCATCACGGGCATTGCGGGCCCGGACGGCGGCTCGGCGGAAAAGCCCGTGGGGCTTGTTTATATCGCGGTCAGCAGCGGTAAGCACAGCGAGGTGAAAAAGCTGCTGCTCGCACGCGGGCATAAGAACGAGCGGAACGCCATTCGCAGCCTCGCCGCGCTGAACGCGCTTGCCATGATGCTGACTGCCGCGCGCAAAGCTTAAAGATATCCTTCCGGATGTCGGCAATCATCCCCCGGTTATACTGATGCAAGCGCCTTACTGCTTTTGCCTCATCGCTTTGTAACCAAGGATGTATATACTTAATATTGTTTTTATGATTTCGCTTTAAGAGGCACTCAAGAGTGAAGCCGATGAAAGGCTTGCGGTTGTCTGCCCTCGAAAGAGCGAGATTTTGAATTGCAGCGTTTAGATATATAGGTGTGTATTGATGGCTTCCCCTTGGAGGGAAAGCTGTCGCCGACAGGCGACTGATGAGGTGTTTGCTTTATCAGCCTTTTTTATACCTCATCCGGTGCTCCGCACCATCTTCTCCTCTAGGAGAAGGCTTTCAGTCGTCATGCTATTTATATCTCACATAAAGCATATTCTATCATGAAAACCAGTTTACTCTTAGCTGAAGCCTTTTGGAGTTCCCGGCATTACCGGGGGTATTTTTAGACAAAAAGGCATTGCCCCAAACGGGACAATGCCTTTGTTTGTAATTTGATTTATTCCTGTTTGGAACCGCATTTGCCGCAGAATACTGCGTCTACGGGCAAATCAGTGCCGCAAGACATGCACTTCTTAGTGGCTGTTTCCGGCGCAGGGGGCGGCGCAGGGGGCGCATATTGCGGCGGTGCCTGCGGGGGCGCGTACTGCATCTGCGGGGGCGCATACGGAGGAGGCTGCGGCGGCGCGTACTGCGGGGCGGGTGTGCCGCAGGCCGGGCAGAACCCCGAACCGAAGGGCACGATATTCCCGCATCTCTGGCAGGGCACACCTTGCGGCCTTGCTGCTGCGGAAGCGGCACGCATTGATCTGAACTTTTCGGCCATGACAAATACCACGATTGAAATTGCGCCGAATATCAGGAAGAAAAAGAAGGGCGTAAATGCAAAGCTCCCTCCGACTGAAATTCCAAAGTAAGAAGCACCACCGGCCAGCTTAATAATCCAGGCGACAAGGCTGCCAAGAGAAATCGCGCCGCTTGTGATCCCAATGGTCAGCACGTCTTCCTTAATGATTGAAAGCAGCAAGCCTGCCCAAATCAAAACACTGCCGAAGCAAACAAACGCTTCATAGACACCCAGTATGAACAAGCCAAGCAGATAGAAAAGTCCGCCAGCCGCGAAGATGAATATGGAAGCGGCGAGCAGGAACTTTAAAAACGCATTGCTTTGAAAATAATTCTTCGATGCGGCAATAAAGCTTTTGTACGGAGACATAGGATACACCCCTCCTTGAATAATTTCATTGTGATACCAATACAATTATATTACATCAAGTGCCTTGGTATTCGCAAGTTTATTTATCCAATTTCATTTAATATACGTATATTATTCACATTATCGTTAAATGCTTCCCACAGTATATAAAAACCGGCTGGCCCGGCCTTTTTCAAAAAGCTCCGCGCCAAACTTATACTCGTTCAACCGCCGCGCGTATATATCCTCAATTCCCTGCTGTGCTAACGATAATTTATACTTTTCAAGAAGCTTTAAGCCCCGCTCATACAGCTTGTATTCACATTCACTGTAATCCGTCGCCGCAAACGCAAAGCCGAGGCGATTTAAAATCTGCGCCAGCGGCGTATGGTTCTCCCGCAGCAACGCTTTGTCTTCCGTTTCCTCAAACAAATACGTCGAATAGTACATGTATACCTTTTTGACGTTGCTCACTTTCAAGCGGTTTAGCAGACTCGCGCAGTTCCTGCTGAAATACAGGCTGTCCACAAAAAGTACTGCTTGCGCGTGAAACGCTTCTATCTTATCCATATCTGTCTGCCGGTAATCGATAAGCGGGCTCAGACGGTTCACAATGCTGCTGCTCAAGCGGTCAATACCCATGCCTCTGCAGCCGAATTGTTCCGCAATCCGGTTCAACAGGCATCCGGTGCCGCAGCCCACATCCAAAACCGTATCCTCCGGCGAGAGGCTTAAAGCCGCAAACAGATCGTCAAGCTGGCTCTTGTCCATCATGTTGAACAGATACAGCCGATGCCCATATAGCTCTTCGCAAAAATCAAGATACGCGCTGCTTTGCGTACATTGGCCAATCAGCCCATCAAAATCTTCCTGTATTTTTGCCTCGCGAATACGGCCTGCCTCACGCGCTCCTTTGTGCGTCAGCGTTAAACGGTCATCGACAACCGTCACGCAGCCGTTGCTCTCCAGCCAAGCCAAAGCACTGCCGATATCCATACCGGCAGCCGCCCATTCTATGCTGTCCTCAACTGCCTTCGTGGTCACAGTTTGCGTTTCATTCATCAGGCTGCTGATGATATGCAGCACTGTTTCTGCGTTTTTATCCATACTGGCTCCCGTCTTTGCCGCACCGCGCATTATTATATTATCAATTCTTCGCCAAGCGAATAATCTCCTTTTTTCCCTCCGATGTATGAAAACCCCTCCCCCAAGCATAATAGTAAACAAAACTTTTCGGAGGCACCGTATGGGCGAAGAAGATAAGGAGCTCACGCGAGAGGAGCAATTTGAATCCATATTAATCGATCTTGAACACATCCGGGATATGCTGACCGAGGTCAACGTGCAGCTCGGCTTTCTTCAGCGCTACCGCGACATGAGAGAGGAAATCACCGAGCTTGGATGGGGCGGCATACTGAATAAGTACCACCCGGATATCAACGTGGACGATCCCGCCGTAGCTGAACTGTTTGCGCTGTACCGGTTTGTGTACGACGAAATGCAGCGTGAAGAATGAACTGTCTCTTTTTATCATTAGCGAACCTTGGTTAGAAAGCCGTTTACGCGAAGCGGCTTTTATTGTATATTGAATATATTATTTCCAATACAAGGAGCAGGACATGAAGAAATTGATCGCGCTACTTTTGCTGTTTTTGATCTTATTCTCCAGCGCCTGCGCGGCTGACGGCACGCAGAGCACCGTGAACGGCAATGACGACTATATCGAGAATCATTTCGTCTTCAAGGGTGAATCCGAATCGTGGAGTGGCGAAATGAAGGTGGATTCCACGCTGCAGTTCTATGAAAAAGACGGCGTGCTCGGCTGCGATACCAATGAAAAACACAAGCTGACCGTCACCTATAAAGGAGATGTATCTGACCTGTCTTCAGTGAAACAGCTCAAAATCGACTTTGACGCCGGTCCAAGTAGCGGCAGTTTAGAGGAAGAGCACGTTGATGATCCCATTACGCAGAAAACATTTGTGATGCAAGGCGGAGGTAGCGGCACAGCACTGATTCAAAAAGACAAAATCGTCACCGTGACGGTCACAATCGACGGAAAGACGGAGAGCTTTGAGATGAAAAACCAAGGCTGACCAATAGCCTAGGCTGAAAATCCTCCTAGTCCCATCCTTGGATCATTTTCTTCTGTTATATATTCAATATTTTTAAACTCATTATTTTGAGCATTATGCTTTATTCTTTCTATTATCTCCATATCTTTTGCATAAATATCAACATAACAGCAGTCATTGACGAATACTATCAATTGACATTTGCCAGTTAAGAATTCACTATAGTTTTTCGGCCTGACAAAATCACTCTCGGCACAGTAGGCTTGAAGGTTTAATAAAACGACATAGCAATTGTCTTCTCTGATAACCAATTCAAACTCACTACCTGAGTATCTGTCTTTTTCAAAGTAGCTATCGTTGTCTTTATGAACGTCCTCTTCAACAAGAATCCAATAGTACTTGGTAATATCAATCCCCCTTGTTATTAAATACAACAACGGGAATCTATCATTTGGTACCTCAAAACTTAATCCCCTAATCATTACTCAATCACCAGCTGTGTTTTGCCCATTTGCGCGAACCATTCTTCCACAGCTGTTCTGGAAAAATACATTTGCCCGTTTATGCTCACATACGGAAAGTTTGGCCATTTGCCGCTTATAATATCGCTTTCGAGTTCCGACTTAAGCCTTTCGTTTTCGGCGTCATAATCCGCACTTTCGCTGGACGGAAATATGTCAAGATCGTACATGAGGCTATAGGTTCCCATGATTTCAGTTTCCACCGGTTCAGAGGAATCTAAGCTGCCGGTGAAGCTGCCTGTCAGCGGTCGCTCTGCCAGCGTGCTAGATGAAACCGCCGAGCCGACAATGATACCGACCGCGATGATAAGGCTGCACAGCACCAGCGTGATAATCTTTTTAGCATCCATTAGACTTTTCTCCTGTCTTAATTCAAAATTTTTTTATTGTTCTAATGATATAAACGCGCACGGGTTGCTGCGGATGCATGCGCCTATCAAGCTTATTGTTGAGGGAATTCGTTCGTTATACTGCTTATCAAGCGCATCCAAAACGGCACTGCAGTTTTCGCCCTGCTTCAGCGCGATATAGGCCTCTTCCATTTTGCCGACAAGGCTCAGCATTTGCTCATCTTTGAAATATTTCATAGAAGCCTTGAGCGCCGCCCAAAAATCCATAGACTCGGCGATGTAAGCGATTTGCTCAAAGAACAGCGCCGTGCCGTGGTGCGCGTGGCCAACCATCACCTGAAACAGGAACAGCGCGCGCTGTGCGTCGCTGAGCGTTTTCATATACTGAGCTTTGGTGAAAGGGTCTTTGCCGCGCACCTGCCAGATAAGCGGCTGCGTGCAGGCCCAAATGAGCTGCTCATCATTGAGTTGGTTTAATGCGTTTTGAGTCATGAATTCACCTTTTGCATGGCATTATATCACAGTTGAACCAAAGAGACTTAACGACTTTATCTCACGCCCACAATATCTCTAGTAATAATTCATTCTAAAAATTAATATATTCCCAGTAAAACACAATCGACTCTTTTTCAAAGTTAACCAGAACGTCGAATTTATATGTATTGGCAATGTCGTCACAGAAATCTTGACTGAAAACGTAATTCTCTTCTTCATCCAAATAATCGCTTATTGCTTTGCTTTTAAGAAAATCAAAAATAATGTCTTGCTCAACTTCGCTCCAACAGTATTTGGACTCAATTTCGCTTAGGAACTCCTCGCCGACTTTAGCGGTACCGTAAATGATATATGTCGCAGGCCCAACGCCTGAGAACATATCATCCTTAGTTCCTCCGTACCACGCAGCCTCGGTGATCCCCATATCTGGAAGATACTTTATTAGCGGCTCAATATCGGTTCTGATTTCTGGCTTTTCTGAACACCCGAAAAGAAGCGCTACAGTCAATAGTAATAATAATATGAATGCACGTTTGATTCTCATCAAAGTATCCTTTTTCACTAAAACGATGCTTCCTTGAGTCTGCAGTTCTCGCAAATCTCCGTTGCCCGCCCGGCAAAGACGATCTGAGACAGATTATCATCGCTGCCGCATTTCTGGCAGCCGCTGAAATACCCGTGCTCGCTGAAAAAGCCGGTCATCGCTTTCAGAAAATCGATCACATACGATGCCTTCACATTCAGCGTATCGCGCTGATACAGCGTGATGCCAAAATGCCCTTTCACGTAGGTCGGCAAGCTGGTTTTATAGTTTTCGTACTGTTCTTCCAGAAAGCCGCTGACCTCCCGCTCGTCAATGTCGGTTTTTCTGTCCACATAGAAATCAATCGTGACATATTCGTATTTAGGCTGAAAGATCGCTTCTAAAAGATAGTTCTCCACAGACTTATTTAAATTAGGATTTTGCATGCTGTCGTTTTTCCGAGCATGTTTCACAAAGGTGAGATTGACGAATACGTCGTTGACACGCCCGTAGACAAGGGTCTCATGCTCTGTCAAACTCCATTTTTTCGCGATTTGGGTGATCACCGAAGCCATACAGTCACCGCCTTTTCTGTGATATTTCCATAATATAGGGTTATGCCGATAATGTAAAGTAAACTGTATACCAGATTAAAACAGAAAAACGCCGGTACTCATCCAAATGAATGCGCATCGGCGTTTCAAGAAATCACATGTTAACCTGTATTGATTATCTTTACTTTCTGCCCTTAAAGTCTATATCAATATCATCCTTCCAGTCACTTGAAACCTTGCCTCGCGTACGAATTGTGCTGGCCGCTCTGCAAACGCTCTCATAGTTAATCGCTGTTCCCGCACCGTCCGCGTGATAATTGGCGGCTCTGTCCGCGCGTATTCCTACGCTTTGGGCTGTTTTCACCGCGTCTATATTCGCGCCAAGAAATATAAATTCCCAGCTCTCATCTTTCTGCATTGTTTCTATCATCTGCTTGACTTTCTCGGCCGAATACTCGCGGCTCGCGTTTTCCAGCCCGTCGGTTATGATGACCACCAGCGTTTTGGCCGGGCGCTCACTTTCGGCTGTGTGCTTTTGCGCGTTGCTGATTTTGCTGATTGTTTTGCCGATGGCATCGAGCAGCGCGGTGCATCCGCGCACATAATAATCGCTGTCTGAGATGTTCATCACACCGGCTAGGTTGATTCTGTCGTGCAGAATTTCGTATAAATTATCAAACAGCACGGTTGTCACTATCGCCTCGCCCTGTTCCTTTTTTTGCTTGCTCAGCATACCGTTGAACCCGCCAATGGTGTCACTCTCCAGCCCTGCCATTGAGCCGCTTCTGTCCAATATAAAAACCAATTCAGTTAAATTATTATTCATCGTATCCTGTCTCCTTCTCTTTTTATTGAGATCAGCATACCAAAACAGAACAAAAAAAAGTCGCATGCAAAGCGACATTTTTCAAGCCGTTGCAGACGGCGCTATATGCCCAGCAGCGGCTGTTCAAAGGCAAACAAGGCTTCGTTGATTTCGAATATATCAAAATTCTTTTGCGCAATAAAGTACTCGACAATCACATCGGCTTTTTGCGAATGGGATAAGACGTATCCCGCTCTGCCAAGCAAATCCTGCGTTTCATCGAGGCTCAGCTCCAGCGCGACCGCAAATGCCAGCACTGTCAGCTTCGAGGGTTTATAATCCCGGTTTGAGCGGATCTTCGAGAACAGCTTACGGTCGATGTTTGCTTTTTTGTAAACCTCCACATCGGTTTTTCCTTTTTCCCCGATCAACCTCAGCAACGATTCGGAAAAGGTCTCCTCCGTTTGCTTTACCACATCCTCGAGCATTCTTTGAACCGATTTGGATGATGCCACGTATGATAATTCGCATTCGCTATCGATAGAGTTATCCGTTTGCTGCATACGGCGGGCGCACTCGCCCGTGAGCACACCCGGCGCAAGATGCGGATACGCTCGTCTTTGCTGCACGTACACATCGTCGATATAGCTTCTCACACCCGCAAACAGGTTTTCGGACAGCTGGAATGCGTGCATGTCGTAAACGACAATAAATATGTCCATGTCGTTTTCCATCAGAAAGTGGCTGATTTCACATACGGCAACGTGCAGGGCCTTGTCTTTGGGGTAGCCGTATATGCCCGATGATATGAGAGGGAATGCAATGGATTCCAACCCATGCTTTTTGGCCAGCGCCAAAGCGGAACGATAGCTCGCGCGCAGCTGTGCTTCTTCCCCGTTGTGACCACCGTGCCATACGGGGCCCACAGCGTGAATCACATATTTGGCAGGCAGGTTAAAGCCCGGCGTGATGACGGCGCTGCCGGTGGGGCAGCCGCCGAGCTTCCGGCAGGCCTGCTGCATTTGTTCATACCCGGCAGCATCGAAAACAGAGCCGCATACACCGCCGCCCGGCGACAGGTCGCTGTTGGCAGCATTGACAATGGCGTCTGTTTTCATGTGGACGATATTATCTCGAACGATATTCAGCGGCATTTCATTAACCTTTCATATGATTGATGTCACCGCGAACGGCGCAAAAATGTCATCTTCAGTAAATGATCAATCACCAAATGAGTCTTTCAAAAAGAAGGTTATCGTACTGCTTAAGATTCCTCTTGCGCGCGATTTGAGTGATCACAAAAGCCATAAAGTCACCGCCTTATATATGATATTACCATAATATGGGGCAGCAGTAAAAAGTAAAGTTTAATGGAGGCCATCATATTTCAATACCCAAGATTTTATATTTTTCAAGGCCCTCTAGGAAAGTCTAGACAGTAGATTCCGCTCTAAATCAATTACATATGAACTGGATTTTATATTTTCTATTGACGGACCCACTTGTACTATCCATTTATTTACTTCTCCATCCAATTCTTTTAAGTTATACCCGCAGTCAATTGTAAATTCTAGCGAGTTGTCAATTTTAAACAACGACGCAAAATCTTTATCTGAAATAAGTAAGTCTAATGCTTTTATTAAACTATCCTTGGTAAACGTAATCGGGTAATTTGAATGATAGCCTTTCAATGAGTTGTCCTCATATTGTTTATAGTGCGCATAATTCTCTTTTGTATCAATATAAATGTCAGTGCGAAGGATTCGTTGATTACTGTTATACATAAATGTAAAAAAATATTGGTTTGGATTATAACTAATTATATCGTCTTTGCCCTGTATATAAATATTATACCCTATTAAGATGGGATTTTGTTTTTTATTTGGATATATATCCTTAGCATAATCGTATGCATCTTCCAAAGAGTTTATTTTATCTGCTATTTTTTGTGTCCAGAAATTATTACGCGCAATTTCTAGAATAATAGAAACCACAACAAGAAAAATAACTATGATGATAATAATTACTCTTCGGCGTGTCATGTTCTAATGCCCTTTCCTATCTAAAAAATTTCTCAATTGCTTTGTTATCTAAAATTAATTTTTTTTGATCATTATACATAGCATAGATTTCTATTTCTTGAGATATATCGCAAATGTCCACCCACATAGTGTCAGTCGCACTTCGTGATTTTAAGGAAACAAGTTCTTTATCATTGTTATACATTTTCATATCGTTGGTATAAATTTCTATTATATATTTTGTGCCGATTTTTGTTATATTTATAATCACATCCATAACTTTTTTTACACTATATTCCGTCAAATGCGACTGAGCGCTAACTGAATATTCAAATACAAATCCATCATTATTAGTTTTAAAAGCAACGCCTCTAATTGAATCAGTGATGCAATAGAATAAATAGTCATCAATTATTATATATTGATAATCCAGATTATCTTGATCAATCTGTGGATATTGCTTTTTCAAGGCCTCAATTGGGGGTAACCCCGAATTGTTGCGGTTATTAATTGAATTAAAACAATTTATTAGTATGCATACAAATACTAATGAAATCATTATATTTCTAAATGTGATCGCTTTTTTCATTTTTGAAAGAAACATATTTTCTGCCCTTTCATCTTGTGCTTTTCACTGATACATTCTTTGTGCTTTCTACGTAATTTCACTTAGTAAAAAACAAATAAAGTATATTGTTTTCTTTATCGTCTTGATGTGTCCCTCAAAATGTTCTTTCCCTTGTGAATAATTTGCAAAATGTCTCCGCTTACTCAATTAAACTTAGCTC
This sequence comes from Bacillota bacterium, assembly GCA_023406895.1. Classification (GTDB taxonomy): domain Bacteria; phylum Bacillota; class Clostridia; order Christensenellales; family SZUA-584; genus SZUA-584. The sequence goes on along the minus strand of JAEXTV010000026.1, from coordinate 69,411 downwards.
TTTCTTCTTTGCCCTCTTTCTTTATATTTAGAAAATACCTTACCACTCTTAGAATTATTAGACCTACAACAATCAGTGAATAAACAAAAAACTCATTTTCACTTTCAATAAAAAAAGCAAGTAATATAGTCATAAACAATCCCACAACCATATAAATCCAAAAAAATATATTAAATAGCTTCATTTTAGTCCTCCTTATATCCAAGAAGTTCATCAAATTAATTTAAACAATTAAAAATAACGCTTAAAGAATTCTATGCGATAGAAAGTATCATCGTTGATTTCTGAAAGAAACTTAATACTTAAATCATCGCAGTTAATCGTTTCTGTCGGAAACATATGCGTGATTCGACCTTTTCCCTCCCAATGCTTCAATATATATATCGCTTTATATTCTTTTCTCATTTCATTTATTATTTTCAAATATTCCGGATAATCATCCGATAACCAAAGAGCAATACGTATCAGCTTACCAATTTTTATATCTGAATCAATTTGTACTTCTTTTTCTTTTAGGATTCTGGCACCGTAGAACCCATGATCAACTAGGGTTTTGTTTATAAAATCATTGTTATTTTTGTCCACATTCACATTCATATAAAAGAAATATGACATAAAAAGTTCCTCCATTTGCGTATTGTACAGCAATTGGAGGAATTATTCTACAAAGTTGTTCTACTCAACTGTCACTGATTTGGCCAAATTCCTCGGTTTATCCACATCGAAGCCCTTTTCCACCGTCATATAATAGGCGAAAAGCTGCATCGGCGTCACCGCGAGTATCGGCGCAAAAACATCATCCGCCTCAGGCAAATAAAGCACCTCGTCCGCAATATCGCCCGGCATATCGCTGCCCTCAAAGCACACCGCCAGCACATGCGCGCCGCGCGCCTTCACCTCTTTGATGTTGCTCACCGTCTTGTCAAACAGGCTGCGCTGCATCGCAATTGCCACCACAAGCGTGCCGTCTTCAATCAGCGCGATGGTGCCGTGCTTCAGCTCGCCCGCCGCGTACGCCTCGGAATGGATATACGATATCTCCTTGAGTTTGAGCGACGCCTCCATCGAGAGCACATAGTCAAGCCCGCGGCCGATATAAAACACGCTGTTCTGGCTGAACTGGCGCGACGCGAGCCTTGCGAGCTGATCCTTCGTTTTCAGCACGGTGTTCATCATATCGGGAATGTTCTTAAGCCCTTCCACATAGCGCGTGTATTCAGCCATTTCAAGATGGCCGGACAGCCGCCCGAGCTCGAGCGCGATCATATAAATCGCGACCAGCTGCGTGTTGTACGCCTTGGTGGAGGCCACCGCGATTTCGGGCCCCGCGTGCGTATACAGCACGGCGTCCGCCTCGCGCGAAATCGTGCTGCCCACCACGTTGACGATTGCGGCAATCACTGCGCCGCGTTTCTTGGCCTCTCGCATCGCGGCGAGCGTATCCGCCGTTTCGCCGGACTGGCTGATGATGATCACCAGCTGACCCGGGACAATCAGCGGATCGCGGTAGCGGAACTCGGAAGCGATCTCCGTTTCCACCGGTATACGCGCGAGCTTCTCGATGATATATTTGCCCACCATACCCGCGTGAAAAGCCGTGCCGCACGCGATGATGCCCACCTTGCTGATCCCGCGCACGAGTTTCTCGTCGATGCCGATATCACTTAGGTCAATCCTGCCGTCCTTATAGCGCGACATCAGTGTATCGGCCATGGCGCGCGGTTCCTCGTGGATCTCCTTGATCATGAAATGCTCATAGCCGCCCTTTTCGGCCTGCGCTGCGTCCCAATCCACATGATAAACATCGCGGTTCACGGTTTTGCCGTATTCATCGTAAATGCGCACGCCGCCGCGCTCGAGCACCGCAATCTCCTTGTCTTCCAGAAAAATCACATCGCGCGTGTATTCGAGCAGCGCGGGGATATCCGACGCGATCATGTTCTCGCCGCTGCCGACGCCCACCACAAGCGGGCTGTCCTTGCGCGCCGCGATGATCATGTCGGGGTGCTTTTGCGATACCACGCCCAGCGCATAAGAGCCTTCCAGATGCGATACCGCAGCCTGAACCGCTGCAAGCAGATCACCCTTGTAAAAATGGTTGATCAGATGCGCGACAACCTCCGTGTCCGTTTCCGAAACGAACACGGCGCCTTCGTCCTGCAGCCATTTTTTGAGTTTGATATAGTTTTCAATAATGCCGTTGTGCACCACTGCGATGTCGCCCGCGCAGTTGGTGTGCGGATGTGAATTTTCAAATGAAGGCTCGCCGTGAGTCGCCCAGCGCGTGTGCCCGATGCCTGCCGCGTTCGGCGCAATGCTGCCTGTCATAAGGCGGCGCAGCGTGCTGAGCCTGCCTTTTGTTTTATGCACTTTCAAAGCGCCGTCACACACGATGGCCACGCCGGCGCTGTCGTATCCTCTGTACTCAAGCTTTTGCAGCCCGTTCAGCAGCACGGGAACCACATCCTTGCTGCCCACATACCCTACAATTCCGCACATAGTAAAGCCTCCTGATGCTTAAGCCTCAATAACGCAGCGCGGCATTGAGGCATGTTACGCGAGGCGGCTTTCGATGAGCTTCACCATACTAACCGCCTGGCGCTCGATTTCTTTTTTATCGGGTCCTTCTATCATCACGCGGACGAGCGGCTCTGTGCCCGAAGGACGGATCAGCACACGGCCGTTTCCTTCAAAAAGCTTCTCGAGCGCCTCGATCCGCTTTTTCACCTGCTCATCTTCCATGATATGCTCTTTCAACTCATCTTTTACGGTCGCGTTGACCAGCACCTGCGGCAGTATATTTACCGTGTCCGCCAGCTTGGAAAGCGGCTTGCCGCTTCGCATCATGATGGATGCCAGTTGTATACCGGTTAATATCCCGTCACCCGTCGAGTTATGGTCGAGGAATATGATATGACCGGACTGCTCGCCGCCGAGCGCGTACCCGCTTTTCTGCATTTCCTCCAGTACGTATCTGTCGCCCACGCGCGTTTTCACCGTGTTGATGCCGGCTTTTTTCATCGCGATATCGAGCCCCAGATTGCTCATCACGGTGCATACGAGCGTATCCTGCTTTAAAAGGCCGCGCTGTTGCAAATCGATCGCGCAGACCGCCATGATCTGGTCGCCGTCCACAATCACACCGTGTTCATCCACGGCAATCAGTCTGTCGGCGTCGCCGTCAAACGCAAGCCCCATGTCGGCTCCGAGCTCCGCCACGAGCTGCGTGAGCTTTGCCGGATGCGTCGACCCGCAGTTGTCGTTGATGTTGATGCCGTCCGGCGTGTTGTAATACGGCACCACATTGGCACCGAGCTCGCTGAATGCCCGCGGGGCCACTGCCGATGCCGCACCGTGCGCGCAATCCAGCACAATCTTCAGCCCACGCAGATTCGTCTCCGTGGAACCGATCAGAAACTCCTTATATTCCGTGACGGCGTTCACTGCCTTCACGCGGCGGCCCACGTTGATGCCCGTTTTGAGCGGAATCTCTTCGCTGCCGTTTAAAATAATATCTTCAATACGGTCTTCCACTTCGTCGGGCAGCTTTTTGCCCTGCGCGTCGAAGAACTTGATGCCGTTGTATTCCGCGGCGTTGTGAGAAGCCGAAATCACAATGCCCGCGTCCGCGTCGTAGTTACGCGTGAGAAACGCAACGCCGGATGTTGGGATAACCCCCGCCACAAGCGCTTCCGCGCCCACCGAGCAGATGCCAGCCACAAGCGCCGCCTCGAGCATCTCGCCCGAAATCCGCGTATCGCGGCCAATCAGTATGCGCGCTTTGTGCACCTCGCTTGTCAGCACCGATGCCCCGGCCTGCCCGAGCTTAAACGCGAGCTCACATGTGAGCTTTTCGTTTGCGATGCCTCTGACTCCGTCCGTTCCAAACAGTCTTGCCATAGTTCCTCCGTATCCGGACCTTTTGTATTATAGTCCGCGTTATACCAATATGCAAATTGGTATAGTCCTATTTATGTTCTCTTAAATAACTAAGCGCCGAGTACACAGCGACCGCGCCGTCCGCCGCCGCCGTGACCACCTGGCGCAGCGGTTTCGCCACAATATCGCCCGCCGCAAAAACCCCGGGCAGGCTCGTATGCATCGCCTCATCCGTAAAGATATAGCCAAAATCATCCGTTTTGACAAGCTCTCTCACATCGTCGCTGTGCGGCACAATGCCAATCGCCACAAACACACCGGAAACGGCGAGAGACATGAGTTCCTGTGTTTTGTTGTTGCGGACGCGCACGCCCGTGACAAACGCATCTCCTTCAATCGCGTCCACCTCACTGTTCCAGACGAATTCAATTCTTTCGTTTTGCAGCGCGGCCCGCTGCAGCACTTTTTGCGCGCGCAGTTCATCCCGGCGATGTACCACATACACATGGCTCGCGAAATTCGCCAGATAAAGCGCATCCTCTATGGCGGTATCGCCGCCGCCGATCACGGCCACCTGCTTTTGCTTGAAAAACGCGCCGTCGCACGTGGCGCAATACGACACGCCCGAGCCCGAAAGCCGCCTTTCGCTTTGCAGCCCGAGCGTTTTATACGAAGCGCCCATCGCGAGGATGACCGATTTTGCGCTGAATATTCGGTCCGCCGTGATCACCTTTTTTTCGTCGCCCTCAAGGTCGTAACCCGTCACTTCGGATGTTTCAATCACAGCCCCATGCCGTTCCGCCTGTTCCTTGAATTTAAAGCTTAAATCAAGGCCTTCAATGCCTTCAGGAAACCCAGGATAGTTTTCCACCATCAGCGTCCGCGTGATCTGTCCGCCCGCAAAAACCCTCTCCAATATCAGCGCCGACAGTCCCGCGCGTCCGGCGTAAAGACCGGCAGTCAGACCGGCCGGGCCCGCGCCGACGATGATCACATCATACATGCTGTTCCTCCCGCATTGAAACGTATCCGTAACCCGGATTGTCAAAACAAGCCGGACCACCAGGGAACCGGCCTGCTTTTATTCTGCTTTACCTATTTTATCAGTGAACGGTCCGCAACACAAGGAATTCTTGTCAGTACCTTTAGTCTATTGTCAATCCCTTACGGCGCTTCCTCGCCCACGCTAATCAGCGAACCGAGTATCTCAAGCCCCTCCTTGAGCTGCGTATCCTCTGTCGCATCCGCTTTAAGCTCCACAATATCATCCGGGTACACGCCGTTGCCGTCAATGCTGCGCCCTTTGGGCGTAAAGTACTCCGACGATGTAATTTTCAGTCCGCCGCCCGTTGATTCAATCGGAATCACGATCTGCACCACGCCTTTTCCATATGTGCGCGTGCCGATCACCTCGCCCCAGTCATAATCCTGTATGGCACCCGCAAAAATTTCTGAGGCCGACGCCGTATTTTGGTTGACAAGCAGCACCATCGGAATCTTCGTGCAGTCCGCATCGCTCGTTTTGGTGTCGCGGTTGCCGTATTTGTCCTCGGTATACACAATCGTCCCCTCGGGCAGCAGCCTATCGAGCATGCTCACCACTGTGGAGAGATATCCGCCCGGGTTGTTGCGCAGATCGAATATGATGCCCTTTGCGCCATGTGCTTCAAAATAATCCATGCCTTCGTTGAATAAGGCTTCGCAGTTACCGCTGAACTGCTTGATCTGCATATAGCCGATGCCGCCCTCCAGCATTTTATAAGCCACCATGTCGAGCTCCACGGACTTGCGCATCATAGTAAATTCGAGCACGTCTTCCCCGCGCTTGACCCCGATGGTGATCGGTGTGCCGTCATCGCCGATGCATTTCACGCGGATCTCCTGCAGCGTGTTCTTCGTCACATCTTCTCCGTTGATCGACACAATCAGATCGCCGACTTCAATGCCCGCTTCCTTGGCCGCGGAATCATCCAGAAAATACGAGACCACAGCAAGGCCGGTGACATCGTCGATGCCGATACCCATGCCGACACCGTAATACTCGCCGGACGAATTTTGCTGAAACGATTTAAATTCCTCGGGCGTGTAGTAAACGCTGTACGGGTCTCCGAGCGACGCCACCATCGCTTTGAGTCCCGCATATTGCACTTGCTGCATATCAAAATCGCGCAGGTATTTTTCTTTTATTTCCTGTTCGACGCGCTGAAACTCCATCAGAGGAAGCTCTCCCTCTTGAGTTGTTTCATATTTGGCCCTGACAAGAAAATAAGTTGTCAGCACCGAAACGATACACACCACGAGAGCCAGCAGCAGGGCTTGCGTCTTTCTCATAATCATCCTCCAAAAAAGCACTACTCATGTAAACAATGATTAAATGAGGAATGATGGATTGGCGAACGGATTTCGTGTTCTGCAAGGAGCGAAATTGAGGAATAGCAGCGCTATTTCAAGATTTCGGCGACATAGCAGAGCGCGGAATCAGTCGTCAAGACAGCGTTTCGAATTAATCAGCGTTTACTTATATAAATATGTCGGCATCGGCGGCTATTATTCGGCCTGTGCCGTTATAATCTCTGTGATTCTCATATCCATAGATGGATTCTCTTAAGCTTTTGGCTGCACACCTGTCAATCAGAGCGTCAAAATACCGCTATCAAGTTTTCTCCGGCGACTGCCCTATTCAGGGTGGATTGAGGGCGGTCACCGTAAGGTGACTGAGAGACGGAAAATGACTTTATATTCTACAAAACCATACTTGGAATTTCATTTGCGCTTTTATCAATCCGCTCAAGCTTCTCCCTTTCAGGAGATAGGCTATTTTATTCAATTCAGATTGCAGCTTAAGTATCGTTTGACGCGGAAAGCTTCCAAGCAATTCCCATCTCAATATTCGAAATATCAACCTAATTTATGGGTATCAAATTTGAAATCTGATTCATTATAAACCTCTTGCAATCAATATGACAGCATTATAAACAAAAAGCCTTCCTTGGCGCAGCGCGCAAAAGAAGGCTGTGTGATCAACGTCTAATGAGCTTTTTCATATGCTTTGTTCACGCAGTACTGATGTCTCGGGCATTCCTTGCCTGTTTCATGCACCTTCGAATCCTTGAAATGAATGCAAAAGTGCCCGTCAAAATCGTTGCCGCCCACCGGATTCACCATGTGCGGCATGCCGTGCTGCGACGCCGCATACGTCACACTGCCAACTGTCACCCATATCGGGTGCCTGTCCCACGACCATTTTCCACCGTAGCATTCCTTCATAATGGCGGTATCCTCAGCGGTCAGGGGCTCGCAGTCCGCATGCCACCAGCCGCCGAAGCGGATCACCCAGAACTGACGGCCGGATTTCACATCGGTCACCAGCGCCTTGGTTCCCTTTTTAAACACTTTGGCGATATCGTCCCATGTGGAGAGCTTCACCTCGCCCGTAATGCCGAACAGCTCAGCCGTCGTGGTGGTGATATCGTTATCGCCAAAAAGCAACTCATATGTTTCCGCGCCGATAATACCGTCCGCGTCGAGCCCCGCCTTGCGCTGGAACGCCTTCACCGCGCCCTCTGTCACATCGCCGAAGTAACCTGTCGCCGGGGCGATCATAAAGTTGCGCTTGCGCAGCTGCTGCTGCACGTTTTTCACCTCTGCGCCTTCCATGCCGAGCTTGATCATATTGCTGGCCGTTTTGGACTTGCTGAGTTTTACATGATCTTTATGCACATAGCCGGTTTCAACGCTTGTCTCGTCCTCACCCGGCACCTCCACGAAAAACCAGTCGCCCGATATGTTCTTCACCGTGACGCCTGTGCCTTCAGCCAGCTCAGCGACCGCGTTGCTGTATGTGCCGGGGTTTTGCCGCAATTTTAAGCCCCCCTCAAGCACATGCGCCACCATATAGTCTGTTGAAGGCAAAAACACATATTCCACACTGACATAGCCGCGGTAGTTGCCGTAAATAATGCGGTACCAGCCTTCCACCTCTTCACAGAAAACGCCGATACGCGCGCCCTGCACGAGCTTGATCACGACGGGCGAGTCGGTGGAGGGGCGCATACGCATATTCACTTCATCACCAACCACCGTGGCATCTTCAAAATACGGCATGGCGTTCGCCTGCGTCACAGGCAAAAAAAGCATGGTGCAGATTATGAAAACCAGAAATAATAAGGCTGATTTTTTCATGTATTCATCCTTCAAACAGCTTTTTTGTATTATACACCCGCACCATTTCCATGTCAAAATCCACCGTTTTATCGATGCCCGGCGAATATAAGCTCTTGGTGCTTGCGGGCTGATGTGATAAAATGAGTCAGGACATATGAAAGGAAAACAGACTATGAAAATCGTACGGGCACAAACAAACGGCGAGATATTCTATGCGGCGCAGGATGGCGGCATGCTCAAACGCCTTGCCGAAGCACCGTATGAGCGATTTGCTTTTACGGGCGAAACGATACCGCTTAGCGATGCCAAGCTGCTGGTTCCCTGTGAACCCACAAAGATCGTCGCAGTGGGGCTCAATTACGCAAAGCACGCGCTGGAGCTGCACGATCAGATTGCCGAAAACCCCGTGATTTTTTTAAAACCCTTAACAGCGCTGATTGCGCACGGAGAGGCGATTGAATATCCGGCCATTTCACAGCGTGTGGATTATGAAGCGGAGCTGGCCGTCGTGATCGGCAGGAGGTGCAGAAACGTGACGCCGCTGGAGGCTCAAAGCTGCATTTTCGGGTATACCGCTCTCAACGATGTCACGGCGCGTGATCTGCAGAAGATTGACGGACAATGGACGCGTGCCAAGTCCTTCGATACGTTCTGCCCGGTCGGCCCCAGCATCGATACTGAATTTACCCCCGCGAAGCAGCGCATACAAACCGTGCTCAACGGCAAGCCCATGCAGGACTCTACACTGGACAATATGCTCCATGACGTGCCGGAGCTGATCAGCTTCGTCAGTGCGTGCATGACGCTGCTGCCCGGCGACATCATCGCCACAGGCACGCCCGAGGGGATTGGCCCCATGCAGCGCGGCGATACGATCGACGTGCGCATTGAGGGGCTGGATACGCTCAAAAACTTTGTGAAGTAATCTTGGAGGAACGGTTATGTACCAATCCATGCTGAAATCCGACGATATGGACAAGCTTTTCGCCGCCGTACTCACGCTGAAAACCGTCGAGGAATGTTACATGTTCTTCGAGGATCTCGGCACGATTTCAGAGCTCACATCCATGGCACAGCGTTTTAAGGTGGCGGAGCTCTTAAGCGATAAACACACCTGCCACGATATTTCCGGCACAACAGGAGCCAGCACGGCCACAATCAGCCGTGTCAACCGCTGTCTCAACTACGGCACAGGCGGTTATCGGCTCGCGATAAAAAGGCTCAAACAGGAGGACTGATGGATTTTACCAGCTTAAACGCGCCGCAGCGTGAAGCCGTGAGCACCACGGAAGGAGCGGTGCTTGTTCTTGCGGGCGCTGGCAGCGGCAAAACCCGCGTGCTGACCACGCGTGCCGCTTATCTGATTGAAAAAGGCGTATCGCCTTTTCAAATACTCGCACTCACATTCACCAACAAAGCTGCGGCGGAGATGAAATCGCGCATTGGGGCGCTCGTCCCTGATTCGGGCGACATGTGGGTGATGACATTTCACGCGCTCTGTGCAAGGCTGCTGCGCATTGAAGGTGAATACCTTGGGTATTCAAACAGCTTCACGATATACGACGCGGGCGACGCGATGACCGTGGTCAAGGATATATTAAAAGACCTTGATATCAGCAAAGAAGCCGTTGAGCCGCGCACTGTGCGCTCGATGATCAGCCGCGCGAAAAACGCAGGCGTCAGCCCCGCACGCTTCAAAGAGGTATACGGTGACGGCGATGCCGTCAAATACTCGGGGTGGGTTTATGCCCGCTATGAGGACAGGCTGCGCGCTGACAACGCGATGGATTTTGACGACCTGCTGTTAAAAACACTGCTGCTTTTTGAGGAATACCCGGAAGTGCTCGACAAATACCGCCGCCGGTTTCAATACATCATGGTGGACGAGTATCAGGACACAAATTCCGTGCAGTACAGCATTGTGCATCTGCTCGCCCAGGGCAGCGGCAATATTTTTGTGGTGGGCGACGACGACCAGTCGATATACGGCTGGCGCGGGGCCGACATCAGCAACATTCTCGGCTTCGAGAAGGATTTTCCGGGCGCGCGCGTGATACGGCTTGAGCAAAACTACCGCTCGCATCAGGGGATTCTCGATGCCGCCAACGGCGTGATTCGCCACAACAGCGGCCGTATGGGCAAGGAACTGTGGTCGAGCAACAAGACAGGCCAGAAACCGCTCGAGTTTGAAGCGGAAAGCGACCTTGAGGAAGCGCAGTTCGTGGCCGAAAAGGTCGCGAGCCTGCTGCGCGAGGGCAAATACACAGCCAGCGACATCGCGGTGCTGTACCGCGTCAACAGCCAGTCGCGCGTGCTGGAAAACAAGCTCAAAGAGCGCGGCGTCCCATATGTGATATACGGCGGCCAGAGCTTTTATGAACGCAAGGAAATCAAAGATCTGCTCGCTTATTTAAATCTGCTCTGCAACCCGGATGCCGACCTTTGCTTTATGCGCGCCATTGGCGTGCCCAAGCGCGGTATCGGCGACGTATCGCTGGGCAAACTATACGCATCGGCACAGGCGCAGCACCGGTCACTTTGCGATATGTGCACCGAGCCCGAAGGCATGTCCAAAAAGGCGGCCGAGTCGCTGATCGATTTTTGCGGCATGCTTGAGGATATTCGCGTCCAAATGGATACGATGAGTGTGCTGCAAACTGTGGAACGCGTGTTTGAGGATTCGGGGCTGCGCACGATGATGATTAACGATTCGACACCCGAAGGCCGCATGCGTCTGCTCAACATCGAAGAATTCTTTAAAAGCGTATCGGATTTCGAGCGCGATATGCCGGCGCCGCACACACTGGCCGCGTTTCTGGAGCGCAGCGCGCTGGTTTCGGATGTGGATGCCGTGGGCGACGAAGAAGACAAGATTATGCTGATGACGCTGCACAGCGCCAAGGGCCTTGAGTTCCCTGTCGTGTTCATGGTGGGGCTGCAGGAAGGGCTGCTCCCTCACCAAATCAGCCTGATGGACGGCGATGTGGAGGAAGAACGGCGGCTCTGTTATGTGGGCATGACGCGCGCAAAAAAACGCCTTTATCTCATATGGAGCACCACGCGCTATGTGCGTATGGGCGCCAATTTCGAGCGTGTCCCGTGCAAGCGTTCGCGCTTTCTCGAAGAGATCCCCGAGGGGTGCATGGAAACGGCGGGCGTCAAGAGGCAGCCCACCCCTTATTTCTCACATGAACCGGTCAGCCACAGCCCGTATTCGTTTGCGGCTCAGGGAAAGCTCAGCATGCCGTCATCCGTGCCCGATATAAACAAGAAAGCGGCGCATGCACCGTCAGCGTTTTTGACGGGCACCGTCGTCTCCCACCCCAAATTCGGCCGCGGTCAAATTGTTTCAACCAACGGCGAAGGCGAGGAGAAAATTGCCGTGGTGCGCTTTGATACCGCGGGTGAGAAAAAGATGTTTGTGGCGTTCGCGCCATTAGAAATACTGTAAGGAACGAAAAATGGACGAAGCAACCCGGCGCATCGACGCACTGATCGAAAAGCTCAATGAGCACATCTATCGCTATTACACGCTCGACAGCCCGTCAGTCAGCGATGCCGAATATGACGCGCTTTATGACGAACTCGAGAAGCTCGAAAAGCAGACAGGCATCGTGCGCCCCGATTCTCCCACCCTTCGCATCGGCGGCGATGTGCTGCCCGGCTTTGAAAAACAGGCGCATTTAAGCCCGCTCTTCAGCCTCGACAAGGTGCGCAGCGAAGACGAGCTCGCCGCGTGGGAAGCGCGCGCACGCAAATTTTCTGCCGAGCCATTTTCGTATGTGGTTGAATACAAGTTTGACGGCCTCACGGTGAATCTGCGTTATGAGAACGGTCTGCTTGTTTCCGCCGCCACGCGCGGTGACGGCAGCATCGGTGAAGTCATCACCAAACAGGTGATGACAATCAAATCGGTACCGTTGTCCATTCCTTATAAGGGGCGGCTCGAGGTGCAGGGCGAAGGCATCATGCGTCTGTCCGCGCTGAAAAGATACAATGAGACGGCTGACGAACCGCTAAAAAACGCGCGTAACGCAGCGGCCGGTGCGCTGCGCAACCTGGACCCCACCGAGACCGCACGGCGAAACTTAAGCCTGATCTGCTACAGCGTCGGTTACATTGAAGACGCGCCGTTCACCACGCATATGCAGATGCTTGATTTTCTGCGCGAGAACCACTTTCCGGTCAGCAGCTTCACACAGAAAGCAGACAGCATCGCCGAGGTTATCACAATAGTGAACAAAGCCGAACAATCCCGATCATCACTTGATTACCTGATCGATGGTGCGGTGATCAAGATCGATCGTTTTGTGGTGCGCGAGCAGCTCGGCTTCACACAGAAATTCCCGCGTTGGGCGGTGGCTTACAAGTTCGCGGCCGATGAAAAAACAACCACGCTTGTGGACGTCATCTGGCAGGTCGGACGCACAGGCAAAATCACACCGGGCGCGCTGCTTGAGCCGGTGGATATCGGCGGCGTGTCGGTATCGCGCGCGACGCTTAACAACGTGGGCGATATACAGAGGAAGAAGCTTAAACAGAACGCGCGCGTGTTTATTCGGCGTTCGGGAGATGTGATCCCCGAAGTTCTCGGCGTGGCGGAATACACAGCCGATTCTAAGGATATCGAGATCCCCGATGTCTGCCCCGCCTGCGGCCACCCGCTCGTGGTTAAGGGTGCGCATCTGTTCTGTGAAAACCCGCTCGTCTGCCGCCCGCAGCTCACGCGCGCCGTCGCGCATTTTGCCTCGCGCGACGCGATGAACATCGAAACCTTCTCAGATAAGACAGCGGAAGCGTTTTACGACCACCTGGGGCTTTCCGACGTATCCGATCTCTATTATTTAGACTACGAACAGATCAAAACGTTGCCCGGCTTCGGCCCGAAGAAAGCGGATAATTTGCGAAACGCTATCGAAAAAAGCAGGCATAGGCCGCTTGGCAGCTTCATCTACGCGCTCGGCATACCCGGTATCGGTGCCAAAACCGGCAAAGATCTGGCCGCCAAATACCAGAACATGGACGCGCTGATGCAGGCCGATTTGGACAGCCTCGTTGCCATTGACGGCATCGGCGACACACTTGCGCAAAACATTGTGGATTTCTTCACGGACAGCCGCGCGCGGGGTATTGTGGCGCGCATGCTCGCTGCCGGCGTCGCTCCCGTCTTCGAACAGATCAAAGCAACGGAATCCGCGTTATCCGGCAAAAAAGTCGTGCTCACGGGCACGCTCTCAAAATACACGCGCAAAGAAGCGTCAGACATTATCGAGGCGCTCGGCGGGGAGATTGTCTCGTCGGTCAGTAAGAACACCGACATCGTACTCGCGGGTGAGAGCGCGGGCAGCAAGCTTGACAAAGCGCACGCGCTCGGCATCACGGTGATTGACGAAGCACAATTCGAACAGATGATTAAATAGCCGCACTCCTTCTCGTTATGTTCATATCGCCTATCCGCTTATTCTTCTTATGTTCATCGTTTGATTGAAAATACCTTTCAGTTGTTATAGATTGAGATCTCGAGGTGACTATGGATATACGATTGTATTCCCAACAAGATGAAAACCGTTTGCATGAGTTGCTGCTGAGCGAAGGCGACGACTGGTCCTGCTACTCTGCTGAGGCCGCTTTTAAAAAGTATAAACGCGCTCTGCAAAGTTCCCTCGTTTATGTCGCTTACGAAGGAGACACATTGTGCGGTTATGTGCGCTGCCGCAATGACGACGGCTTCGGTATCTATGTTTACGACCTGCTAGTGGAAAAAGCTTTCCGCGGGCGTTCCACCGGCAGGCGATTGATGGAACAGGTCTGTACCGACTTCCCCTCCGATACCGTTTATGTGATGAGCGGCGTGGATGGCTATTACGCGAAGCTGGGTTACCCGCGGGAAGGGTCCGTATTTCAAGTTAAACCTGAATAAGGAGCGATGCTTATGATGCATACCTATCTTTTACCGGGCAGACATTGGCAGGCCAGCGGCATTTTTTACGATGAGAATGACCAATCTTTCCCGCTCACCGGCCGCTCGCGTGTATCACGCGATAACAACGAGTGGACGCTTGATGCCTCAATGGACGTGTTGTTTGAAACGCCCGTACAACTGTGCAACATATACTCAATTCACAGCACGGACGCCGAGCACACGCTCGCATGGACATCCTTTAACCCCGCTCTCGGGCAGCTCAGCGGCACATTCAGCATCGTCGGCTGCTCCATCATATCGGTCTATTCGTCGGGGGACGGCGCATACAGCGGCTCTGAAACGCTGATTCAGGTTGATGAGAACACCTATCACAACGTCGGTGTCGCGTTTCACAACGGAAAACGCCTGTCTGCATGGACAGTTCTGCTTACATCTGAGTAAGACTGACCTTGTAACCTCAACGCATGTGATATTATGTTCCTTTTTGTTTTATTTTGTAGATCAAAACAGACAAGTCACACGCCATTTCAGATGAGGATATGCTGATAAAAGCATCATCAACGTAAGCATCGGTTGTTGATATCGCATCGGCTGGTGACCTGCTATTCCATACAAAAAGGCTTCCGATTGTTCGGAAGCCTTTACTTTTGATAGTGCAGGCGCTGTGATATCTCATGCAGAACCCCTTTATACCGTCTGCTTAAGGCAGTTGAGCCCTGCCGCCACTGATATCAACGCATATGTTTTGTTTTGTTATGTTTTGTTACAATATGTCGAATGCTTTTAAGCGGGTTAAAGCAGCTTCTTCGTCTCTCTGTCCACGCTGCCGGACCCAAGCGTCACGACGATGTCACCCGGAACCGCGTTTTCATCGAGATAAGCGCTGATTTCTTCAAATGTGGGGATATACTTGCAGGCCGCATTGGGGCTGATGGCCGCCACGAGGTCACGCGCGTGAATCTCACCGCGATCGATATCACGGCCCGGATAGATATCAGGCACGAGCACCATGTCCGCATCGCCAAAACTCACAGCGTATTTGTCCTTGAGCGTTTTGGCCCGCGTGTATGAATTGCATTGAAACACAACCCACAACTTTTTGTGGGGGTATTTTGACGCCGCATTGAGGCACGCCATGATTTCGCTCGGGTGATGCGCGTAATCGTGAATCACCTTCACGCCGTTTTTCTCGCCCACCAGCTCAAACCGGCGCCCCGCAAGGTGATACTTTTTGAGTGCCTTCGCCGCGTCCTCAAGGCTGATGCCAAACACCTCACTGCAAACCGTCATCGCGGCAAGCGCGTTGGCCATGTTGTGCCGTCCCACCACATTGAGCTTTACGCGGGCTTTGCCTTTGGGTGAAACCACATCAAACTCAGGGCAACCCATATCGTCGTATGCCGGATTCTGAGCCATGTACGCCGCATTTTCAAAGCCGTACGTCACCACACTGCGCCCGCAGCTTTTTGCCACATCCGTCACGAGCGGATCGTGCACATTGGCAAACAGCACGCCGGTTGGCGGCAGCAGTGCCGCAAACGCCTTGAACGTCTCGACGATTTCATCGATGCTCTTGTAATAGTCCAAGTGATCGTCATCGATATTGTTGATCAGTATATGCGTGGGCGACAGCTTTAAAAAGCTGCCCACGTATTCGCAAGCTTCCGTTAAAAAAGCAGGGTAATCGCCAATGGCAACGCCGCCGCCCAGAAAATCCACCATGCCGCCCACATGCACGGTCAGGTTGACGGCGCACTCGCGCAGAATCAGCGCACACATCGATGTGATCGTGGTTTTGCCGTGGCAGCCCGCAATGCCGATCACCGTTTCAAACTGACGGCTGATCTGCCCAAGCAGCTCGGCCCGCTCGAGCATCGGTAGCCCAAGCTCTCTGGCCTTGTCGAATTCCACGTTGCCCGGCTTAATCGCTGCGGAATAAATCACCAGCGACGCGTCGCCCAGATTTTTTGCATCATGTCCGATGACGAACGGAACGTTTTCACTCTCGAGTTTTTTCGTAAACGCCGATTCCGTAATATCAGACCCTTGAACGTTATACCCAAGGTTTTTGAGTATGATCGCGAGGCCGCTCATGCTGCAGCCGCCGATACCGATAAAATGAACAATTTTGCCTTTATAATGCTGTAAAGAAATCATAGACACCTCGTTATGTCATATGCTAATAAACCGCATATCACTGCATTATACTCCATACATCGCGCGAATATCAATAAAAAAAGCTTTTGCTATTTAAAAAATCCCTGACAGGTTTTATAATGGTCATGTATTATGTCAAAGGAGGCCGTATAAATGGATAAGGCCGACAGAAAAACACGGCTCGCCGTGGTGGCGGCGATGCTCACGCGCGAGCCCGGAAAAACATTTTCGCTTAAAATATTTTGCGATATGTTTGGTGCCGCCAAATCCACGATGAGTGAAGATATTGCAATATTAAAGAGCATGTTTAAAACATACGGCCAGGGCGATGTGGATGTCACGCTTGGTGCAGGCGGCGGCGTTCGTTACATTCCCGTTGTGCCCGAAGCTTCGCGCGAAACCATTCTTCAAACGATTTCCGAAAAGCTGGCGGATCCCACGCGCATTCTGCCCGGCGGTTATATCTACACGGTTGATATATTTTCCAATCCCAAGTACGTGGTACCCATGGCCGAGATTCTGGCCGGCATGTTTATCAAGACAAACCCGGATTTTGTTGCGACCGTGGAAACGAAAGGTGTGGCCCTTGCGTTGTTTGTGGCCCGTGCGCTTTCCAAGCCGCTGGTGATTGCGCGCCGTGATCTGCGAATTACCGAAGGGTCCGTCGTAACGATCAATTATTTAACCGGCTCTTCCAGACGCATGATGACAATGTCTTTGTCCAAACGCGCTGTGACGGCAGGCCAAAAGGCGTTGCTGATTGACGACTTTATAGCGGGCGGTGGCACGGTTCACGCGTTGTGTGAAATGATGAAGGAATTTTCCGTCACCGTTGTGGGCTGCGGTGCAGCCATTGTAACGCGTACACCCGAGAAAAAACAGATCGATAATTTCAAAGGATTGCTTATGCTTGACAGTGTTGATCCGATAAACGAAAAAATTGTGATAAAGCCCATCTAAAAACGCATAACGCAGTCGACATCATCCGCTCCAATCGTTGACTATTTTTGTCGAAAAAACCAAAAGCCTTGACGAAAAGTGTATAATTACCCTACATTGCATCACAACCGGAGGTGCTGTATGGGGGATGACGCGTTGTCTATATTGGGGCAGATTCTTTTCACGGCGAAAAAGCAAAAAGGCCGCCTCGAGCTTGAGATGATCAGCCAGATTTGTGCTGATAAAACCCAGGCGGATTTTGAAGAACAATTCAGCGAGCAGACGAAAGCGGAGATTGCGTCAAGATGTTCGCTGGCTATGTCAGGTGAAGACGGCACCGACAGCTTTCATGCAATTCTTTATGGCTGTCCGTATATCATTACGCTCATTTCGCAATTAGAAAAGAAATTTATTTTTTTGGCCGCTGAAGAGCCCGCGGGTAAAATGCAAATGTCCGAAACCTCAGCCTTTTACAAATTATGCAGTATGTCGCAAAGCGGTATATTTTTCTGGCGTGTGAAGAACCATGATTTTTTTCTGAACTATGCCAACGCATCCTACTTTCTTGATACAGGGTTATCGGGCAAATGTCTGCGTAAAAGCCCCGAAGAAATATATAACTCCAAAAGGGCTTCTCTCATTCGCTCACAGCTGGATAAATGCGTCAGCCGAAAGAAAATCGTCTCGTTTAATGATAGATTTAAAAAGAAGACATTTGCGGTGACCTTATACCCCGAAGTTTGCGGCGGAGAAATTTTGCGCGTCATGGGAGTCAGTACGGATATAACAGAGCAGGTCAGCAATATCAATTTGTTGGTACAAAGCAAAATTCAATCCTCACAGTGTGAAACGGTGCTGCAGGATCGTATCCTATTTGAAGAAATACTCTCCCGTTCAGCAAGAGATTTTCTAGAATCAGGGTTGTCCGGGTTTGATGAATGCCTTGAAAGAATGACCCAAAAACTTGGTGCCGCGTTTGATGCGGACTGGGCTTTTGCATGTAAAAGCAGTACTGCCTTTTGCGGCATCAGCAGCCAGTGGCTGAAGCGTGCAGAAGACGGTCATGACCGGCTTCGCAGCATCATCGAAAGCACCGGCTTTGAGATGTGGATTTCACAGCTGCGCGCCGGGCGTATTTTCGTTGTCAACGATATTTATAAGGAACTGCCTTCGCTTTATGCTTCGCTCAAGAATGCGGGCAGCCCCGATGTTCGCTCGTTTATTGCTGTTCCTGTGTTTCGGTCGGATGAGTTTTGGGGTGTGCTCTGCGTCTCATCTTTTTGCCAAAAGCGAATCTGGACCACCCGAGAGATTGGCGTGCTAAAAACCGCTTCGGACATTGTCATGAGCGCCTATCTTCGAACCAAAATGGAAAAGCAGCTCGGCGAATCAAACCGCGTTCTCGTGGAGTATGACGAATGCCTTCAGGATATGCTTTCGGTGGAGGAATCGCTCAGCGCCATAACAGGACAATTTTTAGATGCCGAGCCCAAAGAGTTTGTCCAGTGCACCAATGATATGCTCTATGCCTTAAGCGAATTAACGGATGCTGACCATGCCTGTATTGCCGTAATGAATAATGCCTCCCCGAAGTGCTATTATTGGCACAAGAAAGGGCTATCTTTTCCGCTTTGCGATCAGGAGAGACTCTCGCTGATTCTTTCGGGATGGAATAATTTTTTAACCAGCGCAAAACCTATTGCAATTGACGACATCCAGCAGGAAATGAATAGCCTCCCCCCTGCTGTACAGGACTATGCGTTAAGTATGGGCTTAAAATCACTGCTGATTATTCCGATACGCAGTGCAGATACGCTCACCGGCATGTTGTTTCTTGCGAAGGTATTGAGCAATTGCAAATGGGATAACCCGACAATTCACACCGCCAAACGGTTTGCGGAGGTTTTTCATAATGCTTATCTAAAAATGTGCCGTCAGCAGCAGCTTCTTTTAGAAGCCAGCTCTGATGCAAATAAGGCAAAAGAAGCGTTGGTTCAAGCACAGTTGATTAAAACAACGGCTGAATGTGCGCAGCAGCTCATTGATGCCACAGCCGAAAATTTGCCCGCCATATTCGGCATGTTCTGCAAATCAATCGCCGAGCATTTGCCCATCGACGCAGTCAACATGACCCAATACAGCCAGGATTACACAAAGACATTCATCGTTCTTAACTGGCGTGCAACCAGCCCGACTCAAAAAAGCACGGGCAACCAATCGCTCGGCCAAAACAGTGTTGTGCTCAGCATCCCAGTTTTTTATCATGAGATAGTATGGGGATGCCTGCTTGTGAATTTAGCCTCACAATCGCCTGCCGACGGGTTTATGCGTGTGTTTGAGATGGTGGCAGAATGCTTTGTCCGCGCGTATATGCGCATTCATGAAGATAACAAAGATTGCATTGAAAGCAATAAGCACCCGGCCATTTCCTTGTCACCGCGCCCCTTTGCCATCTGACATGTCCCTCGTTGCGTGCTTAGGCCCGGCATGCTATAATTCGTAAGCGGGGGGAGCGTATGAATAAAGAGAAATGGGCGCTGATCACCGGCGCGTCATCAGGCATTGGGATGTCGCTGGCGCTGCGGTTTGCAAAAGAAGGCTGGCAGCTCGTGCTGGTGGCAAGAGATGCCGCGAGGCTGTCCGCGTTGTCGGAGATTATCGAAGATGACTTTCATGTGCGCACTTTTATCATACAGAAGGATCTGACATCCGCAACCGCTGCAGCTGAAATATTCGAACAGCTTGACCAAATCGGCATCCGACTAGATGCTTTGATCAACAATGCCGGGGCAGGCGCCTGCGGCCTTTTTCATGAAATACCGGGTGATAAAGACGTGCAGATGATTGATCTGAATATCCGTGCGGTCACTTCTTTATCTAAGCTGGCCGTCAGTCATATGCGCCAAACCGGCGGCGGTAAAATCCTCAATGTCGCATCCACGGGTTCCTATCAGCCCGGGCCTTATATCGCCGTATATTATGCGTCAAAAGCCTTTGTGCTGTCTTTTTCGCAGGCGCTGCGCAAAGAGCTCAGACCATCAGGCGTCGTTGTCAGTACGCTTTGCCCCGGATCCACGGCCACAGAATTCTCTCGGCGCGCCGGGAAAGCCGAGATAAAGGGAGCCATGGCACCGGACAAGGTGGCGGATTGCGCTTACAAAGGCCTTATGAAGGGCAAAGCGGTAATCATCCCCGGCTTTCATAATAAAATATTTATCGCTTTTTCCAAGCTGATGCCCGGAAGTTTAAGCGCCGCCATCGTCGCGCACATTCAGCGAAAACTGACGGAATCCTTCTAACGCCGTTTTGTATCCGCTGTTATAGTCACAATGATCTTTCTTGTTGATCAGTACTCCGAAATCAGCTTTGTTTGTAACCATTATGTAACATTTTCGTAATAATTTCTTGCAATTCCTTGACACTCGGTTTAAAATAGAAAAAAAACGCAGAGAGGTTCAACATGAATAGACGGCGATCCAGACGAATCTCGAAACTAAAAAGAACAACCCTTTATATCCTCGATTCTTTTATGCGCTTAAGCAAGCGGGCACGTATTCTGTTGCTGAGCGGTGCCGTGCTGCTGCTTGCCGCCATCATCGTTGTTGTTGCTTTGCCAAATGATGCCGCTGCGCTCTCCGCTCAAAACAACAGCGACGAAGTGGCGGCAGCCGGCGATTTGGACATCCTACCCAGTCAGACGCCCGAACCCATACCCACGCCGACACCCGCGCCCACACCGACACCCGATCCGACACTGCAGCGCGGCGATGAAAACGAACGCGTCATGCAACTTCAGCAACGGCTTATGGAACTTAATTACCTTGATATAGACGAAACCACCCAGCTTTTCGGCCCGGCGACGGAGCACGCCGTGCAGCTTTTTCAGCGCCAGCACGGCATTCAGCAGGATGGCATCGCGGGCCCCGAAACACTGGATAAGATTAATGCACCCGACGCTCAAAGCTATATGATCCTTGAAGGCACTGAGGGCGAAGATGTGAGCAATCTGCAAAGGCAGCTGGTTGACCTTGGGTATCTCAGCAAAACCACCGGCTATTATGGCACAGAGACGATAGATGCCATCAAAGAATTTCAATCCCGCAACGGGCTTTCTGCGGACGGTAAAACCGGGCCCCAAACACTCGACGTGATCTATTCCCCGGATGCCAAGCCCAGCAAAAACAAGGTTCAGGCCGCAAAACGGCGCGCAAATATTGTGGAGATGATTGATGTCGCAAAGAAACAGCTCGGCGATCCGTACCGAAGCGGCCACGAGGGCCCCAATTCATTCGACTGCTCCGGCCTCGTTTATTACTGCCTCAAGCAGGCGGGCTCCTCACGCGGCCGCTATAACGCGGCCGGGTATTCGCAGGTATCAGACTGGGAGAAGATCACGTCGATGAATGATCTGGAGAAGGGCGATCTTCTGTTTTTCAGCACGAACGGTAAAAAAGTAGGACATACCGGCATATATATCGGCAACGGGCAAATGATTGATGCGTCATCTTCAAACGGTAAAGTTGTAAAGCGTTCTTGTGTGACGCCATTTTGGAAAAGAAACTTTGTCTGTGCACGTAGGCCGTGGTAACAACCGATTAGAAACAAAAGCCGCTCAGGCAACAAACCCGGGCGGCTTTTTCTATGCTATTCAGTTTAATAATTCGCCTGATCTAAGATTGAAAATGTTTTTATCTCGAAAAGTACAGCAAACCGACTCACACTCGATGATATATCATCGAGGCGGCTGCGAATAGCGCCATAACATGATAATGAATCATCAAAAAGCCTATCGTCCTAGAGCCCTCTGCAATAGCCGATAAGCTCCGATATTGACGATTCGTCTGTAAAATCCACCGTTTTTCCATAGGTATCGAGCATTTGGTTTATTTCGTCATCGCGGTCTGCTTTATCGATTTTGCTGACTTTTTTAACAAGCAGCGACATCATTGTTCTGTGTTTAAAGTTGATGTTTTTGTAATCGATGGCCCCTCTGAAATGAAAGATGCGAATCGCACTTCTGATTTCCGGCTGAAAGTTCTTTTCAATAATTGCGCTGTAATCGGTCAGCTTTGGGTTCGCGAGCCCCACGGTAAACACGACAAGTTTCTTGTCCTTCAAGCTTGCGTAATTCTTTGTGATAAAATCCGAACCGAGTATACCGCTCGCATAAAGCCCGCCGCCCAATATCACCGTATCGCTTTCTATCACATCCTGCACGCGCACCTTCGCGGCGTCGAACAAATGGGCCTCCAATGCTTTGGCAATCCACTCCGCGTATTTTTTTGTAGAACCGTAATTGGATTTATAAACGACCGCAGTTTTACCCATGTGTAATTCCTCCAAGCATTTTATTTGACTACTTAAAGCAGCACAAAAACAGCGATATAGGCGAGCCCATACTGTATGAAGTTCGCCCAAACATGAGAGAGAGTCGGCGCAAGCAGGCTCTTTGTTTTTTCAAACATCGTCGCCCATGTGACACCTAAAACAAACGTATAAGTGAGCTGAAGCGCATCAATGTGCACAATTTCAAAACGCGGTGCCAATGTATACCCCACATGCGCCGTCATGAATATGAAGCCGCACAGCAGCGATACAGCCGATAAACGGAGCTTGCCGATGCGTATGCTGCCCGTAAAATACCGCGCAAGAATGAGCGCCACGAAGCCGCGGTACAGCGGTTCCTCTCCAAGGCCGGCCATCACCGAGCCGCCGACAATATTTTTAACGCCATAGAGCACGTCCGGCGGACAAAAGCCCTTGAGATAATCCAAAAACGACGGAATGGTGACCAGCGCGAGCGCATAGAAAACAATGAGTATGCCCGTCCATATGAGCATGAAATGCCAGAGAGACTTGGCGCTTTGCGCGCGGTTGTTCAGGTTGAAACCGGCTTCCTCAAGGCGGTTTGAAACAAACAGCTTGAGCGTGGCCACGGTCAGCACAAACTGCAGCGCGTAAGTGATAAACATGTAGAAGAGCTGCCTCATCGCGTTGTTACTGATGAATGAATAGTTGATGCACTCCGATAGTGTTCTTGATGCGAGCGGGATGGCATGCGTTGTGATAAACACGAGAATCAGTATGGCTGCTTTTTTCATTCGGCCTCCCAAGTGTCTGTATACGTCACAATATATAACACAAACACGGTTTGTACAAACAAAAAACAGCCTTTCATATCAGCCTGCCGGAGGAAACATCACGACTGTGATCCATGCGCAACTATTTCTAAACAATTGGACATTCCCGCATTTTCAGCTTATAAACTATAATAAATGAGCAGAGTTAGAAAGCCTCGTATTTACACATAGCATTGGCAGGACATAATACAAAAAACCCGGCTGGATATTATCCAACCGAGCTTTGATAAGTGGTCGGGGTGACAGGATTTGAACCTGCGACCTTTTAGTCCCGAACCAAACGCGCTACCAAACTGCGCTACACCCCGATATATGGAGCCAATGAGCGGGATCGAACCGCTGACCTGCTCATTACGAATGAGCCGCTCTGCCTGCTGAGCTACATTGGCAAGCTTGCTTCCTAAACTGCCGACAGTATGTGATTATACCATAAGAGTTCCGGCGTGCCAATATGTTTTTTTAAAAATATTCGCAGCAATCAGATACCAAATTTTATTGCACAACCATAACGATCGCGCCACCCTGATGCAAGAATAAAGTAAAGGCCTTCCGGATACCGGAAGGCCTTTCATCCGGGTTACATTTTGTCTTCGTATTTTTCTATCTTCGACGTGTTCGTCCACTCGTCCACAATGGTCTGCCAAGCTTCATCCTGCATCGTAGCCAGCAGCGTATCATAAATTTCCTGCTTCACATTCTCATACGCAACGGCACCCGTAGGCACATCGCTCACATACTGCAAGATATGATAACCATAGTCGGTCGGTACCAGCTCACTCACGTCGCCAACGGCTTTTAAGTTCATCGCAGCGGTTGTAAAGGGCTCCACAAACGTTGTGCCGCCAGACACCACAGAATAGCCCGTTTCCGGCATACCTGTATCGTCGTTGTAAGTGGCTATAGCATCGGCAAATGACAGACTGCCGTTTTTGATCTTATTAAGCACATCGTCCGCTTTGGACTTAATATCCGCCTGTGCTTTTTCCAGCAGATAATCAGCCTGCGCATCGCTGCCCGCATCCCTGAGCGTTTTGATCGCGCTCGACCATTCGTCGTCGATTTTCACGAGCACCTGAAGCACCTGACGAACACCGGCAGGCACATAATATACCGTCGCGCCGCCCGCCGCGCTGCTTTCATAGGTGGACGGGTTCGCATCCATCGTTTCTTTATCTCTCGAAACGTTTTCATCATACTTCGCCTGTACTTCTTCTTCAGTCGGCTTAATATCGCCCACAAGCGCTGCCTTTGCGGCATCCTCGGCCACCGTCAGCTTATAATAATCGACGAACGCCTGCTTCGTGTCGTAGCCCATGGCCTTAAGAATCTGCTCTTCATAAGGCGCTTTTGCTGCCTGATACTGCTCGTCGGTATACCCTTCTCCAAGCTCGGCCTGAATTTGCGAACCATAATAGCTGTCTATATTGGAGCTGAGATAGTCCTGCGCATCCTTCTCCGCCTGAGCAACCTGTTCGTCCGTCAAGTTCATATAGCCGTTTTCCGTCAGCTTCTGCGTCATGATCTTCTCGTTGATCAACGATTCCATGATCATGTCTTTCAAATAGCTGCCGTTGGTTTCATCGTCTTCGGAAATGCCGTATGATGCACATGCATTGGCATAAATCGCATGAAATTGGTCGTAATATATCGGTTCACCGTTTACCTCAGCCACGATAACCTGCTCTGATGCCGTCTCTTCCGGTGACGTGCTCGCTGTGGCCGTCTCTTCGGACTGTTTGACCCCACAGGCACCCAGCAGCATCATCACTGCGATCATAACGCCCAGTATGGCCGCAATTCTCTTGTTCAATGGTTTATCCTCCAGTTGGTTATTCGCTTTATTGTTTCATATTCTTTTGACAATAACAATACATCGATATGAACAAATTGTAAATATGCGTTTTACCCCCCTTTTTTCGCGCAAAGCCGGCGAATTGCGTTGGTTATGTTCACCATTTTCTGTTATAATGAATAATAAAAATTATTATGAAAGGTCTATCCGAATTGGAGTCTTTTTTTTCGAGAATACTCAAAAGCATCACGGATTTTTTTGAGAACATTGGTGATTACGCGGATGTTGTGTTGATTGCCATCATCAAGATTATCGGCATTATTGTCATTGCGCGAATCATTATCTCGCTATCAAGACGGGTCACGCGCCGCATCGTCAAAAGCCGCGTCGCACGCAAGCCGCATTCCACACTGGCTAAGAAAGGCGAAACCATACAAACCGTGACGGACTCGATCGTTAAATACGGAATATATTTTTTTGCTGTGATGGGTATACTCGGTGTGCTGGGGCTCGGTGCTGCCGTGAGTTCCATGCTGGCTGCCGCAGGCATCGGCGGCATTGTGATTGCGCTTGGGGCGCAAAGCCTTGTGAAAGACGTTGTATCGGGCATGTTTATGCTTTTTGAGAATCAGCTCACAGTCGGTGAATATATCAAAATCGGAGACGATGAAGGTACGGTGGATGCCGTGACATTGCGCACCACCACAATCATCAAGTTTACGGGCGAAGCGGTGACCATCCCCAACGGCAATATCGGCACCATCGTCAATTATTCGCGCGGCGGGCATCTTGCCATCATCGATATGCCCATCACCTACGATACGGATATCGAAAAAGCGGGCGACCTCATGCGCACCGCAGCGCTTGATTATATGGCCGGCCATGATAATATACTTGAAGAGCCCCGTGTTCTCGGTATAATAGAATTTGGTGATTCTCAAATGGTGCTGCGGATGGTGATGCGCGTCAAACCGCTCACCCATTGGGAAACCGAGCGCGATCTGCGCAGGGCGGTGAAAGAGTCTTTTGATAAATGCGGCGTGGCTGTTCCATACCCTCACCATGTCGTCATTAAACGCTAACGGAGGCTGTTGTGGTTTATCAGCTGTCTGATGTGATACAAATGAAGAAGCCGCATCCCTGCGGCGAAAACAAATGGCGTATCATCCGCGTGGGGATGGACGTCAAAATAAAATGTCTCGGGTGCGGGCATATAGTGATGCTGCCGCACGAGGTGTTTGTGAAACGATTGAAAAGGATATTGCCTGATGAGGAATGACGACCTACGGGATGAGCAAATCAATTCCCGCATGAAACGCAAAGCAGATACGCGAAAGAATGAAACCAGAGGTTGGATCATCTCACTCGTCATTGCTTTTTCCATCGCGCTGCTGTTAAGGCTTTTCGTTTTCGAGTTTATCAGTGTATCGGGGCCCTCCATGCAGCCGACACTCTACTCCAACGAATATGTGTTTATGGAGAAGGTCACTTACTGGTTCCGGGAGCCCGAGTACGGCGATGTGGTGATCTGCAAGTTTCCGGACAGCACCGCAACATATGTCAAGCGCGTCATCGGGGTGGGCGGTGACCTGCTGGAAGTCAGGGACGGCACACTTTATATAAACGGAACCCCTGATACCACATATTTTTCAGGCTACATCGAAGACGCATTGGCTCCAACGGTGGTGCCGGACGGCTGCGTTTTTGTGATGGGAGATAACCGCAATCAGTCGATGGATTCGCGGTTTGACACGATAGGGCCGCTTAAGGACAATATGGTGCTTGGCAAGGCGCTGTTTATCATCTGGCCGCCCAATCAGATAAGAGGATTATAGATAGTATAAAAAACGGTGGTGGAATTTGATCTTTTTAAGGGGTAATTCATATGTTTAGAGTGAACAGCGATTTGACGCAGGACGATCATGCCGCCACACGCACAGAGCTCAAAGCCGAAGCCAAGCGCAGCGAGAAGCGCGGCTGGGTTATTTCCATGGCGATTGCCGTCACTGTGGCGGTGTTGCTCAGGCTTTTTGTTTTTGAGTTTGTCTGCATCAGCCAGTCGTCTATGGAACCCACGCTTTATTCGAACAATTACGTGTTTATGGAACGCGTGACCTATTGGTTTTCACAGCCAAGCTACGGAGATGTGGTCATCTGCCAGTTCCCGGACAGCAACGCCGCGTTTGTGAAGCGCGTGATTGGCACGGCAGGCGATACACTGGAAATCAAAGACGGCATTCTCTATATTAACGGACAAGCCGACAGAACCTATTTTTCGGACGATACGCAAAATACGCTGCCGAAAACCGTGGTGCCCGAAGGCTGCGTGTACGTGATGGGCGACAACCGCAATGTGTCGGTGGATTCACGCGCGGTCGGCCCGCTTAAGGTTTCGATGGTACTCGGAAAGGCGCTGTTCATCATCTGGCCCCCCGACAGGATACACGGGCTATAGAGACCGATCAGGCCAGTGATTGCGTTATCGCTTATTTAGCGCGCGCTATGCGTTTTTGCGTTAGACAGTCAATCCCTCTCACTTGGACTTTTCGCGGCCTTCGTTTTCATCATACACTTTCATGCTTTATAATAATGTTTGGCATCAAGCTGAACGGCTACCTTTCTTTTTCCCCGAGCAGCCGGAGCGGCTCGCTTTTTAAGTTGCCGCGCATGTTCACAAGCGCAATGCCAAGCGCCGCGGGAATCACCCATAATCCAACCAAGGTGTTATTCAGGCTGCCTTTCATGCCGATTGTCAACTCGTCCGTTTCGGGGTTGTCGCTGTTCACCCAGTCGCTGTACATCGTGTCAAAGGCCTGCTCGCTGTGCGCCGCCGTCACCTGCTCCGCAGCGTACCCGGTCAATCCGTAGCTGATCGCGCTGCCGATCACACAGGCGGGAATCACGATCACGAGGATGCCAGTCAGCAGTGACGCGATGCATCGCCCTTTGCTCATGCCGAGTGAGCGTTCAATCGCCGTCCTTTTGCGCTGTTTGGTGATGAACAGATGGCAGAACAGAATTAATATGAGCAGCGTGATCATGCCGCCAGCTATCAATAGCACGCTGGCCGTGTTCATCATGTCATTAAGCCCGGCCTTAATTTTGGTATAGCCGTGGTCATAAAAATTGATGTCAAGCGTGTCTATGCCCTGCTTTTCCCACCCCGTCATGTACTCGTCGATTTTGCCGTTGGGAATCTGAAAAGAGGTGGTATAGCCCATCATGGGGCCCATTCCGGCAATGTTGTTCTCATCGCTGTTATTCACGGACGAGGACGGAATCACCACCGTGTTCTCTGTCAAATCATAATCCGATGTTTCAGTGATCGATTTGATTAATGTTTGATAGACGCCGACGATTGTATACGTGCTGTCTTCAAAAACAGGATAGATCTCGCCCTTGGCGTTTAATAATTCTTGATGCGAGACAAACCATGGCGGTATCCAATAATTCGCAATATACAGCGGAAGCTCCAAGCTGCTGCCCACGGTCAGGTTGTTATTAACCGCAAAATTTCTTTCGACCAGACACACCTTATCGCCGTTTTCATACTCCTCACGGCTGATGTCACGCCCCTCAATGATTGTTGCATCGCCATCGTAGAAGGGCATAAGCAGCTTTGTGTTTTGGGTCGGTATCACCGGAACCGTAAATTTTCTCCATTCAACGCTGTCAATGAGGTTCAGCCAGGCCTGTCCTCGCGGGGTGTCGTAAAAGCCGTCAGTCACTTCATCCCAAGCATCTGCCCATGTATCCATCTTTGTAATGGGGTCTGTGATGCGCTTTCCGTTTTTATCGCGCTGGTTTGTGCTGACACTGTAAGCCGGCATAAAGAGCAAATATCCCTCATCAAAATCAAGGTGAAAATCCTGAGCCAAAGACACGACATAGGTTTTATCCGCATAGAGCTTAATCGGCGCATCATTCGCGTGGTCACAGAACCAGATATCATCGACAAAATCTTTTAAAGCCCCGCACAGCATTCTCTTTACCTTCATGCGGACAGGCTTATCGGTCACGCAGTCCTCAAACGGCTGCAATTCGGCAATCAGAAAAAAGTCATCATAGAGATATTCCCAGTCGGGATTCTTGCTCATCACAAAGCCCGGCATATACGCGCCATAAACAGGCCTTTTCTCGGGCCTCAAAATATAATCGGCACCCTCAAAATCCAGCACTGATTCGGGAATTATGCCATCATATCCCGGCGATACAAAATAGGTATAGCTTTTTGTTTCGGCATCCCACATGCGATCTGTCCCTACACTGTTTGCCAGTTGCTCCACCGTGCCGATCGTCATGTAGGCCTTTTCAATCCGCTCGATGTTGTCCCGCGCCCCCACCCACAGTTGAAAGCCCAGCATAAAAAATGTGACAGCGAGAATCAGCAGCACCAAAAAGGCCAACGTCTTCACCGGCGTGCGCATTAGCTGCCTCAAGCTGTTTCGAATAACCAAACTGCTACCTCTCTTTTTCACCCAGCAGCCGGAGCGGCTCGCTTTTTAAGTTGCCGCGTATATTGACGATTGCAACCACAAGCGCCGCCGGAATCACCCACAAACCGACGAAGGCATTATTAAGACTGTTCTCCATGCTGACGGTATACGCTTCCGCGTCGGTGTCTGCGCTCACCCAGTCGCTGTATGTCGTGTCGTAAGCCTGTTCAATGTGCGCCGCCGTTACCTGCTCCGCCGCATAGCCTGTGAGATAATAGCTTAACGCGCTGCCGATCACGCACGCGGGAATCACGATCACGAGGATGCCTGTCAGCAGCGACGTAATGCATCCTTTCTTGCTCATGCCGAGCGAGCGTTCAATCGCCGTTCTCTTGCGCTGCTTGGTGATGAACAGATGGCAGAACAGAATTAAGATGAGCAGCGTAATCACCGTTCCGGCAATCAGCAGCACGCTCGCCGTGTTCATCATGTCGTCGAGCCCGGCCTTGATTTTGGTATAGCCCTTGTCAAAGAAATTGATATCAAGCGCAGGGATGCCCTGCTTCTCCCATGCCGCCGTATATTCGTCAATAGTGCCGTTGGGTATCTCGAAAGAAGTCGAGTACCCCTTCATGGGGCCAATGCCGGTCAAGTTGTTCTCGTCACTTTTTTTCACAGACGCAGACGGGATGACCACTGCGTTTTCCGCTATATCATAATCTGAAATCTCCGATATCGAGGTCTCCAATGTTTCATATATGCCGACAATCGTATAGCCGCTATCTTCAAAAACCGGGTATATCTCGCCCTTGGCGTTTAATAACGTGCCTGATGTCAAATACCACGATGGGTTTCGATAGTCCGCTATATAGAGCTTCAACTGCAAACTGTCGCCCACGGTCAGATTGTTGTTGGCAGCGAATTCTTTTTCCACCAGACAAACCTTGTCGCCTTGCTTATACTCCTCGCTGCTGATGTCGCGGCCTTCAAGTACCCACGCATCGCCGTTGTAGAAGGGCATCAGCAGTTTTGTATTTTGAGTCGGCATCACCGGAATCGTGAATTTTCGCCACTCGACGCTTTCAACCAGATTGAGCCAGGCCTTGCCTCGCGGTGTGTCGTAAAAGCCCTCGATCACCTCATCCCAGTCATCCTCATGAGACTCCCACGCCGTGACCGGGTCGTTGACCAGTTTACCGTTGCTGTCCCGCTGAGAAGTGGTAATGGCGGGGGCAGGCATAAACAGCATATATCCCTCTTCGAAGTCCGGATGATAATCCTGCTGCAGCGACATGATATAGGTTTTATCCGCGTAAAGCTGCACGGGCGTATCGTTCCAGTGGTCACAGAACCACACCTCATCAACAAAGTCGTCCAAATCTCCGCAGAGCACTCTCTTAATGTCCATGCAGACAGGCTTATCGGTGATGCAGTCTTCGCGCGGCTGCAGTTCGGCAATCAGATTCCAGTTGTCGTAAAACATTTCCCAATCGGGATCGGTGCTCATCACAAAGTCCTTCATATACGCGCCGTAAACAGGCCTTTTCTCGGGCTTGACGATATAACCGGCGCCTTCAAAATCCAGCACGGACTCGGGGATGATGCCGCCGTAAACCTGATAGGAAAAATACGTATAGCTTTTTGTTTCGGCATCCCAGCTTCGATCTGTGCTCACACTGTTTGCCATTTGCTCCACCGTGCCGATCGTCATATACGCTTTGTCGATCCGCTCGATGTTGTCCCGCGCGCCCGCCCACAGCTGGAACCCGAGCATAGAAAAAGTGACGGCGAGACTCAGCAGCACCAAAAAGGCCAGCGTTTTCACCGGCGTGCGCATTAGCTGCCGCAGGCTATTGATCACAACCATCTTGCTTCTCATTGTCCTTCTCCCTCAATGCGCCGTCATTCATCACGTAAATCTTGTCGGCCTGCGACGCCACAAAGTCGTTATGCGTCACCACGATGGCCGTGTAACCATGATCATGCGCTAGCGCTTGGATCAGCGCCACCACCATGCGCTCGTTCGTGGTATCGAGGTTGCCCGTCGGTTCATCCGCGAGCAGTATCTTTCCGCCCGCGGCCAACGCGCGCGCAATCGCGATGCGCTGCTGCTCGCCGCCGCTCATCATCTGCGGAAACTTTTTATACGCGCTTTCCTCAAGCCCCACCTCTGTCATCAGCTTTTTGGCCGTCTGCATCGCGTCATGGCGGCTTTTGCCCTGCATTTGCATCGGATACATCACGTTTTCGAGCGTGGTGAGCAGCGGAAACAGATTGTATGACTGATAAATCACCGAGGCCGTATCACGGCGGTAGCGGTTTCTGTCTATGGAAGCCAGCGCCTTTCCATCATAATAAATCTGGCCGTCCGTCGGGTTATCGAGCCCCGCCAGCAGCGATAAGAGCGTGCTCTTCCCGCTGCCCGAACGGCCCACAATCGCGGCCATCTTCCCCGCTTCAAACGTGCACGACACGTTCTTCACGGCCTCCACGCGCTGGTATTTACTCGTATATGTGTAGCTCACATTCTCTGCGTTTAAAATCGCGTTCATCATTTATTCCTCCGTTTTCCCTAATCCCGTCATTAAATTGACGCCGCTTAATTGCACAGCCGCCGCCGCGATACCGATTAAAAAGCTCGCGAAGAACAGCATTGCAAATAGCGGTGTGCCTTCGTTCGCAAAGCCGATCAGCAGCGCGGACACCGCGAGCCCCAGCACAGACCCCGCAAGGCTCAGCACGGCGAACTCAATCAGCATGACCGCAACACACGTCAGGCGGCGGAACCCGAGAGAGCGCATCAACACAATGTCGCGCCGCCTGCTCTGCATGAGCAGGTACGATATGGCGTACCCCGAAAGCGCGACCACAGCGAATATGATCGGCAGAAACGTATAGAGGCCGGCCAGATTGTTTTTGAGGTTTTCCGCCGTTTTAATAAACGTCTCATCCCTCACGCGCACCGATTCGCCTTTCGGGGAATCATTCGCCGTCGGCATGGCGGGCATCCATCCAATTGCGTCCATATCCGCTTTAAACGCGTTGAGATTGAGAGGGTCGGCCACCGTGAACGCGGCGGAATCGTAATGCATATCCCGTTCGGTCTTCACGTGCAGATCACGCGCCCAGCCAAGCGGGCAGATCAAGGCTGAATCCATCGTGCTGTACACCTCGGACGAAATGCGCCCCACAATGCGCAGGCGGCTCGTCCCCAAGGGCTCGGGATGAAACGCTGTGCTGTAAGAGTCGTAAACGCGCGTATACAGCGCGAGCTCAATCGTATCCCCGATTTCAAGGCTGTTCTGCAGCAAAAAATCATTGGTTGCAAGGCACACGGCCTCGCTGCCCGTCAGCAGGCTTTCATCGGCCCCGTTTTCGAACTCGAGCTTCTTGTCCTTGTAATTTGAGATGGCCCGGGCTTCACTCACCGCCGCGATCTGTATCTCCTTGTAGGCATCCTTCTCGTCGGGCATCGACGCGAAGTTGGCCAGCAGCTGCGCGGTGTAGAGCATATCCTTCACATGGGAAGAGTCCCTCGTTTTAAACAGCCACCCCTCGTTGATCTCGATGCCGACGATTTGAGACCCGATGAGGTTGCTGATGTTGGCCGTCACGGGGATGGACTCGGGCAGATTCGCAAGCTGCTCCTCGCTTGTTTTAATGTTGTTGACGTATACGCACACAAAAAACACGATCAGTATGCAGATTACGGCAATCAATATGCTTTTTCTCCTGTGACGTTTGACGTTAAGAAATGCATTCCTCCAGCAAAACATAGCCTTTGCCTTTCCGCGCCGGGCAGCGCGTGGTATTTTTGAAATGCAAAACAGTGATGTCATTTCAGGGATGGTCATCCATACTCATTTGTAATATTATGCTTATTGTAACATTCGTATCACTTAACGACAATAGCACTAATTTATACAATATTAGGAATATGTTATGGTGTAAATAAAAAACCTTCGCAGACGCGAAGGGCGCAAGGAAGGTGTTAAATAAACGACTTGTGTCATTCCGTTGGCGCTTAAGGATTGACCACGCAATGGACTGGAATCATGATTAAAGCGTATCTCCATGGGATGCGTTCCATTTCATAGTCACGTCGCCGGGCTCCTCAGCATGACATAAGAAGGGAGTTTATCGACAATCTGACCTCTGCGAAAACTTTGAGATTATAATGGAATGGAATAGACGGTGCCGTCGTTCATCGTGACCTCTAGGCTTTTCACAAACGGCGCCAAATTCTCGATTTGCGCTTTGGTAAGCCCATTGCATGCAAACGTTATCTTACCCTCAACGGTGATTGTATCATCATCACACAGGAATTTCGGTTCGACTTGGGCAGTCACGTGCTCACTGATTTTATCCCCGACCGATACCCGCATGCTGCTAATCTGCGGTGTTAAGCTTTCATCAGCGGTGAGATATATCGTATAAGAATAATCGCTCTCCGACAGATCGTCGCTGCCGCCCAAACCTGCATTCATGCCTGTTTTCTCAAAAGCAGGTTTCTCAAGTCCAGCGGGCGGAGCCGAGCAGCCGCATAACAGCATAAAGACAAGGACGCAGACGATTATCGGCGATCGTTTCCTCATATATCTCCCAAACTAAACGATGATTTTTTATTATTCCTGCTCGGTGAGCATTTTTGTCTTTTCCGCTATCGCGAGCGCGTCAATCATCTCGTCCATGTCACCGTCAATAAACTGATCAAGCTTGTAAAGCGTGAGCGAAATGCGGTGATCCGTCACGCGGCCCTGCGGGAAGTTGTAGGTACGGATGCGCTCGCTTCTGTCGCCTGAGCCGATCTGGCTCTTGCGGTTCTGCGAAAGCTCCTTATCCTGTGCCTGTTTGGCAATATCGTAAAGGCGTGCTTTTAAAACCTTCATCGCCTTTTCCTTATTCTTCAGCTGCGATTTTTCATCCTGACACGTGACCACAAGGCCTGTCGGTTCATGCGTAATGCGCACTGCGGAGTCCGTCGTGTTGACGCTCTGCCCGCCGTTGCCGGAAGACCGGTAAACGTCCACGCGCAGGTCGTTCGGATTGATCTCAATGTCCACATCCTCTGCCTCGGGCAGCACGGCCACCGTGGCCGCTGATGTGTGGATGCGCCCGCCCGATTCGGTCTCAGGCACGCGCTGCACGCGGTGTACGCCGCTTTCGTATTTGAGCCGCGAATACGCGCCCTTGCCGGAAATCAGCAGCGTGAGTTCCTTCACGCCGCCCAGCTCGGTGATGTTGGAGCCGAGCCGCTCAATGCCGAAGCCCGCGCGCTCCGCAAACCGCGTGTACATACGCCAAAGGGCGCTGCCGAACAGCGCCGCCTCCTCGCCGCCCGTGCCCGCTCTGATTTCGAGCACCACGTTTTTGTCGTCGTTGGGGTCCTTGGGCACAAGCAGCAGCTTTAACTCCTCGGCCATCTTCTTTTCATTCTGCTGCCGCTCAGAGAGCTCTTCTTTCGCCATCACCGCGATGTCCTCATCCTTGTCGAGCGCCATCAGCTTTAAATCCTCGATCTGCGCATGGTTTTCCATGTACTCGTCGTACTTGCTGACCACGTCCGATAGCGATGAATGCTCTCTCACGAGCTTTGTGTACAGCTCCTGATTCGCAATCACATCGCCGTTCGCGAGCTCATTTTCGAGCTCCATATATCTTTTTTTGCTTGCTTCAAGCTTGTCAAACATTTTGCACCTGTTACCTTCGGGCTGTCACAATTCTGTCACGCCCTGCATAATCTTTCCCACATATGACCCCAGAAAACCCGGCCGATTTGAGCAAGCCGGTCACATCCGTGCCTTGATCCGCGCCGATTTCGAGCACGAGCGCGCCGCCTTCAGCCAGATACCGCCGTGCCTCACCCGCGATGATACGATAAAACGCGAGGCCGTCACCCGCGGTGAGTGCCAAGCGCGGCTCGTAATGGCGCACGCTTTCGTCCAGCGTTTCGTATTCATCGTCGCTCACATACGGCGGATTGCTGACGATGATATCGTACGTTTCCGTCAAACCGCCGAACATATCGCTTAAAAAAAAGCGCACATCGGCGTTGTTATCTTTGGCGTTCTGCTGCGCAGCGAGCAGCGCCTTTTCACTTATATCACACGCGTGCGTTTCTATGCGCGTTTCGGTTTGTACCGCAATCGCGATACAACCGCTGCCCGTGCATAAATCGAGCGCCTTCTTATACCCGTTCTCACGTATCAGGCGAATCGCTTCCTCCGCCACCAGTTCGGTCTCCTGCCGCGGTATCAGCACATCCGGTGTCACGGTCAGCACATTATGCCGAAAATAGGCACGCCCTGTCACGTATTCCACGGGCTCACCCGCCGCACATTTTGCAGCCATGTCGTCGATTTTCTTTATCGATGCCTCATCGATTTCATGATGAAGCAGCACCTCTCCAAGGCCAATGCCGAGCGCCTCAGCCACAATCACGCGTGCCTTTGCGTCCGGCTCGCTGACTCCGGCGGTTTTGAGCCGTTCCCTGACTGATGCATATGCGTCTCTTGCCGCCGTCATGCGCTATTCCTGCACCTCGGCTGCCGTTTCAAGCGGGGCTTTGGCTTCCTCGTCTTTCTTGGGCACGGGGCGATAGTAGCTCTTCACAAGCTCGTCAAGCACTTCGTCGGTCACTTCATCCTGAGCCGCCTTAAACGCAATCACCGCCACCTCCACCATGCTGTCATCCGGCGGAGCCGTCGTCAGCTTCTGCAGCATCATGCCGGGCCAGCGAATCACACGGAAGAAAAGCGAATCGCCCTTGGCCGCGAATTTTAAAAACTCATATGAAATGCCTGCCACAACGGGCAGCATCAGCAAGCGAAGGCCGATGCGCGCGAACCACGACGGGCTCCAGCCCAGCAGCGAAAACAGCAGTATGGATATCACCATCACAAGCAGCAGATAGCTCGTTCCGCAGCGCGGATGCAGCGTTCTGTATCTTTGTATGTTTTCGACGGTTAACGGCTCCTCGTGCTCAAAGCAGTTAATCGTTTTGTGCTCTGCCCCGTGGTATTGAAACACGCGTTTAATTTCCTTCACGAGCGATACGAGCATCACATACCCAAAGAACAGAACAAGCCGTATGCCGCCTTCAATCAGGTTCATCAGCACGTGCGACGCAATCAGCGGCCGCAGTAGGTTGGCAAGCACGGTCGGCAGTATGAAGAATATGCCCACGGCCAGCCCGATGGACAGGATCACGGCGAACACCATCGCCACATCCATCGCATCCTTGCCCGTCTTCTTGGCCACGAATTTTTCAAACTTCGACGGCTCAATATCCTCCGTTGTTTCGTCAAACATCTTGGCCGATTTGGTGATTGTCTTCACACCAAACACCATCATATCAAAAAACGAGACAACGCCGCGAACGATGGGCAGCCCGTAAAACTTGTTCTTTTTGGTGATCGATTCGACGTTCTCGCGGTCATAAACGATTTCACCCGTCGCCTTTCTTACCGCAAGGCCGCATTTGGACGGCGAGCGCATCATGACGCCTTCGAGCACACCCTGCCCGCCGATATTGCACTTTTTCATTTTGCCCCTCATTTCATTTAAAGGTGCCACAAGTATACACTATTTTATGGAGAAAGTAAAACAGACCGTGATAGCGGTCTGCTTGATTGCAACAATACTTATTTGATGCCGTATCTTTTATTGAAACGGTCAACGCGGCCGCCCGTATCTACCAGCTTCTGTTTGCCTGTGAAGAACGGATGACATTCCGAACAAATCTCGATTTTCAGATCCTTCTTCACCGAGCCGGTTTTGAATGTCGCGCCGCATGCGCAGGTCACGGTACATTCGTGATACTCGGGATGTATGCCTTGTTTCATTTGCACTCACCTCTCTATTCTTAAAAACCGGCGGCAATACCGCTGCCAGCGTAAAAGTCACGAAGTTCATTATAACATAAGATTCGTAAAAATCAACGGTTTTTTTCTGAGGCCGTGGCGTTATTGGCGGCTGAGCAAATAAAAGACCAGTGCGGCCTGCGCAATGAACACCACCGGCACAAAAACCATGAATTTCAGCTTTCTCGTTTTATGATGAAAGGCCAGCATGGAAAGCCACACGCCGAGCGCTCCGCCCAAAAAAGCAAGTACAAACAGCGTGCGCTCGCGCACGCGCCGTGCATGCCTCACTGCCGCACGCTTATCCGCCGCGCAGACAGCAAAGCCCGCTATGTTCATAACGGCCAGATATCCGGCCAGCACATATAACATCCGCTTTTCCTTTTCTTTCGGCTCATCGTTTATGCCTATTCTATCCGGGAAACATAATAACGTCAAAGCCTGCATCCTTTAATTGGATTGAATAAACAAAAAAGCGTTTACAATATCATGATTGATTAATTATGCAAAGCATTTATAATAGCAAATAAAGATTGGTAACAGAATGACATTTTTATATGTTTTAGGCTTGCCGTCTGCGCCATTTTCGCATCAGTTGGTCGCGAATCAATATATTCATAAGTTATTGTATGCTTTGCATTTTTATTAGGAGAGTTTATGAGAAAGACGAAGATCATCTGCACGATCGGGCCCGCGACGGACACCGAAAAGCCGATGCGCCAGCTCATCGAAAACGGCATGGATGTGGCACGGTTCAACTTCAGCCACGGAGACCATGCCACCCACAAAGCCCGCATCGAGCTGCTGAAAAAACTGCGTGCGGAATACGACCGGCCTATCGGCATTCTTCTGGATACCAAAGGCCCCGAGGTACGCGTGAAGCGTTTTGAAGGCGGCAGTGCGGAGCTGAAGGAGGGTGCCATATTCACGCTCAATATGCAGGACGCGGAGGGCACCGACAAACAGGTGTCCATCACTTACCCGCAGCTTGCAAGCGAGCTGCCGCCAGGCACGCGCATACTGCTTGACGACGGGCTTATTGAGCTCGAGGCGCAAAGCGTCACGCCGCAGGCCATTGAATGCCGCGTGATTACGGGCGGTGTGCTGAAAGACAATAAATCGATCAATGTGCCGAGCGTGCACATGCAGATGGATTACATCAGCGATAAGGACAGGAACGACATCCTCTTCGGTATCGAAAACGATGTGGACTTCATCGCGGCCTCATTCTGCCGGACGGCGCAGGACATGCTTGAGGTCAGGCAGATCCTCGAAAAAAACGGCGGCAAAGACATACAGATCATCGCCAAGATCGAAAACGAAAGCGGCGTGACTCACATCGACGAGATCATCAAGGTCAGCGACGGCATCATGATTGCGCGCGGCGACATGGGCGTCGAGATGGACATCGTCGATCTGCCGCGCATCCAAAAGCTGCTCATTAAAAAAGCGTATTCGGCGGGCCGCAAGGTGATTACCGCCACGCAGATGCTTGACTCAATGATTCACAACCCGCGGCCCACGCGCGCCGAAGCGACGGACGTGGCCAATGCGGTCTATGACGGCACGAGCGCCATCATGCTGTCCGGCGAAACAGCGGTGGGCAAATACCCGATTGAGAGCCTCGTGACCATGTCACGCATCGCTGAAAACACGGAAAACAACATCCACTATAAAATGCGTTTCAACGCAAAGCTGCCCGAATACTGCGCCAGCGTGACGAGCGCCATCTCTCACGCGACGTGTTCCACGGCGCACAGTCTCGGTGCCAGCGCGATCATCGCCTTCACCAAATCGGGACGTACCGCAAGAATGGTTTCGAGCTTCCGACCGGCCGTTCCGATCATCGCGTGCTCACCCATCGAAAAGGTCTGCCACCAACTCGCTCTGTCCTGGGGCGTTTGCCCTGTGCTCGGCGAGGAGCAGGACAACACGGACAAGCTGTTTGAACACGCCGTCGAGCGGGCCAGATCCACAGGGCTTGTTCACCACGGCGAGGTGGTGGTGATCACGGCGGGTGTGCCGATCGGCATCAGCGGTACCACCAACACGTTAAAGGTTCATATTGTAGGCAACGTGCTTTTGAAGGGCACAGGCTACAACAACATGGCGATCAGCGGCAAGCTTTGCGTTGCCAAAGACGAGCATGATGCTCGCGCGTTTTTCGAGCCGGGCGATATCCTCGTGATTCCGCATACGAGCAACGCGCTGATGGATCTTTTAAAAGAAGCGTCCGGCATCATCACGGAACAGGGCGGCGTGGATTCTCACGCCGTCATCGTGGGGCTCACACTGGGTATCCCCGTGCTCTGCGACGCCGAAAACGCGACGGGCATACTCAAAAACGGCACCACGGTCACGCTCGATACGGCGCGCGGCATGGTGTACACCGGAATCGGGCAGTAAACAATCCGCAAAGCACAGGAGGAAAGGCGTTTGCGCGCCAAAAAGCAATGAAATTATCTTCTTTGATGAACGACTTGTCTTCGGGCATTTTCACCGAGCTTGCCAGGGAAAAAGCAAAACTGACCGCAAACGGCATGGACGTGATTGACTTAAGCGTGGGTACGCCCAACATACCACCCACCGAGACGATTAAGCGAACCATTGCGGATGAGGCGCTCAAAGACGACAGCTACATATATGCGATTGACGGCCTTCCGGAGCTTCGGCAAGCGGCATGCGATTGGTATCAAACGCGCTACGGCGTTGATCTTAACGCGGACACCGAGGTATGCGCGGTGCTCGGCACACAGGAGGGGCTTGCGCACTGCTGCCTGCCCGTTATTGACCCGGGCGACACCGTCATCCTGCAGGATCCGTGCTATCCGGCGTTTTTCACAGGCGCGGCACTCGCGCGTGCGGAGGTGTTCCGCGTGCCCCAGAGGCCCGAGAACGGATTTATTATTGATTTTGCAGATATCCCCGAAGCTGTGGCCAGGCGCGCAAAGCTCATGATCGTCTCGTACCCGAACAACCCGACAACCGCAGTTGCGCCGCCGTCGTTTTACGACGAACTGATTGCGTTTGCAAAGCAGTACGATATATTCGTGATTCACGACAACGCGTACAGCGAGCTTGCTTTCGACGGACTGCGCGTGGGCAGCTTTCTCGCGCATCAGGGCGCCAAAGAAATCGGCGCGGAGTTCAACTCGCTGTCGAAGTCGTATGGGTACGCGGGCGCGCGGCTCGGGTTTTGCGTTGGCAATGCAGACTATATCTGCGCGCTCAAGCAATTAAAATCCAACACGGATTACGGCATATTTCTGCCCATACAAAAGGCGGGTATCTGTGCGCTGCAAAGCGATGCCTGCGTTGTGCGCGATACCTCCGCCGCGTACGAAAAACGCCGTGATATTTTGATCAGCGCGTTTGCGTCGCACGGCTGGCCGATTGACAAGCCGCGCGCGACAATGTTCGTATGGGCGAAGATACCGGATTCCTTCGGCACCGATGATGTGGGGTTCGTGCAGCGGCTCATGCGCGAAACAGGCGTGCTTGTGGTGCCGGGCAGCGCGTTTGGCAGCTGCGGCAAGGGCTATGTGCGCATCGCGCTTGTGCAGAATGACGACCGCATACTGACCGCAGCCGAGAGAATCGGGGCGTTTCTGCATCATTAATCAAATCAAATATTAAAAGGCGGACATACCCTAAGGGGCAGACCCTTGAAACCCGCCCTTACAAATGATTGTATAGGAATATGAATGTTGCAAGAGGTGAATCTATGATTCCCAAACGTAAATACTGACGGGCGTCCCATGGACGCTCCTACGAATAATGGATTTGGAGGTTCCGCGCTGGAACGTAGGGGCGATCATGGATCGCCCGTCCAAGCAGCCTGAGCTGTCGCGCATCGGTCTCGTTGCTAAAAAACTAATCAATAAAATCCCTGAAATCTATTCCACCGTTCACATTGAAAAATTTACGGTTATGCCCAATCATGTCCATATACTGATAGGTATATACCAAACCAATCCTGACGGGCGTCCCATGGACGCCCCTACGATTTATGGATTTGGAGGTGCCCCATGAAGCCACCTATAAGAAAATCCATACGCCTCGAAAAATATGATTACACTCAAAATGGTGTTTACTTCATTACAGTATGTACTCAGGAGAAACAGCATCTCTTCTGGAACGTAGGGGCGATCATGGATCGCCCGCCCAAGCAGCCTGAGCTGTCGCGCATCGGTCTCATTGCTGAAAAACTAATCAATAAAATCCCTGAAATCTATCCCACCGTCCACATTGATAAATACACGATTATGCCCAATCATGTCCATATACTGATAGGTATATACCAAACCAATCCTGACGGGCGTCCCATGGACGCCCCTACGATTTCTCGTATCATACAGCAATATAAGGGTGCCGTTTCAAAAGAAGCTGGGACATGTATTTGGCAAAAATCGTTTTATGAGCATATTATCCGTGATGAACAGGATTACGAGCAAATTTGGCAATACATCGATGAGAACCCGTTAAAGTGGACGCAGGATTGCTATTATACAGGTTCATGAATTCTCGCACAAAACTCTGTATCAGAGGTGAAATGATGATTGAAATCCGGCCCTTTAACGCAGATGATCAAAATCGCGTCCAAGCTTTTCTCACAGTCTGCCTTCCCGAGTCTCACCGGATTTTTGAGCCGGAAGGCCGGCATTATAAACTCAAGGCCATCGAGCGTTACTATAAGAAGTTTTGGTGCCTTTATATTGACGGCTGCCTTGCAGGGACTGTGGGAATAAGCGAAATCAACAAAACAGCGTGCGAGTTAAAAACGCTGTTCGTGTTCAAACACTATCACGGCAACGGCTGCGGCGAACGGCTGGCGCGCCACGCAATAGAATTCGCAATGAATGAAGGCTATATGGATATCTACCTTGATACAATGTCGGAAAGTAAGGCCGCCATCGCGCTGTATAAAAAGCTCGGGTTTACCAAAACAGCGCGGTATAACGACAACCCCGTCGCCGATGTGTTTATGAAACGCCGTTTATGAGTCAAAGGGATGGCATCAATATTCCACACTCCCCCGAGCGGTGGTGACCGGGGTCAGACACCCGTCTGCCTCAGCACAACTTCGGCACATGCATAAACATTATTAAAGCGTATCATGTATATATAAAGTCATTTTTACTGACAGTCCGGCAGGCACGCAGGGGGCAAAAGGTATGTTTTACAGCTGTTCGACAAAAACCGCCGAACCCATACACAAACCGCCCAGCCGAATGGTATAATACCATCAAAAATACACGCAAGGAGCGGACCATGAAGCAAAAGCGTACACTCCAGCAGAAACTGGCTCTCAAACGCACCAGAAAACCACCCGCACTTATCTATCTCATACTCATCAACATATGGCGGCTCGCGCTCAACAAAAAGCTCGGCATAAAGTTTACGTTCAACGTGCGCCCGAGCAAAGACAAGAATCCGTATATCCTGATCAGCAACCACGCGTCGCGCGTGGACTATCTTTATACCGCGCCTGCCGTGCTGCCGCATCGGCTCAATTATGTGGTGGGCTACAACGAGTTTTTTCGCTCGCATCTCTATCCGATATTCGCGCTGATGCATACCATCCCCAAACGTAACTTCGTACCCGACCCGCACGCGGTCAAAGAGATCATCCGCGTGATCCGCGGGGGCGGGCGCATCTGCCTGTTTCCCGAAGGCATGAGCTCAATATCGGGCGGCGGCCAGCCGTGCGCCATCGGCAGCGGAAAGCTGCTGAAATACCTCGGTGTCACGGTGTATGTCACCAAAATCGCTGGCGGCTACATGACCAACACCAAGCACTGCCTCGACCAGCGGCCGGGCCGTGTCGAAGTTGTGGTAGACAAGCTGTTCACACCCGAACAGCTCAGCGAAATGAGCGCGGACGAGATACAGGACGTGCTGAACCGCGAGCTCGCGCACGACGATTATTTATGGAACAAGCAGGCAAGGGTGAAATATAACGGCAAAGATGAAATGGCCAAGAACCTGCACAACCTTTTATACCTCTGTCCCAAATGCGGTGAAGCGTATTCAATGCGCACGCAAGGCAATACGATACGATGCGAAACGTGCGGCAACGGTGCCACCGTCAACGAATACTATGATCTCGTGCCGCTTGACGACACCTGTCTGATTCCCGATACAATCTCCCACTGGTATCAGCTGCAGCGCGAAAAAGCAAAAGCAGAGGTCTCTGACAGC
This sequence comes from Bacillota bacterium, assembly GCA_023406895.1. Taxonomy (GTDB): domain Bacteria; phylum Bacillota; class Clostridia; order Christensenellales; family SZUA-584; genus SZUA-584. Next base: position 25,918 of record JAEXTV010000026.1, on the reverse strand, counting down.
TGTTTTTCGTTCAGCGAACGCGTGAAGCTCGGCGTGCTGCCGCTGTATAAGCGGCTCAAAAAAGGCGCCACCTCTTTGATTGCGGGTGAAGGCATATTGTCGCTTTCGCGCGAGGGCCTTAAGTTTGAAGGCACCAAACACGGGCAGCCGTTTGCGTTCTCTGTTCCGACAGGGATGGTGCCCACTTACGGTATGTGCACGGATATCTCACGGTTCTATACGTTCTACAAAAGCGAATTTTACGAATTCTATCCCGAGCGAAACGACACGATGCGATGGTTCCATTTAACCGAGGAACTGCACCGCGCCTGCGGCGGCCCATGGCGAACATAACCGGATTGTACCAAACATATATTGAGATATCTGTTTATTCAATACGTTTTAACCAAAATGCATCTCATTTAACACTATCGGTTTTTGGCTGATCGTGTTATAATATGTAAAAATGTCGAGGTGATCAATGACAGAATGGTGGAATGCACTCAGCGCCCTGCAGCATATGTTTCTTTTTGCGGCAGTTCCCTTTACTGTGATACTGGTGATACAAGTGATCCTCACAATTATCGGTCTCGGGCATGATTCGGATATGGACACGGGTGCCGATTCGGATGCCGGTATCGATGCCCATGCTGATATGGATGCGCATGCTGACGGCCATGGCGATGATGTGAGCGCGGCGGGCTTCCGCTTTTTCACGGTACGCGGCCTCGTCGCCTTTTTCTGCATATTCGGATGGACGGGTTATGCCATCAGCGGCTCTTCTCTGGGCACCGTGCTCGAAATTATCATTTCGGCGGCAGCCGGGCTGCTTGCCATGCTGCTCATCGGGCTGATGTTTTACGCGATGAAGCGCATGCAGGCCAGCGGCAATCTGCAGTATGCGAACGCCATGGGGCTCAATGCCGATGTGTATCTGCCCATTCCCCCGCTGCGCAGCGGCAAAGGCAAAGTGATGGTGGCGTTTCAGGAGCGGCTTGTTGAAGCCGAAGCCATTACAGACGAAGAACTGAAAATTCCGACAGGCACAACTGTTCGCGTTGTCGGTTTTACTGGGAACACGCTCATCGTAAAAAAATAAAGGAGAATTTTCATGGATGTATTGCTCATCGTCGTCATTGTGGTCGTGATTCTCTTCACGACATTCATCGCCATTTTAACGCGCTACAAAAAATGCCCATCCGACAGAATTCTTGTGGTTTATGGTAAGGTTGGGCGGGGAGCCAACGGCGCAACCGCTAGCGCGAAATGCGTGCACGGCGGTGCTGCGTTCATCTGGCCCGTTTTTCAGAGCTTCCAGTTTATGAGCCTCACGCCGATATCCATCACGGTCGATCTCAAAAACGCGCTGTCCAAACAGAACATCCGCATCGATGTTCCCTCCCGTTTCACGGTCGGTATTTCCACGGAGCCCGGCGTGATGCAAAACGCTGCGGAACGTCTGCTGGGGCTTGGCCTCGATGAGGTTGAGGAGCTTGCCAAGGATATTATTTTCGGCCAGCTGCGTCTCGTCGTCGCGACGATGGATATTGAAGAGATCAACACGGACAGAGATCTCTTTTTGGAGGAAGTCTCGCGCAATGTGGAAACGGAATTGAAAAAAATCGGTCTCCGGCTCATCAACGTGAACGTCACGGATATCAACGATGAATCGGGCTATATACAGGCTCTCGGTAAAGAAGCCGCAGCCAAGGCGATTAACGACGCGAGAAAGAGCGTCGCTGAGAAGAACAGGGATGGCTCCATCGGCGAGGCGGTGGCCCAGAAGGATGAAAGAATCAACGTGGCACAGGCCAATTCCGAAGCGATAGAGGGCGAAAATACGGCGAAGATCACGGTCGCCAACTCGGACGCGCTGCGCAGAGAGAAGGAAGCCGAGGCTTTAAGACGCGCGACAGCCGCCGAAAAGGTGCAGACGGCCAAAGCGCTGCAGGAAGCATACGCGGCGGAAGAAGAGGCGGAACGCCAAAGAGCCAGCCGCGAGCAGGCCTCCAAGGAAGCCGATATTATTGTTCAGGCCGAAATTGCCAAGAGGAAGGCGGAAATTGATGCCGAAGCCGAAGCCGAGCGTTTCAGAAGAATGGCCAAGGGCGAAGCCGACGCGATATTTGCCAAGATGCAGGCACAGGCCAAAGGTATCAATGAGATACTGACCAAACAAGCCGAAGGCTTTAAGCAGATCATCGGCGCGGCTGAGGGCGATGCCAACGCGGCGGTGCGCATGATGATTGCCGATAAAATGGAAGAGATCGTTAAGGTACAGGTGGAAGCCATTAAGAACTTGAAGATCGACAAGGTAACGGTGTGGGACAGCGGAAACGGCAAAGGTGAATCGTCCACGGCAAACTTTCTCTCCGGTCTCATGAAGAGCCTGCCGCCCATGAACGAGCTTTTTGATATGGCCGGCATGGAGCTGCCCGAATATCTCGGCAAAGACAAACAGCGTGAACAGGATAAGCTGAGTGCTCAGGCCAAGCAGGATGCCCCTGAGCCACAGCAGAAGCCCGCGGAATAACGATTAAAATACCATACTTATAAACCAATATAATCCTCTTTGCCTCGGTGAAGAGGATTTTGATTTTGATTGTTTTCTGTTATACTACAAATATTCTCCAAATCAGAGGTCACTATGAAAAGAATAATATCGAGAATACTAATCATACTTGGCTGTTTCCTCGTTGTCGCGGTTTTTGCGGCGGCCGGCCTTTTTTTCAACGAGCTGCGCAGCCTTGCCACGCTCAAAAAGGCAGATAATTATCCGATGTATACCATGACATATTTCGGCGACTACGGCTTTGACGATTTTCTCAAAGTCGGCGCGAAGAACGACGGCGATATCGAAGCCTTCGTCACAAAGCGGCTTTTAAAGGGCCTGCCGATCGATCTTGGTGTGACGGGCAACGGTTGCACGGCCTTCGTCACGCACAATGAGAACGGCGATGTGATTTTCGGCCGCAATTTCGACTTTGACTACACGCCCTCGCTGCAGGTGAAAACCACGCCGCAGAACGGCTATGCCTCGGTCTCCACGGTGAACTTAACTTTTGCGGGTTATTCAAAAGATAATCTGCCCGAGGGTTTAGGCGCGTTCCTCGTGCTCGCCGCGCCGTACCTGCCGTTTGACGGCGTCAATGAAAAAGGCGTCGCGATCGCGCTGCTCGCGGTACCCGAAGCTTCGCTGGATTATGATGAGAGCAAAATCACGCTCAACACCACCACGGCTATCCGCCTTGTGCTAGACAAAGCGGCGAGTGTGGACGAGGCAGTGGAACTGCTCAAAAAATACAACATCTATTTCTCAGCCGATGTGGACTGCCATTACCTGATCGCTGACGCGACGGGCCAGTCGGTAATTGTGGAATACTGGGACGGCGCGCTCCGAACGGTTAAGCCGGATAAGGATTATCAGGTTGCGTCCAACTTTATCGCCTATAACGGGCTCAACATCGGTGAAGGGTATACCGAGTTTGACCGTTACGATACGGTGATGCAAACCATTAAGAATAACGGCGGCACATTGACTGAAGATCAGGCGCTCAGCCTGCTCACGAAAATCGGTTGTTACGATGGCAGTGACGATAAGCTACAGTGGTCGGTGGTTTATAACTTGAGTAAGCTCAATGGCTGGATTTTTGCTCACCGCAACACGGACAACATCCTGCCCTTCACGCTCAAATAGCCGATCTAAACACTCATCATAGGGAACGGCCAAGCAACTAATGTCATTCCGATGGAGCGGAGCGGGAGAGGAATCCCATGGTTAAGCCATAAAGCATTTTTTAAGCAACCCTAGATACAACGGTCCAAACGCGAGAAAGAAGGGCTGTCACCGGCAGATGGCGGAAAGGCCGTTTAAAAGCAGCCGCTCGCTCTGAAGCTTTGTACCTTCCTCCCCGCCTGTCCCCAAGCCGGGAACTGAGAATAGCAATAAAGCTGTGACCTGCCGCGCTTTTTATTTGTGCCCTGTATGACAAATAACTTCGATTCTTTTGTATTTTTGTCGGATACGGCGGTTTCACTTGCATTTTCATCCGTTCAAAGCCTATAGTCGTTTCAGGACAAGCACAACGATGATGAGGTGAGAACATGAAATATTGCACCCATTGCGGAAAAGACTCGGACGACGATGCTTTATTCTGCACTGTTTGCGGCCAAAGGCTGATGGAGACACCGCAGCCGGAAGCAACCGCATACGCTGAAGCGGTCACGTCATTTTCGGATATCCCCGCTTCGGATCCGCTCACGGATTCCCCGCCAATGACAGCGTCCCAATTCACCAATGCCCAGCCGATGGCCCCCGCCTTTCAAGGCGCGTCACAGGCTGCTCCGCCTTTGCCTTACCGCGGCGTTTTTCCAGAAGCGGAGCCCGTGGACGAGCCGGTTTATACAACCAAAAACAAAAAAAACACCCGGCCGCAAATCGGCGAGACAATCCGTCCTCATACGTTTGTCAATACAGGTATGGGGCTGATCCTCGCACTGCTGCTGGTGTGCTCAGCGGTTTTTTTAAGTGTGATCACGCCGCAGTTTTTTGCATACAACAATTTAATGAACGCAGTCAAGCAGTGCGCTCTTTTTTCTCTGATTGCCATCGCGGCGACGCTGACCACGCGTGCGCAAGGGCTTGATCTCTCAATCGGCCCCTGTATGGCCATGAGTTCTGTTGTTATTGCCCAGACAATGCTGTTGGGCGGTTCCGCCGTGAGCGGTGTGCTGCTTGCGGCGTCTGCCGCTCTGCTGCTCGGCCTTATCAACGGTTTTGCGGTGGTGTTTTTTAAAACACCCGCTTTCATCGTGACGCTGGCCTCCGGCCTCGTCGTCGGCGGTGTGAGCACGGCATTAACCCAAGGCCAGATGCTCAGTGCCCAGTTTACCGGCAGAATCGAATATTTTGGGTCTACCAGCATCGTCGGCATACTCGCCCTGCTCGGCACCGTCTTTATACTCGGCTTTCTCTATCATTTGCTGACCAGAATCGGAAAACCGCAAGCGGATAGAGACAGCACTCATACCACGGTGTCATATATGTTCGCATATCTGGCCAGTGCTGAAATTGCGGCGGCAGCCGGGTTTGTATTGCTTGTGCGCTTTCAGACCGCCACATCGGCGGCGGACCTTCAGTACACCGCGTTCATCATATTTGTGTTCGCGCTGCTCACATCCAGCAGAGTGCTCGATAACAAGTTTGCTCCCGTGCTGTTTGCGCTGGTCCCCGGCATCGTCTGGGGCCTCATCAGCAACGTTTTTCACCTGTGGGGCGTTTACTCTTTTTATCAGCCGGTTGCCTACAGCGCTCTCGCGCTCATATGTCTGATGATTGCGCTGCTGAGCCGCCACAGAAGCAAAAAAAATATCGCTGAATAGATCATTTTGTTAAATCATGTGTTATAATACATGTCAGAAGTCAACAATGATTAAATGAGGAATGACGGATTGACGAGAGGATTTCGTGCGCTGCACGGAGCGAAATCGAGGAATAGCAGCGCTATTTTGAGATTTCAGTCACAGCAGAGCGCGGAAGCAGCCGTCAGGACGGCGTTTCGAATTAATCAGCGTTTACAGAAGGGGATGATGCTATGAGTCTCACAGTCTCCAGTCTGTCAAAGTCGTATTATAACATACACGCCCTGACCAACAGCGATGCTTACAAAGCACATGCTGTGGATTCTTCGGCTGTGTCCAAAGCAAAATTCAATGTTGCGGATATAAACACGGCGTTTGATGCGCTGACCAGTGATTCGAATTTCAGCACAATCGGCAGCATATCCGGCTACGCAAAGGATCTTCTTAAGCTCAGCCAAATCAAAAATACGGGCACAAGCGGTTCTCCGACCAGCAATGTGGTCAGCCTGATGGCGGGCGATACTGATATGTTCAGCATTCTTGATACGAGCACTGCCAATGCGCAGAAGGTGAAAGAAGCGCTCAGCGGCACGCCGTCCACCGGCGATACCAAAACGAAAAACGCCATTTCGGCGTACAGCGGATTCGTTTCGGCCTATACGCAGTTTGTTGAGAATGACGATGAAAGCCTGATCAGCGTGCTCTTATAACCATAGTCTTAAAGCGGCATATCAGCCGCTTTTTTTATTCCGCTGACAACAGCATGGCCAGCATCATCTTCGCTGCCTGTGTGTTCACGTGCGTTCTGAATTGTGCTTCATCCCGCAGCAGGCTCCGCCCCGAAAAATAGATGGACAGCTCGCCGATGATATAGCAGTGCACATTATGCAGCATAAACCGCATCTCTTCCTCACTCACGGTTTTCCCGCTCATCTGGCGTGAGATCGACGAGAGGGATTGAATCATGTCATCCACAGTGCTCACTGTCAGGTCATAATGGTGCTTGGGCCGCGGGCTGCCAAGCGACGCAAACCAAGCGAGGGCAAACCATCCCTTGTGTGCCAGATAGAAATCCACAAAGGCGCGAAAAAAAGCGGCAAGCTTTGCTTCCGGCTCCGCAGCGCTGTTGAGGCCATTTTCAATGTCACTTTGCAGCCGCAGCATAATCGTTTCCTGTGCTTCCCAAAGCAGCGCGTCAAACGAATCGAAGTAGTTATACAGGTTTGTGTGAGCGCAATTGAGCTCGCGCGCGATATCGCGGAAGTTGATCTTCGTTTCACCTTGATCGATGAGTGTCAGCGCCGTTTCAATCACGCGGTCTTTGCTGATGCCCTTTGCCATTTGATCTCCTCAAATCATTTTCTGCATATAAACCACATCAAACGTCACGCCGTTTTTGCGCCCTATGCTTTTAAGCGTACCGCAGACAGCAAACCCATGCTTGCGGTGAAACGCAAGGCTGGCCTCGTTGAGCGAGCTGATGCTGGCAAGCAGCGTTTCAATATTCTTTTCCTTGGCTCCTTTGATAAAGTACGCCAGCATTAATGTGCCGAGTCCCTTGGCGGCATAATCGGGGCTTAAGAAATAAGAGATCTCCGCCGTATGCGAGAACGTGGCTATCGGGCTGTAAGCGCGCAGACCGCCAAACCCCACCACTTTTTCTCCGTCCACCGCCACCGCATTCGGATACCCCTGGTATGAGGCCATCAGTGCGGTATAAAATGCTTCGGGCAAACGCGTTTGCGGATAGGCCGCAAAGCTGTGCTCCACATAATGGTTGAAAATATCCATCACCGGCTGTGCGTCACCGATCTCCATAGGTCTCAGTATAATTTCAGATTGCATCGCTATCCCCCTTTTTCATTACCGCTGGTAATGACTACTGGTAATTTTAACGGGAGATTTTGTATTTGTCAATCGATGCCCAAACAAAAAAACGGCTGCGATATGCAGCCGCCCAGAGTGTCAGAAACCCGATTACCATCCCCCTCCGCCGACTGCGTCACCAATAGGTGACCGGGGGAGAGAAAACGGCTTAAAAACCAGAAAGGGTGGATTGTGAGGCCCATTAAGTTTTTCCTATCCTGTGTGACTGCGAAATGCAGCCGCCTCATAGGTGTTGTTTCAGCCGATTGCCGGTACCGTGGAAAGCCCCTGGCACAACATTTCGTCGGTGTACTCAAAGTCCTCAAGGTTGCCCGCAAGGTATTCCTCATACGCCGCAAGGTCAAAATTGCCGTGGCCCGAAAGGTTGAAGAATATCGTTTTGGCTTCGTCGGATTCTTTGCATTCGAGCGCCTTCTCAATCACATACGCAATCGCGTGTGCCGATTCGGGTGCGGGCAGTATGATTTCGCTCTTCGCGAACTGCACCGCCGCTTTAAACACATCCGTCTGCTGCACCGCCGCCGCCTTCACATAGCCGTCGTGATAAAGCTGTGAGAGCAGCGCGGAATCGCCATGGTAACGCAAACCGCCCGCGTGGATACCGGCGGGAATGAAATCGTGCCCGAGCGTATACATCATCGCGATGGGCGCCATTTTGGCTGTATCGCCGTAATCGTACGCGAACTTGCCCTTAGTCAGCTTGGGGCAGGCCGCGGGTTCGACGGCGACATAGTCGGTCTTGGTGCCTTTCGTCAGCGTCTCATGAATAAACGGGAACGAGCAGCCTGAGAAGTTGGACCCGCCGCCGTTGCAGCCGATGATAATATCCGGGTATTCGTCAATCAGATCAAACTGTTTTTTGGCTTCAAGACCAATGATGGTCTGGTGCAGAATCACGTGGTTCAATACGCTGCCGAGCGCATAATGCGTATCCTCTCTCATCGCGGCGTCTTCCACGGCTTCGGATATTGCGATGCCGAGGCTGCCAAGCGAATGCGGGTGTTTGGCGAGTATGGCGCGCCCCGCGTTGGTTAAGTTCGACGGGCTCGCGACCACGTTCGCGCCGTATGTCTGCATCAGCGTTTTGCGGTATGGTTTTTGCTCATACGACACACGTACCATATACACGGCACACTCAAGGCCGAACATTGCGCACGCGATGGAAAGCGCGCTGCCCCACTGCCCTGCGCCCGTCTCTGTGGACAAACGTTTAATGCCTTCTATCTTGTTGTAAAAAGCCTGCGGCACGGCACTGTTGAGCTTGTGGCTGCCCGACGGGTTGTTGCCTTCGTATTTGTAATAGATTTTGGCGGGCGTATCGAGCGCTTTTTCGAGCCCGTATGCGCGTACGAGCGGCGACGGACGGAACTTGGCGTAGATATCCCTGACTTCTTTGGGAATGTCAATATACCGCTCGGCCGACATCTCCTGCTCGATCAGCGCCTTGGCAAAAAGCGGCTCCAAATCGGATGCGGCGGCAGGCTGCTGCGTCATCGGATGAAGATACGGCTGCGGCTTATTCGGCATATCTGCCATGATGTTGTAATACTGCTTGGGTAATTCGTCTTCGGAAAGATAAACTTTGTTTGGGATGGATTTTCTCATGACTCGTCTCCTCTAATCTTGTTATTTTTGAGTCGTCAAGAATAACATCGCTCTTCTCAACTCATTCTATGCATTCTCTCTCGTCTCGTTATCTAGTATATGTCATCCTCTCAGTATATGTCAATAACCTGTCGATCCGTTGATATCAGTCGCGTGGCTGGCTTGCAAAATGCGTTGCAGACGGATAGAATAAATAACGGCCATCATATCGACAACAGACTGGAGTCAGCTATGCAGCAAAAATCCGTCACCAAAACACTCCTGATCATCATGATTCTGTTTTTCTGGTTTGCGCAGTATGTCTATATCCCGTATCATACGCCGTATCTGCTCTCTCTCGGCGCCGCGTCATCGTTTGTCGGCATCATCGTGGGCGCTTACGGGTTTGCCCAGGTGCTGCTGCGTATCCCTATCGGTATTTTTGCCGACAGGAAAGCCGGGCAGAAAAAGCTGATTCTCATCGGCCTCATTTGCGCAGCGGTGTCATCGTCCATCCGAATCTTGTTTCCGTCGCCCGCCGCGTTTCTCGCTGCCAATTTTATTACAGGTATCACATCGGCAACCTGGGTCTCTGTCACCGTATTTTTTTCGTCGCTGTTTGAGCCAAATGAGCTTAAAAAAGCCATGGGTCTCTCGATTGCGGGCAACAACGGCGGCATTTTTCTCGGTTTTATCGCGAGCGCCTATATCAGCAGCAACCTCGGCATGACGCTGCTTTTTGCCGCCAGCATCATCTCCGCGTCCTGCGGGATTATCACACTGCTTTTCATCAAGGAATCAAATCCCGTGCACAAAGAGACAGGGAAAATCGATTTAGTACGCATACTCAAAAACCCGTCTCTGCTGTTCTTTTCTTTTCTTGGCCTGCTGATGCAGGCGGTGGTCTTTTCAACATCGATGTCGTTCACAACATCCTATGCCAAGCTGCTGTCCGCCACCGATTTTGAGCTTGCGCTGAGCATGATCATATTTATTATGCTCTCTGTGGCGGCCTCCCTGATGGTCGGCTACGCAAAAAGATGGAGCAACAAAGCGATGTTTATCTTCTTGTTCGGCTGTTTCGTTGTGTACTGTGTGTGTCTGCCGTTTTGCACCGCCATGTGGCAGCTTCATATTCTTCAGGGTGTGTGCGGCATTGCCAACGGCGGCATCATGTCGCTCGCGATGGCCTGCGCCATGGAGGGCGCGCAGGAAGGCAGCCGATCCACCACAATGGCCGTTTTTCAGGCGATCTACGGCATCGGCATGACGCTCGGGCCGATACTCATGGGCGCAGTTGTGGATGGCTTCGGTTATCCGGTGGGTTTTTTAAGCTTCGCGGTGCTGTCTGCCGTGGGCATCATCGCTGTTGTTGCCAAGATGAACGCAAACGCCTTCGTCAATAAGCGTAAAAAGATAGAAAAATGAATTAGCCATCAATGATACCGTCCAATGCGTGCACAACAGCCGCTATTTTTCCTTGTTTTGCGTCCATTTTATTGCTATAATGTTTAATTGTCATAAACCGTTTAAAAGGAGAAACACAACATTGAAACAGCTGACCAGTAATGAGCTTCGGCAGATGTATTTGGATTTTTTCGCGTCGAAGGGCCATAAGATTATTCCCTCCGCGTCACTCATACCCGAGAACGACCCCACCGTGCTGTTCACCACGGCAGGCATGCACCCGCTTGTGCCGTATCTTCTGGGCGCAAAGCACCCCGAAGGCAAACGCTTAACCGATGTGCAAAAATGTGTGCGCACCGGCGATATCGACGAGGTGGGCGACGCGTCTCACTGCACGTTCTTTGAAATGCTCGGGAATTGGTCTCTCGGGGACTATTTCAAAAAAGAAGCGATTGCCTACAGCTTTGAATTTTTAACCTCAGATGAATGGCTCGGTATCGATAAGGACAAGCTCTACTTCACCTGCTTCGCGGGTGATGCGGATGCCCCGAAAGACACCGAATCCGCCGAGATTTGGATGAGCCTCGGTGTGGAGGCAAGCCATATCTTTTTCCTCGATAAAAAACACAACTGGTGGGGCCCCGCCGGTGTGACCGGCCCATGCGGCCCGGACACCGAGATGTTCATCGATACAGGCGCTCCCGCCTGCTCGCCCGACTGCAGCCCCGCCTGCTCGTGCGGCAAATATCTGGAGATATGGAACGACGTGTTCATGCAGTACAACAAGACGGCGGACGGCACGTTTGAACCGCTCTCGCAGAAGAACGTGGACACGGGCATGGGGCTCGACCGCACCATCGCCACGCTTCAGGGCAAAAAGAGCGTGTACGACACCGACGCGTTCACCGGCATTCTCGCGAAAATCTCCGAGCTTTCGGGCAAGAACTACAACGATGATCCCGAAACCACGCGCGCGTTCCGCATCATTGCGGACCATGTGCGCTGCGCCACGTTCATCATGGGCGACCAGAGGGGCGTAACCCCCTCGAATGTGGATCAAGGCTATGTGCTGCGCCGTCTGATCCGCCGCGCGGTGCGTTATGCGCTGCGTCTCGGTATTGAGCGCATGTCTCTGCAGCAAATTGCGCAGTCCGTGATCGACCAGTATAAAGACGTATATCCCGAACTCGGGCAGAATCAGAGCCGCATCATCAGCGAGCTCAACCTCGAGGAAGAGCGGTTCTCACGCACGATCACGCAGGGGCTCAAGGAGTTTGAAAAGCTCGAAGCGCGCCTTGACGGCAAGGTGATTTCGGGGCAGGACGCGTTCCATCTTTATGATACGTTCGGTTTCCCGCTCGAGTTCACTTTGGAGCTTGCGCACGAGCACGGGCTTGAAGTGGATCAAAAGGGCTTTGAAGCCGCGTTCCAGAAGCATCAGGAAGTTTCGGGCGCGGGCGCGGAGCAGCGCTTCAAGGGCGGCCTTGCCGATACGGGCGAAGCCACCGCGCGGTTGCATACGGCCACGCATTTGATGCACGCGGCGCTACGGCAGGTGCTCGGCACCGAGGTGGAGCAGCGCGGCAGCAATATCACGGCGGATCGTCTGCGTTTCGATTTTGCGTTCTCGCGCAAGGTGGAAGACGACGAGCTCAAAGAGGTACAGCGCCTTGTGAACGAAGCGATTGAGAAGAAAATGCCGGTGGTCTGCGAAGAAATGAGCGTCGCTGAAGCCAAGGATCAGGGCGCGATCGGTATTTTCGACAGCAAATACGGCAGCATCGTCAAGGTGTATTCCGCGGGCGATTTCTCCAAGGAAATCTGCGGCGGGCCGCATGCAGGCAACACGGGCGAACTGGGCCGGTTCGAGATTCAAAAGGAGCAGAGCAGCTCGGCGGGTGTGCGCCGCATAAAGGCTGTGCTGATCAGCGAATAAGGATTATTCATTAGCGAGCGGGCAGAAAACTGCCCGCTTTTTCGTTGTGTCAAGCAAATTGGCTGAAGATTAAATGAAGAAGAGAGAGTGTAGCAGAATCGGACTAAGTAATATTAAGCGATAGATATGACTTTTCATCATATCATCAGTTACTCTTCCATTGTGATTAGCAAAACCCTCCCGTCTTTCATATCCAAATAAATAGCAATATTCCCCCCGGCAGTATCCACCGTTCCGAAAACTCCCCATATTCCTAGTGTTTCATCAAAACCTGCATGTAACGGCTGTTGTTCATTGACCGTATTCTCGCCAAAAACAACTTTTAAATATGCCTCAGCAACCTTAACGGCTGTTTTTGCATCAGGTATACAAGTAAAGTCCAAATTCCACGGTCTATTACTATAGTCATCTTTTTCAAATATTATTTCTTCAATTTCATCATTGCTTGTCTCTTCTGTTCCCAACTCCTTCGTTCTTGTCGGTTCGATATTCTGATCGACTGGATTACATGCAGAGATTAGCAGCAGACAGCTAATTAGGAGCACAATGAGTATTTTTTTCATAGCAAACCCTCTTTTACTTATGGCGAATTTCGTATTCCATTTTTAATACTTTTAGTGTTTATCCTTTTTAGTATTTTCATCTTTTGGCTAATGTTTATATATTATCACATCTTTCCGCCTGCTTTTTTACATTTCTGTTTCAAATACCATTAATTCCATTACGTAAATTTGTATTATTTCCCTCTTTCGGAACTTCCTCCAAATACCGTTCGTCTTTGGTGTGTAAAAACAAAACAGGAGGACCCCCTCATGAAAACAATGAAAAAAACAATTGTGATATGGCTGGCAGCAATAATGACATTCGGCGTATTGGCAGGCTGTGCGGCCCCGGCTGCCTATTCCCCGTCTGAAGCACCCTACTCTCCCTCAGCTCCCGCCGCGTCGGCAAATACCGGGCAGGCGTATCCCTCCGAATCGGCCGAGGCCTGTGCGGAGGAATCCCTCGCGTTCGACGGCTCTTATGAAGCGCCTTATGAGAGTGCGCCGAGCGGAACCGAGGAGTACGGCAGCTTTACGGAAAGCGCGTTCTATTCCCCGCTCAAAAACCCATTAAGCACTTTCTCAATCGACGTGGATACCGCTTCGTACAGCCAGATCCGGTCGTACTTAAACGACGGATGGCTGCCGCCCGCCGACGCGGTGCGCGTAGAAGAATGCATCAACTACTTCTCATATGATTACCCTGCGCCGCACGGTTCCGATCCCGTCAATGTCGGCGTCACCATCAGCGATTGCCCGTGGAACCCCAATCATTACCTCGCACGGGTAGCCCTCAAAGCGGCCGAGCTCGACAGGGGCGAAGCGCCCAAAAGCAACCTCGTGTTTCTGCTCGATGTCTCGGGTTCCATGGACGAACCGGATAAGCTGCCTCTCGTCAAATCAGCCATGAGCATGCTCGCGGAAAGCTTGACCGCGAGCGACCGCGTGTCCATCGTGGTGTATGCGGGGGCATCGGGCGTCGTGCTCGACAGCTGCCCCGGCAACGACAAAACAACCATCAATAACGCGCTCGGATGGCTCTCGGCGGGCGGCTCCACAGCGGGCGGCGAAGGCATAGAGCTCGCATATGCGATGGCCGAAAAGAACTTCATTGAAGGCGGAAACAACCGCGTGATTCTCTGCACCGACGGTGATTTCAACGTGGGCCCGTCGTCCGACGAACAGCTCGAAACGCTGATTGAAAACAAGCGCGACAGCGGCATTTTCCTGAGTGTGCTTGGTTTTGGCACGGGCAACACAAAAGACAACCACATGGAAACGCTCGCCGACAAGGGCAACGGCAACTATGCGTATATCGATTCGCTGATGGAAGCGAAGAAAGTGCTCGTGAACGAAGCGAGTTCCACGCTGTTCACCGTCGCCAAAGACGTCAAGGTGCAAGTCGAGTTCAATCCAAAAGCGGTCAGGGAATACCGGCTCGTCGGGTACGACAACCGGCTGCTCGCGGCGGAAGATTTCAACAACGATAAAAAGGACGCGGGTGAAATGGGTGCCGGGCACTGCGTCACCGCGTTCTACGAACTCGTGCTTGTGGATGCCACCGAAGCGTGGAACAGCATTGACCCGCTCGTTTTTCAGGACGGCAAAAAACCCGAAACACAAAAACCCGCAAACGACTGGCTGTACGTCAAGTTCCGCTACAAGCAGCCTGAGAGCAGCGAAAGTCAGCTGCTCACCACGATGGCGGGCATCGGCAACGTCACGGAAAATCCCGACAGCGATTTCGTGTTTGCGTCGGCGGTGGCAGAGTTCGCGCTTGTGCTCAAAAACTCGGAGTACAAGAGCGCTGCGAGCCTTAACAGTGCGATCGAGCGCGCCAAGGCCTCTCGCGGGATGGATGAAGACGGCTACCGCGCACAGTTCATACAGCTTGCCGAGCTCGCGAACACACTCTGCAGATAAGTTGCTTGCTCAGCAGACCCGATAATCCGAAAGCAAAAAGCAGAGAGCGACGAAGAAGTCACTCCCTGCTTTTAAATTGGCCTATGCCCCTCCGGGGCACACAGGTCTCTTTTTTTAAATAAACAATACGTGTACCGGTCAATGCTAATCGCGCAATCCAGAAGAAGCTATAAATTGCGGGTCACCCCTGGCTCCCTCTTGGAGGGATGCGGCAAATGGCGGATTTCAATCCGGCATTTGACGGAGGGAGTTCAAAAACAACAACGCTATGCCCCTCCGGGGCACACAGGTCTCTTTTCTTCAGCACCAATACGCGTAACCGGTCAATGCTAATCTCGCAATCCAGAAGAAGCTATAAATTGCGGGCCACCCCTGCCTCCCTCATTGAGGGAGGTGGCAAATGTCGGATTTCAATCCGGCATTTGACGGAAGGAGTTCAAAAAAAACAACGCTATGCCCCTCCGGGGCACACAGGTCTCTTTTTTTCTTCTAGGCACCATACTGCGCCTTTAATTCAACCTGTGAAGACAGGGCAGGACTGAATCAATCAGTCCTTGCCATCAATATGGATTCATGAACATCTGCGTCCAATACAATGTCCCGCTTGACGTTTTCGCCACGCCGATACCGATATTCGTGTACGCTTCCGAGAGGATATTCGCCTTGTGCCCCGCCGAATTCATCCACGAATTCATCACCTCCGCCGCCGTTTTCTGACCGTACGCAATGTTCTCGCCCGCTGCGCTGAACTTGAGGCCGAAGCTTTGCATCATATCAAACGGCGACCCGTACGTGGGCGACGTATGCGAGAAATACTTTTTGTCGATCATATCCTGGCTTTTATAGCGCGCCACGCGCGACAGCTCCGTGTTGAGCTTATACAAAGGCAACCCGCGCGATGCGCGCTCTTTGTTGACGAGCTCAAACACCTGCTGCTCATGGCTCGAAAGTGACTGTGTATCGGGAATCATGATGATCTGCCCGACATATATCGCCGATATATTGGTGATCTGGGGGTTGGCCTTTTTGAGCTCGTCCACGCTGATTTCGTATTTCCTCGCAATGCCCCAGAATGTATCGCCGCTTTTCACCGTATAGTTTACAAATTTGGTGGTGGGTATTGTGATTTTCTGCCCCACATAAATCAAAGAGGCGTTCTTGATAGACGGATTGGCCGCAAGCAGATTGCTGAGCGTCACATTGTTGTTGGCCGCTATCTTTGAAAGCGTGTCGCCCGATTTCACGGTGTATGTATAGGCCGCGAGTGTCAGCGTGGCCGTCATCATACACAGCACGAGCGTAAATAACACGACTTTTCTAAAAATTTTTCTCATTCCCTTTGCTCCCTTCAGCCGGTACAACCGCTGTTATTAAGCCTATTTTGTGCCGAAACGAGCGCAAATATTTACAGACCTGCTGTGACGTGCTAAGCTTTGGTTAAATATCGGGAGAAAAAGAAAATGCCGGTTTATGTGACGTTTAAAGAAATGATACGCAGCCAAATTGAAAAGGGAGAGCTCGCACCCGGCGATAAGCTGCCCTCCGAAAGAGATCTTGCCGCCGCACACGGTCTTGCGCGCATGACAGTACGTCAGGCGCTCACGGAGCTCGTGACAGCGGGGTTGCTTTACCGCGAGCAGGGCCGCGGCACGTTCGTATCGGCACCCAGAATGCAGCAGCGTAATATCTCTAGCTTTACCGAGACTGTAAAACTCAGGGGCCTGAAACCCGAAACCAAGGTGAATTCTTTCACCGTCTGTGAACCGCCGGTTGCGGCCGCGGATGCCCTTGGCTCCAAAGCGGATGTGTACCGCGCCGTGCGCATTCGTTTGGCCGACGGTACGCCCGTGGCGCTGGAAGAGATATTTATACCGACGCACATCTGCCCGGGGCTGCGCCGCAGCGACCTTTTGGGCTCACTCTACAGTCTCATGACAGATGTATACGGCCATAAAATCTTAAGTGCGGACAGTTCAATGACGGCAGACCTGCCGGGGACGCGCCTCCAGGAAGACCTTTGCATCACGCGCCAGACACCGGTGCTCAGGGTGAATAGCTTATACTATTCAGTCAGCGGCACCACGCTCTATTATGAGCGCGCCGCCTACCGCACGGACATGTACGAGTACAACATCCGCATATCAAAGCAAAGCGGCGTGTGATTATGCTGCCGTCAGCAGTAGCATAAATGCGGGAATTGTGATGAGTGACAGGGCTGTGGTGAAAAAGACGCATTTCGTGGCAAACTCAGTGTCCGCGCCGTAAACCTCCGCACAAATCGCCGTTTGCATGATCGTGGGCAGGCCGATCTGCACCACAAATACCTCTCTCATCAGTATATGGTCAGCCGTCAGCACAGGCGCAAAAAGCGCAAAGCCCAGCGTACAGAGCGCATAGCATACCACGGGCACCAGCACAAAGCGGCCCAGAATCACGGGGGGCAGCCCTTTTTCCCACTTCATTCCGGAGCGCCCCATATTGTATATCATGCATCCGATGAATATAAGCGACAGAGGCGTTGTGAGATCGCCGATATATTTGGCCGTCGTCAATATGAAATCCGGCAGCTTGATATCCGCCAATATCAAGGCAAACATAATGAGTGTTGATAATGTGGGCGGCTGCGCGAGCTTTTTTAATGATTTGCCGATGCTGGGCCGATGTTCTTCACCTTTGATTATGTCCGCATCGCGCTCGATGGCGTAGTTGCCCATCAGCCAAAATGTCACATGGCCCGCAAGAAAGTAAAATACGGCGTACGGCATTCCCGCGTCGCCAAACAGCGCCCGCGCCACCGGAAAACCGATAAAGCTCGAGTTGGAAAAGGCAAAGGCCACAATAAAAACACCGCGGCGGTGCCTCGGAATGCGCAGCAGACAGGCAGAAGCTTTGGCGATAAAGAAAACCGTCACCGCCGCTGCGAATATAATCAGCAGCGGCAGCCATGCGTCAAGCAGCTGTTGCTGAGAAAAGTTGTTATACAGGCTGTAAACAATGGTTGCCGGCAGCGATAAGTTGATGATGATTTTGGGAAACGCCTTGGCGGTCTCGCGCGATACCCATTTGCGCCATGATACGAAAATCCCCGCACCGATGATCACAAATATGACGAATACCGCCTCCAGAGAATCTAATAGCATAGTCCCTTAACCGCAAAAAGCGTTGTATATAACACGAATCGCTTTCTCAAAATCTTTTTCATCCACACCCACGATGATATTAATTTCGCTCGAGCCCTGATCAATCATGCGGATGTTGATATTGTTTTCAGCCAGCGCCGTAAACAGCCGCCCGGCCACACCGACTTTGCTGATCATACCGCGGCCCACAGTGGCGATAAGCGCAAGGCCGCGAAACACCTCGAGTGAATCCGGTTCACAAAGGTTATACACGTCGTCGAGCAGCTGCGGCTGCTTGCCTTCAATTTCGCTGTTGGCCAGTACGACGCCCAGTGTATCGATACCCGACGGCATATGCTCAAACCGCATATTGTTCTTTTCCAGCGCAGTCAGCATGCGGCAGCCAAAGCCGAGTTCGGCGTTCATATTGGCTTTTTCAACGGCGATAACCGAAAAGCCTTTTTTGCCCGCAATGCCCGTGATGATATCCGTGTCATCGTCATTGACGTTCGGCACGATCATCGTCCCCGGGTCGTCCGGGTTGTTTGTGTTTTTGATATTGATGGGGATGTTTGCCTTAAACACCGGGAAGATCGCGTCCTCATGCAGCACGGTAGCCCCCATGTAAGAAAGCTCACGAAGCTCACGGTAGGTGATCTTCTTGATGACTTTTGGGTTCTCCACGATACGCGGGTCGGCCATGAGCACGCCGGATACATCCGTCCAGTTTTCATATACATCCGCCCGCGCGGATCTTGCCACGATTGCGCCCGTGATATCCGAGCCGCCACGTGAAAATGTTTTGATCTGCCCGTCTGGCATGCTGCCGTAAAAACCGGGGATCACGGCCTGCTTCGTATGCCGCAGCCGTCCGCGCATCACCGTCCGTGTCTTTTCCGATTCATAAACGCCGTCCGCGTTAAAGAAAATCGCCTCAGCCGGATCGATAAAATCAAAGCCGAGATAGTCGGCCATCAAAATGCCGTTCAGGTATTCCCCTCGGCTGACCGTATAATCCACGCTTGCACCGTTCTTGACGTTGTGATAAATCGTGTCGAGTTCCGATTCAATATCCGTGCTGAGCGCCAAATCATCGCGAAGCGATGTGAAACGCTTTCTTAACTCTTCGAATATCGAGTCACCGTTGTTATCGGAGTTCACAGCCGCATGATACGTGTACAAAAGATCCGTCACCTTTGTGTCGTCGGCGCTGCGTTTTCCGGGTGCCGACGGCACGATAAAAACGCGCTGAGGGTCCGCTTCGATAATCTGTCTGACCTTATTAAACTGGCTGGCATCCGCCAATGAGCTGCCGCCAAATTTGCATACCTTCATCAATTAATCCCGCTTTCGTCCGAATAGTCCCCGGCGCGGCTTGCGCGCGGCATGGTCATCTTCTTCGTCATAAACCGCGTCTTCCGACGGTTCCATGTAGGCTTCTTGCGCCGCTTCATCGGGCTCCGCATCCGACAGATCGGTTCGTTCCTGCTGCACAGGGGCCTCCGCTTCGGGCTCGTCATCGTCCGCCTCAACTAGCAGGCGGCATTCAAAGTAATACCGCTTCTCTTCAGCCAGTCCTAACGAAAACGACTTTTTGGGCAAAACGCCGTACTGGATAACGTTATCGAAGATTTCGTCCTTATGCATGGGCTCCATGAAAAACCCAAGGCACGCATGTGTTTTCGTGTGTTCGTGAAACTCATCGTCTCCGTGAATATAATCCACAATCACTCTTGGCATCTCTTCGGCAAGCTGATCCAATGCCTCGGTCAGCGTTTGGCTGACGAGCGGATGCTTTGGCTTTTGAACCTCAATATGCCCTTTGGACATCTTTGATTCGAACAGAATTGTGTGCACCCCGTCTTTTTTGACGGCGCGTGTGCCGCGCGTATACATCATATGCGCTTCCTGTCCCGTGCGGTTCAGAATAGACACCAGCGTACGAAGCGTGTTCGACGCATCCGTGACGTTAAACAGCACGCGGTGAATCGGGTGAACACTGATGCCGGGGTCGTAGAGGTTGACCACCTCACAGAGCGCGTAACGAAGCGGGCTCTGTGCGCGTTCCTCAGGGCTCATTGCCGCTTTGCGCTTATCCCACACGGCTTTGGCAGCCGCAAGCGAGTGGTTGCCGTCACCCACTGCAAACAGCATGTTATCCTTGCTATTGGACTTAAGCTCTGCAAGCGCGCTCCTGACACCGTTCAGCACAGCTGCATCGTCAGTAAACCACCCTTGCACATGGCCGCCGTTTTGCATCAGTGCCGTGCTGTATATCTTTGAAAATTTATCTTTGGCCTGATAGACAGGCGCTATCACCGTATCTTTGATGTCGTTGAGCAGCAGCATCACATGCGGGCACTCAATGGTGGCATCTTCGCGCAAACTGATTCGAATCGGCAGTCTTTCAGTCACCGTTTTTTCAGTCGCGCGAATCAACGGCTTCTTGGATGCATCGATGTCATACTGCTCGAGATCCATCGCCAGCATGATGCCCACGCGCGTTCCGTGCGGTGTTTCGCGTTCCACCAGCACAAGGCCTTCGGGCAGGCTTACAAGCACGCCGTCCTCAATATAATCGCGCATCGTCTGCTTCGCATGAGATATCCTGTCAGCGGCGTCGCCGCTTTTTAAAAACAGCTCGGGCACGATGATATGGTATGTGGAAGGCGCCCCCCCCACGTTTCGTGCCGTCTTTATCCAATAATCCTCGTTAGAGGTGAATTGATCACAGGCAATAACCGACCATTTTTGCTTATTGACCTTTTTGTCTGGAATCAGTATCTGAGGGAATATCATACCCAGTTGATCTGCGTTGTCCATTCGGTCCTCCAGTCATAAAAATAACATATAGGTCAATATAACACACTTGCAGGCCGTATTCAAGAATATGTTGGCCTGTCAAAGCGGTCTTTCAGCAGTCCAGTAGGCCCTTATCCTTACTCAGTCATGCGGTCGTTGTCATCTTTGGTTCGAAGAAGTATACTGACAATATGATCTTAAATGAGAGGCGGAATGGCATGATGATTGACAGAAAAGAAAAAGCGCAGGAACTGTATCTTCGCGGCTACAATTGCGCGCAGGCGGTCGCCGCGGCATTTGCCGACCTCACCGCTTTCGACGAGCAAACCGTGCTGAAAATGGCCTCCTCCTTCGGCGGCGGCGTGGGCCATATGAAAGAGGTCTGCGGTGTGATATCCGGCATGGCGCTGATTGCGGGGCTGCTTTACGGCGATATTGACCCCCAAGACAAAGCGACAAAGGACGCCCACTATGAACGCGTGCAAAGCTTTGCGTTCCGGTTCAAAGATCGGTTCGGCACACTGCTCTGCCGCGAATTGCTGGCGCGCAATGAACAAAACCCGAGCAGCGAGGAACCTTATGCCTCGAAACCGTGCCTTGCATACGTAGAAAACGCCGCAGAGATTTTTGACGGGTGGCTCAAGGAGCAATAATATCACTCACGAAACTGATTTGCTGCCTTGACTTTTGGGTGATGGTAGGTTTTCGATTCACTGTGATATCGTCGTATTCGGATGCGCACAAGGCTTTATTAGTCATCCTATTTATATATGAGATTAAACATATTCTATCGTGAAAACCATTTTACTCATAGCGAAAGCCCATTGGACCCCCGACATGACCGGGGTATTCTTTAGACAAGAAGAGCTGCAGCAGCCTTTCAGCCGTTGCAGCTCTTTTACTGTCATACACTCTATTCTCAGTCTCTGTTCAGATCGACTTTGCTTTCCGATTCGCCCCCGAGGTGCTTGGCAAAAAATGTTTCCATTGCCGTATAAAACTGCGTCATATCCTCCTGCGAATTAAACCCGTGGCCGCTGTTCGGGAACTGAAGATATTCCACATCCACACCCGCGTTTTCGAGCGCCTCCACCATCTGATCAGACTCCTGCTGCGGCACGCGCACATCATTGCCGCCCTGCGCAATCAGCATCGGAATTTTCACCTGATCCGCAAAATACAGCGGCGAGCGCGACTTCATAAACTCCTGCTCCGTATCCGGGTCTCCTATGGCCCGGACGAGATCCTGATACTCAACTGACCACATGGCAGGAATCGAATCCACAAATGTCAGCAGGCTCGACGGGCCAAAGGCATCCACCGCGCACTTGAACACATCGGACGAGAACGCCGCGCTGATCAGCGCCTCATAGCCGCCGTAAGATGCGCCGTATATGCCCAAACGATCTTTATCCGTCCACCCTTGATCCACGGCGTAGTTCACCGCATCAAGAATATCCTGATGCATGAGACCGCCCCATTCCTTGTCTCCCGCGTTCATGAAATCCTTGCCGTAGCCCGTGGAACCACGGAAATTCACCTGAATGACCGCGTACCCGCGGTTCGCCAACAGCTGCACCTCTTCGTTGTAGCCCCAGCTGTCGCGCGACCACGGCCCGCCATGCACGAGCACCACGGTCGGCAGATTCGTCTTGTCTGAGCCGAGCGGGAACGTCACATACCCTTCTATTTTGAGGCCGTCAGTCGCGGTATAGCTGAACGGTTCCATCGGCGCAAAATCATAGCTTTCCAGCTCGGGGCGCGCGTTGTAGAGTTCTTTG
Organism: Bacillota bacterium; assembly: GCA_023406895.1. Classification (GTDB taxonomy): domain Bacteria; phylum Bacillota; class Clostridia; order Christensenellales; family SZUA-584; genus SZUA-584. The sequence goes on along the minus strand of JAEXTV010000026.1, from coordinate 3,597 downwards.
GTTTCATGCGCCGCCATATCGTACACATAATAGTTCAGCTCTCTCGTGTCTGATGTGTACGAAACGATCCAGTAGGCATCATTATCACACGAATCCACGATATTAAACACCCCGGTATCGAGCTTGCTCAGCACATCATAATCATCCTGAAAACTGGGGTCCAGCACATGCCAGCCCACATAGTCCGCTTCCACCGAAACGGCCGTCACCTGATCGAGGTCAAGATCGGTCCACGTACCGTAAATATCATAATCCGGATCGTTGAAAATTTCGGTGATCGTTCCGGTATTCACATCATAAGTGGAAAGTGTGGCAGTGTTGCTGCCGGATGAGTCCATATACAGCACGCGTGTGTCGTCCTGCATAAACCCGAGCACATAGCTCGTATCGGCATCCTCATAATCCCAGCTTATGATCTGCTGCCAGTCTGCTTCGTTAAACGTTGTTTTGGTCTTATCCGGGCTCTTGTTCAGCCACACATGTTCACCGGCAGCCTCATCGTTACGCGAAACAAGACGAAGCTTGCCCTGATGGTCAAAGTCATACCCCGTGATATCGCCCGGGTTGCTGAGAACAAGGCTTTTCTCGCCGGTCTTGTAATTCATTAAATAGAGATCAAAAAGCTCCGTCTCACTGTTAAACAGACAAATATAGATCTCATCGTTATTGGCCGGATTGTCGGATACATAGTAACAATTGTTGTCTCCGCCAGTCAGCAGCGTGGCCGTCTCGCCTGTGCCCGCATGGGAAGAATAAAGCCCATAATTCTCATCGCCCATGTCGTCCACAAAAAACAGCACCGTTTCACCGTCGGGCGCCCAAAGCGCGTAGGGCACGCCGTAGACATCCGGCCACTTCACAGCGGACTGGTCGCCCGTCTGCCAGTTGAGCACCATGTAATTGTCTTCATAATCGCTTGAATGCCGGTACAGTATCTTGCTGCCGTCCGATGATATCTGAGGAGCCGAGTACTCATCGTACCCCATCAGCACATCAAGCGGTATCAAATCGCTCTTTTCATCCAAAGGCAGCGTGGGCATGCTCGATTCGCTTGATTCGTCCTCTGAAAACGGCCAGTTCATATGCCAATTAAACTGGCAGCCTGTCAGCATCACAGCGCACAGAAGTAAAACGATGACGATCGTCCATCTCTTTTTGGCCATAGCAGCCTCCTCATCTCGACTTTGCTTTATTATAACAGACTGTATTCATGTATATAAAGAAAAATATGTGAATATGATGTTGTTGACAGCCAATGGCGCATGGTATCATATGCATATATATTATAAATAAAGGTACAGATAATATGAAACGGTTTCTGATAGTTCTTTTTTGTTTGCTTTTTGTTATTGGGGCAGGATGCGGGGTTCAAAGCGATTTACCCTCCGCCGACCTAACACCCTCACCGTCGCCTGAGGCGACTCCCACAGCGATACCGATTCAAACAACGCCGCCCGAGCCGACACCAACCCTAGCCCCGGAGCCGGTACAGGCCAATATTGTGATTGCGGGCGATCTGCTTTGCCTGAGCGCACAGATTTCGGATGCGCACAACGGCGACGGCTACAGCTTCGACGCATCTTTTGATTTGATAAAGGAGAAAATCTCAGCTGCCGACCTCGCGATCGGCAATCTGGAAACGCTGGTTGCCGATGGCCATCGGCTGACTCAGCCAAACCCGAAAGACGAAGGCCTCAGCGACGGCACATCAGCCGAAGCTCCCAACACTGCTCCCGCCGACCCGGCAGCTGATCCGGCCGCAGCCCCGTCTCCCACCAGCCGTCCGAGCCCGCGCATTAACGCGCCGGAAGAGTATCTGGCTGCGCTGAAAGGCAGCGGATTTGACGTGCTGACCACGGCCAACAACCATATGTTTGACTATCAGGAAGACGGCCTTAAAAAGACGCTGGCCAAGCTTGATGAATACGGGTTTTCCCACACGGGTGCCTATGCGCAGGAAACGGACAAAGCGCCGCTTATCATGGATGTGAACGGCATTCAGGTTGCTGTGCTTGCGTACACGAACATCCTTAACCATAAGCCCGGACGCAGCAGCGCGTATATGATTGACCGCTACGACGAAGACCGCGTCACGGAAGATATCGCCGCGGCCAAAGAAGCCGGAGCCGATTATACCATTGTCTGCGTGCACTGGGGCGTGGAGCACACACACAAGCCAAACCGCGCACAGCGGAAAATTGCCGAACAGATTGCCAATGCGGGTGCCGATTTGATATTGGGGTCTCACCCGCACTGCACGCAGCCGTTTGAGGTAATCGAAACGGAACGCGGCGATGTGCCCGTGCTGTATTCCCTCGGAAACTTCGTTTCGAGCATGTCTAAAACGATGCACAAGGACGGCGTGCTCGTGAACCTTGTTTTAGAGAAAGACCCGGCCACCGGGGCCACATCCCGCGTATCGCTGACTTATACGCCGACATTATGCGCCTCTACCGCCGCGTCAAATTATACGATCTTTCCTGCCGACGCTGCGTCTCTGTCGCAAAGCGATAAAGCCAAAGCCTTGGAGGGTTCCCGCGAGCGCACCATCGATGTGCTCACGGAAAACGTGGCCGCAGCCGAGTAAGGCATTGACAGCCGGCGTTGCGGCGGGTATGCTGAAAGACGATTCTTTATATAAGGAAGGAAAAATGAGCCAAACAAAGCAGTTTGAATGCCCCGAGTGCCAGACGCCCGGGCAGCATACGATGGAAAAACGCATCAGCATCACAAAGCACCCGCATCTCAAAGACGATATTTTAAGCGGCTCGTATTTCGAGTGGGTCTGCCCGGGGTGCGCCAGGCGTTTTTTCGTGGATGATGTTTTTTTATACAACGATGATGCACACAAATTCATGGTTTACCTTGTGCCGGGATATGATGAGGACACGCTGCCGATTCCCACGCTGATCAAAACGGATGAGGACTACGACACGCAAAACAGCATCCTTCGCGTCACCGCCGGTTTCGTGGATTTTGCCGAGAAGATCAGGATACTCGAGGCGGGCTTGGATGACCGTGTGATTGAGGCCGTCAAGGCGATCTACGCATCCGTTCACCGCGATACGTGGGTCGAAGACGTTTACAACATCATATTCGAAGGCATCGGTGACGGCGGCGAACTCAATTTCGATGTGTTTCTCGAAAAGGACGATTTTTCTTTCGGCGTTCCGCGCGAAATTTATGAGAAAACGCTGCAGGATTTTTCGTTTCTGCGAGAACAAAAGGAAGGCGAAGCATTTTTGCTGATTGACCAAAACTGGCTCAACGGCATGCTGGGCGGCGTGCCCGAAAATACCGACGCGGAATAGATTATTTTTAATTGACAGCATCGACTTTCGTTGTTAGAATAGAATTCGTCGTCTGGGTGTGGCGCAGCTTGGTAGCGCGCTTGAATGGGGTTCAAGAGGCCGGAAGTTCGAATCTTCTCACCCAGACCATAAAATAAAAAGGTATGTGAATACATGCCTTTTTATTTTATATTCGGATAGGATTTTGGTCTCCAGCCTCTTGAACCCGCAGGGTGAGAGAGCGCGAAGCGTGAAGAAAACGTGCCAGTGGCACGTTTTTAGCGGAGCGGCGGCGGCCAGAAGGCCG
>JAEXTV010000037.1 GCA_023406895.1 Bacillota bacterium | reverse complement strand
TTACTGGCCAGCGTCTCAAGACGCACTGAATATTTCGCCAATTGCATTATTTGCCCTACAACTGCTAAAGCAGTCGTCTCGATCGCTGCTTTTTGCTTTGAGTCACTTGAGAATTGTCATTCGCTTCCACCAGCAGAGCTAGTGGATTCTAACGCTAAAGCACATGAAAAAGCTGCCGCAAATATGCAGCAGCTTTGAGTGAGTCAGCGTTTCGCGCAGACTGCTTATTCTTATGACTCGCCTTCCGCGGACGTTGTGATCACGCTGCCAAGGTTATACTCCTTGAGTATCGCGGCTTTCACCTCTTCGTAAACATCCTTGTTATCCTTTAAATACAGCCGCGCGTTGTCCTTGCCCTGCCCGATGCGCACATCGTTATAGGAGAACCATGAGCCGGACTTTTTGATGAGCCCGAGCGTCACGCCAAGATTTAACACACTGCTCTCCGCCGAAATACCTTCGCCGTAGTAAATCTCAAACTCCGCGTTTTTAAACGGCGGCGCCACCTTGTTCTTCGCGACCTTGATCTTCGTGCGGTTGCCGATCATCTCATCGCCGCTCTTAATGGTTTCGATGCGGCGCACATCGAGACGCACCGACGCATAAAACTTGAGCGCGCGCCCGCCCGGCGTTGTTTCGGGGTTGCCGAACATCACGCCCACCTTTTCGCGAAGCTGGTTGATAAACACCGCGACGGTATTGGATTTGTTGACGATACCCGCAAGCTTACGGAGCGCCTGAGACATAAGCCGCGCCTGCAGGCCCACATGGGACTGACCCATTTCGCCGTCGATTTCGGCTTTGGGCACGAGCGCCGCCACCGAGTCGATGATGATGATGTCAATCGCGCCGCTGCGCACGAGCGCTTCGGTGATATCGAGCGCCTGCTCGCCCGTATCGGGCTGCGACACATAAAGGTTGTCTGTATCCACGCCTAAGTTCTTGGCATAGATCGGGTCCAGCGCGTGCTCCGCGTCCACGAATGCCGCCGCACCGCCGAGCTTTTGCGCCTCGGCCACCATATGCAGCGCGACCGTCGTTTTACCCGACGATTCCGGCCCGTATATTTCGATGATGCGCCCGCGCGGCACGCCGCCAACACCGAGCGCGATATCGAGCTCAAGGCAGCCTGTGGGAATCACCGAGACAGGGATGGCTGCCTTGTCTCCAAGTTTCATCACGCTGCCTTTGCCAAACTGCTTTTCTATCTGTGTGAGCGCCATCTCCAGCGCTTTTTGTTTCTCCACCGACATACCCTAAACCCTCCTCAATATTCAATACATATCATACAAAACGTCTGTCCCTTATTCCGGACTCAGACGAGTTCCTTTAAAATATCCTTGTTTTTCACGAAATAGCTGATGCACGACAACACCGAAAGCACTGTTGAGATGCACATCAGCACAAAACCGCCGATGATGAGCACCTGTTCGAAGAATGTGCCCACAAACAAGCCGGCCTGCAGCATTACCGTCACGATCGCGACGATCTGCACCACCGTTTTCGCTTTGCCGAACATATCCGCCGCAAGCACCTTGCCTTCCGCTGCTGCGAGCAGCCGCAGTCCGCTGATCACAAATTCGCGCCCCACCATGATGATGACGAGTATCTCGTTGACCCAGCCGCCAGATGCTTCGGGCTTGGCCGTCAGCATAATCAGCGCGCTGCACACGAGCAGCTTGTCCGCGATCGGGTCAATTAATTTTCCAAAGTTGGTCACCATGCTGTGCTTGCGCGCGAGCCGCCCGTCAAAAAGGTCGGTCAGCGATGCGATGATAAACACAAGCGCGGCGTAATAATTCCAATACGGTATCGGTATGTAAAAAAACGCGATAAATACAGGAACGAGGATGATTCTAAAAAGCGTCAGTTTATTGGCTATATTCATTTAAGCTCTCCCAACAGATCGTATTCATTGGCCTTCGTTATAAGCACATCATGAAACGTGCCCGGCGTCAAGTCTTTTTTAGCGTCGGCGGAGACCGATATGTATGTCACGCCGTCCACCTGAGGTGCCTGCCCCATCGTGCGGCCCGTGAGCAGGCCCGATTCATCGGTACCGTCAATCATCACGCGCACCGTCTGCCCCGTCAGCGTCTCATTGTAAGCGTCAGAAATGCCCGCCTGCACCGCCATCACCTTCTCATAGCGCTCCTGCTTTGTATCGTCATCAAGCTGTCCGCTCATCTTGGCGGCAGCTGTGCCTTCCTCGGCGGAATAGCGGAACACACCGAGGCGCTCGAACCGAATCTCGCGAATGGTATCGAGCAGGATATCAAAGTCGTCCTGCGTTTCACCCGGAAAACCGACAATCAGCGAGGTACGCAGCACAAAGCCCTTGTCGTGCAGCGCTTTCGTGAGCGCGACCGACTCGTTTCTCGTATGCCTCCGGTGCATCGCTTTAAGCACCCGGTCAGAGAAGTGCTGCATCGGAATATCAAGATAACGACAGATATTGTTATGCTTTAACATCACGTCAATCAGTTCATCGGTGATGCCTTCGGGATAGCAGTACATCACACGCAGCCAGCCGCCCCGCATGATGGCCGCGGCTTCGTCAATCAGCCTTGGCAGCTCGCGCTTGCCGAGATCCTCGCCGTAGCGCGTGGTATCCTGCGCGACCAGCACCGCTTCACTGACGCCGCCCGCGCACAGATCTTCGATTTCCCGCAGCACGCTCTTCATTGGCCGGCTTTTGAGCGGCCCGCGAATGCGCGGTATCGCGCAGTAGCTGCAGCTGTTCGAGCAGCCGTCCGCGATGCGTACGTAAGCGAGGTGTGACGGTGTGGTGAGCACACGGCCTTCCATGTCGCCGTCGAGCCTGTCGCAGCAGACGTAGCGCTTGCCTTCAAGCACATTCCTTATGGCCTCCAGCAGATTGCTGTACGCGTTCACACCCAGAAAAGCGTCCACCTCGGGCAGCTCTTCGGATAGCTCCTTTGCGTAGCGCTGCGCGAGGCATCCCGTCACGATCAGCGCGGGTGATCCGTTTTGCTTATACTGCGCCATTTCAAGAATCACGTCGATGGATTCGCGCTTCGCGTCGTCGATAAAGCCGCAGGTGTTGACGATGATCACATCGGCATCCTCGGGCGCGTCCACGATGGCGGCGTTGCTGCCCGCAAGTATCCCGAGCATATGCTCGGTATCGATTCTGTTCTTGTCGCATCCGAGCGACACGATGTATATAAGAATGTTGTTATCCATCCGTTTCCTCTCTGAGATACTCAATTCTATATGTTGATGATCTTCATTTATCAGAATCCTTCATAGTCTCCCTTAGATGACTTCCCGAAGAGATGAAGCGAGGCCTGTAACTCGCGATAACGTTGATGCCGTTTATCTCTCCCCCAGTCACCTATCGGTGACAGCCCCCTCATCAGAGGGGGCCAAAACTCATGCGTGTGTTCCTTTGCTCCCTCTGATGACTACCCCAAAGGGGTGAACTGGGAACTGGCAGTACAACTGACTTAGGGAGACACTTTGATGCTTATCTATTAATTTGAAATACTACACTCACCGCAGATTCATGAGCGTTATTTGGCTCCCTCTGAAGAGGGAGCTGGCGGCGAAGCCGACTGAGGGAGAGAAGCCTTGATGCCTATCTGTTAAAAACGTTCGTCTACCCTTCTATTTCCTCTCTCGGCCCGAACATATCTTCAAACTTGTCCCACGTAATCAGCACATTGCGCGCCTTGCTGCCCTCAAACGGGCTCACAATCTGGCGCTGTTCCATTTCGTCGACCAACCGCGCGGCGCGCGCGTACCCCACGCGCAGACGGCGCTGTATCATCGAAATGGACGCCTGCCCGTATTCAAGCACCACCGCCACGGCTCTCGGGAGCAGCTCGTCCGCGTCATCATCGCTGTCCGCCTTCTCCGCGCCTCCTGTGTTGATGTTCGTCATAATATCTTCGTCGAATGACTGTTCCTCCGGGTCCTTCGCCACGTATTCCGTTACGGCTTCGATATCCACGTCCGACACATAGCAGCCCTGCAGCCTTATGGGGCGCGGCGCACCCGTCGGGTGATAAAGCATGTCGCCGTTGCCGAGCAGCTTTTCCGCGCCGTTCTGGTCGAGTATCGTGCGCGAGTCCACGCCCGAATTCACTTTGAACGCGATGCGCGAGGAGATGTTCGCTTTGATGATGCCCGTGATGACGTTGACCGACGGCCGCTGTGTCGCGACAATCAGGTGAATGCCCGCGGCACGCCCGAGCTGCGCAATGCGGCAGATCGCGTCTTCCACCTCACGCGGCGCGGCCATCATGAGCTCGGCGAGCTCGTCGATAATCACGACGATGCGCGGCAGCGGGTCCTGACCTTCATCAATGAGTGTATTAAAGCGGTTCAAATCGCGCGCGCCCTTTTCCGCAAATGCTTTGTAGCGCGAGGTCATTTCGCTGACCGCCCAGTTGAGCGCGCTGGCCGCTTTCTTGGGCTCCGTCACCACCGGCACCAGCAGGTGCGGCAGGTGCTTAAACATCGATAATTCCACGACCTTGGGGTCGATCATCACCATTTTGAGCTCTTCGGGCGTCGCCTTAAACAGCAGGCTCGTCACGAGTGAATTGATGCACACGCTCTTGCCCGCTCCCGTCTCGCCCGCAATCAGAATATGCGGCATCTTCGTGATGTCCACATAATAGTTTTTCCCTGAAATATCTTTACCGAGCGCAAATGTAAGCGGCGACGGCGCATTTTTAAACTCGTCCGATTCAAGCAGCGGCCGCAGATGCACGAAAGATACGTTGGAATTGGGCACCTCAATGCCCACCGCGGCTTTGCCGGGTATCGGCGCTTCTATCTTGACGCTGCGCGCCGCCAAACTCATCGATATATCACTTTCGAGTTCTTTGATACGTTTCACACGCACACCCGCCGCCGGTTTCAATTCGTATCGCGTCACCACAGGCCCGCGGACAATATGCACAACCTCGGCCTCCACGCCGAAGTTCGCGAGCGTCTCCTCTATGATCTGCGCATTTTTATGCTGCTCTTCGAGGCTGCCCGATTTGCTTTTTTCCACGGCTTTGGTCAGCAGTGATATGGGCGGCACCTTGTAAGCCTTGCTTCTTCTCCGCAGCGGCGCGCTCTGCACAGCCGCAGGAGCCTCGGGTACTTCCTCGGCATGCTCGGGCTCCTGCCTTTGATGCGCATCGAAGACCTCAATGGACAGGTTGCGCAACGGAGGAACGGGCTTTTCCTGAACCTCCGGCATGGGCTCTGCCTTTCTCACAGCATCGGTATAAACGTCATCATCAAGATACGACGGCTGTTTCTTTCTGCGCCGGAAGCTCTTTTCGCCGAGTATCTCCGGCTCGTCCAGTTCTTCCTCTTCCTCCGGCATGTCTTCCCGCAGGTTTTCGATATACAGGCGGCGTTTCTGACGCTCAGCGGCCCTGACAGCCACCGTTTCACGCGCTTTTTCTACGGTTTTCTTGCCCGCGCGCGCCACATCCTGGCTCATTTTCTTGATGGAAAGATTGGCGATGATCAGCACACAGATGATGGCCATGGTGATGAACAGGATGATGCAGCCCACATGCCCCACCAGCAGATCGCAAGGATACACAAGCAGACACCCGAGTGCGCCCGATCCCGCTCCCGTCACACCAAAATTATACGAATCGCCCACGTAGGCGAAAAATCCGTCAGTGAGGTTGAGCTTGTTTAGCAAGCCTGTGTGGGCGAGTGAAAATATCGCGATAACGAGAATCACCCAAAGCGCCGTCTTTCCTTTATTGATGCGTTTGCTGCGCGCCGCGATAATGAGTATGCCGATGACGACAAATAAAAATGGGATGGCATAAGTAAACAGCCCGAACAGGCCGAACAATATGTCCCGGGCAACGCCGCCCAGCAGACCTGTGCCGGTTTTTATATACACACAAACGCCAAGGAAAATGCCCAGTGCGATCATGATAATGCCGGCGATTTCTCCATGGCGTTTTGGTTCCGTAATGGCTTGTTTTTTAGTTGATTTTTTCTTTGAGTTGCCTTTCGGCATGTGTTTCACCTCGTCATCATTATATCATACCGAGGGAAATATACAATCACTTCTGTCCGACGCAAGGACATTTCTTCCATTATTACCATATAAACTTCTTTTCGTCGTAGAACTGCGTTATCGCGATGCCCATATGGTTTATATAGTTGATGGCATATACAAGAAATAATTTCAACATTCTCTGCAATATTTTCTTAGCTTCGCCGTCTTAATATCATTGGCAAGGCAAGGAACGGTGTAATGGATCAGAAATCAAAAAGCCGGTTGTTTGAATATTTCGCAGCGGAAAACCGAAAGCTGACCGGCTACGTAAAAAAAAGAATGAGCGATATCGACGACATGGATGCCGAGGATATTGTCGGCGAAGTGATGCTGAACCTTTTCAAACGGGCAGACGACCCTTTTAGCATCGAAAATTTAGGGGCTTACGTTTACCGCGCACTGCGCAACAAGATTATTGACCATCACCGCAAGAACCGCCGCATCGTCTCTTTGCAAAACTGCCTTGATGACGACGGTGAAATCAAGTTCTTAGAGCTGCTCATGGATGAAACGGCCAGCGTCAGCGGCGCGGCCGAACGCAAAGAGTTTATGCGCAGGCTTTCCGGAGCGATCAGCAAGCTTGAACCCAGGCAGCAGGCCGTCTTCATTGCGACGGAGATGCACGGGCTTTCTTTCAAAACACTCTCGGCTCAGTGGAATGAACCGGTAGGCACGCTGCTGTCACGAAAGTTCCGCGCAGTCAAAGCGCTGCAGGAGATGCTTAAAGAATTTAAACCATGATAAAGGAGATTATGACGATGATTAAACCTACAAAAGAAAGCTGGGAAAAAATGCCCAAATGGAGAAGACGGCTGTTCGCTTCCTTCTTTATTGCGGGCGGCGTGGTGCTGCTCGGGCTTGGGCTCGGTTATCTCATTATGTGGCTCTGGAACTCGCTGATGCCAGGTATATTCGGGCTGCCGGAGATCACCTATTGGCAGGCCGTGGGCATCTTTGTACTGGCAAAAATAATATTCGGCAGTTCAATCGGCAACAGCGACAGCAAGGACAAGAAGAAAAACAATAAGAAAAATAATGATACAGATGGCGAAGGGGAAAAAGAAAACTATAAGCATTACAACGAGTGGTGGGAAAAGGAAGGCAAAAGCGCATTTGACGAGTATATCAGCAAGCAGGATACAAAGAGCCAGTCTGAACCGAAAGAGGATTAAATATGCAAGCCGTTTATTGTGAAAATTATGGGCCTATTGAAGATGCCGAGTTAAAAGAAACAGAAAAACCGGTTCCAATTGATGACATGATATTGGTCAAAGTCATGGCTTCATCTGTAAATTTTGGTAACCTCGCGATGATTACAGGTCGTCCATTGGTAGCGCGTGCATGGTCTGGGCTGCAAAAATCAAAATTCAAGATACCGGGCGGCGATATAGCTGGCAGGATAGAATCTGTTGGTAAGAATATAAGGCAATTCAAACCCGGTGATGAGGTTTACGGTGATCTTTCCGGATGCGGTTGGGGCAGTTATGCTGAATATGTTTGTGTACCGGAGCAAGTTCTGTCTAGAAAACCCCCTAATCTTTCATTTGAGGAAGCAGCGGCTGTTCCCATGGCCGCTGTCACAGCGTTGCAGGGCTTGCGGGATAAAGGCGAAATTGCACCCGGTCAAAGCGTATTAATATATGGCGCTTCCGGCGGTGTCGGCACTTTTGCCGTGCAGATTGCCAAAGCGCTTAAAGCCGAGGTTACCGCTGTATGCAGCACGAGAAATATGGAACTCATGCGGTCAATCGGAGCTGATCATGTAATTGATTACAATAATGAGGACTTTATCGGACGCGGACAACAGTACGATCTGATTATGGCTGTCAATGGTTACAGACCGATTCGTGATTATAAGCATGCTTTAAAACATGGCGGAAGGTATGTCATGGCCGGCGGAATAGGAAAACAAATATTTGAAGTCATGATACTGGGGCCGATTCTGTCACTGACTCAAAAGCACAAGATGGTCAACCTGCTACACAAATCCAGCCAGGATGATTTAAACTATTTAACGTCGCTCATTGAAGAAGATAAAATTCATCCCGTTATTGACAGATGCTTTCAATTAAATGAATTTCATGATGCCATCCGATACTACAGCGAGGGGCATGCAAAAGGTAAAATTGTTATCCGCATTAAAAGTGTTTGATGCGCAGCCAAGGCTCCCTCTGACGAGGGAGCTCTTACCGATAGGTGACTGAAGGAGAGAAAATGTATAATGACTTTCTGGAGCAGTCAACTGAGGAAGGCTATATTGACTTTTCAAAAAAACAAAAAAGGCATATGTACAAAAACTGTACGGATGCCCTTTTCTTATATCAACCGCTTTTGATATGTTTGCTCACAGCCCCGCCAGTTCCCTGATTTTCACCGATGCCGCGGCAAACGTACCCACCTCGTCGATAATACCGTATTTCACTGCCTCTTCCCCCACGAGCACGGTGCCCACATCGTTGGCCATTTCGCCCGTCAGCGTCATGAGCTCACGGTATTTGGGTTCGGATATTTTTGAATGGGCGCATACAAAATCAACAATGCGCTTCTGCATTTTGTTGAAGAAATCAAACGTCTGCGGCACGCCGATAATCACGCCGCTCATGCGGATTGGGTGAATTGTCATGCTGGCCGATGGTGATATATAAGAATAACTTGTCGATACAGCCAGCGTGACGCCGATGCTGTGGCCGCCGCCCAGCACGAGCGACACGCTCGGCTTGCTCATCCCCGCGATCATCTCGGCCAGCGCAAGCCCTGCCTCCACATCACCGCCGACTGTGTTGATAAGCAGAACAAAGCCGCGCACGTTGGGATCCTGCTCGATCATGACAAGCTGCGGCAGAATATGTTCATATTTTGTCGTCTTGTTCTGCGGCGGCAAATTCATGTGTCCCTCAATCTGGCCGATGATGCTGACCACATGGATGGGAGATTGCGCAAGCGGAGCGCCGTACTCTTTGATTTCCGCCCCTTCGTTTATGCTGTCGGTATTCTTTGCCTGATCCTCGTTCGTATTCTGCATAGCGGCCCCTTTAATTAAGCGTTATTTTCGTTATTATCCGCAAAAGGGAACGCAATTATTGATACTACTTCGGATCAAGCATCACAGGCTGCATCTGAATGCCGTCGAGCGCCGATTTGGCCGCATCGACGATTAAATTCATATCGGCCACAATCGAAGTTTCCTTTTTCTTGTGATCATCCTGTCGGTACGGCACAAAATAAATATGGCGCGTGTTGAGCAGCGCTCCCAAATTTTTCGCGTTCGCAGCCAGCGCGTCGTTTGTGGATACCGCAATCAGCACCGGTGCCTGATTGCGCAGGTGCGCTTTGGCCGCGAGCAGCACGGGCGTGTCGGTGATCCCGAGAGCGAGCTTGGCAAGCGTGTTGCCCGTGCACGGCGCAACAATCAGCAAATCCAACAGTTTTTTAGGGCCGATCGGCTCTGCCTTCACAAGGTCGTCGATGATATCTTTTCCTGTCACATCGGTTAAATACGCTTTCAGATCTGTCGATTTAATAAAGCGTGTATCAAGATTGGCGGCATTATAAGACAATATCGGCGTCACATCCGCGCCGTTTATCACGAGTGCCTTTATCGATGGGAGTATGTCTCCATATGTGCAAAACGAGCCGGTCAGTGCAAATCCGATTCTCTTTCCGGTCAGTTCCATTGTTTCAGTTCCTCTCTTTCAAAGCTGTGCAGCATCGCCCTTGCTGCGGAAACCGGAAAATAGAGCCCCGGCAAGCTCGGCTCAACGTGCACATTGACCATGCATTTTTCAGCGAGCTTCAAGTCCATTCCGTACGGCGGCGACGCGAGCTCAATCACATGAACATTTCGCCGTATGGCGAGCAGTTCGTTTTCCTCAAAGATATGAACGGGCACCGTGTTGAATATCACGTCAGCCCACGGCAGTGACTGCCGCAAATCGTCCATGCGCACGGCGCTGAGCCCTTCGTCCGCAATGAGCTCTAAGTCTCGCGCTTTGCGCGCCGCTGCCGCCACCTTGGCCCCGTTCGCTTTGAGCAGACGGCATAAGAATTTTGAAATGCGCCCATACCCCACCACAAGGCATTTGGTGTCGCAGAGGGCCGTTTCAGAATATTTCGCATACGCGCAGAGTGCCGCCTGCGCTGTGAGCAGGGCGTTGCGTATAAGAAAGGCTTCGTCATCGTTGAAATCCATGTATCTCACTTGGCCCTCCATCACGGCTTTGGCATTGTCATCACATCGGCCAAGCACGTAAGCGCTGTTTGGATAACGACGCACAATGGAGGTGAGCTCGAGCGGGGCATCGGCAAAAGGCGCTTTGATGCTGCCATCTGGGTTGCGGTACGGCACCGGCAGAAATATATAATCGGGAGCAGCCATATCCTCATCCGCGATCCCGAGCTTTTCAAAGCCCTGAAGGCCCACAATATGCCCTTTCTCCTTGAGCATATCCGCAAGCGCAAGCTGGCGTTTGTCTCCGCCGATGATCAGTATGCGTTTCATAAAGAAACCCCTTTGCCGTTAAACATACGTTATCATATGCGGTTTTTATATGAGGGGTGAATGAATAAACACAAAGACAGACAGGCCGCCAAACGACCGGATTGTCAGACTTGTCGGTATGTCCGCCGCACTGAAGCCGCAAGCGTGCGAACGAATTAGTGAAATGTAACCTTCTCTCAAATCGGCCTTGTTCGAACAAAGATAGCATCAATAAACAAGCAGTCAGCGATCACGGTATTTAATGGACTGATAACATCTAGAAGTCTTCAATTTCCCCTTTTAAGCCTGTATGAAATGATGAAAAGATCGAGTTGGCTGGGGCTTAACGTACTCTCTGCCCCCGTTACTTGTCGGCGACAGTTCTCGGTTTCCCACTATAGGAATAGCGACTGATAGGGCTGAGATAAATGGATTTTTAATATTCTATAACAGACTTTTATAATTCGGTTTTCTTTGAACATATCATTTTTTAATTTTCAGCATGTCGTGCAATCTATACTAATTTTAAATTGTTAAATAACGATATATATAGTATAATTAGTTAATAATATAATGGAATCAGGTGATCGCAATGAGTCATTGGGAGTACAACATGGTTTGTTGTGGTGCGTATGCCAAAGCCGATTATACTGAACCCAATTTATACGTCATCGACAACAGTCAAAAGGAAGCCCATACGAACAGCATGAGCCTCACCCCTCTTGATTATGTGCGTGAAATGGGCGCACACGGCTGGCAGCTGATTTGCCAGATCCCGCCGACGTCGTCGGGCAGCATTGTGCCGAACCAAATTCTGTTCTCGTTTAAAAGACCGGTGGACGACGAGCCGGCCTAATCCCATCGAAACCAACCGCTACAGGGTTGTAGCTCAAAGCCTTTTTTGTGTAACGCAAACCCGAATCAGCAATATCAACGCGCTTATTTTTTTCTTTACCCTTAACGAAAACTAGTTGACATTTTATTGTATTTGGTCTACCATTGTAGACGTAAAGTTAAATTTTTCTTCCTTAATTTCAAGGAGGGTTTTATGAAAGAAGCATTATCAAGGCAGGAGTGGGTGCTGATGGAGGCGCTCTGGCAAAAGGGCCCGCTCTTTCTTTCGCAGATCATGGAAGCTGCCTCAAGCGCTGTGGATTGGAACAAAAGCAGCTATCTGACCTATTTAAAGCGCATGGCGGACAAAGGGCTGATCGGGTTTACGAATATCAGCGGCAACCGTTGCTATGCCCCGCTCGTGAAGCGGGAAGACTGCATCGACAGCGAAAGCAGCGCAATACTATCCAAGCTGACGGAAGACAGCACCCGCCTGCTGCTCGCGAGCATGATTAAAAAAAGCGGTTTAACCGAAAAAGAACGCGACGAACTGCTCACGCTCATCGCAGCACTCGGCAGCGAACAGGAGGAGTAATATGGACATGCTGAACACATTGTTTGAAATTACAGTCTACTCCGTCATTATCGTCATCGCGACAATGCTGCTTAAAGCCGTTTTTAAGCGCCGCATGTCGCCATGGCTGCACTATGCCGTCTGGGTTGTGCTGATGCTGCGGCTCATGCTGCCTGTGACGGTAGAGAGCGGATTTCACGTGTTTACGGCTCCCCCATCGCAGGCTCAAACCGCTGCGATGCCGCAAGAGCAACCGGCCATCACATCCGCCGAACCTGCCGCCAAAGTTATTTACGGCTATCAGCCGAAGCCCGTGAAGGGCCATAAACCTGCAACAACCGCAGTTTCTCCTGTCGCTGAGGCAGCGTCTGTGAAAGCACAGCCGCTCTTCGCTGAAGACATCCTGCTCATCGTCTGGCTGTCGGGCGCGGGCATATCCGTTCTGTATATCATCATCTTGTATGGGACACTGCGCCACCGGGTGCGCCGCAATACCGCGGTGCCCTCCGCGCGCCTGCTTGCGCTTTTCAATGAAACCAAAGCCGAAATGAATATCCGGGCGAATTTAAAGCTCGTCTGTCAGTATACATACGGCACCCCCGCTTTGCTGCTGCCGCGAACCGTGCTGATGCCTGTGGATACGCTCGTAGCCTTAGACGACGAGCAGATACGGTTTGCGCTGCGCCACGAGCTCACGCATTACCGCCACCACGACCATGTCACCTGTCTGCTAGTCTGCCTGCTGAATGCCGTCTACTGGTTCAATCCGTTTGTTTGGCTCGCTTTCCGGCAGATGCGCACGGATATGGAGGTCGCTTGCGACGGCGCCGTTGTCAAATCACTCGATATGCCGCAGAAAAGCCGCTACGCCTCACTGATTGTCAAATTGTTCGCGCAGACAGACCGCCGCCAGCTCGTACTCGGTATGGCACAGGGCGACACGAAGAAAATCGCGGAACAGCGCGTGCGCGGCATATTCAAGGATGCAAAAAGCCATGCAAGCGTGAAATTCATTTCGGCACTCGTTGCGGCCTTGCTGCTGGTGACCTGTTTCACGACGGCGTGCCAGCCCACGCCGGAAACGCCGCCTGTCAACAATAAGAATACGAGTGTTGTGGAAGAGGTTGTTCAAGCCAATGCCGAAGAAAATAAAGAAGAGCTTGAGACACAAAAAGAAGTGATCGCCGAACAGATCAAAAAAGTGAACGGGCATATGGAATGGGAGCTGAAACCCAATGACCAAGTCACCATCAAGGTGGATGCGGATATCATCGCCCCCGAGTTCGATCATTTTCCTGTTGTCCGCATCAAACCTAAAAACTTCTCGCAAGAGCAATTTGAATTGTTTGCCGATTATTTGACCGACGGGAGCCAGCTCTACTATTCAGAGAATAATGGCTATTGGACGCGTGAGGAAATCATCCATATTCTTGTGAAACTGAAGGAATACTATGCAAACAAGGACCTCCCCAAGGATATTAAGAATGGTCTCAAATAGAGAATTGATATGTTTGAGGAAGAACTCAATACACCAAAGGAAAAAGCTGAAGAAACCGGTATGTATGTCATTAGTCACGCCGATGAAAGGCCTTATACAGGCGAATTGGTGACTGCAGAAAACAACTCACGCTATAGTGCGATCACTAATCTCAAGAGTTATATGAACGGCGAAATAATGGCCGTCCATTTAAACTTATATCAATCATTCAATGAAACAAGCAGCCAGATGGTATTTGAAAAAAATGATGGCTTCCACGGTTACAACACGTTCGAGCCGTATGAAGGCATCGCGGCGGATCGACTAAATATTACCTATGAGGAAGCAAAAGCAAAAGCAGAGGATCTTGTGCGCACCATCGACGGCGAAGACAGCAATATGGTCGTCTATGATTCGAGCATCGCTTACGAAATCGGATATTTCACAAATTACACCACAGAAACATCACCTCAGGCTTATTCATTCAAATTTGCGAGGTGTTATAACGGCGTTGTCGTGAAGCCTATAGGCTATCTGTGGGGGTCAAGCGATGATATCGACTACGACAAGCAGGTCTCACCGGAGAGCATACTCATAACGATAGACGACAAAGGTATCGATTGGGCAGGCTGGCTGAACCACACGGAATATATTGAAGATGTTTCAGACGATTCACCGCTGCTAGACTTCGAAACAATCCAAACAATCTTTGAAGAGCACTGCAGCCAGAAATTCGCGTGGGTCCCGCGAGACGATTCATTGCCTCCGAATCAGCACGTGACGCTGACCGTGAAAAAGATCGAGCTCAATTTGATGCCCATTCCCGAAAAAGAAAACCTTGATAATTACATCACCGTGCCTGTTTGGGATTTCATTGCGGACATGACATACGACAAAGAGGTTTACTCGCAGGAAGGTTCCCTTGCAGAAGGTCAAAAGAATGTCAGCATCGTGACGGTCAACGCAATTAACGGCACCATCATCAACCGCGAACAGGGATATTAATTGACAATAGTATAGTACCGAGATTTAGGAGCTTTAGGCTCCTTTTCTTTTTAAATCATTGCTCCTGAGTAACAGATTATGTATAGTATTATATATAGGCAATTTTCACATTTGATACCACGTTCGGAGGCTGTCATGAATACGGAAGCAATCAAACATAAGGCAAAAGAGTTGGTCGCTCAAATGACATTGGAAGAAAAGGCGGGACTATGCTCCGGCCTTGACTGCTGGCATACCAAGCCCGTCGAGCGGCTGGGCCTTGAGTCCGTCATGGTGTCCGACGGGCCTCACGGCCTGCGTAAACAAATCACCCTGAACGATAACATGGGCATCGGCAAAAGCGTGCCCGCCGTCTGTTTCCCCACCGCAAGCGCTCTCGCGTGCAGCTTCGACCGCGACCTCGTCTACAGCGTCGGCCAGGCCATGGGCGACGCGTGCGTGGAAGAGGGCGTTTCCGCAATACTCGGCCCCGGCGCGAACCAGAAGCGCAGCCCGCTCTGCGGCCGCAACTTTGAATATTACAGTGAAGACCCCGTATTGTCGGGCGAGCTCGCCGCGAGCCTGATTCAGGGCGTGCAAAGCACGGGTACGGGCACCTCATTAAAGCACTTTGCCGTCAACAATCAGGAAAAGCGCCGGACGACTGTGAGCGCCGTGGTGGATGAGCGCACACTGCGCGAAACATACCTCAAAGCGTTTGAAATCGCCGTCAAGAAAGGCAAGCCCGCCACTGTGATGTGCGCCTACAACAAGGTGAACGGCACCTACTGCAGTGAGAACGAAACCCTGCTCACCAACATATTGCGTGACGAATGGGGCTTTGATGGCGTGGTTGTGTCGGACTGGGGCGCGGTGCATGACCGCGCGCTCGGCGTGAAGGCTGGGCTCGATCTTGAAATGCCGGGAAGCCGCGGCATCAACGACGCCAAAATCGTGGCCGCCGTCAAAGCCTGCACGCTGAGCGACGACGCGCTGGACAAAACGGCCTGCCGTGTTGCTGAGTTTGCGTTAAAAGGAATTGAAAACAAGCGCGACGGCTTCACCTACGATAAGCAGGCACGGCACGCGTTGGCGGTGAAAGCCGCACAGCAGTCAGCGGTGCTGCTCAAGAACGACGCGAATCTTCTGCCGGGCCACGCAGGCCAGAAAGCGGCCATCATCGGCGCTTTCGCGAAAGACCCAAGATATCAGGGCGCGGGCAGCTCCAAGATCAACCCGATTCAGATTGATGCGCCGTGGGACGCGCTGCAAAAGCTTGGGCTGAACGCCGTTTATGCGCAAGGATACAGCCTCAAAGGCAGCGCCAAGGACAGCGAAAAACTGATTTCAGAAGCGTGCGAAGCGGCAAAAGGTAAGGATATCGTTTACATATTCGCCGGGCTTTCGGAAGGCTATGAATCCGAAGGGTTCGACCGCGAAAATCTCTCGCTGCCGCAGGCGCACAACGCGTTGATCAGTGCCGTCTCCCGCTGCAACCCGAACGTGGCTGTGATCCTTATGGGCGGCGCGCCGATGGCCCTGCCGTGGATCAACGATGTCAAAGCGGTGCTCGCGGCGTACCTCGGCGGAGAGGGCGTCGGTACAGCCGTCGCGAATCTGCTGCTCGGCGCTGAGTCACCCTGCGGCAAGCTTGCCGAAACGTGGCCGCTCTCAGCCGACGATATTCCGTGCCGCCGGTACATGCCGGGCGGCAGGCACACTGTGGAATACCGGGAAAGCATTTATGTTGGGTACCGTTATTACGAAAAGGCGAACAAAGATGTGCTGTTCCCGTTTGGACAGGGGCTCTCCTATGCGCGCTTTGCGTATTCGGATCTGCAGATTAATAGCGGCACCTGCGAATTCGGCGAACAAATCAATGTGTCATTTACTATCACGAACACAGGTGATGTGCCCGCGAAGGAAACCGCGCTGATATTCGTTTCGCATCCAAGCGATAGGGTTTTTATGCCCGAGAAGCAGCTCAAGGATTTTGTGAAGGTATCGCTGGCGCCGGGCGAAACAAAAACGGTCAGTGTGGCGCTGAACACCGCGGATTTTGGTTATTACAATACGCTGATCCATGACTGGTACGCCGAAAGCGGCACGTACCGTATTCTGATCGGTTCATCGTCCAAAGACATCCGGCTCACTGCACATGCGGCGCTCAATAGCCCTGAGAAGCCCCAGCCTGATTTAAGAAACGTCGCGCCGAGCTATTTTAATCTGCCGCAGGGCGAGCTGATCATTCACGATGGCGAGTTTGCAGCGCTGTATGGCAGCGCACTGCCGCTTCACGACGGCAAGATTCAAAAGCCGTACACGCTCGATCATACGCTGGAAGACACGAAGCACACGTTCATGGGCAAAATGATGCTGATATACGCGAAAATGACAGTCAGGAAACTGGAAAAGGCCGAGCCGGGGCAGGCGGGCATGATGCTGGCCATGATGCAGGAAATGCCGTTCTACGCGATGATCACGTCGGGCGAAATCTCCGAAAAGATGATGAACGCATTGGTGCATATGATGAACGGGCACTATTTCAAGGGGTTAAGGCGGATGTTAAGCCGTTAACTTAGGATTTTATCGCATCAGTCACACTGGAATTTTATCAAACAGTATTCCTGTACTCCGGAGGAGTATGATTGCCAGAAATAATTATGCATACCCCTTCGGGGTTATAGGACTGTTTTTTATGAAGTCATTATAAATTCTGCGATACGCATAATATCATTTTTGAAATACATCAAGCAGCATACGGTTTTCCAGAGAGGGTCAGCCGGAGTAAGCCGATAAATTCATATGTCGTGCTCGTTTCGTGTCAAATAGCGGAACGGTCAAGACTGTTCCCTACAGCTTGGCGCAATTTTGGATGTCGATTTGGGTGCCAATTATGCATCATCTCAATAAACATTGCATCCCAAGGCAACAGATTCGGTATCTCCCTTTCGAAATAAAAAACCTCCGTCTGTACTGTTTCTCAGTATCAATCCGGAGGTTTTGTTGTTTAGCCGACTTCGTAGCCCTTCTTTTCGGAGGTGCCATGCTGACGCGCAAAGTTTTCTTTGTTCTTGTTCATATAGCGCTCGTGCAGCTCGTTTGCATCCATGCCCGTTTTGAGGCACATGCTCACGAAAAAGTGCAGAATGTCCACAAGCTCGTCCTTTACCTTGTCGGTATCCACGGGTTTCGGGTTTTTCCACCACTTGAAATTGACCTCGTCGATCAGCTCGGCCAGCTCCGAGAGCATCGCGAGCGTTTCCTTCTGGATCCATTGCTCCATCGGGATGTCCGATAACCCCCGTTTTTCCGCAAGCTCCGTATCAAACTGATTCTGATACTTGAATATGTTCTCCAGCTTGTCCATTTAACCCCTCCAAAAAACTTTCGAGCTCTTTTTTCTTTTCTATTTTTCCGGCGAACACCGCCGACATATTTTTGTAATCGAACATCTCGTCGATCATGGCGTTCACGCGGTCGAGAGTCACCGCGTCGATCTTCGCAATTGTCTTGTTTTCGTCGTAAACCTCGTCAAGCAGTATCAGCGATTTGCCGATGGCGCTCATCTTGGAATTCGTGCCCTCCATGGAGAGCACATAGTTTCCTTTAAGCTGATCGATGCCCTGCCGGAAATCCGCCTCGCTGATGCGCTCGCTTTTGAGCTTGTCGATTTCCTGCTTCATCAGGTGCACCACCGTATCGGCGTTGGCTGCCGTGGTGCCTGCGTACAGCGTGAACATGCCGGCAAAGCTGTACGACGACGGGTACGAATACACAGAGTAAGCCAGGCCCTTTTCTTCACGTATCGATTGGAACAGCCGCGAACTCATGCCGCCGCCCAGAACGTTGTTGAGCACGGCAAGCGCAAAACGGTCGTCATCCGCGAATGTGCAGCCCGGGAAAGAGAGGCATAGGTGCGTCTGTTCCACATCCTTCTCCACATACAGCGTACTTGGCTGAGGCGCAAACGGCGTCGCGCAGTCGCTGATCTCCTTGCGCGACCCGCGGCTGTAGCTGCCGATATGCTGATGCAGCACATCCTCAAGCTGCGCCTCATCGTATTTGCCCGCCACCGCCACCACCACGTTGGCCGGATAGTAATGGTTGTCGATATAACGCACGAGGTCGGCCCGTGTAAAGGCTTTGATGTTCTCCTCAGGCCCGAGTATCGGCTGCGACAGCGAGCTGCCCTTAAAATAGATTTCGGATATCTTTTCGTGCGCAAGCTCTTCCACGTTGTCGTTGACCATCGCAATCTCTTCGATCACCACGCCTTTTTCCTTTTCAAGCTCCGTCTCGTCTATCTGCGGGTCGCAGAAAAGGTCGGAAAGCACGTCCACCGCCACATCGAGCTTTTCGGGCACCACGCGCGCATGATAGCATGTGCATTCCTTTGAGGTGAAAGCGTTAAGCTGACCGCCGATCTTGTCCATATCCACGGCGATCTGCTTCGCGCTGCGTTTTTTCGTTCCTTTAAACATCATGTGCTCGATGAAATGCGAGATACCGTTCTCCTTGGCTTCTTCGCACGTCGATCCTGTTTTTACCCATATCCCAACGGCCACCGAATTGTAGTTCGGCAATGGTTCCGTAATCACACGGAGGCCATTGTCCAGCGTTTTTATCATGTGTTGTCTCCTTCTATAGCATTTCTTCCACCTTTAGGATAGTATAACCTTTATCGCGCACAATTTGTACAACTTTTTCGAAATCCATCATTTCGTTGTCCGCTTCAATGCGGATAAACATATCGCCGAAAATGCTGTCACGCAAAACCTGCTGCCAGTTCTTTTGCTTCTTTAATTTCTCAAAATCAATGGACGGGCCGATATGGCGCAATCCGCTGCCGTT
Source organism: Bacillota bacterium (assembly GCA_023406895.1). Lineage (GTDB taxonomy): Bacteria > Bacillota > Clostridia > Christensenellales > SZUA-584 > SZUA-584. Next base: position 18,367 of record JAEXTV010000037.1, on the reverse strand, counting down.
GTCGTAGCTCATCACCGGCACGCTGTAGCCGTTCCCTATGTACATATCCGATTCGGTGCCTTCGTGCGCCGTGCAGACGTAATAGCCGGCGCTGTAACCCCGCTCCACCACCTCATCGATGATGTCGTCATTGTTTTTAATGCATTGTTCGCAGAAAAAGAACGTGCCTTCCACGCCCATGCGTTCCATGGCGTCCATATACGCCGCCACATCGCTGTCAGCACTCACCGCAATCTGCAGGCCCACATTGCTGCCGCCCGTAATGCCCTTGAGCGCAAACCCCTGTACAGGCCGCGCAAAGCCGAAGGACGTCACATAAACAAGGCCCATAATCAGCACCAGAACCGCATTCGTCACCAAAGACCTTTTTCTTATCCTCATCGTATCACCACCCGTATATATATCTATTCACGCCATTCATGGTTCATACGTGCGTACAAACTTTTGGCTTTACTCTTATATATACGATGGCGGCGTATGAAATGATCACTCGATGAACGCGCTAAAAGTTTTGTTTCCGGCAAAGGAGGGCGAATTTATGTGAAATGCATTTTAGTAAACACATTCGCATTTAAGAGAAAGTAAATTTGTCATTCTGTTGGAGCGTAGCTCATCGACCACGCAATGGATCGAGACCCCATGTTGAAAGCGTTTTTAAATGGGATGCTTCGCTTCACTAACGCTTCGCTCAGCATGACATAAGGAGCTGCGAGCCCCTTTATATACAAAAAACCGGCCGTTAAGACCGGTTCATCAGACTTGTTTTGAAAGCGCTTATGGCTGCGCGGGCGCTTTGGCATACGGGCTGCCCGCCGCGTAAACCTCCGATGCATTGTCCGCTGCTGCCGTATACACATCGAGCTTTTGGTATTGCGCAGGCACATGCGCCGGATTCTTGATAAAACCATCGGCATCGGCAATCGCCAATTGCGCGATTTGTGCGGTGTTTAAAAACAGCGCCGTATCAACAGTGCCGGATGACACCGCTTCCATAACCGCCTGATCGCCGCCGAACACCACGAGGCTCACCGTTTTGCCGCTTTCCTCTATAGCGCGAATCGCGCCGTGTGCAAGCTCAGCGCTTTGCGCGAATATGAAGCTCACGCTACCTGCCCCCAACGCCTTTTTCACAGATTCGTACGCCTTCTCTTCGTCGTTGCCGCAAAAGTCTTCCGCCGCCAGCGTAACCTTTTCGCTGTCTTTGATGACGTTCAGAAAACCGTCGGACATCAATTGCATGATAAAGCTGTCAACATCGGTTTTGAGCTCGAGGCAGGCACCCCCCGCTTCACCATAGAGCGTCATGGCATGCTCACCGGCGATCTTGCCGATCTCACTATAATCGGGAGAAATCAATGTGCTCACAGCCCCGTTGATTGAATCCATGATGTTAATCACAGGAACGCCTTCCGTTTCGCACTCGGCGAGCACTGTCTCGAGCGCGTCCGCATCCACGGGATCAATCACAATGGCCGATGCGCCGCCGCTTAAGAACGATTCAATGTCGCGCTGCTGCTGCTCGCTGCTGCCCGCCGAAACAATACTGACCTCGTAACCCATCGATGTGCAGGCCGCGCTGAAGTCCGCCGTCAGCTGCTCATAAAAACCGCCTTCTCCCGCCAATGAGATGCCGATCGGCGGTCCGGCCGGCTGCTCGACATCGTCCACAGCTGCGGGCGTTTGCGATGGTGTAACGCTGACAGCCACAGGCTGCGACCCGCATGCGGAAAACGAAAACAATACGGCTGCCGTCAAAACGAAAAGCGCAAGCTTTCTCATGAAATCCTCCACATCTTTTGCTGCCGATATTATAGCACATTGTCAAAACAAAGCAAAGAGCAGGGTGGCACGGCACCGCTTGTCCTCTCAGTGTATATGGGTTTATTTCGCGGCCCTGTCCGGCGACATCTCCCAACAGGTGAATTAGCAGCCGTCACCAACAGGTGACAGAAAGAAAAGCGGATGACAGCGAACCTATCCCTGGGGATTTTAATTTGCCAAAGGCTGCGTTTAACTGACAATATGATCAGTTTTCGTCTGCTTTTTAGAGGCCGATATTTACGGAAGGTTTTATCGATTATCACCTTCCCTTATGCTTTTGTTTTCTTTTCAGCTGCTTTTTCTCAAACTTCTCATCGTCATCACGCTGCCGCCTCTCCCTGCTCTGCATTGCCAACGCAGCCTTTTGCTGCACATGCTGCGCTTTGAGCGCTTGCTGAGCCTTTGTGGATACCGTCAGCACCCGCGACGCTTTGGCGGCCTCGCGCTGCCGCCTTTTCGGGTTGGCCGCAAGCGGCTTTGGGCCTTCGTCGTCACAAGGGCGGCAAAAACGCAGTGCACCATAGCTTTTGAGAATCAGCTCTAGTATCTCGTGATCCGACGGTTTGGCCGCAAACACCTTGCGCGCCGCGCTGAACCCATAAGCGTCTGTGCGTTCAAACAGTGCCGTGAAAAATTGCCCGTCATGAAAAACACTGAGTATCACCGATGTTTTTTCCATAAAAAAATCCCTTCCATTTTGCATGCACAAAATAAAAGAGACGGGACAACCGCTTATATAAGCGGCAGGTTACTGACACTTCCGTGCGCACGGACTACCATACCGCGCTGTGTTTTTATCTCCTGATTGGTCTATTTTATCACAGAAAACCGCCCCCTATCAATGCTAAACCGTGATTCTGGAAAGCGTATCGCCGATGCTCGCGTTAAGCACCATGCTCGCGCGCCGGTCATACGGTGTCGGCGATTTGTTGATCAGCACGAGCTCACCGCTGCCGAAATAATTGAGCAGCCCTGCCGCCGGATAGACGGCCAGTGACGTACCGCCGACGATCAGCACATCCGCCGCCGATATGGCGAGAATCGCACTCTCCATCACCTCGTCATTGAGCGGTTCCTCATAGAGCACCACATCGGGCTTAATCACGCCACCGCAATCACAGAGCGGTATACCCTCGGTGGCCATGATATAAAGGAGCGTGTGCGCTTTTCCGCACTTTTGGCAGTAATTGCGGTGCACAGAGCCGTGAAGTTCAAGCACACGCTTGCTGCCCGCTTTTTGATGAAGGCCGTCAATATTCTGAGTAATCACAGCCTTGAGCTTTCCCTTGCTTTCGAGCGCAGCGAGCTTAATATGCGCCGCATTGGGCTGCGCGTCCGAAAAGATCATCTTTTGACGGTAAAAATCATAGAATTCGGCGGTATGCATTTCAAAAAAGCTGTGGCTCAATATCTTTTCTGGCGGATACCGGTATTGTTGGTTGTAAAGGCCGTCCACGCTGCGAAAATCGGGAATGCCGCTTTCGGTGGAAACTCCCGCTCCGCCGAAAAACACAATGTTCTGTGCGTCGTCTATGATTTGCTGTAACGCTCTTATGCTCATGCTCATCGCCTCCCGGCAACTTTGTTTATACGACAAAATCCATGTTCAGCCTTTTTATGGCATAGACACTTTATTTCAATTATAGAATTTCCTTTTTCTTAGCGCAAGTGAAAACGCACAAACATGACTAAATAAAACCTGTTGATATAAATATATCAGAAAAAAAAACAGGGCAGCCTGTGCTGCCCCGCTTTTTTCGTTATAAGTGATTAAGCCTGTACGTTGGGCGCTGCCGCGTTCTTATTCTGCACACCGCCGACGATGAACAGAATGGGAAGCACAAAAGCAATAAGGCTTGTGACAGAGAAGCTCATGATCATGGAAACCAGATTCAGTACGCAAAGAACGATACCAGACACGATGAAAAAGTTTGCCTGAGAAGGATCATTGCATTTTTTCAGACCGACGATACCCAACACGAGTTCCAGCGCACTTCCGATGAGCGCGATGACCATTGCCACCACAAGAATGCCGGCCAGGCCGTAAGAAACAGCAGTCAGATAGGCCGACCCGAGAAGTCCGACGAGAGACAGAATTGTTGCAATGGCTCCGAAGATAATAAAGAGGATACTAACAACTTTTAAAATGCCTTTTCCAGGTGCGTTCATAATGAACCTCCTATAATATAATTTATTCTATCATATAATGTTAATATATTAATGTCAATTGTTTCAGTTTTTTACCCCGTTTTTCTATAAATATATTTATGCTCCTGTCACACATGCTGTTAGTCACAATAAATTATAACATATGCGGTTACATATATATGAACAGTATATATGTAATATAATATTGGAGGGCACACTAATGTCTTGGTATTGGAATGGTTATTCTAGCGGCTCGCGCAAACCGAGATTTGATTTGACCCGGACTCAGGATCAGTTAAAGGCACAGGCACAGGATCAGGACCAGAATCAAAGAAATGTTTTCAGAGAAATTGGCAATGTAAATATCACGATTGATAATGAAAACATCGCCGTTGCGGTCCTCGCTATTCTTGCTGCTCTGCTCGGTGATCTGAACAGCGCCGACGTTCAGACGATGCTTGAAAGATACCTGCCGGCCCGCGTCGAATAAATCGAAAGACAGTTCCGTTAATATAATTATTTCTAATCACATGGCTGCCTTATGCAGGGCGGCCTTCATTTTTTAGTTGTATCCATGTACAATCACATAGACAAGGCCGTCGCGTTGATTGATCGATCGAGCCATCGCGAGATGAACACACACCACAGTTAAAAGTGCTGTGCCATGAACAGGATACCCGTGCAAGTGACGTTACCTCGCAATGGTATCTGTCACTCAGGCAACCTTCTTTTTGGCATGGTTGATGAAGTTGTATGCGATAAGCTCAATAGAAAAGGGCTGCCGCAGCAGCCCTGAATGTCACTGATTATGATGTCATCTCTTTGCCCATGAATATCACGGCAAGCGCACCGGGGCCGGTATGACAGCCGATCACCGGGCCGATATCCTGTATCTGCACATCTTTAAACGGCACAGTCTCGACAAGCAGCTCTTTGAGCTTTTCTGCCGTCTCCAAGCAGTTTGCATGCAGCACATAGGCTGTCTGTTCTTCAGCGTTTTCAACGTTCTCCTGAATCACGTTCAAGAAAAACCGAAGGATCTTTTTTGTTCCCTTCACTTTGTCCGCCGCGACAATTTTGCCCTCCCGATTAAGCTTCAAAATCGGCTTGACGTCGAGTATCGTGCCGATTGCCGCCGCCGCTCCCGACAAACGCCCGCCTTTTTTAAGGTAGTTTAAATCGTCCACAGAGAACCATGCTTGGCTGCGCTGACGGTTTGCAATCACCCAGTCTCTGATTTCTTCAAGAGACTTGCCTTCGTTTTTAAGCTGCTGGGCCTGCATCACAAGCTGCCCCGCGCCCATCGAGATGCGCAGTGTGTCCACAATTTCTATGCGCGCATCCGGCAGTTCCTCAAGCACCATGTTTTTCGCCATCTGCGTAAGGTCAAAGTGGCCGGAAAGCGCCGAAGAAAACGACAAATACAGCACATCCTTGCCGCTTTTAACGGCTTCACGGAAAAAGTCTGCGATATCTACCGGAGGTCTGGTGGAAGTAATCGCGTCCGCACCATTGCTGAGTTCTTCATAAAAGCTGACAAAGTCTGTGTTTCTGCCGAGATCGAAAAGCCTCTCCTCACCGTTCACTGTATACGGCATCAGGAATACCGGGATACCATACTGATCGGCATATGTGTAGGGAATTTCCGTGTCTGAATCGGTGGCAATGATAAAGTCGCGCATCTCATTCCTCCTGTTATAAATATGTATAATGGCTCACAGCGCCAATCGCGCTGTTTGACAATATCTTATCATTCATTCGCCTTTTTTACAAGACGAATAAAGAACTCAACGGCTTCCCGAAGCGATTCTACGCGCAAACGCTCATTAGCCGCATGCAACGTATCAAGATCGTCCGCCATCGAGCGAAACGGCTGAAAACGGTAAATCCCGTCCGCAACAGCTGCGTAACGGCGCGAATCTGTCGCGCCCACCATCAGATACGGTGATACCACATAATCAGGAAACATCGTTTGAACGGTTTCTTTGATGATACCGTACGCACGGCTAGCGACGTTTGACACCTCCGAGGGTTCATAGGCCTGTATGATTTCCAGCTTTATGTTTTCGCCCACTGTCTTTTTGATGTGCCTTAACAGTCCGTCCAACGTATCGTCAGGCGATATGCGGAAATTCACCACCGCCTCCGCCCGCTCTGCCAATGCATTCGGCGCGCTGGAGCCTTGAAGCATTGTCGGGGCGGCTGTGGTTCTCACCATCGCTGCGCCTGTTGCGCTCGCATTGAGGCCCATCAGCAACAGCGGCTTTGTGAGAAAGAGATTTGACGCAATCACATTGAGCGGGAATACCATGTGAGCGCCCACCGCGCCCAGCATATCTTTGAGCGGCCTGTTGAGTGTGGGCTTCATATGCTTTTTTTCAAGCGCCACAATGGCTTTTGCGAGCGCACCGACCGCCGTCTGTTTGGGCGGCCTTGAGGCGTGTCCGCCCGCTGATTCGGCAATAAGGCGGATGTCCGCATAGCCCTTTTCGCATATGCCCACCGCCGCAACCATCGCACCGACGCTCATCAGCTTGCCGTCCATCATCACGCCGCCCTCATCAATCACGAAGTCGAGCCGCACGCCCTTTTCGGCAAGTCTGTCCACAATTTTCTGCGCACCGAGCGTCCCCATCGATTCCTCGTCGTGCCCGATGGCGATGTAAATATCGCGTTTGGGCCTATAGCCTTCACCAATCAGATGTTCCACACTTTCGAGTATCGCGGCGAGCTGCCCCTTCATATCCATCGCGCCGCGCCCCCATACATAGCCGTCCGCGATATCACCCGAAAACGCGCCGTGCACCCACTTATCCGCGGTGCGCTCATCGGCCGGCACCACATCCATATGCGCCATCATCAAAAAGGGCTTTTGATCTGAGCCGGAGCCTGTCCATTTATAAAGCAGGCTGTAGGTGTTAACAACTTCTTTTTCCAGTGTCTTGTGCAGCAGCGGGTACGTTTGTTCAAGGTAAGCGTGCAGCCCCAGAAACGCATCTTTATCAAAGCCGTCCATCGTGCTGGATGTGATCGTCTTGAAGCGGATGATACCCGACAGGTTCTTCGCGAGCGTCTCTTCGTCAAGCGGAAGCGGCTCTGCCCTTTTCGCTTCTGCTTTCACCGTTTTTTTTCTGATGGTATTCACCGCGAGCACAGCCATCAGCAGCACAAGCAGCGCAAGAATAACGTATAATACGATCATGTGTCCACTTCCCTATATCATGTTCTTTTTGTACATCAGCCGCGCAATCAACACCGCGAATATCGACATCACCGGAATGAAAATGCTGTATGATGTATAAATAGCCGGAATAAGCAAAAATATCAGTATCATAAGCAGCGTGGGCACAATGGCAATTTTCCAGCTCTTTGAGAGGAATACCACGCCGATGGCACCGAACAGCGCCGGAATCACGTAACCCGTGGACAGATCAAAGACGCTCGACAGCACCGGATCGGAATTGATCCAGCCCGTTATCGGTATCACGAGAAGCAGCCCGGCGATGAGTACCAGATCCGTGACAATCGTCGAAACCGCCACAGCAATGGTTGCCAGCACTTCCCCTTCTTCGGTGGTGGCATCCACACCTGCCTTGCTCAGCGCCACCTTGGCCGCGGGAACTTTCATGTTGGCCAGATTGCCGGTGACAAACGCGAGATATGTGCCGCCCACGCCGAGCATGGGTGAATAGTTAAACACCTCGATGAGACCGACGGCCCAGAACATCGGAATGATCGCGACCGCGCCTGTATAAAAAGAATTCCATTCGGGCAGCACACCATAGATGATGCAGAAAAACAGCGGCACCGCACAAATCAGCAGCATAGCGGCGGCTGTCCAGATACGGCCGATACGGTGTGTCATTTGCTTGTAATCGCTTAGCAATAAACCTTTATCTTTCATGGTGCACCTCCTATAACAAGCCGTGGTAAACCACGGACAACGCAATCGCGCCGATCATTGAAATGGGCAGCGCAAAGTTTTCCAGCCATTTGGCTTTGGCAATTTTGATCACGACACCGAACAAGGCCATCAATACCGCGCCCGTCAGCAGCGTTAAAGCCTGCGCTCCGCCATTGACAACGAGCTCGCTCGGCGCTGTGCCGGCGAGCGACGCGATGCCTTTGGCGATATAAACGCCGCCCATCACGGCGATGATGCCCATGAACAGCGCGTCGGTCAATATCTTTGACCATTTTGGGTCGCGCTGGCTTATTTTTTCGATTTTGCTTTGATACCGTTTAAGCCCGAAGATATTGAATACGGGCCCGCTGATGATACCGATTGTCATCACCCACATGATGCTTGCGTAAACAGACATTGTGATGCTGTCCGCAGCGGCCGCCACTGCACCTGCGGCTGCCGTCTCATAGGTCATCGAACCAATGACCGACAGGCGAATCCACGAAAACGGCGCGCCGATTGTGGCCGCGAGCGTGATCATTGCGAGCACGATGGGCAACGACGGCACCACCGAAAACGTCGCGCTTGATATGGCGGCATCCTTCATGATTTTATTCGATAACCCAAGTTCCCGGCCGCGCTTGACGGCGCGCATAAGAAAGTACACGGATTGTGCCAGCACCAGCACAGCAATGGCCGCACCGATGATATAAAGATAGGCACTGTTCATAAAATCCATTACCATCACCCCATTCATTCATATTTATTGGAGAATTGCGATTGAAAATATAACGGTTTTATTATATACCGAGTATCACACGAGTGGCAATGCTTAGGAGACACTGAATGATCAGAAAACAGACGAAAGGCAAGGACTATGTCCCTGCCTCAGAGTGTCAAAAAGCCTCTTATCATGGCCCCCTCTGACGAGGGGGCTGTCACCGATAGGTGACTGGAGGAGAGAAAATGGCTTGAAAACGGTCACTCCCTCCGGCACTACGTGCACCTCCCGGTCCATCCCTTTGGAATAGTCGTCTGAGGGAGGCTTAAATACACTTTATCAAACAGCCTGAGGCAAGGACTATATCCCTGCCTTCTCTTCATTGTATAAGATTTTTCAGTTATCACCATTCGCCAAAAAGTCTTGCAGCCTGTGCCATGTTCTCCATTACCGGCACATGAAAAGGGCAGCGGCTTTCACAGCTTCCGCACGATATACAATCGGCGCCGCCATGAGCCATGCTTAAGTAATGAGACCGTATCGAAGGCGGTATATTATTCTCATCCAGCTTTGCAATATCAAGATATTTGTTGACGGCAGCAATATCGATTTGCGCCGGACACGGCAAGCAATGGCTGCAATAAACGCAATGGCCCGCGAAATCGTTCTTAAGCTCGTTTAAAAACCCGGTATAGTCCAGGCTGAGCGCATCCGCTTCAAAATAGCCAAGAGCCTGTTTCACTTCTTCACCCGTTTGGCAGCCCAAAAGCGCACTAAACACAGCCGGCCGGCTCAGCGCATAATGGATGCACTGATTCACCGTCATCGGCCCCGAAAAAGGTGTGTGTTCTGCTGAAATCAGCTTGCCTGCGCCCAATGTCTTCATCACACTGATTCCCACACCCTTTTGCTCACAAAGTGTGTAGAGTGAACTGCGCACCGGATCGATGCCGTGAAAGCCCGTGTTGTGCCAATCCTGTTCGAGTGCGTCAAGCGCGTTGGTATCCAAAGGACACAGGTCGAAAGCAAGATTGATGCTGAACAGCATGATTTCCGGCAGCCCGGTTTGTATGACCTTTGCCGCAATCTGCGGGTTGTGTGAGCTGAAACCGATATGACCGATATCCCCGTTCGCTTTCAGCTTTTGCGCATAATCAGCGATGCCGCCATCAAAAACTCTTCGGTAATCCTGCTCGGAATCGATGAAAAACAGCATGCCAAAATCAATGTAGCCGCCGAAGATACGCAGGCAATCTTCAAAATAGCGTTTCACTGTTGGCAGGTCTCGGCTGATATCATATTGTTGGCTTAAATCCGTCGAGCAGATATGGCCTTGAATCATAACATCCTTGCGGCGGTTTCCCAACGATTTTGCAATATTTTCACGAATCTCTTTTCCCGGCATAAACACATCCAGAATATTGATGCCGTGCTCAAGTGCCGTTCGAACGGTGTCCTCCACCTGATGATATGGTTTGTTATCAAGATGCTCGCACCCCAAACCGATCATACTGGCTTTTTTACCTGTTTTGCCGATATCACGATATTGCATGGTTAACCCCTTCCCGCTTTCGCATCCCGACAGATTGTCGGCTAGTTGTTATTTTTTCAACATGATTGTTTATCATCTCATGGGCTCAACGACTGTACGCCATCTGGGCTAACTTTTCCGATATGATTATACTTGACCTTCTGCTCATGGCATTTTGCTGTCTTAATCAAATCTGTACGGCTGATGGATTCACACGACACCAGCTATGTAAAAAGCGCAGAGTCTAATGGGCTCTGCGCTTCGTAAGCACTTAAATTGTTTAGCTGTCCGGCTTAATACATTCCCGGCATTCCGCCCGGAGCCGCCGGCATTGCCGCACCCTTCTCTTCGGGCACATCCGTCACAATGCTCTCGGTGGTCAGCAGCAGCGACGCGATGGAGGCCGCGTTCTGAATCGCGCTTCTGGTCACCTTTGTCGGGTCGATAATGCCCTTAACCACCATATCGCCGTACTCGTTCTTGGCCGCGTCGTAACCGAAGTTGGAATCGTCCGAATTCTTGATCTTATCGACGATCACGCTGCCCTCGAGGCCCGCGTTGGTCGCAATCTGGCGCACCGGTTCTTCGAGCGCACGCATCACGATCTGCATGCCCGTCTTCACATCGCCTTCGAGTGTGTCGATGGCTTTCGCCACGGCCTTGGCCGCGTGCAGCGAAGCCACACCGCCGCCCGGTACGATGCCTTCTTCCACGGCTGCGCGTGTTGCCGCCAGCGCGTCTTCAATGCGCATCTTGCTTTCCTTCATTTCGGTCTCGGTTGCGGCACCCACCTGAATCACAGCGACGCCGCCAGCAAGCTTCGCCAAGCGTTCCTGCAGCTTCTCACGGTCGTAATCGGATGTGGTTTCTTCGATCTGAGCTTTGATGGAGCTGATGCGCGCTTTAATCTCAGACGGGTCTCCCGCGCCTTCCACGATCGTGGTGTTTTCCTTATCCACCTTGACCTGACGCGCTTTGCCCAGCATCTCCACTTTGGCTTCCTTGAGCTCGATGCCGACTTCGTCGGAAATCACCTGGCCGCCTGTCAGTATCGCGATATCCTGAAGCATCGCTTTGCGTCTGTCGCCGAAGCCGGGGGCTTTCACTGCCACGCAAGTGAATGTGCCGCGCAGCTTGTTGACAATCAGAGTGGTGAGCGCTTCGCCTTCCACATCCTCGGCAATGATGAGCAGCTTCTTGCCCATCTGAACAACCTGCTCGAGTATCGGCAGCAGTTCCTGTATGTTCGAAATCTTTTTGTCTGTGATCAGAATCAGCGGTTCGTCGAGCACCGCTTCCATTTTCTCGGTATCCGTCACCATGTATGCGGACGCATAGCCTCTGTCGAATTCCATGCCTTCCACAACGGCGAGCTCGGTCTTCATCGTTTTGCTTTCTTCCACGGTGATGACGCCGTCGTTGCCGACCTTCTCCATCGCTTCCGCAATCAACGCGCCGATCTCTTCATCGCCCGCCGAAATGGCCGCCACCTGAGCGATTGCCTTGGTACCGGAAATCGGGTTCGATAAGTCTTTGAGGCTTTCCACGGAAATGTCAACAGCTTTTAAAATGCCCTTTTTGATGACCATCGGGTTCGCGCCTGCCGCCACGTTTTTAAGGCCTTCGCGGATGATCGCCTGAGCCAGCAGTGTGGCCGTGGTGGTGCCGTCGCCAGCCACATCGTTGGTCTTCGTCGCCACTTCCTTCACAAGCTGAGCGCCCATGTTTTCAAACGGGTCTTCAAGTTCAATTTCCTTCGCGATCGTCACACCGTCGTTTGTGATCACGGGCGAGCCGAACTTCTTGTCGAGCACCACGTTTCTGCCCTTGGGCCCGAGTGTCACTTTCACTGTATCGGCAAGCTGGTTCACGCCGGATTCAAGCAAGCGTCTTGCGTCTTCTCCAAATTTAATCTGTTTTGCCATGATTGTTCGTCCTCCTTAAAATCGATTATTCCACCGTCGCGAGCAGATCGCCCTGGCGTACGATGATGTATTCCTCTCCGTCCACCTTCACTTCGGTGCCCGCATATTTGCTGTAAAGGACCTTCTGGCCCACCTTAACGGTCATAACGACTTCTTTGCCGTCAACCAAGCCGCCGGGGCCCACGGCAACCACTTCCGCTGTCTGCGGCTTTTCCTTTGCGCTGCCGGTCAGAACAATACCGCTCTTTGTGGTCTCCTCGCTCTCAAGGCTCTTGATCACAACTCTGTCGCCCAATGGTTTTATGGACATAATAAAAACCTCCTCGTTAGATATTATATACTAAATTTTTTTGCATTTGTTTGTTAGCACTCGCTTTGTCTGAGTGCTAACAGGGTTAATAATAATATATAAGAGAAATGATGGCAAATTGAATTTTCAGCCTATTCGGCGAAATATCAGCATAAATGGATAGTTAAATCGAAATATCTCCGTCTAAGAACATCGTTTATGCATTTTTATCTCGTTATCGTATCTTCATAAGTATTTTGAGCAATTGTGCAGGACTTTTTTATTAAGCGTTGAATATTTAGTTGTTGGATTGTCTCCATGCAGGCTTTCAAACGCATTAATCATACGAATCGCACTCCGCAGCCTCTTATATCCCACAAAATAAGGCGCTGTCATCGAAGCTAAATTTTAGAAAAACCAATGGCATATCTCCGCTGTTTCGTGTATAATAAACGAATATTTCGGCGGATTATGTGATAAATTTCGGCGCTTTTAAGCGCAGATATTGGGGAGCACAAGCATGGATAAATGGGACAAGCGTTTTATGGATTTAACCTCGACCATCGCAAAATGGTCCAGCTGCTACAAGACGGACCGCAGCATCGGTGCGGTGATCGTCAAAAACAAACGGATACTCACCACAGGCTATAACGGCGCACCGGCCGGCCTTAAAAGCTGCAAGGAAAAAGGCGAATGCCTGCGCCAAAAACTCGGCATTCCCTCCGGCACACAGCACGAGCTCTGTTATGCCGTCCATGCCGAACAGAATGCCATCATTCAAGCTGCCAAGCTCGGCGTCAGCATAGAGGGTGCCACTATGTACTGCACGCATCAACCATGCGTGATCTGTTCCAAAATGATCGTCAATGCGGGCATCTCCCGCGTCGTCTATTTGAAACCATATCCCGACGATTTTTCACACGAAATTTTCAAGGAAGCCGGTGTCGAGCTCGTTAAGTTCAATGGCTGATTCGGCTGATAAATTCGTTTGTCTATTGATAACATGGGCCTTTTAGGGTAATATTATGTGGTGTATACACATGCATACACCACATTTTGTGATGCAAAAAGGGGAAAGACAATGGCCAAGGAATACAGCGCGAGCGACATACAAGTGCTCGAAGGGCTCGACGCGGTGCGTAAGCGTCCGGGCATGTATATCGGCTCTACCGGCCAAAAGGGGCTGCACCATCTGCTTTGGGAAATCGTTGACAACTCGGTGGACGAGGCGGTTAACGGCTATGCCGATAAAATCAGCGTAACGCTGCATACCGATAATTCCGTCACCGTGGAAGACAACGGGCGCGGTATTCCGGTGGGTATCCATCCCGAAAAAAAGGTGTCAGGCGTCGAGGTCGTGTTTACGCAGCTTCATGCGGGCGGCAAATTTAACAATGATAATTATACATACGCGGGCGGCCTGCACGGCGTGGGCGCGTCTGTTGTCAATGCGCTGTCGCGCTGGCTGCACGTCACCGTGTATTCGGGCGGCAAGGTTTATGAGCAGCGCTATGAAAGCCGTTTGAAAAACGGCAAGCTGGAAAGCGGCCGTCCCATCACAAAGCTGGAGGAAACAGGCACCACAAAAAACCGCGGCACCAAAATCACGTTTTTGCCGGATGACCGCGTTTTTGAAACGATCAGTTTCGGCTTCGACACCGTGTCGTCGCACCTGCGCGTGATATCCTTTTTAAGCAAGAACGTCAAGATCACGCTCACGGACGAGCGCATATTAAAGGATGGGCGTCCAAAAAAGGTCGTGTTCGATTATCAGGGCGGCATTGTCGATTTTGTCCAGTATCTCAATGAAGAAAAAACCGTGCTGCACAAAACCCCCATCTATTTTGACGGCGAGAAAAACGACGTGCGCGTTGAAGTCGCCATGCAGTACAACGATACTTACAACGAAAACATTCTCTCGTTTGTGAACAATATCATCACGGCGGACGGCGGCACCCATGTATCGGGGTTTAAAGCCGCGCATACCAAGGTGATGAACGAATACGCGCGCGCCTCCGGCCTCTTAAAGGAAAAAGAGGAGAACCTTTCGGGCGACGATTACCGCGAAGGTCTTTGTGTGGTCATCAGCGTGAAAATGAAGGACGCACAGTTTGAAGGACAGACCAAAGCCAAGCTCGGCAACACCGATGTGAAAACCATCGTGGAGAGCATCGTGCAGGACAAGCTCTCACTGTTCTTCGCAGACCTCAACAACACCGCGATGGCGGGCGAGCTTGTGGGCAAGGCCGTGCGTGCCGCCAAAGCACGTGAAGCCGCCTCAAAGGCCAAAAAGCTTGAGCGCCAGCGCAGCAAGCTTGAAGGCGCGCCGCTCGTGGGCAAGCTATCCAGCTGCTCGGGCCGCGACGCGAGAAACAACGAGCTTTTCATCGTGGAGGGCGACAGCGCGGGCGGCAGCGCCAAGCAGGGCCGCGACCGCCGCTTTCAGGCCATACTTCCGCTGCGCGGCAAGCCGCTCAACGTGGAGAAGAAACGCTTGGATCAGGTGATTGAGAACATAGAGTTTCGTTCGATCATCACGGCGCTCGGCACCGGCTTCGATGGCATTTTTGAAGAATCCGATTTGAAATACCACAAGATCATCATACTCGCGGACGCGGACCAGGACGGTGCGCATATCCGCGCGATTCTGCTGACGTTCTTCTACCGTTATTTCCGCGACCTGCTGACGGCGGGCCATATCTACATCGGCCGTCCCCCGCTGTACCGTGTTCACAAGGGCGGCAAGTCCGTCTACGCTTACACGGACGCGGAACTCAAAGCCGCTCAGGCGGAATTCGGCAAAGAGGCCAACGTGCAGCGCTATAAAGGTCTTGGTGAGATGAACCCCGAACAGCTTTGGGAGACCACGATGAACCCGGCGCAGCGCAAGCTTTTCCGCGTGGAACTCGACGATGCGGCGGAAGCCGAAAGGCTCGTCACGCTGCTGATGGGCGACAAAGCCGAGCCCCGCAAGGAGTACATTTCTGAGCACGCCAACTTCAACAAGGAAGACAGCTTTTATAACGAGAAGGTGATGAGCCATGCCTAATAAAAACGAAGCCCTCGCAAGCGAAATCACACCCGTCTCCATGAGCGACATGATGCACGATTCAATGATTCCCTTCGCCGAATACGTGATCATGGACCGGGCACTCCCGCGCGTGGAAGACGGATTAAAGCCTGTTCAGCGCCGCATACTCTACACAATGCTTGAGCTCGGGCTCACGCCCGACAAGCCGCACAGAAAATCCGCGCGTATCGTCGGTGATACGCTGGGCAAATACCATCCCCACGGCGACAGCTCTGTGTACGACGCGATGGTGCGCATGGCGCAGGATTTTGTGATGCGCGCGCCGCTCGTGAACGGTCACGGCAATTTCGGGAGCATGGACGGCGACTCGGCTGCCGCGATGCGTTACACCGAAGCACGTCTGTCCCCCATCGCCATGGAAATGCTTGCGCATATCGAGAAAGACACGGTGCGCTGGGCGTTCAACTTCGACGATACTTTAAAAGAGCCCGAAATGCTGCCCGCACGTTTTCCGAATCTGCTCGTCAACGGCGCGGCAGGCATTGCGGTGGGCCTCGCGACCAACATACCCCCTCATAATTTAGGCGAGGTGATCGACGGTGTTGTCGCGCGTATACACAACCCGGAGCTGACGCTGGAAGAGCTCATGACGCTGATCCCCGGGCCGGATTTCCCGACGGGCGGCTATTTGCTCAATCTCGAACAGCTCAAGGAAGCCTACGCCACAGGCCGCGGCAAGATTGCGCTGCGTGCCAAAACCACGATTGAAAAGGGTGCCAACGGTAAATCGCTGATCGTCATCAATGAGATGCCGTATCAGGTGAACAAGGCCGCGATGCTCGAAAAAATACTGCAGGTGACCGAGCAGAAGAAGGACATGTTCGCGGGCATCTGTGACATCCGTGACGAATCGGACCGCACCGGTCTGCGTGCCGTGATTGAGGTGCGCAAGGATTACGACCCCAAAACGATACTCAACTGTCTCTATAAATACTCCGACATGCAGACGACCTTTGGCATCAACATGGTCTGCATCGCTGACGGGCAGCCCAAGCAGCTTTCGCTGATGAGCATTATCGATCATTATATCCGTTTCCAGAAAGAGATCGTCACACGCCGCACTCAATATGATCTGGAAAAAGCAAAACAGCGCGAGCATATCCTCGCCGGCCTCATCATTGCGGTGCAGAATATCGACGAGGTCATCCGCATCATACGGGGTTCGTCATCGCCCAAGGAAGCGCGCGACAAGCTGATAGAGCGCTTTGCCCTCTCGCAGATACAGGCTCAGGCGATACTCGATATGCGGCTTGCCCGGCTGACGGCGCTCGAAATTGAAGCGCTTCAGAAGGAATACGCGTTCATACTCGACACGATCGCGCGGCTTGAGGCGATACTCGCATCCGAGAAAAAGCTCATGAACGTGATTGTCCACGAGCTGACCGAAATCAAAGAAAAATACAGCGATAAGCGCCGGACCAAGATACTCGATACGAATCACGAAATCGAGATCAACGAGGACGAATTCAAATCCGTAGAGGACTGCGTGATTATTTTGACGAACGGCGGTTTCTTAAAGCGCATCAGCCAAAAATCGTTCCAGAAGTCCGCGCAGAGCGAAGACGACGGCGTGAAGACCATCGTGTCGTCCAACACGAGCATGCGCGTGCAGATATTCACGAATCAGGGCAGCCTGTATACGCTCGCCTCCACGGATATTCCGGACTGCAAGCTCAAGGACAAGGGCAAGCCGCTCTCCGCGATCATCGCGGGCATCGACCCCGCCGAGAGCATCGTGGATCTGTTCTCTGTGGCAGATTACAAGGATGCCGATGTGTTCTTCGCGACGCGCGGCGGGCTGATCAAGCGCACGCATTTAAGCGAATACGACGTGCGCAATAAAAAGATTGTCGCGTGCGGCCTCACCGAGGGCGACAGCATCGTCTCGGTGAACATACTGCCCGGCGAAAGCGAATGGCTCGTGATGACGAAGCTCGGCATGGGCATTCGCTTCAACTCGGAAGACGTGAACGCGATGGGGCGCGCCGCCAAGGGCGTGAAAAGCATCACGCTGCAAAAGGGCGACAGCGTTGTGATGGCGGCTCCCGTGAACGAGCAGGACGATGTGGCGCTGTTTACCGATTTAGGGTATGCCAAGCTCACGCGTGTTTATCTGTTTGAAACGCAGAAGCGCGGCGGTAAGGGCTTGAAGGCGATATCGCTGCTTAAGAACGGCTCAACCGGCACCTGTGTGGCGGCGGCGTTTATCATATCCGATCCGTGCGGCGTTCTCGTGACGCTCAAGAGCGGGCAGAATTTTGTGCTCTCCTCCGAGCAGCTCGACCGGCAGGACAGAAACGGTAAGGGCACATCCGCGGTGCTCGCGGTGCTCGGCGACAGCGTGGTGTCGGCGGGCAAATCATTCCTCGCGTAAGCAAGCAAAAGCCGCTCGGTTGAGCGGCTTTTTTTAATGTCGATATAATCAGCCAATTGACGGAATGGGTTCGAAGGGTAAAATTACACAATATACGGTGCAGGGCACGACATCCTTTGGCGTGCCTTCTTGTGAACACACTCGATTCGGGGCATAGATGGATACCATTTCCATTGTAGCGCCTCCTTTCTTTAAAGAGACGGCATGCGCAAAGTAACTGGGGATTGCGCAGTTAGGGGGCAGCATCCCTGTCGCGCCTGCATACGCGGCGCGCTTTGGAAATCGCGCCCTACGGAATCACCTAAACGATCCCCTTATTTCGTGTTTATCGTACGACTCCTGGTATACCGGCGTGGTGACACCTGTCATTCCGATGGAGCGCTAGCGGAAGAGGAATCCCATGGGCAGAGCATACATCCATGGCGCTCGCTCTCGGTCTCCTCCCTCAGTCGCCTCACGGCGACAGCTCCCTCCAGAGGGAGCCAAACAGTGCGTGCGCATATTACTTCAATGGAAGGGCTTTGTTGTTACTTTATACGAAAAAGTAAGAAGAGCCTGATGAA
>JAEXTV010000028.1 GCA_023406895.1 Bacillota bacterium | reverse complement strand
CTGTATGTCTTCCATATCGAGCAGTTTCGCGCTATAATCCACTTGAGGCATATTTCTCTCCTTGCGACTTGTTATGTGGTGTAACTTTAGTCTACAAGGTTTTGAAGATTTATGCCTCTTCTTTTTTTCACCCCAATGTATAGTATAGAACCGATAATTTTGCGGCGCTTCCCTCATGGCTGATTCCACGCTGTTTAAGCGCTGCTGTTACCTGATAGAGGGATAAGTAAAGGTGCCCATAAAGAGCACCATATCAGCCACCTGACGGATCAGGCCGCTGACATACGATCAATGCCTTCTCAAAAAAGCGAAATGGCGTCTTCGTCGGGTGCGGGTGCTCAAACGGATTCTCAATCACGTCGCCGCGCTCATCACCAACGGAGGCACGACAGGAAGGTCTGCAAAAACAGAGCCGTCTGCCGAGGTGTGGAGCCTTTAAGCAGACAGGTTGGTACTTCCAGGGCGTGCGATGATGACCGGTTCAAAGTGTGGTTTTGATTAAATCCAATTCCCGCAGCCTTGCCATGATTTTTTGAGCTGAGCGTTCAGTAGAAAATTCGCTCTGTATAAAGGCCTTGCCAGCCCGTGCGATATTTTCATAATAATGCTTGTCTGAAAAAAGCTTTTGCATGTATTCCGCCGCGTGTTCAATATTTGGATCGGCCCATCTGAGGCCTTGGCGCTGCTGATAATAGCTGTCTTTCACATCAATGAATTTATAATCCACGAGGCATGAAACATCAGGCTTCATAAAATCGGTGTTGGCGGACCAGTTGGTGGCGATGGAGGGGACCCCGAGAACCATGGCTTCCGCCATCACAAGGCCAAATCCCTCACTCCGGTGCAGACTGACAAACACATCGCAGGCTTTTATGAGCGACTGCACTTCAATTTTACTGAACAGCTGACTGATGACGAATACATTCTTCCGGCTGCCGATATAGGCCTTCAACTCAGAAATATTTTCGGGCGTGGCGTTGTTGATTTTTACCACGAGACCGACATCCTTGGAATCGGGCGGGAACGCGGCACAAAACGCGTCGATAGCCCCCATGGGATTCTTACGTTCCATTGTGCTGTTAACATCATACATGGATAAAAAGAGAAAACGGTCTTTGGGCAGCTGGAAATAGTCTCTGTCAAAGTGCGTATCCGATTCCGCACGGATTCCATAGGGCACTGTGATGACGGGAAGAGACGTGCTGTTTCTTATACTGGCTGAGGTGAATGCCGACGGCGTCCAGATTTCATCAAAGTAAGCAAATTCACCGCGCCATTCATTCGGAAACTCTTCAAGCTCCCAGAGCCACACGGCAATATTGTATCGCTTGTCCCAGGTGCGCCGCGGGTAAACAAGACGCAGCAACGGTGTCTGTTCGGGATTGATATGGACGATGTTCGTATTGTACACCGGCGATTTGGACAGCATGGCCTCAAATTCTTTTTCGTTGTGACTGGCTGGATTGCCGATTGACACATTGATCAATGAATGCGGTACGCCGCTTTCCAAAACGGCATGAGCCATGAGCCTCGCTCCCTGTCCAAGGCCCATCTGGGCCTTCAGGTAACCGAAAAGATTGACGCCTTCGGGATAAGCTCCAGGCTGGTAAGGCTTCACTTTATATGATTGTCGCGCAGTATTAACTGCGCCGGCGATTTTGACACGAAGGCGAACCGGAAGAATCCAGAGAAAAGGGGTTATGATTGCCGAAATGATCTTACCGGACAAAAACTGCTTGATTTTCTTCTTTATCATCGTATTACCTCGTATAAATACTAAAATCATATTACAGTAGCGCGTCTAAGATGTCTACAAAACAGTATACTGAGTTTTAAAACATCCGAGAAAATGATTGATGTCCTAATAAACGTCATAACATATAGAATTGGGACGATATATGGCTTTAAACTTTGTCGCATACAGTGAATGGTCCTTGTTTTTTCCATCCAAATCAAGTATCATTACTATAATAAACATGAAAAAGGATTACTTGAATGAAAGTCGTTATTTTAGCTGGCGGCTTTGGTACACGTATCAGTGAGGAATCTCATTTAAGACCAAAGCCTATGATTGAGATTGGGGAGAAACCGATTCTGTGGCATATTATGAAGAGCTACTCCCACTATGGTTTTAATGAGTTTATTGTGTGCCTTGGATATAAAGCCTATGTCATCAAAGAATTTTTTGCCGATTACTATCTTCACAATTCTGATATCACTTTCGATTTTTGCAATGGGAACGGCATGACGGTTCACAATAATTTCGCGGAACCATGGAAAGTCACCCTGATCGATACGGGCCTCAATACAATGACAGGCGGCCGCATTAAACGCGTTCGTGAATACATTAGTGATGAGCCCTTTATGCTGACATACGGTGACGGCGTCAGCGATGTGGATTATCATAAACTGATGCAGTTTCATTTGAGCCATGGCAAAACCGCGACGCTGACAGCGATACAGCCGGGCGGACGTTTCGGGCTTTTAGAGCTGGAACGGAATCATTTCGTCCAGCGTTTCTCGGAAAAATCAAAAGAGGATGGCGGATGGATCAATGGCGGATTCATGGTGTTGAATCCCGCTGTGTTTGACCTTCTGGAAGATGACACCACTGTTTTTGAGAAAAAGCCGCTCGAGACACTTGCCGCGACGGGTCAGCTTTGTGCCTATAAACACGACGGATTCTGGCAGTGCATGGACACGCAGCGTGACAAGCAGCTTCTTGAACAACTCTGGGCTGACGGACAGGCTCCATGGAAGGTTTGGTTATGAGTCTCTCGTTTTATAAAGACAAAAGGGTATTGATGACGGGTCATACGGGTTTTAAAGGCACGTGGCTGTGCAAGGTGCTTGCAGGGGCGGGTGCAAAGGTGACGGGTTACTCATTGACGCCGCCCACCACACCGAGCCTTTTTGATATTTGCAAGATCGAAAACGATATCGAATCTGTCATCGGAGATGTACGCGATTTGGCTCATATGCGGTCGGTCTTCGAGCGTGTGAAGCCGGATATCGTGCTGCATCTCGCAGCACAGCCCATTGTGAGGGACAGCTACAAAGACCCCGTTTATACGTACGAAACAAACGTGATGGGAACCGTCAATGTATTGGAATGCATCCGGTTGACGGATACGGTGCGGTCGTTTGTCAACATCACGACGGACAAGGTTTACAAAAACAACGAATGGGACTGGGGTTATCGCGAAAACGAGCCGCTGGATGGTTTCGACCCGTATTCCAACAGCAAATCCTGTTCGGAACTTGTGACGCACAGCTACAAAAACTCTTTCTTTGAGGACGGCAGAACCGCAATATCCACTGCCCGTGCGGGCAACGTCATCGGCGGCGGTGATTTTGCGAACGACAGAATAATACCCGATTGTGTGCGCGCGGCAAGCCATGGAGAAACGATCATCGTGCGCAATCCGAATTCCACGAGACCCTACCAGCATGTGCTGGAGCCGCTGGCGGCTTATCTGATGATTGCCAAGGCCCAATATGAGGATGGCAGCAAGGCGGATTATTATAACGTGGGGCCGGACGAATGCGACTGCGTGACCACGGGGAAACTCGTGGATCTGTTCTGTGCACATTGGGGAGAGGGTCTACGCTGGGAGAACCACTTTGTGGGCGGGCCTCATGAAGCCCGGTTTTTAAAGCTGGACTGCTCGAAACTTAAATCGGTTTTTGGCTGGCGTCCTCGGTGGAATGTCGGCACCGCAGTGGAGAAGACGGTCGATTGGACAAAGGTGTATTTAAGCGGCGGAGACGTGCGGGCATGTATGGATGATCAGATCCATAGTTTCTTTTCTGAAAAATAATTATTTTTATATATTGGAGACGTTATGTTTGAACAAATGAACGAGGAACAGGCAAAAAAGCATATACTGGAGCTCGTATCGGAATACTGTGATACATTCCACAACCAAAAGAAAAGCTTTGCGGAAGGGCAAAGAATTTCATATGCATCAAGAGTGTACGATCATGACGAAATGGTCAATCTGGTGGACAGCTCGCTGGAATTCTGGCTGACGGCCGGGCGTTATACCGATGCGTTTGAAGAGGCGTTTTCGGAGCTGCTTGGTGTCAAGTATACAGCGCTTGTCAACTCAGGGTCTTCGGCAAACCTCAACGCATTTATGGCGCTGACATCGCCGCTGCTCGGAGAGCGCGCGATTCGCCGCGGTGACGAGGTGATCACCGCCGCTGCCGGTTTCCCGACCACGGTTGCGCCGATCATACAATATGGCGCGGTGCCGGTTTTTATTGATATGACCCTCCCGCAGTACAATATTGATGTCACCATGCTCGAAAAAGCGCTGTCGGAAAAGACCAAGGCTGTGATGGTCGCGCATACGCTCGGCAATCCGTTTGATATTAAGGCCGTGCTTGCATTCTGCAAAAAGCACAACCTGTGGCTTATCGAGGACAATTGTGACGCGCTGGGTTCAAAATACACACTGAACGGTGTTGAGAAATACACCGGCACTTTCGGCGATATCGGTACATCCAGTTTTTATCCGCCGCATCACATGACGATGGGCGAGGGTGGTGCCGTCTACACAAACGATCCGCTGCTCAATAAAATCATCCGTTCCTTCAGAGACTGGGGGCGTGACTGCATGTGCCCTTCGGGCAAGGATGACCTGTGCGGCCACCGTTTCGATAAAGAATACAGAGAACTGCCCAAAGGGTACGACCATAAATATGTTTACTCACACTTTGGCTACAACTTAAAAGCCTCGGATATGCAGGCTGCTATCGGTTGCGCACAGCTCAAAAAAGTGCCCGGCTTTATTGAAAAGCGCCGCGCCAATTACGCGCGTCTCAAAGCGGGGCTCGCACCGGTCGCGGACAAGCTGATGCTTTCGGAACCGTGCGAGAATTCGGCGCCGAGCTGGTTTGGCTTCTTAATGACGTGCCAGCCGGGAATTGACCGCAAGAAGCTTGTGCCGCATATTGAAAGCAAGGGCATTCAAACGCGTATGCTGTTTGCGGGCAACCTGATTAAGCATCCGTGCTTTGACGAAATGCGCGAGTCTGGGGAAGGTTACCGTGTTGTGGGCGATCTCAAGGTAACTGACCGGATTATGAACGACACGTTCTGGGTGGGTGTGTATCCGGGCATGACCGATGAGATGATCGATTATATGATTGTAACGATTATAGACGCCTGCAAAAAATTATGAAAATCGTAGAATGGGTTAAAAAGCTTCTCGCTGACAAAAGAGTTCGTTTTTTGATGGTGGGAGGCATCAATACAGTTGTTGGATACGGGTTCTACGCGCTGTTCATTGCGCTTGGGCTCAATGCCTATCTGGCCACAACGTTATCGACAATTCTCGGTGTGATTAACAGCTATTTTTGGAACAAGTATTTTACGTTTCGCCAGCCGAAAAAATCGCTCTCTGAGGTGCTGCGGTTTATAACGGTGTATGCCATCAGCTATGGCGCGAATCTCGCGCTGGTTTACCTCTTTGTTGACTGCTGGGGCATGGACAAGTATTTGTCAGGTTTTTTGTGTCTGTTCGTCACCACGCTTGTGAGCTATGTGGGGCACAACTTTTTCAGCTTTAAAAGCAAGACGAAAAAAAACGAAACATAAGGCTGCGACGGTCACAGAATATGAGATGTGCATTGCTAAAGAGTTTAGACTGCTTTTGTTTTAGATAATTTAAAAAGCGGACAGGTTAGGAGACAGCGATAATATGAAAAAGAAAATCTCGGTGATGATTCCTTGCTATAACGAAGAGGAAAACGCGAGACCCATATATCTTGCGGTGAAGGAAGAGCTTGAAACGAATCTTCCGCAATATGATTATGAAATTTTGTTTATTGATAACAAGTCAAAAGACGGAACACGTGCGATTCTTCGAGAGATATGCAAGGAAGATAAGAAGGTTCGTGCCATTTTCAACATAAAAAATTTCGGGCAGTTTAACAGCCCCTATTATGCGATGTGCCAGACCACCGGCGATTGTGTGGTCACGATGTGCGCCGATTTTCAGGATCCCGTTGAGATGATACCGAGGTTTGTGGCAGAATGGGAAAATGGCCACCGTGTCGTATGCGGAATCAAGTCGTCAAGCAAAGAGAATGGTTTTGTTTATTTCCTGCGCAGCTGTTATTACCGCTTTATCAAGAAAATGAGCGATGTGGAGCAGATTGAGCACTTTACCGGTTTTGGGCTGTATGACAGGAGCTTTATTGATATTCTTCGCGGATTGGAAGACACAATGCCGTTTCTGCGCGGTCTTGTTGCGGAGTATGCGCCAGACCATAAGGAAATTCATTATGAGCAGCCCAAGCGTCGTGCCGGAAAAACGCATAACAACTGGTACACACTTTATGATGCGGCCATGTTATCGTTAACTTCCTATACCAAAATCGGATTGCGGCTGGCTGTATTTTTTGGTGCATTCTTTGGAATCA
The DNA here is from genome assembly GCA_023406895.1 of Bacillota bacterium. GTDB lineage: Bacteria > Bacillota > Clostridia > Christensenellales > SZUA-584 > SZUA-584. The sequence continues at coordinate 129,025 of JAEXTV010000028.1, read as the reverse complement.
TCAGCTTTATTGTGGCAATGGTTTATTTGGTATTGAAGCTGATATACTGGGACAGATTTGTAGCAGGACAGGCTCCGATATTGATTGGTATTTTCCTTATCGGATCGATACAAGTGTTTTTTATAGGCTTCCTCGGTGAATACATTTTGAGCATTAACAACCGTGTGATTCATCGTCCCCTTGTGATAGAAGAGGAAAGACTGAACTTTAAAGAGTAAAGAAAAACGGTTATTGAGAGAAGTTTGACGCGAATAATTCAGCAAACCTGTCGAGACCAACGGAAACGATGGGTTCGCTCTATGCATAGATAATGATATCATCAATGAGAGGAGTAAAGGCAATGAAGAACAGAATACAGGTGCTTGACTGTACATTAAGGGACGGCGCGTACGTTGTTGATGCGAAATTCGGAACCCCGTCGATTAAAGGTATCATTAAGAAAATGACGGAGGCAAATATCGATATTATTGAATGCGGTTGGCTGAAAAATTCCGAGCATAAGGAGGGAACCACATTCTTTCATACCCCGCAGGATCTGGAACCATATATGTCCGAAAAAAACCCAAGGGCTATCTATACAGTCATGATTGACTGGAACAGATATAATCTTGATTTTCTGCCGCAGTATGACGGCAAGACGATTGATGCGATCCGTGTCGTCTTCCCCCAGCAGAAATTCAGAGAAGGCATTGAGGTTGGCAAAAAGATCAAAGAAAAAGGCTATCTGGTCTTTTACCAGGCTGCGAACACGCTGGGATACAGCGATGACGAGTTGATTGCGCTTGCTCAAGAGATTAATAAAGCGGAACCTGTTTCATTGTCGGTTGTGGATACCTTCGGTGCAATGTTTTCTGAAGATTTGACGCATATTGTCACACTGCTTGATAAACATCTGGCACCCGAAATCAAATTAGGATTTCATTCGCATAACAATCAGCAGTTATCTTTTGCCTCCAGCATGCAGTTTATTGAAATGCTTCTTGGCGGCACTCGCAACATGATTGTCGATTCCAGTCTGTGCGGCATGGGAAGAGGCGCCGGAAATGCCACAACCGAATTGATTGTCAATTACCTGAACAAGAAATATAAAGCCAATTACGATATGAATACGGTGCTTGATGCCATCGATACGTACATGGGCTATTTTATTGAAAATTACAGTTGGGGATATTCTACACCGTATTTGATTGCGGGTATGTATTGCGCCCATGTCAACAACATTGCTTACCTGCTTGATAATCACCGGACAACGGCGAAAGATTTAAGAAATGTGATCTGCGCTTTACCGGAGGATGAACGGATTAACTACAACTATGATCTTTTGGAAAAGACCTATATCGATTATCTGAACAAGGCTGTTGATGATGCGGCCGCGATCGAGCAGCTTAAAGGCAGCTTAAGGGGACGGAAAGTGCTTCTGATTTCGCCGGGTAAATCAATCATCACGCAAAAGGACAGAATTATCCGCTATATTGAAGAGAATCAGCCTGTTGTGATTGGTGTTAACGCGGCATCTGCGGGCTACAATTACGACTATATCTTCTTCAGCAACAAAATACGATATGATTACGCAAGAGATATATATCCGGAAACATTTTATCCGGTGAATCGGATATTATCCTCCAGCGTCAAAACGGAAACGGTTGACGACGAGCTGATTGTCAACTTCAATCTTCTTATCAAACGCGGTTGGGAGCATTTTGACAATGCTGTCATCATGTGCTTAAGGCTTATGAACAAGCTGCAGATTCAGGATATCGCATTGGCGGGTTTTGACGGGTTCAGCGAGAATTATTCCGACAGCTATTGCGACACGACGCTGCCTTCTTTAAACCCGAGAAATAACTGGGACGAGCTCAATGAAGAAATTTTGGACATGTTCCAGGATTTCAAAGCAATGACCGCGGACAGCATGAACCTGACCTTTATCACCGACAGCAAATTTGACGTCGAAACAAAAGAATCGGGTATTAATTGACAGGTTGTATATATAACAGAAAGTGAAACCATTAGAAAATGATAAAGATATCGGATTATGTAATTAAGAGACTGGAAGAGACCGGAACCCGCCACATGTTTATGCTCCCCGGCGGAGGAGCTATGCATCTGAACGATTCTTTGGGGAACAGCAAGAGTATTCAGTATATTTGCTGCCTGCACGAGCAAGGCTGCGCGATTGCGGCAGAGGCCTACGCGCGTGTTCATAATCAAATTGGTTTGCTGATGGTGACAACCGGACCGGGCGGAACGAATGCAATGACCGGTGTTGCGGGTGCTTATCTTGAATCGACCCCCATGTTCGTGGTTTCAGGTCAGGTAAAAAGGGCCGATATGATCAACAACCAAGGCATCCGTCAGATGGGCATGCAGGAGCTGGACATCATATCTCTCGTCAAACCTATTACAAAATATGCAGCATTGGTAGACGATCCACAGACCATCCGCTATCATTTGGAGCGTGCTTTGTACGAGGCGATGTCCGGAAGAAAAGGACCCGTATGGCTGGATATACCGCTGGATGTTCAGGCCACTGTGGTGGATGAAGACCAGCTCATCGGCTTTACACCTGCCAAACCGATGCCCAATACCGGCCTTGAAAAACAAGTGCTTCATGTGATTGATCAGCTCAATCGGTCTGAGAGGCCAGTTCTGCTTGCCGGAAACGGAATACGGCTTGCGGAAGGCATCGATGAGTTTGAGGAATTGGTTGAGCTGATGGGGATACCCGTGCTGACAACATGGAACGGGATTGACCTCATTGAGGAGAACCACCCTTATTATTACGGTCGTCCGGGTGGACTGGGTCATAGGTATGCAAACTTTATTCAGCAGAATTCAGATTTTTTTCTGAGCATTGGGGCAAGACTCAATTTGCTTCAGACAGGATACAACTTTGATGGTTTTGCCAGAGAAGCCTTCAAGGTTATGGTTGATATCGACAAGAGTGAACTGCATAAAATCAATGTCCGACCTAATCTGGCAATTTGTTCAGACGCGAAGGAGTTCATGCGGCTCTTCATTAAAAACAGAGACAAAGTGATTGTGAAAGATCGTCACGACTGGTTATCTTACTGCCGGAAAATGAAGCAACAGTATCCGATAGTTAAAGAAGAGTATTGGCATCAGGAAAAGCTCGTGAATACATATTGCCTTTTGGAAGTAATTTCAAAGCATATGTCTCCGGGTGACATTTATGTTTCCGGAAGTTCCGGAAGTTGCATTGATATTTCTATGCAAACATTTCGCGTAAAGAAGGGACAGCGTGTATTTAGCACAAAAGGCCTTGCATCCATGGGATATGGCCTTCCCTCAACGATCGGGGCATGCCTGGCAAGCGGAGGCAAGATGACTGTGGGGGTCAATGGGGACGGCGGTTTCATGATGAATGTTCAGGAACTGGAAACGATTCGCCGGCTTTCGCTTCCGATCAAGTTGTTCGTGCTTAGCAACAAGGGGTATGGCGCGATCAAAGCCACGCAATCAAACCTGTTTAATGGCCATCTTGTTGCGTGCACTGAAGAGTCGAACTTGTCGCTGCCCAGTATCGCAGAAGTTGCAAAGGCCTTTGGCCTGAAGAGTATGGTCATACAGTCTAACAGCGAACTCGATGATAAGGTTCAGGAAGCCTTTAACATGCAAGGCCCTGTTATCTGCGAAGTCAAGACGCCCATTGAGGTTACGGCAATTCCCAAGCAGGTCTCTTACAAGAGAAAAGACGGACAAATGGAGTCAAAACCATTGGAATACATGAATCCTCCGTTGCCTGAAGAAGAAATGCTCAAAAATATGATCATTCCCTTATTTGTAGAAGAGTAGGGGCGGTGGATATGCTGGTATAGAATTGGACGGGACTGTTGTGGATTCAGATACTGGATTCATAACTTCCGCCCAATTTGCGCTGGAACAAATGGGTATTGAAAACGTGGAGGACTCCAAACTTAGGCAATTTATCGGTCACCGTTGGCAGCGACATTTCAAGGCCTGTTACAATTCCCTCACGAAAGCACTGGTAAAGCTGTGATAATTCTCCGGAAGTAAATCGACAAGCAAAGCGAATATCAACGCGATTTGTATAAAGGTATTCGCAAGGTGCTGTCGAGGCTTCGCAATGAGCAAATTTCGCACGATATAGCAGAGCATCTCGGAATAGCTAATGACATTTAAGAAATCAACTCCGAGAGATTCATACCGACGTGAGATAGGTGACATCATAGCTTAAAACGTTGAAAAGTACAGCATCTCAGATCTGCAGGAAGCGGTTATGATCGGTGATATGATACATGGCCATATTGGTGCGGAGCAAATTAGAATGTCCTTTGTTGCGTATCTTAAGGATATGGGTTTCAGATTAATGACCAGGTTCTAAAAGGGTTCTGATGACAGAAAGCCATTGCAGTTGAATTCTATTATTTAAAATATACGGGTGAAATATGAAAAGAGCGATTATTACTGGGGCGACAGGTGCCATTGGCATGGCGCTGATTAAGCAGCTCGTTGCAAAAGAGATAGAAGTTTTGGTATTTTGTCGTGGTGATTCGAAACGCAGAGACAGATTGCCTGACCATCCTCTTGTCACGGTGGCAGACTTTTCTTTGGCGCAGTTATCGACTACAGAAAACACAACAGGCAAAACCTACGACGTTTTTTATCATTTTGCGTGGGACGGAACCGTTGGATCGGCCCGTAATGATATGTATTTGCAGAACCAGAATGTGAAATACGCTTTAGACGCGGTCGGGGCGGCTTCCCGCTTCGGTTGCCATACGTTTGTCGGCGCAGGATCTCAGGCTGAATACGGCAGAGTGGAAGGCAAACTTTCGGCCATGACGCCCACATCTCCCGAAAATGGATATGGCATGGGCAAACTTGTTGCCGGTTTGATGACAAGAGAGTACGCCCATCAGCTGGGGATGAAGCATATTTGGACCAGAATACTCAGCGTTTACGGCCCATATGACGGTGATGGAAGCATGGTGATGGCAACGATCAACAAACTCAAAACAGGTCAAATCCCCGAGTTTACCAAGGGAGAACAAATGTGGGACTACCTTTACAGCGAGGACGCGGCCAGCGCTTTTCACCTTCTGGGAGAGCGGGGTATTGACGGGAAAACCTACGTGGTCGGTAACGGTGAAGCAAGGCCATTGGCCGAATATATATTTGATATTCGAGATGTGGTGGCACCCGGCGCAAAGATTGCCATGGGAGCCATCCCATATTCAGAAAAGCAGGTGATGCACCTGCAGGCGGATATTGAGGAGCTGACGAGCGATGTCGGCTGGAAGCCAGCCATGCCGTTTAAGGCTGGCATCGAGAAGGTCGTATCTCAGAGAGATTCACAGCTTTAAAAGCTGACGGTTTATTATGTCTGTTTATTATTTTATTTTGGGTTCAACTAAGTCAGTGTATTTGGAGGGAAAGAAGTGCATCAAAAGACGATAAAATGCTTTCTGAATTTTCTTAACCGGTATAAATACGAATTTATCATCATGGTGTTTGCATTTGTATATTTGTATCCTATTCTTAAATCCGGTTTTGTGAATGACGATGTATTTAATGCTCTGGCGCATGGCGCTTCCGTGAACAGAGGAGTTAGCGTTTGGAACTTAATTGCGGAGAATGAGTACTCCTGGTTCGTTAGCGGGAGGGTTTTCCCGCTCGGGCCGTTTATAACATTGCTTTTCGATGCGCTCGCCTTAACCGCCAATATGAGCTTCTATTATAAGCTGTACATCGTTTTGCTCACGCTGGCTAACATTTGGCTCTGCGGTGTTCTTGTAGAAAAAATCACGCACGCCAAGAGGCTCAAACTGTTCGTCATGCTGGTCATACCGATTTTCTTTCAAATCGCGTTTATTTCATTCAATGCGCTCTACTCGTTCCATGGGCTTGTTCAAAGCGTCATGCTGTTCGGGTTGCTTTCTCTGATATGCACCATTTCCTACTTTGAGAAACAGAAAAAAAGATATGTCGTATCGAGCGCCGTTTTTATGGCGTGTGCCATGCTGTTATACGAAGTTGGCTTTATGTTTATTTTTGCAGTCATATTGATCGCGTTATTCAGAAAAGACAGAAGCTTCTGGTCACGATTAAGAGCCATTATCCCGCAGCTGACGGTATTTTTGCTGATCTTTTTGGTCAACGTGTATGCGAGGATGACCGCCGACACGTCGGCCTATGGGGGCGTGGAAGTTCACCTGAGCGATATGAACGCGGTTTTCAGTACATTTGTGAAACAGTTCAGCGCCGCGGTGCCTCTGTCCCAAGTGTATTTTGGCAGAGAGAATATAAGCGGTGCGCTCATCTTCTTTAACTGGAGACAGCTTATATGCCTGCCCATATTCGCCTTCATGTCGTATATGATTGTATTTCGAATGAAAAAGAAAGAAGATCAGGAAAGCAATAAATCGAATTTGCTGACGATACTGATTGGCAGTGTTTTTGTGATTGTCCCTTGTTTATTGATTTCGGTTTCGTCTAGGTATCAGAGTGAGATTGACTATGGCATCGGCCATTTGCCTGTATATGCCGAATGGCTGGGAATGGCGCTTATTACGGCCGGGCTGTTTTCATTGATTGCGAATGCCATTAAGAAGAAAACGCCAGTTTTTGTTCTGTGCATCATCATCGGCTTGCCAATACTGACTGTCAATATATGTTCGATGCAAGGACTCTTCAATGCACTGTATCCGCATGCGGTCGTTTCCCGGGAAGTTTATGTGGACGCAATAGAAGACGGTTTTTATGATGAAATGAATGACAGCAATCTGCTGGTTTATGATAACAGCACGCAGTTCTATGCGCTTCCGCACGGCGATTTATTTGCAACCTATGCAGGCCGTAAGATTAATACGCAGGATATCAACGCCTATAAAGAATCACTTTACGGAGAAGAAGCGTCGGCAGAACCAAGCGGAGATGAGCAAACGGTCTTTTCTCCAGCAAAGACAGATGTGTATTTTACCAAAGAGCTTTATTACGACGCGGACGGCGGGGTTATATTAAAGGGACAACTTAAAAGTATCGGGCTTAATACTGAAAGTAATGTTCAGAGCATTTATGTAGATCATGTATCGGTATACGTCTACAACGAGAAGGATATGACGAGTATTAAACTTATCTACAATACCGAGGCGGACAATGGAGAAGTTGTTGAGAAAGCAACTAAGTTTACAGCAGAAAAAGGATTTAAAGACGGCCAAATAATAAAATTCACTGAACAGGAACTCATTGATGTCAATAGTATCCGGATGGGTTAATCGTAACAAGGAGAGAAAGAATGGGAACTGGAATAAAGATATTAAAAAAAGAAATGAGATGGACTTTGCAGGCGTTGCTGGTTTATATTCTCGTTCCTCTCATTGTTAATCTTCCATATTTAATTAGCGGAAACGTTAGCAGCATACTGCTATATAAAGTTCTTCTATACAAGAAAGCATGCTTATGTGATGCTGATCGGCATTTTCCTGATTGGCTCGATTCAGATATTTTTTTTCGGACTAGTGGGTGAGTACATATTGAATATGAACACGAGAATCATGAAACAGCCACTCGTGGTTAAATAAGAAAGAATAAACTTTGATAATCAAGACCGAAAATAACCGAAGAATGAGGAGGACCTAGATTTTGGACAATAGATTCATCAGAAAAGTATTATGCTATAAATATGAGATACTGATTATTTTATTCTCTTTTGCTTACTTATTGCCGGTATTAAACAGCGGTTATTACTACGACGATATTTTTAATTCAACAATAAGGGGATCAATGATAAACGGGGATGCCAGCTCTTTTAAAATTTCTACCGACACTTTGGGGGCATGGTTCAATGCCGGCAGAGTGTTCCCCAGTTCTTTTTATTGCTATATTTTGTTTGATCTGTGCGCTTCTACGCCGAATCCGCTGCTTGCCTACAAGCTTTTTTTGGTGATTACGACGCTGATGGATGTATTGGCATTGGGCGTTTTTATCAAGCAAATAACCGGCTCAAAAAAGGCCAAACTCATATGCATGCTGGCTTGTGTCTTGTTCCTCCAAGTCGCAGTGACGTTTTATAATGCCATCTATTCATTTCATGCCCTTTTGCAGTTAACGGTTTTGTTCGGCCTGTTATCTCTTGTTTTCCTCGTTAAATACTTAAATACGAAAAAAATCAGATATATTATATTCAGCATCATATTTTTCTTAATTGCTTTGCTGATGTATGAAGTTGGTTTCGCGTTTATTATACCTGCTCTTATATTGCCAATACTGCTTTGCCAGAAGAAAGAACGAATCAAGAATTGTTTGCCGCATGCCATTGCAGCCGCAGCCGTTATGGCGGTCAATGTTTACGCCAGAATGAAGGCAAGCGGCGGTTATGGCGGCGTCACAGTCAGTCTATCTGATCTCTCTCTGGTTTCGGTCACTTTTTTGAAACAGTTACTTGGCGCTGTTCCCTTAACGCAGACGCTGTTTACCGATGGCATGTTCACAGGTGTAATGAAGCAGCCAATCGGTTTTTATGATATTGTGATGCTCGTTTGTTTTGCAGCACTTGCCATCCTTATTGTTTTCAAAGAAAGAAAAGAGGATACAGTATTTGATAAACGCAAAGTTTGGCTCTTAATAACGACCGGGCTTTCACTATGGATTATACCTTCCGCTTTAATTTCTGTTTCGGATCGGTATCAAAGAGAATTGGTCTTTGGCACATCACACTTGCCGGCATATGCTGAATATTTTGGAGTGATCATTTTACTGGCCATTATCGCCTATTGGTTACTCAGTCAACCGGGTATGCGCTGGAAAAAATATGTTTTGGTGTCGGCGTTTCTGGTTGCGGGGCTGCCGATATTGCTGATCAATATGATAACTATGAATGGTTTTTTTGAGAACACAAGAATATACAATCTGGTTTCCCGCAATGTGACCCAAGAAGCCATCGCAGATGATTTCTACGCAGCGCAAAACGAGAACAATCTTCTTTTATATGATGCTAGAGACAACGTATACACAATGCCTAACTCCGAAATATTTGCAGCCTACACCGACCACAAAATTATGGCGCAGGATGTTAATGCGTATATTGCGAGCAATACGTTTCTTCAGGAAAACGGCTATTATGAGAATTCCGGAAATGAGGATATCACAGTCACGACGGAAATCAGGCTCAACAGCACTGGCGGTGTTGTATTAAAAGGGTATCTCAAAAGTATCGCTCTTGATGCTGAAAATAAGTCTGCTCAGAGTGTTTATGTTGATCATGTATCGGTATACATATACGACGACCAGGAAATATCAAGTATTAAACTTATCTACAATACCGAGGCGGACAATGGAGAAGTTGTTGAGAAAGCAATTGAGTTGACAGCAGAAAAAGGATTAAAAATTGGCCAGATTTTAACACTCTCTGAGCAGGAACTCGTTGATATCAAGAGTATCCGGTTGGGTTAATCTTAACAAGGAGAAAAAGAATGGGAACTGGAATAAAGATATTAAAAAAAGAAATGAGATGGGCTTTGCTGGCGTTGCTGGTTTATATTCTCGTTCCTCTCATTGTTAATCTCCCATATTTAATTAGCGGAAACGTGATGGCTGGAGGAGACAGCTTTTCTTGGATGAATAGCAGAAGCCTTTTTGCATACGGTTTTCACAGCGGTGACCCCGTATTATGGAATCCCTTCGGCATGCTTGGCGCGCCATTTATGGCTGATATCCAAAACGCGTTTTTTTATCCGCTGAATTATTTGTCGCTGATTTTTCCTGAGAACGTATTTGCAATTGTTTTTTATATATGTACGCTTGCTTTAGCCGGGTTTTTTATGTATTTATTTATGACTGAAATGATTAAAAGCAGACTGGTTGCATTTTTAACCGGCCTGATTTTTATGTTCAGCACAATTTTGGGCGGTGCCAGGGTTGTTCATCAGACTGTTTATTCAACGATTATATGGCTGCCGCTGGTGTTGTATTTTATTCAAAGGTATATAAGAACCAATAACCGTATAGAATTGCTGTTTTCGTCTGCGGCAATGGCCATGCAGTTTTTCGCAGGTTTTCCTCAGGTTGCGGTCTATTCTGATATTTTTGTATTTTTGTATCTGATTATTTTTATCAAAAAGGATAAAAGCGGCATTAAGAAAAGAATTGTTGATGTGCTTTTATGGGGCGTTTTTTTCACTCTGCTTATTGCCATTCAGCTGCTTCCTCTTGCGGAACTAATAAAGGATACCGGAAGAAACACCATCTCGTATGAATATTTTGCATCATATTCTGCGGATTATAAAGTGCTCCCTATGATATTCTATCCGGAATTGTTTTCTGACTATTACTCACCTTTTGGTGCATATCATACCACAGGAGTCGATATTGAAATATATCTCGGAATTATTCCTGCAGTATTCATGGCGTTTGCTGCCGGGCGCTATTTAAAAGATAAGAAGTTTCTTGTGTTTTTTATTTTTGATATCCTTGCTTTGCTCTACTGTATGATCGGCAATATACCGGTACTTGGAGAGATCATATGGAAAATACCCATAATCGGATCATTCAGAGTTGCATCACGCATGCTTTTTATCTACATAGTCTTTTCTGTTGTATTATTTGGCATGACGCTTGAAAAACTGAAAGACAGAGATGAAGCCAAGAGGCTTTTCAAGTTCAGCCTTTGCTCGGCTGCGGTTTTGCTGCTCGTGATGATTGTGGTTAAAGCACTTGCCGCAACTGAAATGGCCAGTGAAAAGATGAGAGAATACTTTTCGGGTATTGGTGTTTTCTCACCCTCTGTTTTTATTACGTTAGGGCTTGCTTTGATACTGGCAGTTTATTCTTATGTCAGGTTTATTTATCAACGAAAACACGTATTTGCTGCCTTTACGATATTGCTTTCTATCATTTCCATTGCAGACGTAAGCCGTTACAGCTTAAAGCATGATCAAATCGATTATTATGCGAGTACGAAATCGTCTGATTTCAGTGAAATGAATTATATCCAAGATCAGATAAACAGCGACGGTTACCGATCTATCGCGGTGATTGCAACTGCTGAGCAGCTCTATGATTCAACCAAACTCAAAGAATTCAAAATCAACGCGCCAATGCTGCACCGGTTTCAAGCATACAACGCTTATTTAACATTTGAATCCGAGAGAACACGGCGCTTTACGGGTTTGGATAATGCATTAATTATGCCGAATATGAATACCATTGTTCATTCAAACCATCAGCAGCTATCTGCGGCTTCTGTGAAATATATTGCAGATCCTTATCACAACATTTCGGTAGATGAGCAAGTCACAATTGGGTTGGATGAGAAGTATTTGAGTTTGAGGGATGCAACAATAAAATCCAATAACGGTGCAATCAATGCCCAAAGCTACGAAGTGCAGATCGATGCAAATCAGCAGTATTATATTGAATTTGAAGCAAAGACCGATAATAATCCTCAGCTTTTCTATATTGATTTTTATGGCGAAGATTATGATTTTGAAGCATGTAGCTTGACCATAGGTCTGGAACCCGGTACGAAGACTTATTCAGGGTTTATTAGTACAGGCGACTTTAAGGTGCCAGACGACGCTTGCCTGCGCATAGTTTCCCAGAGCAATTCGGATATCGACGTAAAACATCTGAGAATGTATAAGGTATTGAGCATTCCTTTTGAAACGGTCTATAAGACAGTCATTGACGACGGAAACACCACCATATATGAAAATATGGATGCCAGGCCAATTGTTAATGTGGCTGATAATGTGGCTGATATTGCAGAATTTAATAGTTTTAAGGTGAAAGATACAAGTTATATTGCTGAACCGAAAGAAGATGTCGGCAATGATGCGCAAGTGGAAATATTGGAGTTTAAAAACAGCAGCGTGAAAGCAAAAGTCATGGCCAATGAAGAGGTGTTTGTTAACCACACTCAGGTTATGTATCCTGGTTGGAATGCGTATGTGGATGGGCATAAAGTTCAGAATTATCTTGTAAACCAAGCCTATCAAGGGGCTTATGTGCCCATGGGTGAGCACATCATTGAGTTTAAGTTTGAACCGTTATCACTTTATATCGGCGCAGCGATAACCTTGGCCGGAATTGTATTGCTGATTTTGCTCGCTATTAGGGCCAAAGCACGTGCAAAGGGTGACCCGAAGGAAGATCTTTGCGCTGATGAATAAAGGAGCGAACGTAAACCGCAATAAACACCGATTACTGAATAGCCGCCGGAGAAGGTAACAGTATAAATAGAAAATTGAGATTGAGAGACATGCGGAAGGCCATATTAGCTATTAAGCCGTTACTGATGGAGTGCCGACAATGTTTTTGTTGATTTTCTCGGAGAAGGTTATGAGTTAGAAACAGCCAAGTTATTTCTAACTCAGTCCGGAATTATTCTATTATTTGAAAAGATATCTTCCGGGGATGTGGAACTGGCCAAGGTAAAGTGATTAGAAAGCAAAGAGATTATAATATTTAGATATATACACCCTTGTGGAAAAATGAGTTGAGGGCAGGATACACCACATCTTTCTGTCACGGTATAACCAGTAATCATCATGCTGGAATGGATGTTAACGCTGCAGGGTGAATTGGGGGGCAAATGGTTTTTTCATCTTTAATTTTCGTTTTTGTATTTTTACCAATTTCATTGTTTGCTCATTTTATATTACCAAAAAGATTAAAGAACTACGCATTGCTTGCTGCAAGTTTGGTTTTTTATGCATGGGGAGAACCAACTTATATTGTTCTTATGATCGTTTCCATCGCAGCCAATTACCTATTTGGGTTATTGGCTGGGTGTGAACGCAAGCAGATTATTCGGAAAATAAGCTTGGTTTCCGCTGTTATTTTTAATCTCGGAATGCTTGCCTTTTTTAAGTACGCATCTTTTATTTTAAACGGCTTCAATGGTTTTTTGGCAATATTCAACGTTGCTCCTATCAATGGCATCTCTGAGATTGCTTTACCGCTTGGGATATCGTTTTACACATTTCAAGCATTAAGTTACGTGATTGATGTTTACAGGAAAAAAACAACAGTACAGAAAAACCCATTTTATGTGGGGCTTTACGTATCACTTTTTCCGCAGTTGGTTGCCGGGCCTATTGTGAGGTATGTGGATGTTGCAAAGGAGATTGATGATAGGAAAGTAACAATTGACGGATTATTCGACGGTATAAGGCGTTTTTGTATCGGTATTGCAAAAAAAGTTTTGATTGCCAATAATGCTGCCGTTATAGCCGATTTGGTATTTGGGCAAAACGCAGCGGATGTCTCCGGAGCAAGCGCTTGGATTGGAATAATAGCATACTCCATACAAATATACTTCGATTTTTCTGGTTACAGTGATATGGCGATCGGTATGGGAAAGATGCTGGGGTTTCAATTCTTGGAAAACTTTAATTACCCGTATATCTCCAAGTCGGTCAAAGATTTTTGGAGACGATGGCATATATCTCTATCAACATGGTTCAAGGATTATTTGTATATACCTTTAGGCGGTAACAGGAAAGGCAATGCAAGGACATATTTCAACTTGTTCATTGTTTTTCTTCTTTGCGGTTTATGGCATGGCGCGGCAATGACGTTCATTGTTTGGGGTATTTATTATGGCGTTTTTCTGATAATCGAACGTACAAGATTCGGTAATATGATTCATAAAGCACCGGCATTCATTTCTCATATTTATACGCTTTTGATTATTGCGATTGGCTGGGTGTTTTTTCGATCGGAGTCGGTTGGTTATTCCATTCAGTATATAAGTGCTATGTTTGGGCTCGGAAACGGGACATACAATGTTCTTATGTATACTTCTGTTTTAAAGACAGTGATCACTTTGGTCTCGGGCATTCTGCTTTCTGTTCCGATATTGAAGCTAAAAAAGATACAAAATGCTCTGGCGAAAGGGAATCGATTCACCAAAATATTGATAATGACCGGGAACTGCCTTGTATTATGTTTATTCGTTCTTTCAATGATATTTTTGGCAAACGATAGCTACAATCCGTTTATTTACTTCAGATTTTAGAAAGAGGCATATACGTGGAAAGAAAACTGAAGATCATTTTTATAAGTGTATTTATGGCTATAATTTGCTTGCCGGTGTGCGTTGGCGCCTTTGTTGGTGCAGATATTGAAGCGTTGCATAGGGAACCGACTCCTTTACCAACGTTCAGAGGGATCAACTATTTATGCGACTATGAAGATTTCATTTCAGACCGCCTTGCATTTAAGGGGGAAATGATTGAAGCCGCCAATGCGTTTAATATATTGTTGCTCAAAGACAATCGCGGCAGCGATATTTTATATGGCGATCAAGGATACTTCTTTTATGCACAGGACTATACCCGTCAAGATATGTTGGGTGAAAGAATACTCACGCAGGAAGAACTGGCCCAAATTGCTGACAAGCAAATATCAACAGCAGATTTTCTTGCTGAAAAAGGAATTAAGTATTTGATTGTCATCGTCCCGGACAAACAATCAGTATATAGTGAATTCGTTCCCTACGGGATGTACAGGCAATCTGATAACAGAGTCAAGGATCAAGTCGTCCGCCTGCTCAGAGATAATGGGAATATTGAGATTCTGGATTTAACCGAAGCGTTTCGGAACGAAAAAGCTATCCAACCGCTTTATTTAAAAACAGATGGGCATTGGAATTATAACGGCTCTTTTCTGGCATACCAGGAAATCACCAAAAAGCTGAGAACAATGGGGTTTCAAAACGTTCCGCTTGTTGAGAGAGATGCCTATGAGATTATTCGACAGGAAAACCATCCGGCGGGGAACTTGGTTGATATACTTAAGCTTACTCAATATGTGACTGAGGAAAACAGCTTTCAATACACAAAAAAGAACATAGACATTGTTGAAGCTCAGATTGAAGGCTATCATGATCCCTCCATCTATCCGATTGAAGCAGGTTATGGGATGAGAGCTTATGAAAAAGATGATAAGACATTACCCAAAGCCGTTATTTTGAAAGACTCCTTCGGGGGCGTCCCGGGCGGCAATTTCGGGGATGTTGAGTTTTTAGCTGAGGACTTTTCCAGAAGCGTATTTTTCTCCACATCGGCTGTTGATTTTTCCATTATTGAAACGGAAAACCCCGATATTGTTATTGTTCAGGTTGCTGAATATCTTCTTTCGTCAAGATTGGCGCTTTAGAGCATTTGTTATCATTCGTTCAGCTGCCAATGGAAACGGCTTGCGTTAAGAGCTTTGGCCACCTACGCCAAGAAACAGCACCTTGAAAATAAATGGGATGAATGATAAAATACTTCGGGTATATCTGCAAAATTCAACTGTTTAACAATGATTTTGTATTTTGCAGGGCAACTATGCGTAACGGGCGTATCTTATTATGCGTGTTAGCCAATGGTTATAGTATAATATCAATATTTATAGATATAATGAATAAGACTGCCGGGTTTGTTCGGTGTGATTTCATGTGGGTCACAATAAAGAATGCATTAAATTAACAAACACGACAGTCCCGCATGAGGATGAGAAGTAATGGTAGAGTTGGATCGGATCAACTATAGAGATTTATACAGCAGTTTGGCTGATTATATTGATTATAGTCCGTTAAGGCATAGCGATGCACCGCAGCAGCAGGCTTGCGCCGCTCCTGTTCAAAATGCTCAGGTAAGCATTTTAAGCATGCCTGCACAATCGCGGATGAAGACCATGGTTAAGAACGTTGTGAAGCGTACGCCGCTGGGCCGCATCATCATTTCCAACAGAAAAAGAAAATACATAAGAGACATTTTCTCCAACGAAAACAAGCCGACTCTTGATCTGAGTGTATTAATGGGATTTGCGGATGATACTTTTATCGAAGAGATATTTGAAATCTTGCTGGGCCGAGAGGTGTCTCGCGATGAGTATATGAAGTTTTATTCAATGCTGAAGTTCGGAATGCCCAAAGAAGCTTTGGTTTATATTCTCTGCAACTCCCCTGAAAAGGACCCCAATATCGCTGTTGAGAGCTTTTATTACTTTGAAAAAGCTTATTTTGGTTACCTATACAAACAAAAAATTATCAATTTGCCGGTGCTCAACTATATTCTTGCTCTGATTGTTTTGCCTATGAGGTTAAGAAAAATTGATAAGGCCATGACGTTGCTCAGTATCGACGCTGTGGACAAATCTAACGCCCAACTGCATTCAGTTCAGACAGCTGAAAAGAATATCATCAATTATATGAAAGAACGTTGAAACTATGAAAGAGAGGATTTTGATTGTCGGCGCCGGCGGGCATGCACGTTCTGTGGCAGATATCGCGCTGGAAAGCGAACAGATTGAAATCGCGGGTTTTATCGATAATAAGCCGGGCAGTGTGCTCGGTATTCCGGTTATCGGCAATGACGATGATTTGGAGAAATTCTATGAGTCAGGTATAAAAAGCGCGTTTATTGCGATCGGAGAAAACAAGCTGAGAAGCAGTCTTTTTTTTAAGCTGAAAAATATTGGGTTCAGCTTTGTCAATATTATCAGCAGCAATTCGCATATTTCAAGAAGTGCGGTTTTGGGAACCGGTATATGCGTGATGGCGGGTGCAGTGGTGAATGTGAATACGGTCATCGCAGATAATTGCATCATCAACACCAATTGCTGTATTGACCACGACTGCAAAATAGGACGAGACTGCCATATCGCGCCGGGCGTTGCTATGTCAGGCACAGTGACCGTGGGAGACGGAACGCATATTGGAACCGGAAGCAATGTAATAGACGGACTGCGCATCGGGAGCTGGAGCTATATCGGTGCCGGCGCGGCTGTCGTCAAAGATATACCGGAGCGCGTGATGGTTTACGGCGTTCCCGCAAGAGTCGTTCGCAACTTATAGTTAGAAAGGATAAAATAATGGGCAAGTTTATACCAGTCGCCGTTCCATACTTAATGGGAAATGAAAAGAAATACGTAAATGATTGTTTGGATACAACATGGATATCCTCCAACGGCAAATACATCGGCGCATTTGAAAGCGCTTATGCACAATATATGGGATGCAAGCATGCACTGACATGCTGCAACGGTACGGTTGCGATTCATCTGCCTTTAATTGCGCTCGATATCAAGCCGGGCGACGAAGTCATCATACCGTCCTTTACTTATATTGCGACGGCCAACGCGGTGAAATACTGCGGGGCAACTCCGGTCTTTGCGGACTGCCTGCCCGATACTTGGAACATAGACCCTGAGGATGTGAAACGCAAAATCACAGGCAGAACAAAGGCAATCATACCGGTCCATCTTTATGGCAATCCCTGT
Organism: Bacillota bacterium; assembly: GCA_023406895.1. Taxonomy (GTDB): domain Bacteria; phylum Bacillota; class Clostridia; order Christensenellales; family SZUA-584; genus SZUA-584. The sequence goes on along the minus strand of JAEXTV010000028.1, from coordinate 111,772 downwards.
GATATGGCCAGCATTAACGATATCGCGCAGCAGCACGGCTTGTATGTGATTGAGGATGCCGCGGAATGCCACGGTGCTGAATTTGACGGTAAGAAAGCCGGAACACTCGGAAAGGCGGGCACCTTCAGCTTTTTTGGCAACAAGGTGATCACCACCGGCGAAGGCGGTATGATTGTGACGGACGATGACGAGCTTGCGGATAAGATGCGCCTATATAAAGGCCAGGGGATGGATCCGAACAGAAGGTACTGGTTTAATGTAACGGGGTACAATTACCGCATGACCAACATTGAAGCCGCAATTGGGCTTGCGCAGCTTGAGAATATTGATAAGCTTATAGAAGCGAGAGAAAACGTGGCCGGATGGTACTTTGAGGAACTGGCCGATGCGGAGGCGCAAGGTTTCGTCTCGTTCCAAAAAGCGACGGCCAACGCGAAAAATGTGTGGTGGATGTTCTCTATACTTCTGGGGGATAAATGCGCCGTTTCAAGAGACGAGTTTATGGAGCTGATGCAAAAGGATGGAATTGAAACCCGTCCGTTGTTTTATCCGATGCATATTATGCCTCCGTTTTATAACGATAACGCCGGCTGCAATGTGTCGGAAGATATTGCGGCCAGAGGCGTTAATTTGCCGACGCATGCGGCTTTAACACCCGAAGATGTCAAGTATATCTGCGACAGGATTAAAAAGCATATCAATGCGTAACAGGATGTGAACCGATTGAAGATCATAATAGGGACAACCATTGTGCCCCATATATATGGCGGCGGCACACAGATATGTGAATGGCTCGAGCTAAAGCTTAATGAATACGGGCATCAGGCGGAAATGATCGGATTTCCGTTTGATTCACATCATGCCATATTTATGGAACAGATGCTGGCGATGCGTCTCTATCATCTGGAAGATGCCGCCGAGCGTTTAATCTGTGTCAGAATGCCGTCTTATTTGCTGAGACACAACCAAAAATACTTATGGTTTATCCATCATTACCGGGAAGCGTATGATTTATGGAACACCGAATATTCCGTGCCGCATACAAATGAAGGACGTGCGGTACGTGAGTTTGTCATGCGCGCAGACACCGTCGCATTTGCCGAAGCAAAGCAGATTTACACCAATTCCAAAGTGATATCCAAACGGCTGCTTGATTTTAACGGCATAGAAGCGCAACCGGTTTATCCGCCGATATTAAAACCGGAACAGTTTTATTGTGACAGTTACGGGGATTATATTTATTATCCCAGCCGGATTTGCGGACACAAGCGTCAGCATCTTGCGGTGGAAGCGATGAAATATACCAAAACGGATGTCAAGCTATTGATTACCGGCGTTATTGAATCGCCGTTGTACGGTGATAAGATTGCCGATTTTATCACATCCAATTCATTGCAGGGCAAGGTAACGGTAAAGAATGAGTGGATATCAGAGGAGCAAAAGGCTGAATACCTCGCGAAGTGCCTCGCTGTAGCATATATACCGTTTGATGAGGATTCGTACGGATATCCGTCGCTGGAAGCTCACCACAGCGCAAAAGCGGTGATATCCTGCACAGACTCGGGAGGGACGGATGAGCTGATTGTTGACGGAGAAAACGGATTTTTAACAGACAGTGACCCGGTTAAGCTCGCCGCTGTATTTGACAGACTGTACGAAGATAAAAAGCTGGCCGAGAAGATGGGCCGCGCCGGCATCAAGCGGATCAGTGATCTTGATATCACATGGGATAATGTGATTAGGAGGTTTACCAATTGAAGATAGCCATCGTCAACAATATGGTTCCGTTTTTATATGGCGGCGCTGAATTTTTGGCTGACAGCCTCGCGGACAAGTTTAATGAGTACGGCCATCAAGCTCAAGTGATCAGGCTTCCTTTTGCATGGGGCTCAGCCGCACAGATTGCCGAGAGTATGCTGGCGGTTAGGCTCACACGGCTTATGAACACCGAAAAAGTGATTGCGCTGAAATTTCCGGCTTATTATATTGAACATCCAAACAAAACGTTGTGGCTTTTGCATCAATTCAGACAAGCGTACGATCTGCAGAATACGGAATACGACTTCTTTACGCAGGAGCACGAATATCAAAAGCTTAAAAAGGCGATACATAAGTCGGATAATGAGTGTTTTAGTGGGCTGACGGGGCGAATTTATACCAATTCGGAAGTCGTTTCCGAACGTTTGATGAAGTATAACAATATCCCTTCGAAAGTGCTGTATCCGCCGCTGATGGAATCGGAGCTGTATGATTGCAAAGAATGCGGTGATTATATCTTTTATCCAAGCAGGGTCAACCATTCAAAGCGGCAGCATATGGCTGTTGAGGCGATGCGCTATGTGAAAAGCGGCGTGAAGCTTGTGATAGCGGGGAAAGGCGATTCAGCGGACGACGAGAAGAGGATATTTGAACTGATTGAAAAATACGCCCTTCACGATAAAGTGACGTATATGAACCGGTTTATCTCTCAGCAGGAAAAAGCGGATCTGTTTGCGAACTGTCTCGGCGGTATTTACATTCCGTATGATGAGGATTCTTACGGATATGTGACACTGGAGGGCATTCATTCCGGCAAGCCCATGATAAGCTGCTATGACGCAGGCGGAACATATGTGGTTGTGAAGGATAACGAAACGGGGTATATGACCGAATCGACGCCCAAGGCTTTGGCTGCCGCTATGGACAAGCTTTATAACAACAAGCCAAAGGCGATTGAGATGGGCAGGAACGGTATGCAGTTGCTCAAAGAGCTTGGCATTACGTGGGATAATGTGATTAGGAGTTTGCTGAAATGAGGATTGCATGGTTTACACCTTTTAAACTTTACAGCGCGATAGGCAAGTATTCCAAGTTTGCGGCTGAGGCGATATCTGAGCATGCAGAAGTGGTATTGTTTGTGGAACCGCACCAGCCAATGCATTCCACATCTCTTCAGGTGATTTGCTATTCGGACGGCCAGGACCTCTCGGGAATACTCGCTACCTTCGATTTGATTGTATATAACATGGGCGATCACTGCGAGTACCACAAAAGCATTTATAATGTGATGTTGAGACATCCGGGAATGGTGATCGCGCATGACATCTGCATGCATCACTTCTTTCACAGCTATTATCTTGATAAGCCGGACGAGTATGTAAACAAACTGACCAGTTTGTATGGCGAAGAAGAAACTAAGAAAATTGTGAAATATACCAAAAGCGTGGTTTTGTGGACAACCATCGACTTGCTGAATTACAATATGCTGCGCCTGATATGTGAAAATGCGAGAGGCGTCATGATACATTCAAGGTATCATGCCCGCAAGCTTGCGGAAGTGTATACAGGCCCGACGGCTGTGATTCCGTTGATTGAGATGTATGAGCCTGTTGTGCCCGAGGAAAATGTTAAGGTGCATCTGAACAAGCGAAAGGTGAACATCTTAACCGTCGGAAATGTGAACAGCAACAAAAACGTGCTGAAGGTAATGGACGCGATTGCCGGGAGCAGTTTTTTAAGAAAGCATGTTCGCTATACCGTGATCGGCGAAGCGAGCAACGAGTTTTACTTAAAACGGATTATGAGAAAGCTTAAGAAAGAGAAGCTGAGCCGGAATTTCAAGCTGATTGGATATGTTGACGACAGCAAATTGGCAGCCTATTACAACAGCGCGGATATTATATGCAATTTGAGGTATCCCGCAATCGAAGGCGGATCGGCCTCACTGCAGGAGCAGCTGCTGCAGGGAAAAACAGTGATTGTTGCGGATACCGGCGTTTACAGCGAAGTGCCGGACGACTGCGTGATTAAGATTGATCCGAACGATATGAAGGAATCGCTGCAGGAGAAGCTGACCGCGTTGATACGGGACAAAGGGCTGGTAAAGGCCATTGGCAACAACGCAAAAGCGTACGCAAAAGAAGAATATAGCAAAGAGAAATACACCGCTCAAATCATTGAGTTTATGAAGAAAGTGATTTTTGTTGAGCCGCTTGATAATACGCTGAGCAAAATAAGAAGAGAACTTGCTGCCATGGGGCTCGATACAAAACCCGGAGAGCCGAGGCTTGAGATTGTTGATAATATTGCCAAAAGCATTGATGAAATGTTTGCGTGTTCGAATAATGGGGAGAATCAATGAAAATATTAAAAGAAGTTTGGGATTACAGAAACATGATCGGAAATATGGTTAAAAAAGACCTGACTGGGCGCTATAAGGGCTCGGTTCTGGGCTTTTTATGGACCTTGATCAATCCTCTGTTTCAATTGATTATTTATACGGTGCTGTTTTCGATAATAATGCCGGCGGCGGTTGACAACTACGCGATTTTTTTATTTGTGGCGCTTGTGCCGTGGCTGTTTTGCTCAACGTCCGTGTTAATCGGGTCTGAATGCATCATGCAGAATTCGGGTCTCGTCCAAAAAATATACTTTCCACGCATTGTACTGCCGATTATTACTGTCACGAGCAATTTTATCAACATGCTGCTGACTTTTATCATCGTGTTTGCGGCGCTGTTTATCACCGGGGTGGGGGTATCTGTCACCGCATTGCTGCTGCCATTGGTTATGATTGTGGAGTACTTATTTGTGCTGGGGCTGGTGCTGCTCTTTTCTTCGCTGACAGTTTATTTCAGAGATTTGTCATACATTCTCGGGATTGTGATGATGGGATGGATGTATCTGACACCGGTACTGTATCCGATAGACCGAGTGCCGCCGGGACTGCAGGGTTTCATGAGTGTGAATCCGATGTCCGGCATCGTGGGGGCGTACAGAGATATATTGTTCTACAAAACCATGCCCGATTTCGGGAATCTCGGCATCATTGCTTTGGCATCAATCGTTTTAATTATTATTGGGTTTGTTGTTTTCCAGAAGCTTCAGAGACGTTTTGCTGAAGAACTGTAGAATGGGAGAAAATAAATGGATGTCATCATTGTAAAAAATCTGACTAAGCGGTTTAAGGGTTATGCCGACAGAGCGGTGACCCTTAAGGAAAAAACGCTTTTCAGCAAAAGAAGAAAATATACCGAACGGGAAGTTTTAAAAGATATCAACCTGACGATCAAGAAAGGTGAGGTTGTCGGGCTTATCGGCGAAAACGGCTGCGGAAAAAGCACGCTGCTGAAGCTGATGACAGGGATATTGTACCCCGAACAAGGCTCTGTTGAGATCAAAGGACGCGTTTCAAGCTTATTGGAGCTCGGTGCCGGTTTTCATCAGGATATGTCCGGAAGGGAAAACATTTATATCAACGCGGCCATTTTCGGCCTCACAAAAAAGGAAACGGATGAACGTTTTCAAAAGATTCTTGATTTTTCGGAGCTTCACGAGTTTATCGACAACCCTGTGAGGACATATTCATCCGGTATGTATATGAGGCTCGCGTTTTCCGTGGCGATCAATGTAAGCGCCGATATTCTGCTGATCGATGAGATTCTTGCGGTGGGGGATTCCAACTTTCAGGCCAAGTGCTTTAACCGTTTAAAGCAGCTTAAAAGCGAGGGCATCACCATCGTTCTTGTCACGCATGATATCGGTGTGATTGAGAACTTCTGCAATCGGGTGCTTTGGCTCAATAACGGGCGAATCGCAAAAGACGGTGACCGTTATCAGATATCTGATGCATACAAAAAGTACATGAACGATAAGCGGATGAGTTTGTTTGACAACGGAAAGGATTTTAATCAGGAGGATGTGTATTTCGCATACAGCTTTTTTCTGGGGCGTGCTCCGGAGAGCAACCATGTTGTGAATGCCTGTGTCAATGGTTATAAGTCGCTCAATGAGATGCTGTCGTTTATCATGAAGTCGGAAGAGTTCATGATCAAAAAAAGCGAGCTGACGAAACGGCCGCTTGAAGAGGTGCTTAAAGAATTTGAAGCCTATCGGTTTAATATGAGGCACCAAAAAGACATGGGGCTGATAAGGACCGACATTGATGAGCCGAGCAGCGCAGCCGGCAATCAGGAATCCCAAATGAGATTTGGGAATAATATGCTGACAATCACAGATGTCCGTTTTGAAACGCATGGGAGTCAAAATACGGATTACCTGCGTGAAGGCGAAAGCGTAAAGGTACATATTCATTATAAACTTAATGAAAAAATCGACCGCTACGTGTTCGGCATCAATTTTTTCACGCTGGATGATATTCACTGCTTTGGTGCCAGCACCAAGAATGATAACGTCACCGTGTCGGAGCTGTCCGACGAAGGCGTCGTCACATGTGAGTTAGACGCTGTCAATCTCGTGGCGGGAGAATACAAACTGGGTGTGTATGCGGAGGATGAGACGAGCACGGCACTTGACTATATCCGAAACTATAAAACGTTTTATATCACCTCTGAAAAAACGGCACCGGGGCTGGTTATGCTAAAGCATGAATGGAATATAAGTAAGTAATCAAAAGGAGACGTGAGGTGTTGGAGTTCCTTTTGTATATCAATAAGGAGAAAAAACGTCATGGTTGATATTGAAAAGATCATGCAGGAGATTCGAACCGAAATAAAGGAAAAAGGCCTTGATAAAGAGATATTGCCTTTCGAGTCTGACAGGCCCAGACAAAGCAGCCAGGTTTATGACTGTTTTGATTTTAATTTCTTTGTGGATAATACGGAAAGGATGAACCGTACCTGTTTGCTGCAACCCAACAAACCGATTACAGGCAACCCGATTGTGGTGCTGATAAAGAAGACGATAAGAAAGCTGACGAGGTTCTATATAGCGCCCATTGTCACCGATCAGTCGGAATTTAATATTTACATGACCAAGGTGGCAAATTCGATTCGATACTATATTCAGGAAGAAAAAAAGGACAAGCAGCGGATAGAGAACCTGTTACAGCGTGTTGAGGCGTTGGAGAAGCAGCTTGCGGGCAAGGCTGAGGAGTAGGCTATGCGCATTGTACAATTGCTGTCTACCATCGCTTTTGGGGATGCCGTTGGGAATGATACAATCGCTATCCGGCATTTGCTTGAAGAAATGGGTTATGATACGGACATTTATGCTCAAAATATTGATCCGAGATTAAAAAAGGGAACAGCGAAAAAGATCAGCCATCTGCCAAAGCTCAACAAGAAAGACATTATACTGTATCACATGTCAACAGGGACAGATTTAAATTATCATGTGGCAGACTATCCGGGCAGAAAAATTATGGTGTACCATAATATCACGCCCTGTGAATATTTTTACGGGTATAGCAGAGCGAATTACGACTTGACATATCTTGGACGCGAGGAGCTCAAATTTTTAAAAGATAAGGTGGAGTGCTGCTTCGCTGATTCCGAATTCAACAAAGCCGATCTTCTGGAAACAGGATATCAATGTCCGATAGACATACTGCCCATTATTGTGCCGTTTGATGATTACAAAAAGGCTCCGAATGAGGAAATACTAAAGCAATATGATGATGATTGGGTGAACATATTGTTTGTGGGGCGCATAGCACCGAACAAAAAACACGAGGATATCATCAGAGCCTTTGCCTATTATAAAACTTATATCAATCAAAAATCGCGGCTGTTTCTGGTGGGTTCATACAGCGGCACGGAGGCTTATTACAGGCAATTACAGCATTATGTGAACAAGCTGGAAATCAGCGACGTGATATTCACTGGGCATACAAAGTTTGATCAGATTCTTGCCTACTATAAAATGGCGGATGTGTTCTTATGTATGAGTGAGCATGAAGGATTTTGCGTTCCCCTGCTCGAGGCGATGTATTTTAATGTGCCGATTATTGCATATAAGGCAGCCGCCATACCGGATACGATGGGAAACAGCGGTATTATTATCGATGAAAAGGATCCGGCTTTCACCGCCAAACTTATAGAAAGACTCCTGACAGACGCGGATTTCAGGCAGACTGTGATAAGCGGGCAGCAAAGCCGGCTCAAAGATTTTTCGTATGAGCGCACAAAAGAGACATTTAAAAAATTAATCGCCGGCTGTATTTAAGATGGAGGTTCGAATGAAGAAAATAGGTTTCGTGACCCCATGGTTCGGCGAGAATATACCCGGAGGTGCAGAGGCATTGCTGCGGGGCGTGGCGGTTCATCTGTACGAGGCCGGCGTCAATATTGAAATACTGACAACCTGCGCAAAAGAGTTCTTAAGCGACTGGGGTGCTGACTTTTACGCCGAAGGTGTCTATACCGAATGCGGTCTGACCGTTCGTCGGTTTAAAGTTGATCACAGAGATTGTGAGGCTTTTGATTTAGTCAACGCCAAGCTCATGCGGGGCATGAAGATATCACCGGACGAAGAAGCCGTTTTTGTTGATCATATGATCAACAGTACAAATCTCTACATCTACTTAAAAGAACACAGCGATGACTACGCGTTGTATGTGTTTATTCCCTATATGTTCGGAACCACATACCACGGATGTATGGTCTGCCCCGAAAAGTCGGTGCTGATTCCCTGCTTTCATGATGAGAGCTATGTGTACTTGAATCTTTTTAAAAAAGCGTTTTCCCAGGTTGCGGGTATGCTTTTCAACGCGAAAGCGGAGGCGCGGCTTGCCGAGGAGCTCTTCAGCACCGGTAACATGGCTGCCGAAATTATCGGCGTCGGCATCAATACGGATATCAGGTTTGATGCGTCAAGATTTTCGGCAAAATATAAAATAACGTCGCCGTTTGTTCTTTACATGGGAAGAAAAGATACAGGAAAGAACGTAGATGTACTGCTGCGTTACTTTGCCGAATATAAAAAGCGTCAACATACGGATCTGAAACTGGTATTGACCGGGGGCGGCACGATAGGCATTCCCGAATCGGTAAAAAAGGATGTTCATGATTTGGGTTTTATTTCGATGGAAGATAAATATGATGCCTGCGCGGCGGCAAAAGTGTTATGCCAGCCGTCCTCCTTTGAGAGCTTTTCCATTGTGATTATGGAAAGCTGGCTGTGCGGGCGGCCGGTTCTGGTGAACGCAAAATGTGATGTGACCAAAGATTTTGCAGCAGAGGCCAATGCGGGATTGTATTATGATAATTATTTCGAGTTTGAGGGCTGCCTCAATTACATTTTGCAGAACAGGGAAGCCGCAGATGAAATGGGTGCAAACGGACGTAACTTTGTTTTGAACAACTATACCTGGGATGTGGTGACAGACAAGTACAAAAGGTTCTTTGAAAAGGTAAGCGAGGCGCGAGAATGAAGAAAATTGCGATGGTATGCCAACGATACGGCTTGGAGGTAAATGGCGGAGCGGAACTGCATTGCCGGCAGCTGGCTGAAAAACTCATAGCAAGGTATGAGGTGGAGGTGCTGACCTCCTGTGCCATGGATTATATGACTTGGGCAAACGAATACCCGGCCGGTGAATCGATGATCAACGGCGTGAAAGTGATTCGCTTTGCGGCCGAAAAAGAAAGAAACATCAAGAAGTTCAATAAGCTATCAGAAGATGTTTTTTGCGATCCGAACCATACAGACGAACAGGAAAGAGAATGGATTGAAGAGCAGGGCCCATACTGCCCGGAATTGATAGAATTTGTTGAGCAGCATCATGTACAATACCACAGTGTGCTGTTCATGACGTACTTGTATTACTTCAGCGCCACTTGCCTGCCCAAAGGCATGGACAATGCTTTGCTGATACCGACGGCGCATAACGAGCCGCCCATTTATTTAAGACATTATAAGTCAGTGTTTGAAAATGTAAAAGGACTGATTTATAACACCCATGAGGAGAAAACATTCCTAGAAAAAATGTTTGCGGTAAAAAACACGCCATCGGTTATGGCCGGTGTGGGCGTGGATGTGCCCGAACTGGATCCGTCTTTAAGCGCGAGTGGCTTGTACGGGCTTAATAAGTATATCGTTTACGCCGGACGCATTGATGAATCCAAAGGCTGCGGCAGGCTTTTTGATTATTTCCTGGAATATAAGAAACGAAACCCGGGCGACTTAAAGCTTGTGCTGATTGGGAAGACGGTGATGGACATTCCCCGTGACCCGGATATTATCAGCCTTGGATTTGTCAGCGACGAAAACAAATTCATCGTTTTGCGAGACAGTGTGGCACTCGTACTTGCATCCGAATTCGAGAGCTTATCGATGGTTGTGCTCGAAAGCATGATTCTCGGCAGGCCGGTTCTCGTGAATGGAGATTGTACCGTATTAAAGGGACACTGCCACAGAAGCAATGCCGGCTTATATTTCACGCGGTATTTTGAGTTCGAGCTGGCGCTCAATTATCTGCTCAGTCATCCGCAGGAATATGCGGTGATGAGAGAGAACGCAAAGGAGTATGTGAACGTCAATTACCGGTGGGAGGATATTACCGAAAGGATATCGAAGCTCATCGAGCAGATCAGTGACAACGCATCCATTTAACATAAGCAAAATTGTATCGTGCGGATTAAAGCGGCCATAAGAAGGCCGCTTTTCATTTGTTATGAAAAGGATGGTCTTAACAATGCCTCATCATATATTTGAGAGTCATGACTAATCACGGTTTGCCCCTCTTCAAGCATAATATAAAGCAGCAATTTGGCTAAGGAGGGGATGCAATGATTAAACGGTTCATAGCTGTTGTACTGTGCCTGCTGATGGCAGCGGCGATGCTCGTCGGCTGCGGCACACAGCCCGCGCAGAAGATCACGCTCAATGAGGTGACGCATTCGGTGTTCTATGCGCCTTTGTACGCGGCGGTTTCGCTTGGGTATTTCAAGGATGAGGGGCTGGAAATCGAGCTGGTGAACGGCGGAGGTGCGGACAAATCGATGACGGCAGTGCTGTCGGGGCAGGCCGAAATCGGGCTGATGGGGCCGGAAGCGGCCATCTACGTGTTTAACGAAGGCAAAGAAGACAGCGCGCTCGTGATTGGGCAGCTGACAAAACGAGACGGGTCTTTTCTGATGGGACGTACACCTGATGACAATTTTGAATGGACAGACGTAAAGGGCAAAACGATTATCGGCGGACGTGCGGGCGGTGTGCCTGAGATGACACTCGAATACGTGCTGAGAAAGAACGGGCTGGAGCCCGGCGTTGACGTGGAAGTGCTCACAAACATACAGTTCAATCTGATGGGCGGCGCGTTTGAAGGCGGCACAGGCGATTATGTGACGCTGTTTGAACCGACGGCCTCAACGTTTGAAAAAGAAGGCAAAGGATACATTCTGGACGCGGTGGGCGCAGAGAGCGGCGAAGTGCCGTATACCGCGTTTATGGCTAAGAAGAGCTACATCAAGGATCATCCGGAGATCATTGAGAAATTCTTAAGAGCGGTTTACAAGGGGCAGCGTTTCGTGCAGAACGCCACGGACGAGGAGGTCGCAAAGGCGATTGTCAGCTTCTTCCCGGATACCAGCATCGAGTCGCTTGTGATGGTGGCAAAATCATACAGAGCTATTGATGCGTGGATGGATACGCCCGTGATGAAGGAAGAAGCGTTCAACCGTCTGCAGGATATCATCATACAGGCCGGTGTGCTTGAAGACAAAGTGGAGTTTACGGACGTTGTGGATACGTCATACGCGCAGAAAATTGTGGATGCCATGAGCTGAAGAATATTCGGAGAGCCTCGGAAACGGGGCTCTTTTTTATGTGAACAGGCACATAAAAACGCGGTAGAACCGAAAAGTTACGCTGTCAATATACTGTTACTATAAACCGACGGAGAAAGCGCATGAATACATGGGTCATAGTCTCTTTCGGTTCTATTTATACCGGAACTCGTTGAGAGATGTGTCAATGGGTTTATCCGGAGTGAAGTAAAGGGGAGATCGATTTGGAACCACTCGTCAGAGTCGAACATATTTATAAAAATTACCATACGGTGAAGGCGGAAACCGAAGCCGTGACAGACCTGTCGTTTTCCGTTTACAAAGGCGAATTCTTAGGTATTATCGGGCCGAGCGGATGCGGCAAAACCACGGTGCTGTCGCTGATTGCGGGGCTCATCGAGCCGTCGGATGGCAAAGTATTCATAGAGGATGAGGCAGTGAAAGGGTACAGCGAGCTTGTTGCTTATATGCTGCAGCGGGACCACCTTTTTGAATGGCGTACGATAGAGGAGAATATTCTGCTTGGTCTTCAGGTGCAAAAAAAATGCACCAAAGAGGCGCGGCGCAAGGCCGTTGCGCTGCTTCAAAAATACGGGCTTGGAGATTTTGCAAAGCATTATCCTCAGCAGCTTTCGGGCGGTATGCGCCAAAAGGTGGCGCTGATCCGTACACTTGCGATTGACCCGGAGCTTCTGCTGCTCGATGAGCCGTTTTCCTCGCTTGATTACCAGACGCGGCTGGTGCTCTCGGATGAGATTTCGGAGATCATCCGGTCTGAGAAAAAAACAGCAGTGCTCGTGACGCACGATATTGCCGAGGCGATCTCGATGTCGGACCGGGTGCTTGTGCTCTCTCCGAGGCCAACGAGCGTGAAAACCGAGCTCAAAATTGAATTTGACGACATGAGCGCCTCTCCGATTAAAAAGAGGCAGGATCAAAAATTCAGGGAGTACTTTGATTTCTTATGGAGGGAGCTGGCGGTGCATGTCGAGTAAAAAAAAGAAACTGACAGAACATCAGGTATATTTAAAGAAGATTCACAGTGATAATCAAAAAGTGATCTTTGTGCGTATCGCATTGCTCATTGCGCTGATTGGCCTGTGGGAAATTTCAGCGGCACTGAAATGGATCGATCCGTTCATTATGAGCTCACCATCGCGCATTGTGAACACGATTGTGTCGCTTTATAATTCGGGCGAGCTGTTTATGCATATCGGCGTGACGCTGTGGGAGACGGTGGCGGGCTTTGCGCTCGGTACTGTAATCGGTATTGCCGTGGCCATCGGCTTATGGTGGTCGCCGCTCGTCGCAAGAACGCTGGACCCTTATCTCGTGGTGCTCAACAGTCTGCCAAAAATTGCGCTGGGGCCCGTCATCATCATCTGGGTTGGCGCGGGTGAAGGCGCGATCATCACAATGGCGCTTCTGATATCGGTGATTGTGACCGTGATGAGCATGCTGAACGGTTTTTTGGAGGTCAGTGAGGAGAAGGTGCTGCTGATGCGCACATTTGGTGCCACTCGATTTCAAATACTTAAGATGGTGGTGCTGCCCGGCAGCGTGCCGACGATGATATCAACGCTGAAGATCAACGTGGGGATGACGTGGGTCGGCGTGATTGTGGGTGAATACCTCGTATCCAAAGCGGGGCTCGGGTATTTGATTGTGTATGGCGGGCAGGTTTTCAAGCTTGATCTTGTGATGGCGAGTATACTGATACTCGCGGTGGTGGCGGTACTGATGTATATGGGTGTGGCTTATGCGGAAAAGAGGGTAAATCGGAAGTAGTCTGCAATTTGAAGCTTAGTAAACAGCATATGTCACCCTGAGCGTGAGTGAAGGGTCCCACGACCAAGAGCGTGATGCCATGGGATGCTGGTCCACTTCGTTAACACTACGTTCAGCATGACAAAATGGGCTATGAGCAGGCAGCGGCTTATGTCACCCTGAACGTGAGTGAAGGGTCCCACGTCCAAGAGCGAAAAGCCGTGGGATGCTTCACTCCGCACGCGCTCCGTTCAGCATGACAGAAGGGGCTATGAGCAGGCAGTGGCATGTGTCACCCTGAGCGTGAGCGAAGGGTGACACGTCCAAGAGCGAAAAACCATGGGATGCTTCACTCCGCACGCGCTCCGTTCAGCATGACAGGAGGGGCTGTGAGCAGGCAGTGGCATGTGTCACCCTGAGCGTGAGCGAAGGGTGCCACGTCAAAGAGCGAAAAACCATGGGATGCTGGTCCACTTCGTAGTCACTCCGCTGACGCTCCGTTCAGCATGACAAAATGGGCTGTGAGCAGGCAGCGGCTTATGTCACATTGAGCGTGAACGAAGGGTTCCACCCAAGAGCGGTAAGCCGTGGGATACCTCTCTGCGCTGTCGCTCCGCTCGGTATGACAAAATGGGCTGTGAGCAGGCAACCGCTTATGTCACCCTGAACGTGAGTGAAGGGTCCCACGTCAAAGAGCGGTAAGCCGTGGGATGCATCACTTCGCTGACGCTCCGTTCAGCATGACAAAGTAGAGAGTGCGAGCAGGCAGCCGCTTATGTCACCCTGAGCGTGAGCGAAGGGTCCCACGTCCAAGAGCGAAAAGCCATGGGATGCTTCTTTCCGCTGGCGCTCCGCCCGGTATGACAGTATAAAAAAGGTGCCACCTGAGGCGGCACCGGCTGATATGCGGGTGACTATATGATACCGAGCGGTATCAATATGGCGAGCAGCAGCACATTGACGGCTGCGAGGCCGCCGATAAAAATTTTCTGAAAGCGCGGTTTCCTGTCAGGCACAAGGAACGCCGCCAGGAAAAACGGAATATACGTGGTGATGAACACCGGAATGGCACCCCACCATGGGTAAACCCAGATAAACGCGGGCGTGGACGCGAGAAAAATCTCCACGGCGCTGAAAAACGCTGCATTTCCCACGGCAAACAACAGCCGGTTGTTGATGCCGAGAATTTTCTTTTTCGGGTCTTCCGGCAGCAGCTTGCCCATAATCAGCCCCGCAACCGCGAACATCATGGAGAGCTCCCAGCTGACCCCGATGAGCAGCACGAAGCTTGTGCTTTCCGGAGACACGGTCCACAGCGCGTAACCCGTCGCGCTGCAGATGATGGCGTTCATGATCTCGTAGAACCAGTGCACCATGTACAGCGAGAGCCCGGCCGCGACCGCGCGGTAATTTTTGCGCTGCAGCTCCGTCGCATAGATATACACGACGAAAGCGAAAATGGCGATGAACGTCCAGTCGAAGTTGGCGGTGCTGCGCACCGCGTCCCGCGCGCGGTCAGCCGCGGCTGCGTTGGCCCAGTTACCAAACCACATACTATCCAGTTCCTTTCATTTTGATTGTTATATGATCAGTCTGAGAAACTGATGAATTTTCAAGATTGCGTTACCACACAATGAGAACGATATCCGCAATAACCTGCGTTATCATATATTCTTAAAAGTGAGGTCACAGACCGAATCGCTGGATTTTTTGAATTGAAGCGGAGAACTTTGCTCTTGTTTATGATACCGGAACGGATTCATCAGACGCTGACATCGGCGGATTGGACGGCGTTTCTGTTAGCGGCTGTATGTCTTCCGGTGCGCCTTCGTGTGTGTCATTGCTGAGCGCGCCGAGATTCTGTTCATTGTTTATCAGACGGTCTTGAAGCTTGGTCAGCTCATTATGCGCGTCCGCTATCAGCGCGTCGCAGTCGGCGAGTTTTGTCATAAGGTCGGCCGGGTTTTCCTGAACATATGAATCACGCAGCCATTGCAGATTCTTGATCTTTTCATTGAGCCGGTCGATTTCATTTTGAAGATATTCTTTTTCATCAGCCAGCGCTTGTTCCTGACCGGCGGTATCACCCGAATCGGGCATCACCGTCATCTCCGGTATGTCCGAAGCGTCGTCCGCGCCCAGCAGAATATCCTGCGCGATGACAGGCGACTCTTGTACAGTCGGCGCATTGCTGCCGCAGCCCGCGGCGAGCAGTATGACAATGGCGGCCATGCCGGTAAGTACACACTGTGTTTTGGACATACTGGCTCCTTAAGCTATTCGTTAATGATGCCGATAATCGTTGAATTTTTAAATGAAGCGTCGTTCTTAAGGTCAATATAATACCCGCGCTTGCCAGGAACATAGAGCTTCGGGCGAGAGAGATCGTCTGCGTAATTTTCCGCGACAATGCATTTCTCATAAGTATTGAGTTCCACGCTTGTCGCCACCGGATATGGTGCAATCACTTTCTCAATCGTGTAAACAATTTCGGGGTCGAATTTGCGGTCAGACTTTTGGCGGATGATATCGAGCGCCTGATATGGATGCAGCGCGTGTCGGTATGGACGGCGCGATATCAGCGCATCGAACACATCCGTCAGTGCGATGATGCGCCCGAACAACGATATTTTGTTTTTTCGAAGGTTCCCGGGGTAACCTGTGCCGTCGTAATTCTCATGATGCTGCAGCGCGCCGTTGCACGCGGCAGGCGAGAGGTCGTAGTAATTGCGCAGATAATCGTAGCCCTTCTCGGCATGCGATTTGACGATCGCGAATTCCTCGGGCGTGAGTTCGCCGGGTTTGTTGAGGATATCGGACGGGATAAACGCGTTGCCGACGTCGTGAACCAAAGACGCGATGCCGAGCTCGAACAGGTTGTTATCCTTGATGCCAAGCTTAATGCCAAGCACCAGCGACAGCATCATGACGTTGGCTGCGTGGTAATAGTCGTAATCGTCGAAGGCTTTGATATCAAAATGTTCAATAATGGGATCTTTCACGGTGAGCAGCCGCTCGATGACAGGCATCACAACGCTTTTCTGCTCTTCCACGCTGACTTTTGTCAGCGTGTTGTTCACGGAATCGGCCTGAGCCTGTTTTAAGTATTTTTTTGCCGCTTTGACGATGCTGAGCCGCATGCTCTCGGGAACAATGGGGTCAATTTGCACAGGCTCCGATAGATCATCGTGAATATATATGCCCGAGTATCCGAGCCGGTTGATTGTTTTGACATGCGCGCTTTTTAGCTTTGTGCCTTGCGTGTAAAGCGGCTCATAATTACTGCCGTATAAAGTCTGCCCCAGTATCATCCCTTTTTCGACTTTTGTAATCACGACGTAACGCATAACGACTCCTTCATACAGCAGAAAAAATTGACAGGATTTTATTAATAATGACAACATTAATTTTATCAAAAAAAATATTTTTGTCAAATCAACACATGTTTTGTCACATAAACAATCAGGAATAACTTAACAAATTTATAAGTGATATTCTTGACAGCAATAACAATAAAAAGTATTATTATAAAATAAAAAGAATTTTTATATATATAACAAACATTTATTGAATTTATATGTCATATTAGGAAGCATAGGGTTACACATTCATACAAAACCATAAATGAATACGATTTACAGCATCTAACCCTTGATCAACAACCAAACAGGGGAGCAGGGTATGCGCAAAAACAAGAATATCTGGTTTTTAATCGTAGGTATTGCTGCGGCCGTTTGTTTGGCTGCGGCTGGTTTCTTCGTCGTACGGCAAATGCAGGGTACCCAGCTCACTTTTTCACAGGATGGATACATTCTTAAAGAGACCGACCGGCAAGAAGGTGCCAAAGCCCAGCCCCTTTATTTCAAAGCGGGTGCTTCCTATGCGTCCAAGTATCCTAAATCCGTCGTTTTTTCTGATGTTCAAAGCAATCAGATCGTTGTGGATGAAGCGTCGTTCCTCCATTTTGCGGATGGATCCATCACCGCGCTGTCTTCGGGTGTGGTGCTCAGCCTCGGCGATGTGGAAGACGAGAGCATGATCCGCTGCTACGGTCTCAAAGCGGGCACGGTTATGCAGAGCAGCGCTGGCAGCTATATGCTTGACCATATGGGCACTGCGATCACATATGAACGTTTTATATGGAAGCTTGATACCGAAAAATACCTTGTGGCCGGAAACGGCTTTGAGCTTCGCATACCCAATCAGGAAGCCGTGCCCATTTCGGGCTATGTGGAGATAGAGTATGTGGACAACGGCATCGTGACGATTTACAACAACGACATGATGATACGTACTATCGCCTCTGATTGTGAGCTGGTGTTTGACGACGGCGTGGTGATTAACTTAAGCGAGCGCAATGTGATGAGCGGCGATGATGTGAAGATGAGCTTTTCGCAGATGGTGATTGATTCCGACGAGAACATTAACGTGATGCCGCTCGATCAAAAGGACAAAAACGCCGTGATTCCGAAGTTCGTTGCGGTTGACGGCAAAAACGGAGAAAACGGCAAGAGTGGTGACGGCGGAAAGGCCGGTGAGGCCGGAGGCGCGGGGGCGCTCGGTGATTCGGTGGGGCCAGGAAACCCGGAGCCCACGACGCAGCCCGAGAAACGCGTAATACTGCCCGTGTTTGAGGTCACTATCGATCAGAGCACGCTGACCGCTTCTTCCGTGAAAGGTAACGTCCGGATCACCGACGAGGAGAGCCGCATTGTTCCGGGAACCGTGACCATGAAAATCATGAACAACGCAACGGGGGAAACCGTGTACGGGCCGCAGGCATACGACGGGTTCGTGTTTGATTTTGAAGCGACCGGGCTCAAGGAGGATACCGAATACCGGTTGATTTTTGAAGCGCAGTATACGGTGAACGACGAGCAGTTTTCCAAGATATTTTATGACGGTGTTTTCGTGGCGGATTCGATCGGTTTGTCGCTCGATATTGACAGCGTGAAAACAAATGCGCTTTCGTTCAAGGTAAAAAAAGAAGCGTTTTCTCCCGTCTCATCGGCCGTGCTCGAGCTGTACGACGCGGGCGGCAGTCTGCTCGATCAAAAGCCTCTGAGTTTCTTAACGAGCACCGAGGCGGTCACGTTTGATAACCTGACACCCGATACGGGCTATTCCGCTCGGCTCGCGCAGGTGGGCGGCAGCTATTCGAACGGAACGCCGGTGCAGTATGACAAATACGGTGTCCCGGTGCAGTGCAGGACGCTGAAACGGACGCCGGCTGTGGCACCGCCCAATGTGACGGTCAATAAGAGAAACGGCACTTTTGAGCTCCAGGTCAGCGGCCTTACCGATCCGGATAACGGCGTACAGAGGATTCGCTACGAGATCTATGAAGCAGGAAACACCGTGCCCGTTTCCACCGCGTATGGCGTGGGAACCAACCGCGTTGACTTTGAGGTGAACGGGTACATTCAGCGCAATGTGGGCTATACCGCAAGGGCCATCGCCGAGTTTAACGATAACACTAAAACAATTGATGTTGAAAGCAATATGTCCGTGCCGTTCATCATGGAAGGCGCGGATTTCCCGACGCTGCGTTTTGAAGCGGACGACATCGAATTTGACAGAATCAAAGGCATACTTTACATCGAAAGCACGGGTGCCACTGTCGATACAGCCAGTAACATCACCGTGCACTGGGAAGATTCAGTCGGCAATGTTCATAGCAAGGTGATTGCCGCGACGTTGATTTCCGGCAATCGGGTGATGCTCGCGTTTGACGAAAACGGCTTACGCCAGAAGGAAACGTATTCGATTTGGGTGACGGCCAAAGTGGACATGAATGATTCGAACCCTGTGGACGAAGTGACGATCGGGCCCGTAAAGGTGCAGACGATTGAAGCGGGAACGTTCGCCGTCAGTATGAGCAAAACGCCGACAGCTTCGGCTGACCCCTCCAAGGCGATCAGCATTGATGTGTCGCTCGATGATTTTATGGGCGACAGCGTTTCATACGAAGCCTCCACGCTGGGATCTTTGGTGTTTAACCTCTATGAAGGAAGCACGAAGGACAAAAGCAAGCTCTTAAGCTCGCTGCCGATCAATCAAACGGGAGGAGACACATATACAAGCCCGCTCAAGACAGAATTCTATGACGGAACAAAGACATTGACCGAGGCTGATTTCGGGCTCAATGCCGCAAGCCTTAACTCAAGCACATATTTAATTGAGCTCGAAAGCGCGCACGATTATACCGACCATGACAGCAACTATTTCAAACTGCAGAACAACACGTTTGCGTTTATCAAAACGAGCACGCCGCCGCTCGATCCGCCTGTCGATCAGCGGGGGGATCAGTTTGACATCACGCCGATCACGAAGGCCACCGCAGGCGGCTACAAGGTGAACCTGTCTGACTGGCTCAGCGCATCGACAATCGCCGCGCTCAGCAACAATACGATCATCGGCTATGAGGTGAGCCCGAAGTTCAACAACTCGGGGAAATATGCCCGGCTTGTTACCTATCAGATTCATAAATTGACGTCGTATGAGGATACACCGCTGCTCGACAACGCAACGGCTGTGGCCGCAACAACAACCATCACACCGGGGGGCATAAATGTGCCGGTGGATGCGTCTCAGGATTACCTGCCGCACCTCGTCGTTTTCTTCGGCCCGCAGGGCACCGCACAGCCCGGGTTTGCGGGCAGCGATAAGACGCGGTATTACTATTTTACCGGCTATGAGCAGCAGACGGCTGGCGGGGGCTTTGGCAGAGGCGCACAGTATTTCTTCAGTTACACAGCCAAGCTCAACACGATTGACTCGACCGCGAGCTACAATACCGATTACCCGAGCAATCCGGCTGATCCGGCGCTGCTGCTTTACTCCACGGCGGTGAGCCCGCAGCTGCAGGCACCGACATTCGGTTTTTACCCGAGCACAAGCAGCAATACCGGTGTGATATGGAAATACCAGTACAACGATCTTGACAACGTGCTGCAGACACCCTCGGCCACGCTCTATTGCCGCAGGATCGGCGGCGCGGCAATCAACAGCCAGACGATCACCAAAACGACGACGAATTATAACACCGTGACGTTTAACAATTTCACATCGGCCATACCGTCATACGAGCTGTATGTGCAGCAGAACCTGCTGCCGGCCTATGCGTTCGGCACGACGGGGCAAACGCGCGTGCTGCTGAGCCGTCCTTTTGAAACGGATAACCTTGTATCGCTTAATTATTCGGTATACGTGCCGGATGACAATAAAAACCGCCTGTTTGTGGTGCTCGGGAGAGACGCGGCGCATATGGGCGAGATCGACGACGCGGTATACAGGCGCATTGCGGGCGCACAGGTGACAGCCGCGTCTTCGGACACCACGAAAGTGATGAACCTCGGCGTGATCAGGGCCAATGTGAACGGCACGAGCCAGACGTGTATTGAGGTGCCGTACACGCTGCTCGCCGATTTTGACCAAGGCGAAGCGATCACATTCTCGGTCTCGGTGTTCTACGATACAGGCCAAACCGGCTTTGATACAGGCGCGAACTATTATGCCGTTCAGTTCCCGGTCGGCGGGTCGGCTCCTGCCGCGGGCAATTACCGCATCATACGCACCATCGGCTCGGGCTATACGGATTCCGCCAATGCGAGCGGCTCTTGGTATCACACGGTGACGCATAATCAAACGTCTAGGACGATCACCTACGGCGGCAACATGATGGCGGCTGATCCCAGCGCGACCGGCTCATACAGCCTCACATACGGGGAAGCCGGTGCATCGGCGGTTGTTTCCGGGTCGCAGCGGCTCATCACGCTCAAAGCGCTCAAAGCCGTGAATGCGGCCTCCACAGGCACGACAACAGTGTCTATGCCTGTCGCAATCCCCGAGGTGACGATTGATCTGGACGCGGATGTCTCGGTGGGCATCGACAGCATCAGCGGACAATTCAAGCTGACGGGTCTTGATGTGGTGACGCCTCCGAATTTTTATATTGAGTTCTATAACGACAGAATGCAGCTGCTGAACACGCTGACACTGCCGGTCTCCGTCACAAGCGGAACAAATGATATTTATTCCTTCTCGCGCACGGGCGGGCTGAGCCCGGCGACGGTGTACTATTTCAGAATCGCGGGCTATATTAACGGGCAACTCGTGACGTTCTATGATACAGCCGCGATGCAGCCGAAATACTACCAGTTCCGCACACTCGGTGAAGTGCATATTCAAAATGTTTCCGTCACATACGGGCCGGTGACCTATGCGGACAAGTCGCTCTATGCCAACTTTACGCTGGATACCACAATGGGCTTTAAGCTCGCGTATGACTTTGTACGGGCGTCCGACGGCGATGTGCTGGCCGACGAAGAGCTTGCGGGTATTATCGGGACGGTGGACAACGCGCGATCGATGAGGGTGCCGATCAATATTGATCCGACATCGCCCGGCGGAAACTGGTTCCGGTTCGGCGGCGGCTATACCGTCAGAATCACCGCGTATTCGGGCACGAAACCAACTTATAACGAACGGCTCGCAAACGCCGTAGATCCCGCGAATACGGAAACGCGGCTGCTCGGCCAGACGGTGCAGAATTTTGATCTCGATACGCTCAACGAGCCGATCATGGGGCTTTCCGCCACGGCGAGCGATGACGGCGGTGTGCCGAAGCTCAGCGTGCGTATTGCGCCGGGCGACTGGGACAGGACGATTGTGGACGATTTGTATCTGTTCCGCATTTATAACAGCAGCGGGGTGGATGTGACACCTGCCGCCGAAACAGGAGCCAAGGCAGCGACAGCGGCACCGCACACGGTGGAGGTGACGGGCCTCGCGGTCGGCAGCGAGTACACGATACGCTGCTTCGGCGTGACCGATCTTGACAACACCGGGTTACCGGACAACATCACCGAGGTTGCGAGCCCGGCGAGCCTGCCGTATCTGATATCGGAAATCAGAGCGTATACGCTGGACAGTTCCGGCATATCGGTGGGCACGGTGACCCCGCGTAAATCGCCGACGAACCCGAGCTACGCACAGCTGACGTTTGCCAATTCCGTCAAGCTGACGGATCTGACCGAGCTTCGGTATACCATCTACAGAGATGGTCAGGCGGTGGAGAGCCTTAAAAAAATATCGTTTGCGAATCTGCACTTTGATGCGGTCAATAATTACTACTTCCTCGATCTTGAAACGGTGCTGCCGGGTGCGGGCAGCTACACGATACAGGTTCAGTACTACAAGGGAACGCTTAAGGTCGGCGCGGACGCGACCTACTCGTACATTTACAGCTAAGCCTAAGGATGGAGGAGTGATATGCGCAGATTAACAAGAAAAGCGATGATATCCTTTAACATATTTGCCGCTGCCGTGCTGCTGATGGTGGCTCTGTTTGTGATCGTGATTGTAAGCGTCACACAGGCGAATGCCGCTTCTTATCTGATTCCGGCGGGCAGTACGGTGTTTGACAAGTCCGACTATGCGATCACCACATCGGTGGACGGCAAAATCACGAAAACCGCGGATAACAATTATCTTCTCAATTTAACCAACGGCGGAGGCGAGTATAATCTCGGTTGCTCGGTCGTGGCGTACCAGCAAAACAGCGGTACCGTGCGTTTGTTCGGCGATGCGTATCAGGTGTTTGGAGACGGCAGTGTGGACAAGCTTTCGGGCGAAACGCTGATAGACGATGTGGCGACACCGTCCTTTTATAAGCTGGCCGACCGCAAGTATGTGCTGATCGGTTCGGCGATTCAAAGCAGTGATCAGCTTTTTCAGGCAAGTAATTTTTTGTATGTGGTGATCGATAAGAACGGCAACGCGCAACTCCTGAATGACCTCGTCAATTTAAAAACAGTGGAGCCGATGGTGCTGCTGTGCGGCGATGTGAGCTTCAACGTGGCGGAAGAACGGCTCGTGCTCGCGGACAATGTGATTGATCTCACACGTATTCTCGGTACCAGCAATGAATACAGCCCGGAGGCGGCTCAGCAGAACGAAAATAACGTGGGTGAAAACGGAGAGATCATCATACGCGGCGGCAACGGCGGCAACGGCGGTGCGGGCGGCTCGGGCGGCACGGGTGGTACGGGCGGCACGGGCGGCAAAGGCGGTACCGGCGTGGCACCCGAGGATAAGGAAGAAGAGTACGACTTTACGCTGAACAACGTGCTGAGCCTGCGCGGCGTGAAGACCACGGCGAATACCGTGGAGATCAGCTATTTGATCAACGACCCGACGGGCGAGTTCGCGATGGCGTTCCTGCGCGTGAGATCGTTTATTGACGACGGGACGGGCGCGGCGTTTGACCAGAGAATCGGTCTCAACGCGAGCGCCGCGAAGCAGGTCGTCACAGGCCTCAGCCCCGGCACGCAGTACGTAATATCAATCGGGTACCGGCCGCTGAACGCATCGGATACCGACCCGGACAGAATCACCGACAGCGTAAAGGTGACTACGCGCAGCATTACGGCGCAGATTGGCGTGAACCGGCTTTCCAAGGACGAGGTGACGTTTAAGCTGCTGATGGATGGCAGCTTCAAGATCGATTCGGGAGAGATTGTGCTCTACGCGGACGGGACGGAGCAGAGCCGGATGGCGATTGATACAGCGGCAGCCTGTTCGACGGCGGGCTGGGCATCGTCGCTGACATACCGCGGGGGCGTGAATCTTGAACTCAGATTAGAGAACATCGTTTTCAGCGGAAAGCCGGTGTCTCTTGGCTACAGTAACGTCAAGTTTGTCAATTCGACGTCGTCGGCAGCGCTTTCGCCGCTGTCCGTGGTGGATGCATTGACGGCGCAGCCGTCGGAGCCGGTTCCGTCGGCTTCTGAGAGCCCGCAGGCAACAGAGACTGGGACGCCAGACACATCCGAAATCGAGTAACACAAACGACAACTATAATTAAGGAGAGAAACCATATGGAATCCGTATTGACCGGAACAGTGACAGCCATCGGATGGATGCTCGGGCTTGCCTTTCTTGGCATGGGCATCGGCCTTGGCATACTCGGCTCGAAAGCGGCGGAGGCTGTGGGGCGTAACCCCGAAACGAAAAGCGACGTGGTGCATTCGACAATGATCGTGGCAGTCGTGATGTCCGTGATACTGCTGCTGCTGTTCGTTTTCGCGTTCATACTGCTGTTCTTTAACCCGCTGCTGGTCACAGGCTAAAGGTAACGCTGATTGATTCGAAACGCTGTCTTGACGGCTGATTCATCATTCCTCAACTAATCATTGTTTACAAGGAGACGAAACGTGGCGGTTTTTATTGCGGTTGCGGTTATACTCGTGCTCATGATCGGATTCCTGTTCGTGGCTCTGCGCGGCATCACACGACGCCTTGGCAAAGAGGCGCAAAGCAACGCGATCAGGCAGGTCGATCTTTTTGACGACCTCATCGCCAAGAAGGAAGCCGAGCTGCAAAGCGTAAACATACGGCTCGCCACCCATAGAAAATCGACGCATTCGCACGAACGTGCGGTGAGGGAGCCGCAGAAGCGCCCTCAGGAATCGATCTATTTTCAGGTGCTGCAGAGCGATTTTATCGACCGCAATTTATTCGACTATTACAGGGAGATCAAGAAAGCCTTTGACGTCAATAAGGAAACGTATTTACGCTCGGTCCTCGACGGACACAAGGATTTTGCCAAGGGCGCAGAGCCTGAATACGCCCGTATGCTGGGGATGTTCCCTTTTGAATTGCGATGCAGCTTTCTCACGCTTGAGGACGACGACCAGAAAAAGCTGCTTTCACAGGTTTTAAGCGCGCCGCAGCAAAAGCTGCTGAATCGTTTTATCGCAGAAGCGGGCGGCTACAATGGCCTTGCGTTTTTCGATTGGCTCGAAGCCAAGGCCGCCGTGAACAGAACAGACATCGTGGTGCGAACGGGCTGCTGCGGCGAGGATTATTCTTGTGTGGACAGCCGTATTCGAACGGTTGTCGATCCCGGTATCTGTGAAGGCGTGCAGGTGGCGCTGGGCAATACGCTTTACGATTATTCAATTCAGGATATGGAGATATACAAATGAGCAAGGACGGGATAATTTCCGAGAAAATCGAGGCTATCAAGCGGGGCAGCAACGTTTATGAAATCGGCAGGGTTTCCAGCGTGAAAGACTATATCCTTGACGTGAGGGGACTCGATAACGCGGCGTTTTATGAACGCGTTTCGGTGGGGAGCAAGGCCGAAGGGTTTGTGAGTTTCATCGGCCCAAGCTCGGTGACGGTAACGCTGATTCGGCTCAACGCCCCCGTGCATGTGGACGACGAGGTCACGGCGTCCGGCAGCCAGTTTACCGCGCTGTTTTCGCCCGATTCTGTGGGGCACGTGGTGGATATGTTCGGCGAAGACCGTTTGAGCGGCCATATTTTTAAAGACAGAATCAAGCTCGATGTGATCAATATCCCCACGCCGATTATGGACCGGTCGGCCGTGAACAAACCGCTGTATACCGGCATCACAGGCATCGATTTGTTATACCCGATCGGCAAAGGCCAGCGCCAGCTGATACTCGGCAGCAAAAAGACGGGCAAAACGCAGATCGCTCTGGATACGATCGTGAATCAGAAGGATTCCGATATGATCTGTATTTATATCGCGATCGGAAAAACGAAGAAGGAAGTCAAGCAGATCTATAAGGAGCTGTTTCAAAAGGGTGCGATACGCAACACGATTATACTCACCGCGTTTCAGGATGACTGCACACCGCAGCTGCTTTTAACGCCGCAGGTGGGGCTGTCGATCGCGGAGTATTACATGAAGCAGCAAAAGGACGTGCTCGTTTTGATAGATGACCTCAGCAAACACGCGGATATTTACAGGGAAATCAACCTGCTGGCCGGCAAGGTGCCGGGGCGCGACGCGTACCCGACGGATATATTCTACGCGCATGCGAGCCTTTTAGAGCGCGGCTGTCAGCATAAAGACGGCGGCTCGATCACCGTGCTGCCCATTGTGGAAACAAAGAGCGCGGATATCACCGACTATATTTCCACCAATGTGATCTCCATTACGGACGGACAGCTTGTGCTTTCGAGAAAGGCATTTGAAAAGGGCAACAAGCCCGCCATCGATTACGGCCTGTCGGTGTCGCGTCTCGGCGGCGCGGTGCAGACCAAAGAATTGCGCTCACTCGGTACGCGCGTACGCCGTGAGCTGCTCTCTTACCTTGAAACGCGTGCGGTGTTTGAGCTCGCGAACCTCGACGAAATGAGCAAAGAGCTGCAGGATAAAATGGCACGCGGTAAGGCCATGCTGGAGCTGATGAACCAATACAAATTCGACAGCCGCACGCCGGAGCAGATTGTGAAGATGTTTGCCGATCTGGAGGCCGAAGAATGAAGATCAAAGCGGTTGTGAAGGTGATGAATTTTCATTCCCTTTTGCATATCAACGCGGCGCGCAAAACGGCCGAGAAGTATTTTCGTTTGGAGAATGAGATCAACAAGCTCATTGATCTGATCGTCAACAACCGCAATTTCATATTGGACAAGCATATTTTGAAGGTGAACCCGCGCAATCCGGTGCTCAACATCTATATCGGCAGCGATTTCGGATTCTGCGGCTCGGTGAACTCCAAGGTGAACGAGAAACTGGTTGCGGACGACAGGGCGCAGAAAATCGTGATCGGCAAGAAGCTGCGGTTCAAGCAAGCGCAGCCGGTGCTGTTTATGACGCGTGACGGGTTTGAGGCCGATTCAACGCCCGTGGAAGACTTTTTGGAGCAGGCGATACAAGAGCTTAAATATTCCGAGATCAACATCATTTACAACCATTATTACGACTTAAGCCGTATATCAATGGTAAAAAAGAAGGTGTTCCCGATATCGCTCGTTCAGAACGTGGATGAGCTCTACACCGAGGACTTTACGGTGGAAGGCAACGTGGACGACCTGCTGAAAAGCCTGATCAGCTCGTATGTGACGTACGAAGTCAAGATCGCGTTTGTGTACAGCTTCGCATCGGAGAACATCGCGCGGCAGAACGCGACGACGGAGTCTTTAAAAAAAATTGACGAGAGAATGGAAGAGCTCGCCCTCAAAGAGCGCAAGGAGAAGAAACAAAAGTCGTTCCGCAAGGTTGTGGAGAGCTTCGTGAAAACAAAGGGATTTGGAGGAAAGAAACTGTGATAGCCGCAAAAATCATATCGATCTCTGACATGAGTGTGAAGGCGCTGATGAACGACGAGACGCTGGAAATAAGGGATACGCTGTTTGCCGAGACCGGCGGAAAAACTTACTTTTTCGAGGTTCAGCAGACGGAAGGCAAAATCGTGCATCTGATTCCGTTTTCCAACGTGGCGGGGCTTAAAAAAGGTCTGGATCTTTATAAGAAAGACGGCGGCATTCAAATCGAGTACTCCAAGGAGATATTCGGAAAGGTATTCAACTCTTTCGGAGAGCTGCTGGACGGCAGCGCGATTGCGGCGCCGCATACCAGAAACGTTTATGATAAAAACCTCAAGATGGAGGAGATTGATATCGAGGGCGATGTGATATGGACGGGCATCAAAGCGCTCGATTTCTTCGCCCCGATCAAAAGAGGGTATAAAATGGGCCTGCTCGGCGGCGCGGGTGTCGGTAAAACGATACTCATCAAAGAGCTGATCAACAATGTGTACGAAGGGCTCAAATCGAACTCGGTGTTCATCGGTATCGGCGAACGTTCACGCGAGGGCAAGGAGCTCTATGACGACATGAAGGAAAGCGGCCTGCTCGATAAGATAGCCATTGTGTTCGGGCAGATGGGCGAAACGTCGATGGCGCGCTCGCGCGCGGCGTTTGCGGGGCTCACACTGGCCGAATACCTGCGCGACGAGGAAAAACAGGACGTGCTTGTGTTCATCGACAACATATTCAGGCTGCTGCAGGCCAACAGTGAGATATCCGCGGAGATGGGGCATCTTCCGATTGACAGCGGCTATTCCACCACGCTCTTAAGTGAAATCAGCGAGGTGGAGGAACGCATCAACTCGACCGAAGGCGGCTCGATGACGTCGTTTCAGGCCATATTCATTCCGGCGGACGACTTCACGGACACCGCGGTCAACGCGATTGTCTCGCATCTCGACGGGCAGGTGGTGCTCGACCGCAAGGTGGCGGAAAAGGGCATTTACCCCGCGATCAACATATTTCAGACGACGAGCAGCATGGTGTCTATCGAGAACATCGGCGAGAAGCATTACAGCCTCGTGACCGAATCGCTGCGGTACCTTTCGCGCTATGAAGAACTCGAGGAAATCGTGGCGGTGCTCGGCATCGACGACCTTTCTGAGGAAGACCAGAACATATTTTACCGGTCGAGAAAGCTGCGCAACTATTTCTCGCAGCCGATGTTTGTTTCACAGCAGTATACGGGGCTTGAGGGCGTGTTTGTGGACATCAAGGATGTGTTAAAAGACGTGGACGGCATCCTCTCGGGCGATTACGACGATACGGAAGAGGACGAATTCCTGTACATTGGTGCCATCGGACAGGATGAGCAGAGGTAGTTTATGCCGGATATAAGCAGAGCATCAGCGGCGAAAGAGAATACGGCAGGCCGGCCGGCCGAAGCCAAGACCGAAGGCAAGATTCAGGTGCGTGTGTTCAGCCTCAAAAACGGTTTGCAGGTGTATGACAAGGCGCTCATGATTCATGTGAAGAACAAGAAGAGCAGCCTGCTGATTATGGAGGATTATCTGCCGATTATCGGCATGGTGGATGGCAGCATCGTTGTCTCCTGGGCGGACGACGAAATGACGCTGAGCGGCATCAAGGGGTTTTACTGCCATGAGCATAATTCGTTCTTTCTGCTCCTGAAGGAGAGCTCGAATGTGGAATGACATTGTGCGCGTGCTGATCGATTTTAAGTTTGTCATACTGCTGGCAGTGGCTGTCGGCATCATCATTGCGGCCATTGCCTCACGCCTGACCTTCGACTTGAAATTTGACCAGCGGCGCTGGAAATTCCTCGGCTTATTCGCGGGGCTGCGCACCAATGAGATTCTATGGATGGCTTTTTTGGCTGCGCGATACGCATTTATAGTTGCCGTTGTGGCTTTCAACTTGAAGCTGACGCTGGCCTACCACGGCTGCTACGCACTGCTGTGTTTGGGATGTATGCTGCTGATACCGCGCGCCAAAAGGGCTGCGCTTGATTTTGTGAACAGTGTGGTGGTGTACGCGTCGCTGATGGTGACCAACATGCTGCACAGCTATTATCTCGTGGGCCGTCCGGATGTGTTTGTGCTCGTGATTTCGCTGCTGCTCGCAGTGTTTTTGGTTATATACGCCACATATTTTTTGCTCAAGGATTTGGCGGAGATGCTTCGTGACAGAAAACGTTCAGAGGTAAACAAATGAGCATAGCAGACAGAATAAAAAAACGCGAAGGCAATGAAAAGAAAAGAAAAGTATCGCTGACAATACTGCTTGTCGCGGCGGGTGTTGTGATTGTGGGCGTGACGGCGGTGCTGCTCATCATTTTAAACACGAAGAAAATTGACGGTGGTATCTATTTTTATGACACGGGCGTGAAATTTGAAAAACAGGGTGCCGTGATTAAAAATGACGAGGAAAACGGCGTCTATCTGGAGAGCAGCGGCAATAAGGGAACGGAAAAACTGGCGCTTTCAAGCGCACCGCTCTATTATGCCGATCAGCAAAAAATATTTGTTCCGACAGACTGTACAATTAATATCCCTTCTGAGCGCAAAGCGGCCAGAATCGCGACGTTTACCGAGTTTGAGAACAGGCAGGGGTCTCTCTTCGCGCTGGCGGGGAATGCCGAATACGGCATTAACGAAGGCTTTTTGTACGACGGGAAAAGCACATACATTTTTCTTGACGATATGACGGTGTCGTGGAACGGCGAAGCGATCGATATGCCGGCGCTTTCCTATGCGGTTGTGGTTTATAACCAGCGCATTGAGCTTTATCCGTACGGCGGCGATCCGATTGTGGCGCAAACGGGGATGACCAATGTGACGGCCCACGCGGACAAAGGCTATTCAATCGATTTGGGGGCGTGCATACTGACAAACGCGGAAGGATTTGAATCCTTGCTGATATCGGAGCCTTCGCTGATGGAACCGTTCACCGGCGAGTAAGGGTGTGCGGAAACTGCAGACAGACGATATACTTTTTTCATTCCGAGTGCAGCAACAGAAGAGCTTTTCACAAAGATTCGGATTCACTGCGCCGTTGTTGCTTCCTCCTGACGATGCAGCGCAATGGACGGGCAAATGAGATGCTTTGCATTGAGATAAATTAAAGTTTTGACAACCTTTAAGCGGCGTGTGCGCGCTGAAATTGCCGGGGAGCAGGAGGGTCATTTGAAAAAAATCATCATACTTGCGGTCGTCATCGTGGCGGTTCTGGCGTTTTTTCTCCTCAATCAGTTGGCAAGCTTCGGCGTGCTCGAAGAGGATGCCTACGCCATCACGGACGACTCGGTGACCAAAAACTTAAAAAGCGATACGGTTGACCCGGCCCAAAGCACCATCGCGCTCAAAAAATTCAATGCGCTTGATGAGGTGTATAAAAACGCGAGCCAGCTAGCTCTGGGTGAAGACAAAACAGCGATCAATCAGAGCTTTCCGCTATACGTGAAAAACGCGTCCGCCATCCTCACGGTCGGCGGCGATGCCAAGCTCATCAATACCGAATTCAACAGCGTGGACAGCTATTACGGCCTTTACGTCAGCGGCGGCACATCCTTCAATTCCGACGGGCAGCTTGCTGACTTTGATGATTTCATTTTGCTCAGTTTGCCCAACGGCCTGTATATGAACGTGAAGGGCATGACGATTCAGGGCCCGAGCGGCGCTGTGACCGTTGCGCTCAACAGTATTGCGGCCTTTAAAAGTGATTCGGTCTCTTTTTATCAGCCAAACGGTGATACGCTCGTGTACGGCAGTGTGACGGGGCTCGACGAAGATTCGTGGATTCAAATCGGCACTGACACGTACAATTACTATGACTTTTTAAAGCGCCTCGGGCTGATGCAGGATGCGCTGCCGCCCGTTCCGACGCCGACACCGGTGATTATATCGGCGCAGCCTGTGCCTCTGCCGACACCCGAGCCTTCCGAGGTGCTGGAAAAACCAGAAGACCCGATTCCGCCGAGCGATGAAGTGGGGGACTCTGTGCCGCCGGGTTACGTAAAGCCCGAGGTCACGTGCGGTGAGCTGACACCTTACGTTTACGGCGTGAAGACCGCCGTGACGGTGAAAGACACTGCGGGCCGAATCAAAAACGGCGTGCGTTTTGAGTTTTACCGCAACGGCACGGAGCTTTTCTGGAGAAAAGCCGTGTCGTCCACAGGCGATGTGGATATTACACCGCTGCCGCCCGATACGTCATTCCGAGTGGTTTGTCTGTTCAGCTATTTTGATGAGAAAAACAGGCTTGTGGAAGAAGTGGTGCGCGAGCAGACGGTTAAAACTCGGCCGCTCACAGATCTGGCCCC
This sequence comes from Bacillota bacterium, assembly GCA_023406895.1. Classification (GTDB taxonomy): domain Bacteria; phylum Bacillota; class Clostridia; order Christensenellales; family SZUA-584; genus SZUA-584. Next base: position 80,086 of record JAEXTV010000028.1, on the reverse strand, counting down.
GATGGAGCTTTCATTTGAGAACGGTGCTTTGTTCTACAACAAGATTCAGATAAAAAACCTTGCGTTTGCCGGGAGCCCCGAAATGACGGGGAAGGACACCGTACCGTACGTGAGCAAGATCAATATCAAAATCGGCGACAGCGTATTCAGCCTGGACAGCGCTTCTCTTAAATCGATGAAATCGGGCACGGCGGTCACATACGATTCGCCGACGGCACTCAAATCGGCAACGGAGTATGATTACACGCTGACCTGTGAGGACCGGTACGGCAACGAGCTGCCGCTTGGCAAACCCGCCGCGGGGAAAACGGCCACCTGCAAGATACCGCCCAAAGCGACGCTGTCGCTGCTGGACAAATCCGTGAAGACGAACCAGACACAGATTCTGATGACCAATACGGATGCTGCGCAAATACAAAACTGCCGTCTGCTCATTTTCGATGAACTGACGGGCAATCAGGTGGCATTCAGCGCGGACGACGGCACCACGGTATCCGCCCCGTCCACGACATATGCTTTTGACAAAGCGGGCATCACGGTGAAGCTGCCCGATCTGCCGCTCAATACCGCGCTCAAGCTCATCGTGCTCTGCGATTACGATATCGCCGACGGCAACGGCCTGCAAAACAGCATGGAAATCGGCAGTTTGCGCATTGTCACAGCCGATTTGAGCACGCTCGGAAAGGTGTTTTTCGGCACAACGATTGATGAAATGAAGGATACACAAGCGGATTTCGCCATCACGCTTGACGCCGGAAGAACAAATGACGTGCTCGAAAAGCTGCTGAGCAAAGTCACCGTATCGGCGGTGAACACGCAGACGGGCGAGACGGAAGCGACAGTGGAAGTAAGCGGTGATGCCGCCATGGCGAGCCTGCTGGCCGAGACGCCTTTTGAAGCGAAGCTGACAGGCCTTAAGAGCATGACGGATTATAAGCTTGTGATGAGCGCCGAAGCGACGTATATGGGCACGGTTTACGCGGTCAGCACATACAACAATCTCGACACATTCAAAACGATGCGTCAGGAGCCGATTGTGAAGTATAGCGATTATACGGCAACGGCGCAGTTTATTGAGCTTTATGATGTGCTGATCGATGATCCGGACGGCACTCTGATGGACGACGAGGTGGCCCTGACGGTAACGGACAGCATCGGCCGGATTGCGGACAGCCGGGTCCTCAGGCCGAACACGATGTATGATTCGCTTCAGTTCAGCAAGCTGGAACCGGGCACAATGTACACCTTTACGTTTACGGCTGTGCAGTATAACAACGGGTATACGCTCGGCACATACAAGAAGATGGTGAAGCTGACGCCTGTGATACAGATTGAAACGATAGACGGCGTTTCGGGCAAGATATCGCTGCGCGGGCTTGGCTATGAACCTGCGGGCAATGCCTCGACGCGGTCGATGAAGGCGACACTGCGCGTGGAGCTGCAGGACAAGCTCAATCAGCTGAATCCGCCGGGCGGCGAATCGTCTTACACTTTACGGGTATTCCGCGGCGATGAGCAGACGGATTCAGTGGTCCGTCCCGTCACCACGCGCCCGCTCGACGAAACCTTCACGCTTGTTGTGGACCGGTACTATGATTACAGAGTTGAGCTCTGGGTGCACATGAACAACCACGACCTCTTTTTGGACAGCGCCGAATTTGAATCGGACGAGCCGATTATCGGCCTTTCGACGATTGGGGATTTTGCGCAGCTCCGAACGGCGACGACGGCGAAATACATCGTGCTCAACGATATCAATTTCACGCAGGGACCATGGAACAACGAAGCCAACCCGTTCAACGGCGAGCTGGATTTTCAAGGCTATAAAGCGACGTTCACCGGAAATAACTATTTAATTTATAACCTCGGCAGAAACGGCGTGGTGAAAAACATGGTCGCGGATATCGATGTGACCAGCGACGACGCGATCCGTTACCGCGGTTACATCGCGTATGTTAACAACGGCACCATCAAGGACGTGATGATCAATTTAAAAGGCTGCAAGCAGATGTTTCACAACAGCCTTGGGCTCATTTCTCGCGTCAATAACCCGACCGGCATCGTTGAAAACTTTGCGGTCAATCTCGAAAAGCCGGTTTATGTGCGTGCGGAATTCGGCTGCGTGGCTTATGTCAATTACGGCATCATCCGCAACGGCTGTGTTTACGGCGCGAGTTACAATTACGCGCCGACAGGCATTGCCGAGGAGGCGGATATCGTCGTGCCGAAGCTGGACGCCAATATGGGGTATGATGTTAACAGAATCGGCGGTATCGTGGGATACAACGGCAATCAGGGGCGCATTGAAAACGTGTACAGCCTTGTCAATATAAAGATCAACGACAACACGAGCACGGGTGCCACGATTTCGCAGAACACGATGGGCGTGGTGTGCGGTGAGAACGCGGCGATGATGAAGAATGTGTTCTCTGTCGGCGAGGTGCGTTTCGAAAATCTGGCAAGCTCTGCGGTCCCCTACCGGAATTTGAGCTACGGCCCCGCCGTCGGCTCCGAAAACACAAGGCTGCAGACGGACAATGTTTATTACGTATCGATGTATGCGCATGACGACGGAATACTGGGATACGACTATGCAAACGCATTTAACAAGAAAGCGACGCGTGAAACGCTGCGGGATAAATACTGGCACAAACGTTTGCTCGGAAGCGGGTTTGATGCCGACGCGGTGACCGCCGGGATATTCCCGCTTGTGAATCTGCCGGATTGCATGCCGCGGCAGGATCATATCGCGCTGCCGTCGCTGGCCGCGTCTTCCACACAACTGGCGAGCATCATTGTCGAGCAGCAATATGAAGATTATGCGGTGGCGGTGTTTACGTTTAAAAATCCTCAGGCGCATATCATCAAGAGCATATCCATTCAAGGGCTCAGCGCCACTGTGATCAGCGGCACCCAGTTTGACGCGAATGATATGAGCCGCGTCAGCGTGCGGCTCGACAATCCGCAGAAGTTTTTGTCGTCGTACACGGTGACGGGCTTTGTTTATCAGGAACTCAACACAACGGTGAACATTGCGCAGGTGGTGACGGACGCACCGGCCTGCGAAGCGGAATTCTACAAACCCGTCAAAACGATAAACGATTGGAAGGCGATAAGAAACAGCCTTGGGGAGAATTATCGCCTGAAAGCCGACATCGACTTTACGGGCGCTGCCGCGACGTCGGTGCAGATTACGGGCATTTTCACAGGCAAGCTGGACGGCGGCATCTATGAGGTTAAGGACGGAAAGATGGTGCTGACGGGCATTCATAAGATATCAAACATTAAGCTGGGCGGAACCAGCGGCGTTGCAGGCGTCATCCAAACCCTGTACGGCTCCGTTAGCAACCTGCGTATTGAACGTATGGATTTAAGCTATAACAACGGAACGTATTCCGGTTTTGTGGTGCAGACGAGCGCGGGGGCCATGTTCGACAACGTCCATGTGGACGATGCGTCGATACTGGCTCAAAACTCGAATAACCCGACATCCGACCACCGCTTCGGTATATTGGTGGGCAATCTGAACATCGGCGAAATGCGCAATTGCTCCGTCAACAACAGCGAGATCATCGACAGAACGAACGCCAATGTGTACATCGGCGGCCTTGCCGGGTACGGGCAGTATGTGCGCATTGAAAACTGCTATGTTTCCGGGCTGAAAATCGAATCGACGGTGGCACAGGGCGCGCGAGGCACCGGCGGCATCATCGGATGCTGCAACGGCAGCGAGGTTTATAACGTGTACGCGGCCGGAGAGATCAACACCGTTGACCAGAACACGGGCGGCATCATCGGCTATATTTCGGGGACGTCAAAACTGCAGCGGACATGGGCGGATATCAAGATCAAATCAACGGTGGACCGCATGGGCGGGCTGATCGGCTTTAATGCGGCCGAGAGCACAGAGCCGGCCACGCTGAACTCACTCGTGCTCGGTGATTTGAGCTCGTCGGTGACGGGATCGGGCTACATCCACAGGGCGGTGGGCAGTTCCTTAAATTACGACAGCGTGTTTGCATGGGACGGTCAGCGCATCAACGGCCAGATACCCAAAGACGCGGATAACGCGGTGCTCGCCGACGGCACCACGGTGATGGCCGAGGCGGACATAAGAAACGACCGTTACTATACGCGTCAGATACGCATGGGCGACGCGTTTGACTACAGCCATTGCGCCGATATGCAGCTGCCGCAGCTGTATTATACGGACGGCCGGTCGCTGCTGCCGTATCAGACGGCACATTATCCGCAAACGCCCAGCATTGAAATCGTAAGCCTCGACGCGAACCTTGTGGGCACCGCATATAAAATTGAAATTGAGTTCAAACATTCCCCGGGTGTTCATATCGAAAATATCCTTGCGGACTACCTGTCGTTCATTCCGACGAAGATCACCGAGGTGACGGCGGAAACGACCATCTATCAGGGCAACGCGGACATGAACGCTGTGGAGCGTTATTGGGATGCCTATAAGCTCACAGGTGTAGAATACGACGGCGGCCAGAGGCAGGAGCTTTTTGCGCAGGTCGATTTCGGTGCGCCGATTTACAAACAGATATACAACATTGCCGACTGGAAGTTTGCGATGAAGGAGGAAGGCCGCGCCCAGACCTATGAGAACTTCATGCTGATGGGCGATATCGACTTTACTGGCGTGACGGCAGCGGATACAAGCTATTATGACGTGAAGCTGAACCGGCTGATCGGCGGCGGCGGCGCTCAGCGCACCATATGCAACCTAACCCTTAATCTTTCGACTTCTCCCAATGTCGGCAAAAGCTTTATTAACACGATCAACACGGATATCAGCGGTGTGAGCTTTGACACTGTCAATATGACGTTCAATACGGGCGCAAGCTACAATGGCCTCGTTGGGCGGCAATTCGGCACGGTGAGCGACATGGGCTTTAATAACGTCACGTTTACCGGCGGCGGAAACTACACAGGGTGCTTTGGGTTCATACGCGGTGCCGTGAAAAACGTGACGGTTGAGAATTTCCAGAAAGCGCAGGCCAACGGCAGTTATATCGGCGCGTTTGCGGGATGCGTGCAGGACGGCAGCGTGAAGAACATCACGTTAACGGGTCAGTCCGGCAGTCCGGTCAACGTCTATGGGGTATCGTACGTGGGCGGCATCATCGGTGCGGCGCTCAACACCACGGCCGAAAGCTGCAGCGCGGATTATGTGAAGATTCGCGGCACGGGGAGCTATGTGGGCGGGTTGATTGGGTATTCAACGTCGCCGAACGGTGCTGAAACGATTGTGAATAACAACATGACCGTCACGAACTCGTGGATCCGCGGCGGCACCGATGAGTATACGAGCGGTTCGGGCACAGGCGGTATTATGGGATACGGGAGTATCCGCAACGATTATGAGCATGGTGTGATCAGCCGGTCTGAGAACAATACCGTTATCGGTGTGAACAATGTGGGCGGCATCGCCGGGCAGGCGTATTCATGGTACAACAGGGGCTCCAATGTGGTGAACTGCAGAATTTTCGGGTCGAGCAATATCGGCGGGGCCTATGGCATTGTGTCGCAGGCCGTCTATATGAATGTGACCGGGACGGTCGTATCGACGGTTTACGATAATTTGAGCACGGGTGCCGAAACCGGTCTGCCGCTGACAACAATACCGGCCGATCGGAATGTGGCGATCGGCGGCGTCAGCGGGTATCGGGCGGCACAAGGGTGCAGCGTTTACAACTGCACAATCGGCGGCAGGGAGGCCACCAATGTCGGCGGCGTGGTGGGCGACGCGTATGAAGCCAACATCTGCTACTCACACGCGACCAACAGCACCGTGTTCGGAAAAACCAAGATCGGCGGCATTGTGGGCCAGCAGCGCTACAACAGAATTTATTCGTGCTGCACCAATGCCAGCGTAACGGCCAGCGGCAATTACGCGGGCGGTATCGCGGGATACGTGATCGGCAACAGAATCCTCTACGGTACGAGCCTTGGGTATGTGGACGGCTGCTACACGGTGGGGAATACGATCACCGCAGCGGATTACGCGGGCGGTATCATCGGCTATGTGACGGGTCAGCATGATGTGATCACTTATCAAAACAAGTCGCTGTTGTCAGCGCCCACCGAGGTGAAAACGACAAGCGGTACGCACGGTGACCTGTTCGCGGTGATCGGAGACGGGTCAACAGTACAGCGCAGCCGCGTATCGGCCTACAGCATGCTGAGCATTGCCGGCAGTTCAACGCGGTACGGCAGCCAGCTCTATACGGCGGACAATTTCTCGGATACGACGACAGCGACGCTCAACGCGCTGCGCTATGTGGACTCAACTCAGATGGGTGCGGCGGGTGATGCGAGGCTGTATAACAACAGGCTCGCCAATACGATCACGAATACATATTTCACGGTGACGCCGAGCATTACCGGCACGCCAAGGTACATGCCGCAGGTCAGGCTGAATGGAAGTACGTCTTATGCGGCGGTTCCGAACCAGATTCAGATTCCGATTCCGTCGGGAATGCTGATGACGTCGCTTGCCATGAAAACCCCTTCGCTGACAGTACCGGATGAACCGCAGGTGCTGCCTGTGCCGGTGTTTTACGCGGCGGATGCCGATAAGCTTAATATTGAGTTTGACGGCGTGAACGAGAACACGTATTTTGAGGTGACGGGAAACGACGGTCTGCTGGCACAGCACAAGGCGGACAGCCGTGTGTTCACGCTTTCGTACGATTTTAAAACGCCGCTGACGGTGACGGTGAAGGACGGCACCGGACAGGAGGTCGGCTATAAGGTGGATCCCGACTCGGTCGCGATGAACGTGATGACATGGGGGAACGACTGCTACTATACCAGCGGCAGCGGTGTTCAGTCGGGCCACAGCGGATTGCTCGCGGGCAGCTTTGTCAATATCGCGCGTGGAAAGGCGCTGAGTTCCAGCGGAACGGTCTATAATCTCGAAAACGGCAGCAGCGTAGGAACGGTGGGAAACATTGCTCTTTGTGAACAGGCGCTGCCGCTCTATGAGTTCAGTTACGACGGGTACACGATCAAAACATACAAAAACTTCTCGACGAGCCAGCAGGGCGGTACCATGGCGGTGCGGGATTTTCGCATGTTTGTGAAGAACGGTGGGCTCGCGGTGATGGACGCGGCTGTGCCGACGGTATTTGACGGGCTCATCATCGATACAGCGGGGGCTGAGGAGTATTTGACGGTACTGGGTTCCGGCGGCATACTGCTGGATTTGAAGTACCCGATTCAAACGCCGCCTGATTTTAAAAACAGCGATATCGTGCAGATGTCTAACAATATCGGCGCGTCGGTACCTTATGTGATGGTGCGCTACAGGGACGGCAGCGTTGCCGCGTTTAACTACCTGACAGGCGAGCTGCAAATGGCGGAAACCGCCAAGAGCGATATGTCGCTCATCGACTATGCGAAGGATTATTTCAGCGCGCAGGGCGAGCTGCCGATGAAAGAGGTGTCGGACGGTTACATACAGTTTTCGGAGCTCAAGGAAAAGCTGATTATCAAGTCTGCCGAGGATGTGGTGCAAGGCACTGAAGCGCAAGGCGCGGGGACGCAGAATGACGGTTCGGGCGGTGACAGTTCATCAGCCGGAGCGCAATCTGACGGCACACAGACGAAAAACGGTGCTGGCGGCAAGCCGGACGTTCTAGGCAATGCCGGTGGCGGCACAGCCAGCGGCGACGGAGAGGCTCAAAGTGAGCAAAGCGGTGAACAGGCGGGCGGCCTCGAAAAACAGGCGGATAAACGGTATCTCGCTGTTTACGATATGGCCACAGGTGAGTATGTGCTCTATGACGAGGAAGCCATGCTGGGCCGCTTCGACAGCGGCGAAGACGCCGGTGCCGACAACAGCATCGCTGAGCTGAAGGAAGACGACGCACAGCCAAAGCCGATACCGATTGACTACAGCAGCACCGCTGCGCCGTCCTCAGGGCTCGCAAACGACGGGCAGGATGGCATGGTGATTGTGCTCGTGCTTATCATCGCGGTGGGTGTGATGATGCTGTTTATATTCGACCGCAGGAAGAGGATATCAAAGGACAGAAAATAGCCAGCAAAGATGGACGCAAAGGGCATCTTTTTGACGCAGGGCCGTTCAGGTGGTATAATCCGTTCGGACATGGGCTGCTTATTGCATAGAATACATATCAGAGTGTTATCTATATATCAATTTTGGGAGGAAGACATGCATCAGGAGAGAGTGAACATAACGCCCGCTTCCATAGCGAAATATATCGACCACACAATACTGAAGCCGGACGCGAGCGAGGATGAAGTACGCAAAATCTGTGAGGAAGCTAAGACATACGGGTTTGCGAGCGTTTGTGTGAACCCAAGCTATATTGAGCTGGCGGCGAATGCGCTGAGCGGCAGCGGCATCGCGCCGTGCGTGGTGGTGGGGTTTCCGCTGGGTGCGGTAACGCCCGCAATGAAAGCGGCAGAGACCGAAGCCGTCATCGCGCTGGGCGCATGGGAAGCGGATATGGTGATCAATGTCGGCGCGGTGAAATCCGGCGACTGGGCGCTGGTGAAAGAGGACATCGAGGCTGTGGTCAGCGCGTCGGCGGGGCGAGCGCTGGTGAAGGTGATTATAGAAGCCTGTCTGCTCACGGACGATGAGAAGGCGAAGGCCTGCACCATCGCGAAGGAAGCGGGTGCGGATTTTGTGAAAACGTCTACCGGTTTTTCCACTGGCGGCGCAACAGCCGCGGATGTACGATTGATGCGGCAGACCGTGGGCAGCGATATGGGCGTGAAAGCGTCGGGCGGCATACGCAGCTATGAAGACGCGGTGGCGATGATCGAGGCGGGCGCGACGCGGCTCGGCACAAGTGCGGGCGTGAAGATTGTGAACGGCTGACCCAAATCCGGGCATTTTAGAAGCCGTCTCCTATTGCATCGGCTCCCAATAAAGCTCGCTCGAATGACATTCTCAATAATAAGAGAGGCTGTCCACTTGGACAACCTCTCTGTTTTGTTTATTCGGCAATTTCGCCTTTGATGTCGCCTCTTTCGGTCAGGTCCGCAACAATCTGCTCGTAGAACTTTTTATCAATCTTGTATTTCGCGCGGTAAATCAAATATCCCACCACAATACAGATTAGCGGTATGACGAACATCGCGAGCTTAAGCATCAGCAAACCTTCGCTGGTGACATCATCGGGTGTTTCAGCGCTGTTGATACCCGAGATAATCAGTGTAACCGTCATAATGCCGGTGGCGATTGCGCCGCCGATCTTATTGATGAGCGGCTGAACCGAAAGCGTCACCGCCTGATTGCGTTTGCCTGTTTTCCACTGGCCATATTCAATGGTATCGGAAAGGAACATCAGCATCAGCAGCTGAATGAACGCCTCACCCACGAACAGCAGCACCCCCGCAATGCCGATAGGAATCATGTTCATCGGCGAGAAGAAGAACAGCGCATAGCCCGCGAGCACGAGCAGGGTTGCGATGAAGTAAAATTTCTTTCGCGTGATGCGTTTGCTGATCATCGGGAATACGATAAGCGCAGCGATTTGGGAAACGCCGAGTATGGCTGCGAACAGCGAGTACATGTCTTCGTTCTTAAAAGCGTATTTGAAGTAATAGGTGCCGAAGCTCGTTGTGGTGACATAACCGATTGTAAACAGCGCCATCGAAATCACGGTAAAAAGCAGCTGGTCGTTTTTAACGATCGCATGAAACATGCCCTTGAACGTGGTTTTCTCTTCCTCTTTGAACTCGCTGCGGTGTTCCTTGGCGCCAAACACCGTGTAGAGCTGAAAGCCGATCATCAGCACAGCGATGGCGACGGCCACAATCAGCCAGCTTTGCTGCCCGGCCGTTGCAGGTTCCGCGCCCGCCTGCTCCAATGCTCCGCCAAGGCCGCCCACGACGGGCAGCAGCGCCACCACCGTGACAAACAAACCGATATTTGCGCAGATACGTGCAAACGAACCGATTTTTTCGCGGCGCTTTTGGTCGAGCGTCAGTGCTGGCATCATTGACCAGTAGGCGATATCGTTGAGACCGTATGTGACATCCCAAGCGATATAGCATACCCCAAACAGCACGACATACAGGATATTGACTGAATCCTCGCTTCGCAGACTGTCAAGCGGCTGGCCGAAACTGGTAAACAACAGCACCATAAACACGGCGCTGACAATCGCGCCCGAAAGAATCCACGGCTTGTATTTGCCCCGGCGTGACTTCGTATTGTCCACTATAAGACCCATGATCGGGTCGTTGAGTGCGTCGAATATACGCAGACCCGTGAGCAAGCCGCCGACGATGCCGAACATCTTATCCGAAAGGTCGAGCACCTCCGTTAAAAAGAACAATAGGAACATGCTCTCGAGCGTATACAACATGTCGCGGCCAATCGTGCCCATGCCGAAGAAAAATGTATTCTTTGTGTTTCGGCTGCCGCTCACAGCGATTCTTATGGTAATACCCACAACCGCCGCGATAACCACAACAATGGCAAGGGTCATCCAATTGTCAGCCAGCCAATTTAGAACAGAGTTAAAAAAATCGGACATTTTTTCATCCGCCTTTCTTTTTGTAAACCGGAGCGCCGCTCCGAAAGTTAATTCATTTTGTAAATTGCACTGCAATACTCGTCGAACAGCTGCTGCGAAACGCCTCCCTCGCGAATCATCGCCGAGAAGAATGCACCGCTGTTTTTTATGGTGCGCTGCTGCGTATCATAATTCACATGAACTATGCCGAACCGCGCGGTAAAGCCCTCAACCCACTCGAAATTATCCGTGAAGCACCAGTGGTAATAGCGTTCCACGGGCAGGCTGCTCTCGCAGAGCGCCTTTAAGTGCTCATAAATATAGCGGCTGCGAAAGGCATCTGTTTCGTCACATGTGCCGTTTTCGGTGATATAGATGGGCAACTTGGCCAGAGCATAAAGCTCGTTTGCGCACGTGGCGATGCCCTGCGGATAAATCTCCCAGCCAAGGTCGTTCACGGGCATACCGGGCAAAAATCCGGCGGTGAAGCCCTTGGCGGCAGTGCGGCTGTAATAGTTGATTGCGTGAAAATCGCAATAGAGGCCGCGTTTGATGCCACGCATGCGCCGCAGAGGCCAGCCGCTCCGCCCGGTGAGAAAAGCGCTTGAAATGCACGTTTGGAAAAGCCGACGCATCAGAAGGGCACTAAAACGGTGCCAAAGGTTTTTGGGGTTCATCGGCGCAAACACGCGCATATGGTGCGCGTAGCTGACGCGCGTATTATTAAAGCCCATCGCTCTTCGTTTTTTGTGGATCAGTTCATAGGCTCGTAAATGGCATTCGCACATGTTGCCCATCACACGTATGGCTTTGGGGAGCGATTTTTGGCCCGGCGGCCATTCTCCGAAGAAATAGCCGCTCGTCGCGTAGACGTTGGGCTCGTTGATCGTGATGTATTCGCAGACGATATTGCCGAGCTCATCGATCACCTTGCTGACGAAGCGCAGGAAAATATCGATACATGTCCGTGACTCAAAAGCGCCCATGCGTTCAAACCAAAGCGGATTCGTGAAATGATGCAGCGTGAGCAGCGGTTCAATCTCAAGCTTTTTGAGCAGCAGCAGTTCATCGCGGTAATGGGCGAACGCCGCTTCGTCGAACACGCCGGGCTGCGGCTCAAGCCGTGCCCATTCCAGCCCGAGCCGGTAATGGCCGATGCCCATTTCGTGCATCAGATGTGCATCCTCGGTATAGCGCTCATAGTGCATGGTCGCCACGGAAGGGTCGGCGTTGTCCTTAATATGGCCTTTTTGATACCAGTCGTACCAGCTGTTGTTTTGGTTGCCGCCTTCTATCTGCGTGGCAGCCGAGGCCACACCGAGCTTCAGTCGCTCAGGGAACGTCAAATGCATAAACGATCCTCCGAAGAAAAGACAAGTTTCATGGAAAAGACCAATAGGTAAGGGTTTATGTTACTTAGACTTCTGTGATTGGATTCTTCGTTTGGTTAAAGCTCAAGATTCTCTGTGATTCATATAAATTATAACAGTTTGCACGCAAAACTCAACCCCAAAGCTAGCCGTTGATAGCAGCTGTTCTTCTCTGGGCCAGCAGTGCAATCCGTAAATCATTGATATTGGCCAGAGAATGAGTATTCGGATGTTTGCGCACCGGTCTGAGAGAGATTCGGGGAACACAGCGACTGAGTCAATACAGCGGAAGTTTTAGGGCAGCGCGGCAGTGAAAATCGTACGCAGATCACTTGATTGACGCTCTGACGGACAGTGTAATTTTAAAAGGGGCGCCAGCATGCCCCGGCCAAAGCGCTGACCACCGTGCGTGATTTTGTAGCTCGGTCAAGCCACATGAATACCCGCTTAGACCATTAATACTTTAATATTGATCAAGCCAATATGATCCTTTATTAATTCCGTCTAAGCAGATTGAGAAACACGTTGTTATTTTAAAACTTATGAATAGAAAACGTAAATAATGTTTATATATACCATGTTAGGCCGCGCCGCTCAAAAGAAAAGGCCATGAGAACAAGTTTATCAGCCTCTATTTTAAGAGATGAGAAGCGGACGACGGGTTGTCAGGAAATGCAGGATAAACCAAAAGCCGTGCCCGATATTGACAGAATTTATTATATATGATAACATGACGTAAAATCGACGAAACCGGTTTCGGAGGTGGGAATTTGGCAACCATCTATGATATTGCGAAACTCTGCGGATTATCTCCTGCGACCGTATCCAAAGCGCTCAGCGGCGCGTCCGATGTCAGCGTTGCCACGCGAAACAAGATCAGGCAGGCTGCCAGCAGGATGAATTATATTCCGGACGGCCGCGCGAAAGGCTTAAGCAAAAACCGTTCATGGACAATCGGCATACTGTGTCAGGACGGGTCGGAACTGGGGCTGCGCCACTATCTTTTTGCCAGCATACTTGAAAGTTTCAAAAACGTCGTTGAAAGACATGGCTACGATATCGTCTTTATCTCCAACCAAGTGGGAAAAATGGGACTATCCTATTACGGACACTGCCGTTACCGAAAAACTGACGGCGTGTTCATTTTCAACACCGATTTCACATCCAACGATACAAAAGAACTGATTGAATCCGATCTGCCGAAAATAGCGATTGATTATTCGGATGCATCAATTAACTGCGTGACGACAGACAGCGAAAAGAGCATGGCTCTTCTTTATAATCATTTGTTTAATTTGGGCCACAGAGACATCGTTTTTATGAATGGCGAGCCCAGCTATATCACAAGCATGCGCGTTAACGGGCTGAAAAAAGCCATGGAGAGAAAAGGTCAGACGCTGTCGGCCGATCAGTTGGTTCAGTCGAAATACTATTCAATACAGGGCGGTTACCGCTCCATGCAAGAGGTGCTTGCCCGGAAGAAGCTTCCGACCGCAGTGATTGCGAGCGACGACTTCAGTGCGATCGGCGCCTTGGAAGCCTTGCAGGAAGCGGGGCTCAGCGTTCCGGATGATATGTCGATTGTCGGTTTTGACGGCATAGAAATCACTCAGCTTTCCAGCCCGAAGCTTACCACGATTCGTCAGGATACGGGCGGCATGGGAGCCAAAGCCGCCGAATGTCTGATCAAACAGATTCTGGGCCTTGATACGGGGAAAAGGCCGGAGAATATCATACTTGAGCCACAGCTGCTGATTGGCAACAGCAGCAAACAAATGAAATAGGAGTGTGCAAGATGGAAAAATACAAAGACCCCAATTTATCTGCGCAGGAACGCGCTGAGGACATCGTTTCCAAGATGACCGTAGATGAAAAGGCGGCACAGCTCCGTTATGATGCGCTCGCCATTGAACGCTTGGGGCTGCCTGCCTACAACTGGTGGAATGAGACGCTGCACGGCGTTGCAAGAGCCGGTACAGCCACGATGTTTCCGCAGGCCATTGCGCTCGCGGCTATGTTTGATACAGATACTCTCTTCTCTGTCGCGCAGGTCTGCGCGCTCGAAACACGGGCAAAGTACAACGAAAGCCGCAAGCATAATGACAGAGATATCTACAAAGGCCTCACCATGTGGACGCCCAACATCAACATATTCCGGGATCCGCGCTGGGGGCGGGGGCAGGAAACCTACGGGGAAGATCCATATCTCACAGCCCGTCTCGGCGTGGCTTTTGTAAAAGGATTTCAGGGAGACGGCAAATATTTAAAGGCAGCCGCGTGCGCAAAGCACTTTGCGGGGCACAGCGGCCCCGAGGCCACGAGACACCGGTTTGATGCCATAATCTCGGAAAAAGATCTGAACGAAACCTATCTGCCCGCTTTTGAGGCGCTCGTTAAGGAAGCGAAGGTGGAAGGCGTGATGGGGGCTTATAACCGGCTGAACGGGGAGCCGGCCTGCGCCAGCCACTATCTGATGGGCAAGCTCGCTGAATGGGGCTTTGACGGCTATTTTGTATCCGACTGCTGGGCAATTCGCGATTTCCATACGGAACACATGGTGACCTCTACCGCGCCCGAATCGGCCGCGCTTGCGCTCAAGCTGGGCTGTGACTGCAACTGCGGCAATACGTACCTGCATCTGCTTGTGGCGTTTAAAGAAGGTCTGATTACGGAAGACGATTTAACAAAAGCGGCTGTGCATCTGATGAGAACCCGGGCGCGCCTCGGTATGCTCGACGACAGCTGCGAGTATGACGCAATCGACTACGATGTGGTGAGCTGTAAGGATCATAAAATCCTCTCGCTTGATTGCGCGCGCAAATCGATGGTGCTGCTCAAGAACAACAATATACTGCCGCTTAATAAATCGTCGCTGAAGTCCATCGGTGTGATCGGGCCCAACGCCGCCAGCATCGAAGCACTTCGCGGCAATTATTACGGAACCGCCGACGAATATGTCACCTTCGTTGATGGCATCAGAGACGCTTTTGACGGCAGGGTGTATTATTCGGAAGGCTGCCATCTGTTTAAAGACATGCTGCAGCCGCTTTCTCAGCCGGGTGACGGCTATGCCGAAGCGCTGACCGTTGCAGAAAAATCCGATGTTGTCGTGCTGTGCGTAGGCTACGACGCGACGATTGAGGGCGAAGAGGGCGATACGGGCAATGCCTTTGCGTCCGGCGACAAGGTCGACATCAGGCTGCCCGAAAGCCAGCGCATTCTCATTGATAAAGTGCTCGGCGTCGGCAAACCGACAATCATCGTCATGTCCTGCGGCAGCTCGGTCAATCCGCATGCCGACAAAGCGGACGCCATTATTCAGGCATGGTATCCGGGGCAGCTCGGTGGCAAAGCGCTGGCTGAAATCCTCTTCGGTGAGGTGTCTCCCTCGGGCAAACTGCCGGTTACGTTCTATGAATCAGCCGACAAACTCCCCGATTTTGATGACTATTCGATGGCGGGCCGTACCTACCGTTATGTGAAGGATAACGTGCTTTATCCGTTTGGTTTTGGCTTGACCTACTCCAAAGTGGTCTGCAGCGATTTGAGTTACAGCGCAGACGACAAAACAGTGAGCGTGCAGGTCCGCAACACCGGCGGTTATGACACGGACGATGTGATTCAGCTTTACATCCGCGATAATGAGTCGAAATGGGCGGTTGCCAATCACAAGCTCTGCGGCTTTAAACGCGTTCATGTTAAAAAAGGCGAAACGGTGAGCGTCACGCTGGTTCTGCCGGAGTCGGCGTTTGAGGTTGTTGACGATGCCGGACGCCGTTTTGTGGACAGCCGCAGCTTTACGCTCTATGCCGGTACGAGCCAGCCCGATGAACTCAGCTGCCGCCTGACGGGCAGCCCATGCATCAGCGTACAAATCACCTTGTAGAAAATGCGCAAATTGTAATATCCAAACAAACGAACACATCGGCGATACGGTGTGTTCGTTTGTTATCGGTTATGTGTGTTTTTTTGACTTAAAGAAAGTAAGGGATGTGCTTTGCTTACATTTCATGTGTAAAAATAACACACCAAGTGGTAATGATATAACATTTACTGTCATTCGCTCAACGAATACAATCAGGGCATCAAGAACAAATAAGGAGGAAAGTCAATCCATGAAAAAAGTCATTGCCTTTTTGCTTGCGCTGCTGGTTATCGTTCCGTTGACGGCTTGTGCGCCGCAGGAAGCCCCGAGCACCGAACCTGCTCAAGACTCCGAATCTGTTGCTCCCTCTGAAGCGGTGTCTGCCGAGGACTCCGGTGAACAGATCACGCTGACGCTCTGGAGCATTGCGACCGAGAGTGACAACTACTATCAGCCGTATCTCGATGCGATTGCGCAGTACGAAGCAGACCATCCGAATATCAAGATCGAATACGAGACATTCGAAAATGAATCGTACAAGACCAAGCTCAAATCCGCTGTGGCTGCCAACGAACTTCCGGACATCTTCTTCACCTGGGGCGGCGGATTCTCCCAGCCGTTTGTGGATGCCGGCCGTGTGCTCTGTGTTGATGATGAGTATGCCAAGAATGCAGATGTTCTGCCCGAAGTGATGATGAAGAATCTGACATACGGCGGCAAAGTGTATGGCTCAGTTTATACACTCAACGTCTCGCTGTTGTTCTACAACAAGGCGATGTTCGAACAGTATGGCCTTAAGCCGCCGACAACGTTCGACGAACTCAAAAGTGTCTGCCAGACATTCATCGACAACGGCATCGTTCCGTTCGGCATCAGCGCCAAAGACCTTTGGAATCTGAGCATGACGCATGACGCGTTGACGCTTAAGTCGGTCGGCCCGGATGCGCTGAAAAGCTGCCTGACCAAAGATGGCTCAGTGAGCTACAATTCTCCTGAATTCCTCGATGCTTCCAAAAAATTCGCCGAGCTCGTCGCGATGGGCGCATACAGCCCGGATGCGGTGGCTCTGAATAACGACGAAGCGACTCAGACTTTCTACGACGGCAAAGAACCCATGTACATTACGGGTGGCTGGATGGTCAGCGACTTCTATACAAAATCCAAGAACCCCGAAGACTTTGGTTTTGTGCCGATCCCTGTTTTAAATTCGAACACGGCGAAAATCACCGATTTCATGGGCGGCTCGTCCGATTCGCTGATG
The DNA here is from genome assembly GCA_023406895.1 of Bacillota bacterium. Lineage (GTDB taxonomy): Bacteria > Bacillota > Clostridia > Christensenellales > SZUA-584 > SZUA-584. Next base: position 63,073 of record JAEXTV010000028.1, on the reverse strand, counting down.
GTATCCGCTTCCACGAAGTATCCGGCAGAAGCGGCATCGGCTATGTTTGAGATCTGCAAGAATATATCCAAGTATGCCTATCTGTCGGGCAGCGGTATTGCTGCATGGCAGGTTGACTACGATGTCAGCTCTGTCAGACCGCAGACACAGGAGATCGCGGCTCTGGTTCGGGATGCCACCTCGTTCACGCTTTGGTTTGATACGCTGATGGAATCCGAAGACTCGGGTGTTTACCTCGAAAACCTGCAGCAGCTTTACCTTGGGGACATTACACCTGAGGAATTCGTGGCGAACATGGCTGCTCAGCTCGGAGTATAACGGCACGTTTTGTTTGACGCAAGATGAATGGTGAGCTTATCGCGGCCTCCCCGGCAAAAGCCGGGAGGCCGCTGCTCTAAAAGACAAATTGCGAACAGGGAAGGAAATGACTTATGAACAAAATATATAAAAACAAAACGGCCATTGCATTATTCCTGCTCCCCGCTGTGATCCTGTTTGTCGGCATCATCATTATACCGATCATCATGTCGACTTTTTACAGCCTGCACGATTGGGACGGCATGTCGGACATGACGTTTATCGGTCTTGAGAATTATGTGGAGCTCTTTACGAACTCTACGCTGAATTTCCCGCAGGCTCTGCTCAATGCGGTGCTTTATATGCTCGCTTCGGTGCTGATACAATTGCCGTTTTCATTGCTGCTCGCGCTGCTGCTGGCAAAGGGAAGAAAAGGCAGCCGCATGTTTCTCTCTGTGTACTTCATTCCCGTTTTGTTGTCTACTGTTGTGATCGGTCAGTTATGGCTCAAGATATACAACCCGGACTACGGTCTGCTCAACATGGGGCTCAGTGGTATCGGGCTGGAATCATGGACCACAGCCTGGCTCGGAGACAGGGGCACCGTGCTTATCGCGGCGTTCATTCCAACAATGTGGCAGTTTACGGGTTACCATATGCTGCTATTGTATGCGGGGATACAAGGCGTGCCGAATGAGATAAAAGAAGCGGCGCTGATTGACGGCGCAACCGAATCGCAGGTCAACCGAAAAATCATCATACCAATGATAAAGCCGGTACTGCGCGTATGCCTCATCATCTCCGTGACCGGTTCACTCAAAATCTTCGATATGATTTACATTTTAACCGGCGGCGGGCCGGCACACGCCACCGAGGTGCCGAGTACGCTGCTTTATTCCAGAATGTTTTTAAGAAATCAATATGGCCTCGGAAGCGCGATTGCCGTGCTGCTGATCATCTTATGCATGATTGTGGCGATTATCATCAGAAAATCATTTAAGACGGAGGTGGACTGATTTGAAGCTTCAGCTTTTTAAAACCAGGGACATTCATATCAAGCATTCGAAGAAGTGGATCACCAAAGAGGTTCTCGTCTACGGTTTGCTGATTCTCTGGTTTTTGATCAATATATTTCCGCTCTATTGGATGTTCACTTTCTCGCTTAAAAGCAATGCCGAAATATTCGGCGAAAATGTGATCGGACTTCCAAACGAATGGCTGTGGTCGAATTACGAAACAGTGCTCAGCGTGCACAATCTGGGCGGCTTCTTTGTCAACAGCATCATCGTCACGGGTATTACCATCGTGCTGACCATCGTGATCGGCATGATGGCGGCATTTGCGCTGACGCGCATGATTTGGAAAGGGCGCAAAGTCGCCAACCATATGGTGATACTCGGCATGACAATGCCGATTCATGCGTCGATACTGCCCATATTTCTGGTGCTGTCGAAATTGAAGATGCTCGATTCATACCAATCCCTGATCATTCCTTACACGGCGTTTGCATTGTCCGTCGCGATATTGATTTTTATCGGGTTCATGCAGGAGATACCCAAAGAGCTTGATGAAGCGGCTTGCATTGACGGCTGCGGCGTGTGGCGTATTTTCCGGCATGTGATTTTTCCGATGATGCGTCCTTCCGTGGCGACTGTGGGTATATTCACGTTCATACAGGCTTGGAATGAATTGATGTTCGCGCTGATATTTATCAGCAAGTCCGAGTTCCGTACGCTCACGGTGGGCATACAGACGTTGTCCGGGTCTTACACAAGAGACTGGGGCCCAATTGGAGCGTCGCTGGTGCTGGCCACTTTCCCGATGATATTCGTCTACGCTTTCTTAAGCAAGAAGATTCACGAGAGTGTGAGCGCCGGAGCCATTAAAGGCTGACAGACCGATAAAACGGCAAGCGTAAATGCATGGTGCATTTACGCTTGCACAAATGTGTTTCAAGAATCAATCTGAATTGTTATAATGAAGGAAATCATATAGCTGGTGCTACATTGGGAGATTTTCTTATGAAGGCATTTAAGCAGTCTATGGAATCGAAGCAGCACAAGAAGCACTCATTAAAAAGCAAGACATGGCGTTTTTTCTTAATCATTTTTTCACTGTTCTGTGTCATTTTTGTGACTTCTTATGTCGTGATCATGGTACGCGCTTCTGTGGACAACGCTGTTTCCAACAGCGAGACTGCGATGACGAGCCTCAGCAGCAACATCAAAGCGAATTTTGACCGCTATAAAGAAATGTCGAGGCTGATAATGCTCAACAATGCGGTTGTGGACTATCTCAACAGCGAGACATTAAATCAGACGACAGTGAGCAACGGCATTATCAGCATCACGAATATATACAGCCATGTGGATTCGGTCTATGTTTTCCGTCTCGACGACCGGTTTGTCAGAACCGGTTCAGGGCTGATCGATGTCCAGAACAAGCTCATCAAAGAGGACGGCTGGCGCCAGCCGTTGTTAAGTGCCAAAGGGGGGGTGATACTCAGTATCAACGGACGGGGGGCTTTCACCAAGCGCAGCGGCATCCCCCTTATATCAATGATGCGCCTAATTTATGATATCGAAACTCAAAAGGAAATCGGCCTGCTGGTTATCAATCTGAACCCGAATGTGCTGTACACGGCCGCAAAGGATTTAAGCCCCGACAGCCAGATCTGCTTTTTTGATAAGAACGGCAGCTACCTTTGGGGTGACGAAGACTTAAAGGATCAGTTCAACGCCGAGGATGTCAACAGAGGCTTTCAGTGGAAAGAGGTGGATACGGCAGGCAGCAGAGTGATACTGAGCTCTTACAGCACGCCGGATTTGCCCATTGTGCAAATCAGCAAGACGGTGGTGACGGCCGCGTCGATACAATCCAGCGAAACCATACTGCTGGTCATCACGCTGATTGCGGCGGTCGTGTTATCCGTTTTTGCGAGCGGGGCATTTATATCGAGCAATATCGCCCGCCCGATTGATCTGCTTGCGGAAACCATGACGAGCACGAGAACGGACGAAGATTTGCACGAGATTAAGCTATCGCTGCCCAACAATGAAATACGCAATCTTGCAGACAGCTATAACAGTATGATTGTGCATATCAATCATTTGATTGCCGAGCTCATTGAAAAGGAGAACAGCATACGGAAAGCCGAAATGCGCACGCTGCAGGAACAGATCAAGCCGCATTTCCTCTACAATTCGCTCGAGACCATCAGCTATATGGCGCTGAAGAGTAACGCGCCAAGTGTTCATGATGCGCTTGAGACGCTCGGGAGCTTTTACCGGAATTTTTTAAGCAAAGGCAGCAGAGAGATACCGCTGCGCAGTGAGATACTGATTATCAAAGACTATCTGGCATTGCAGAAACTGCGGTACGAAGATGCCTTCGATGATGAATATTTTGTCGACGAGAACGTGCTCGATACGCTGATTCCGAAGCTTATTCTGCAGCCGATCGTTGAAAACAGCCTGTATCATGGTGTGCGGCTCAAGGGAGAGAAAGGGATTATCCGTATCAGCGCTTTTGAAAAGGACAGCGCGGTGCATATCACTGTGTACGACACGGGTGTGGGTATGACGCAAGAGCAGATATCGGATATTCTCACGGGCAGTGCCTTCAACGGAGATGACGAATTATCCGGTTTTGGTCTCAAAGGGACAATAAAGCGTATCCGCTACTATTGCAACTATCATGGCGTGATTCAAATACGCAGTGAGCCGGGCGAATACACGGAGATTGAAATTATCATTCCGAAGGAGAAGTAAAGGAGGATTCGGGCAAGATGTTTAGAGTGATGCTTATCGATGACGAGGAACCTACCCGCCTGCTATTAAAAAAATCTATCAACTGGAAATCACTCGACCTTGAAGTGGTAGGAGAAGCGGGCAGCGGTATTGAGGCCATCAACAAGATTGATGATATCAGGCCCCACATCGTATTTGTGGATATATGCATGCCGTTTATGGGCGGCATTGAATTTGCAAAGCTTGCTGTCAGCCGCTATCCGAACCTCAAGATCATTGTGCTGACGGCTTTCGATGAATTTGAATACGCGCGCCAATGCATCGGGCTGCCTGTCTGCGGATATATATTAAAGCCCATTGTCCGCTCCGAAATATATGAGTTGCTCAAGAAGGTCGTCCAGTCGGTGGAGGAGCCGATCAAGGAGCCGGAAGACGGGCGTGAGATTGAGCCGTCGGCCATCCGCCGGATTGCGCGCTTTGTGGAAGAACATTATACGGATTCGAGCCTCAATCTTACATCAATCGCCCAGACCTTCGGCTTTAATCCGAGCTACTTAAGCAGGCGCTTTAAAACGGAAATCGGAAGCTCGTTTATTGAGCATTTAACGGATTGCCGCATGAAAAAGGCCATGCAGCTGGCGAAAGATAATGAAAAGATGTTCTATACAGCGAACGCAGTGGGCATACCCGACCCCAATTATTTCGGACGCTGTTTTAAAAAATATACGGGAATCAGCTATTCCGAATTTAGCAAGAGCATACCTGACATTGAAAGCCGTCCCAATTAAAAAAGCGCAAGTATCTGAAAAGCTTCATACGGCTGACTGAAACCTCTATTTTAAAGCGCTTTTCTATGAAGCTTAAGCACAGGCTTCATGCGACAAACTTGAATACGCCAAGTGCTATCCGCACTAAAATAAACGGAATGCGGCACGGCTTTTATTCATGCTGTCATCGAAGCCGCCGCGTGGCTGTCAGAGGCATCGTGAGCTGCTTTAAAGCTGTGGAGAATGGGGTTGATAAGCCTAACATCCAAGACGCGCAAACCATTTATTAGCAATCAAAAAATGCGGCATGGAGCGGCTCCACTTATACCGTTTTATGCACGCTGAAAAAAGGAGGCATGAGTAATCCGCATCGGCTTGCGGTGCAGCAGTGTGGAGACCTGCTGTAAGACTGCCGTCAGCGGTCAAACGGCGGCGGTGAGCCGCGCAGGAGCGAATGCTTTGCGCGGCAAAGCTGGGAAGTATGGCAAAGGTCACATTAAAGAACATCAAGAAGATCTACGACAAGAATGTTGTCGCGGTGGACAGCTTCAATCTTGACATCGCCGACAAGGAATTCGTCGTACTCGTCGGCCCTTCGGGGTGCGGCAAATCGACCACGCTGCGTATGGTGGCGGGGCTTGAGGAAATTTCGGAAGGGGAGCTTTATATAGACGATCGCCTCGTCAATGCGGTGCCGCCTAAAGACCGTGATATTGCGATGGTTTTTCAAAACTATGCGCTTTATCCGCATATGACGGTGTATGAGAACCTTGCTTTTGCGCTTAAGCTGCGCAAGGAGAAGAAGGACGAGATTGACAGGAAGGTGAAGCAAGCGGCTGAGATACTCGGTATTACAGAACTTTTGAAACGCAAGCCCAAAGCTCTTTCGGGTGGTCAGCGGCAGCGCGTGGCCATCGGGCGCGCCATCGTGCGTGAGCCCAAGGTGTTTCTTATGGACGAACCGCTATCCAACCTTGATGCAAAGCTTCGCAACCAAATGCGCGCCGAACTCATCAAACTGCGAGAGCGCATCGATACCACGTTCATTTATGTGACACACGATCAGGTGGAAGCGATGACGCTGGGCGACCGGATTGTGATCATGAAGGACGGCTTTATCCAGCAGATCGGCACCTCGCAGGACGTGTTTAACCGTCCGGCTAACAAATTCGTCGCCGGTTTTATCGGCACACCGCAGATGAACTTTTTCCCGGCGGAGCTGACGCTCTCGGGCAGCGATTATGCGGTGCGCGCGGCGGGCGCGGACATCATGCTCCCATCCGACAAACAGAAGATATTGAGAAAAAACAATCAGGCACCGGCCAAAGTACTGCTTGGCATACGCCCCGAACACATGGCGCTCACCACTGAGAACGGCGGCAGTGTTGTAAAAGCCAAGGTGGATGTCTCGGAGATGATGGGCAGCGAAATCTATCTGCATTTGGCGGTGGAGGAAAGGGATGTTGTGATTCGCGTTCAGGTCACGGATTTGAACAGTTCACTGTTTGAACCCGGGAGAGCCAATTATGTGAACTTTATGATACCCGGAGATTTCGTCCATCTGTTTGATATTGAGACGGAAAAGAGCCTTTTGCTGACTGCGGAATAAGAATTAAAAGCGTGAGAAACTTCTTTTGGTTATCCGGAGAAGTCCGTTAACGAACTGCCCGCAGGTAAGCGCCATGTCTGATGATCCGGCGCTTATTTCTGCCTAAAAATCCACGATAATGCTGCGGTCATGCAGGAATTCCAAAAACTTGGTTGTAACAGCTTAAGAAATTCGTCAGCATTTTCATAGAACACTTTTTTCAGTGACAAAAAGGCGTTATTAAACATAAACATTGTCCTCTTGATATAAGTTTTCATTGAACCATGCCATGAAAGCCTGCTTATTTACCATATATAATTCACAGTCCGGCTCACAAACCGGATGCATTGTTGCTAATTTCCTATTAAATGAGCCACAATAAACCAGCAACTTCCAAATACGCCAGATTGGCAGTCTATTCCATCAAAAAGAAACATTTAAACATATTATAAGACATATTCTGTCATTGACTTTAATATCCATTAATCTATTATGAAATAGGGAATAAAAGAGAGGCGTTCAATCGCTAAAAAACAGCATTGTTATTGGGTTTTGTTTGAAAAGTAGGGGCTGAAAGAAACATTCGACTTTACGTAGGGAGAGCAAAATCCATGAGATACAAAAGCATGCATCCTCAAAGACTTAACGACATGCGCGAGCTTACAATTCGCGCATCCAATCTGTTTGCCGATAAGACGGCGTTCAAAGAAATTTCTGCGAATAACCGCATTATGGAATACACCTTTTCTCAGCTTGAACAAGACCGGCTCGCGCTCGGCACAAAGCTGCTGGATTTGGGCATGGATGGGTACCATATCGCCATTTTGTCCGAAAATTCGTATGCATGGATATTAACGTATTTGACAGTGGTCTGCGGTGTGGGCGTGGTGGTACCGCTGGATAAAGAACTGCTCAAAGACGATATTGCCATGCTGCTTAAAAAAAGCGACGCCGATGCGATTGTCTGCTCGGAAACGTATTTGCCGCTGGTCAATGAGATATTGAGCCGCTGCCCGAATATCAAATCCGTTATTGTGATGAATCCATCCGGGCCGCACACGGCCTCATACGATTTGCATACGCTGATTGAGAAAGGCAGAAAGCTGCTGCATATCGGCAACAACACCTATGCCAATAAAGAAATTGATCCGCAGGCCATGTGCGAGATTCTGTTCACATCGGGAACCACCGGGCCCAACAAGGGTGTGATGCTTTCGCATCAAAACTTCATGGCCGATTTATATGGCTTTATGCATTTTATCAAGGTCACCCCGGTGAGTTTTTCGGTGCTGCCCATTCACCATTCGTTCGAGAGCACCTGCCATATACTCGGCATACTCTACACGGGCAATACACTGTGTTTTAACAACAGCCTCAAGCACCTTATGAAGAATATCGCGCTGTTTAAGCCCGGCATGAGCCTCATGGTGCCGCTTTTTCTTGAGGTGATGTACAAACAGATCTGGCAGGAAACAAAGAAGAACAATCTTGAAAAGCATCTGATTTACGGTATTAAATTCAGCAACCTTCTGCGCAAGTTCGGTATCGACAAGCGGCAGCTGTTTTTCAAGCCCATACTCGATAAGTTCGGCGGTAACCTGGAGCAGATTGTATGCGGCGGAGCGCCTTTAAGGGCAGACCTCATCAAAAGGTACGACGAAATCGGCATCAATATCATTAACGGATACGGCATCACCGAATGTGCGCCTGTGATATCCACCAACGCCTCCGCGTGGAAGAAGAAGGGGACGGTCGGCCACGTTCTTCCCGGCTGTCAAGTCAGAATAGCGAACCCTGACAAAAACGGCAACGGCGAAATTCAGATTACGGGCGATATCGTGATGCTCGGCTATTACAAGGATGCGAAGAATACCAAAGAGGTGTTTACACAGGACGGATACTTCAGGACAGGCGATCTTGGACGCTTGAGTAAAGACAATTTTCTGACTATTACAGGGCGCAAGAAAAACCTCATTATACTCCCGAACGGCAAGAATGTGAGCCCGGAAGAAATTGAAGAAACCGTGAGCGCCATTCCGTATGTGAAGGAAGTGATGGTTTACGCGAAAAAGAGAGAGGACGGCGAAATCATCGCGGCGGATGTATTCCTTGATTCAGCGTATCTTTCCATGAATCCCATCGAGAACATCGGCCAGAGGCTCGATCACGATATACGCCGATTGAACAGCTCGCTGCCGGTGCACAAACGCATCGGCGATGTTCAAATTGTTGATCAGGAGTTCGAAAAAACGACCACCAAAAAAATAAAACGACAGGCAGAAATGAGAAGGAGAATTAACAATGACGAGCTATGTTTGCAAAAAAATACTTGAGTATGTGGATGTGGATGAAAACGATTTGAGCGACAATACGCACTTGATTCTCGATCTGCATATGAATTCGTATGACTGCGTTAACATTGTCGGCAATATTGAAGATGAGTTGGGCATCGAGATTCCCGATGTCGAGATCAAGAATTTGCAGACGGTGGGTGAGTTATCCGATTATCTGAAAGTCAAGATGAAATGATCTATCGTTATCATTTTAACGAAACGTCGGGCGGTTTTTCGGACGAACACCGGTATGGCCAATGGCTTTTGGCGTACGCTCTGTTTGTTGAAAAGCAGCTTGACGTATCGCGGCTCTGCGTTGTCCGCAACGAATGGGGCAAGCCCTATTTGCGCGATTACCCCGGCATTGAGTTCAATATCAGCCATTGCAGAGGGGTGGCCGTCTGTGTGATCAGCGACGTACCCGTGGGTATTGACGTGGAAAGGGTACGTCACTTTTCCCGATATGCCGCCAGAAGAGCTTGCAGCAGGGCCGAACGCGATGATATTGAAAACGCACCAGACCCCGACAGACGTTTTTTCATATACTGGACGCTGAAAGAGAGCTGCGTGAAAGCCATGGGAAACGGGCTGTCCTATCCGCTCAAAGACATCGTATTCAAATTGACGGATCAGAGAATTATCTGCGAAACACAATCCGATTATCAGTTTTTACTCATTGAAAACAAAAGATTCGTTATATCAGTCTGCTACCGGCGCAACGGTCAGTCTGTCCGAATCTGCGGATAAAAAATATGGAGGTCAATGATATGTCAAGTGCAAGAACATCTGCAGCCGAAGAGGAACTTTACGATGCTGCGGAAACAACGGGGTTTATCCAGTTTAAAAACGTACGGAAAATTTACCATATGGGGGAAGTTGAGATTGAGGCGCTCGCCGGCGTGGATTTTGTGATTAACAAAGGGGAATTTGTGGTTATAACAGGCGCAAGCGGTGCGGGTAAAAGCACCATTCTCAACATTTTGGGCGGAATGGACAGCCAAACGTCGGGGACCATCATTGTGGATAATGAAAATATCAGCCGCTACAACCGCAGTCAACTGATCACATACCGCCGATACGATGTGGGCTTTGTGTTCCAGTTTTACAATCTGGTGCAGAACCTGACGGCGCTGGAAAACGTTGAACTGGCGGCGCAGGTGAGCCGCAAACCACTCGACATTCATCAGGTGATTGCCGATGTGGGGCTGGAAAACCGGAAAAACAATTTCCCCTCGCAGCTTTCTGGCGGCGAGCAGCAGCGCGTGGCCATCGCGAGAGCGCTTGCCAAAAATCCAAAGCTGCTCCTGTGCGACGAACCTACCGGCGCTCTCGATTATGTGACGAGCAAATCCATTCTCAAGCTCCTGCAGGAAACATGCAAACGCACCGGAACAACCGTGATTGTCATCAGCCATAATCTCGCGCTCACAGCCATCGGAGACCGCGTAATTAAGGTGAAAAGCGGCAGGGTCGATGCGATGTCCGTCAACGATCATCCGGCTGATGTGGAGAGGATCGAGTGGTAATATGAAAGGCGTTGTGATAAAGGATCTGCTTCGGGAAATCCGCAATTCATGGACGCGGTTTGTTTCGATATTTGCCATTGTTCTTGTGAGCGTGGCGTTTTTTGCGGGCATTCGGGCTACCGCGCCCGATATGCGCCATACAGCGGACCAGTATTTTGACAGATACAATATGATGGATGTGCGTATCATGTCCACACTTGGTCTGACTCAGGATGACATCGGCGCCATCGAAAACGTACCGGGCGTACAGAAGGTACAGGCCGGCTATTTTGCCGACGTGGTCAGCACGCAGAATTCGATGGAAACAGTGTTTCGGCTGCACAGTCTGCCAGCGCAGCGCGATGAAAACACACTGAATCAGGTGGAAGTGACGCAGGGCCGGTATCCCGAAAAATCGGGTGAATGTCTGCTGGAGGATTCCTCATATCTGCAGCTCGGGCTCGATATCGGGGATACGATTCATGTCAATTCGGGCAAAGAAAAGCCTGTTACGGAAGATACGCTGAAGACCGATGAATTTACAATCGTCGGCAAGGTGATCACGCCGTATTACCTCACATACGACAAAGGGTCGACAGAGATCGGCAACGGAAAAGTCACCACCTTTCTGATGATTCTAGAGGATGACTTTATTTACCCCTGCTATACGGAAGCCTTGGTGACTGTGGAGGGGGCGAAGCCGCTCAACACCTATTCGGCGCCTTACGACGACGTGGTGGAAAATGTGACGGTCGCGCTCGACAACCTCGGCGTGGACAGAAGCGGCATCAGGCTCGCCGAAGTGAAGGGGGAGGCCGTAAAACAGCTCGATGATGCGAAAGCTGAGTATGAAAAGGGAAAGAAAAAATACGAGGATGAAATCGCCAAAGGCGAGACTGAACTGAATCAGGCACAGATGGATCTTGTGGAAGGAGAAGCGAACCTGACCAAAGAAAAGGAGAGCTTTGCCGCACAGTCCAGAATGGCGCAGCAGCAAATCAATGAAGCGAAGAAACAGCTGGCAGATGGTGAAGCCGATTATGCGAAAGCCAAAGCCCAGTACGATTCGACCATGGCGGAGAACGGCGACGATCTCGAAACACTCAATAACATCACAGGAGATTTAAACGGCGTGCGCTCGGACGCAGAATCAAACCGGGCCGACCTTTTACACCAGCTTGATGATCCGAATATTTCCGATCAGGAACGCGAGAGTCTCGCGGGCTTGGTCGGCGAATATGATCAGCTGCTGGGGCTTACGGACCAGGGCCTCGGAACCATAAACGGGCTCAACAACCTTGGCCAAAGCTCGGTGACCAACGCGAAGCAGCAGCTGGATGATGCGAGTGCGGACCTTGAGGCCAACCGTGCCAAAATCCGCAGTGCTGAGGGCAAGCTTGCTGCCGCGAAAAGGACGGCCAACGCAAAATTTGCGCAGGCGGAGAAAGACCTTGCCGACGGCAAGGTGAAGTACGAGCAGGGCAAGAAGGATCTGGAAGAAAAGCGCACGGAAGGACAAGCCGAGCTCGATGCTGGCATGGATAAGATCATCCGGGCTGAGAATGAAATAGAGAAAATCAACAATGCACAGTGGTACGTGCTCGATCGTCATTCGCAGGTGAGCTTTGCGGATTTTGAGTCGACGACAAAGTCGGTCGAATCAATTGCCAATGTGTTTCCGGTGTTTTTCTTCCTTGTGGCGGCGCTCGTCTGCCTGACCACCATGACGCGCATGGTGGCCGAACAGCGCATCAATATCGGCACATACAAAGCGCTTGGGTACGGCGACCGCGCGGTCGCGACGAAATATGTGATTTATGCGGCGCTCGCCAGCGCTTTGGGCGCGGTGGCGGGCTGCATTGTGGGCATGTATATTTTTCCCAAGGTTGTATACCAGTCATGGCTCATGAAATACACAATGCCGCCGCTTGAATATATCGAGCAGGTTCCGCTGATCGTTATCAGCATTATCATGGGCATGGCGGTGACCACGGTGACAACATATGTGGCCTGTAATAAGGAGCTTAAGGAAACACCGTCGCTGCTGATGCGGCCCAAATCCCCCAAAGCAGGCAAAATCATTGTTATGGAACGTATCCGGTTCCTGTGGAAACGGCTCAGCTTTTCTCAAAAGGTCACGGCTCGCAATATATTCAGATATAAGAAGCGCTTCTTCATGACGATTATCGGCATTGCGGGGTGTACGGCGCTGCTGCTCGCGGGGTTCGGGCTCAACAATTCCATCAGCCAGGTGGTGAGCAAGCAGTTTAACGAGATTTTCAAGTACGATCTGAATCTGCGCTATGTGCCCGGTACTGCCGAAGAAGGAAAAGCGGAAGTGGAAGAGATTCTGAAGAATGACAAGGCTGTCGATTCTTATATGCCCGATACGGAGCTTAACGCGACATGCCGAAACGCAACACGTGAATTGTCATCCTCGCTGATTGTTGTGGGCGACACCGATCGAATGAAAGATTTCATCACATTGCGCGGCAGGGGATCGCAGCAGTCAATACCACTGACGGATGATGGCGTTGTCATCACGGAAAAGCTGTCAAAACAATTGGGTGTGGGTGTGGGTGATGCGTTTGAGCTCGATAACGGCGACGGTGCCGTAAAAAAGGTAAGGGTATCGGCTATTACCGAAAACTATATATTCCATTATATCTATATGACAAACGCATACTATAAAGAAACTTATCGCCTGAGCCCCAAGGCCAACAGCCTGATGATCCGCTTGTCGGGCGATTCCGCCGATGCTGAGAATGCCCTCGCATCCACGCTGATAAGCAGCAGCAATGTCGCGTCCGTCTCGTTTTATTCAACAATTGCCGACAACTTTGCCAATACGGTGAAGAGCCTCAACAGCATTGTTGTGGTGATTATCGTTTGTGCGGGGCTGCTCGCTTTCATCGTGCTATACAACCTGACCAATATCAACATTGGTGAACGGCTGCGCGAAATCGCTACGGTGAAGGTGCTCGGTTTTTTCAACAGAGAAGTATACTCCTATGTGTTCAGAGAAAATCTTCTGCTGACGTTTGTCGGGGCGCTGATCGGTCTTGGCCTTGGCATATTGCTTCACCGGTTCATCATGGTCTCCATCGAGCAGGACGGCATCATGTTTGGCAATTATATAAAGGATGTGAGCTTTGCGTATGCACTCGTGATTACGCTGGCTTTTGCCCAGCTGGTCAGCCTGTTTATGAACGGGCGGCTTAAAAAAATACCCATGGTAGAGTCATTGAAATCCGTAGAGTAAGAAGGTAAGAGGAGGAAATGAAAATGGAAGATATCAAGTACTACGACCTGACACCGGGGCAGAGGCTTCTGCTCTTCAGTCAGACGTTTACGGTTCACAAGCAGATCAACAATATTTTTACGCTGACGCTTGTTGAAAAAAAGCTCGATTTTCAAGTGCTCAAAGCGGCCATTGAGCTGGCTTATGAACAAAACGATGCGTTTCGCCTGCGTATCACCAAAGTCGGCCGAAAAATTCAGCAGTACTTTACCGAAAAGGAAAAGCCCGATATTCAGACGCTGGATTTTACCGGACAGACGGAAGAAGGTATGGACAAATGCCTCTACCGATATGCGAAAAAACCCATCAGAATCTTTAACAGATCGATGACACGCGTGTTTCTGGTTCACTCATGGAACGGGCTCGATGGCATTTATTTCGGCGTCAGCCACCTGATACTCGATTCATGGGGCATATGCGTCTTCCTTCAGTACGTGATGGAGGTGTACGATGCGCTTAAAAACGGCACATCTATGCCGAAGCCGCTAAACTCGCTGGAATCGCTGCTGAAAAAAGACCTTGCGTATGTCGGTTCGGCGCAGGAGCAAAAGGACAGAGAGTTTTGGGAAAACGAATTCTCCAGCCGTGAGCCTTCGCTGATTTCGCATATCAACGGCCCGGCGCTGCTCGAGGCATACCGCAAGAAAAAGAAGGACCCGACCTTGGGGTATGCGAACGTATTCAATCTGAGGACGGCAGGACGTCACGAAGTGCTCTTTGTGCCCAAAGAGGATGTTGAAAAAATACAGGCGTTCTGTGAACAGCAGCATATTTCCATGCAGGCCGTGTTTATGTTTGGCGTGCGTACGGCGCTCTCTAAGCTCAATAACCGGCAAAAGGACGTCGGCATTTATATGACCAACGCGCGGCGCGGCACGCTGGAGGAAAAACGCACCGGCGGCTCGCGCGTCCATTCGTCCATATTTCGCACCGTATTAGATGAAGACAAAACTTTTGAACAGGCGTGTCAGGAAATTTACAGCTACCAGATGCGCCTGTACCGGCACGCCGAATTCAGCACGGTCGAAATGATTGACATGGAAGCAAAGGCTTATAACAGGAAGGGTTATTTTACCGGCTGGCACATCACGTGTTTCACGTTCCAGCCAATCAAGCTGGTACTTAAAGACGGCACGCCGCTGCGGACAAAATGGTACTGCAACGGGGCTTCGTCGTCAACCCATTATCTCACCATGATGGATGCCGACGCGACCGGTGCGCTGCGTTGCTATCATGAATACCAAAAACACACGGTCAAGGCTCAAAGAATTCGTGAGTTTCACAGCTTGATGACGCAGGCCGTCAAGGCGGGTGTAAACAATCCGGCCATCTCAATAGGGGCCATACTCGATACCATCGATCAGAATGTCGACTTCGGCAATGTGGCGTATTTCACGCACCCTAAAGACATTCAGATGTTCGGCGCGCAGCAAAAAGCCGTCGAAAAATAAGCGAAGATATGCGCTGATGGTGAGGAGTTGATAAAATGAAGCAGCCTCGCGGCCATGCCTCTTTGCGGGGCACACTGCTGCGTGAGTTTATCGCTGCCGGTGTGAGGGCCACTGGCAGCGATATTCTCGCGGTGGGAAAAAAGTATGAAAAGATCACACGCACCAAATGGCACGCGCCCCGAGACTGGACGCTGGAGGAGATTAATCTGCCCGAAACGCGCGCGTGGTATCTGCTTCCGAAGGATTGCCAAAGGCACGATATCGCCATACTGCATTTGCACGGCGGCGGCTACACACTGGGGTTTTTACCTGTCTTCAAGCATTTCGCGATGAAATTGGCCCGGCTTGGCGGCGATGTTCCGGTGTTCTCGCTCGATTACCGTGTAGCGCCGGAGCACCCGTATCCGGCTGCGCTCGATGATGCCTGTCATGCCGTTGAGTGGCTTATGAAAGAAAAGAGAATTCAGCCGCAATCGGTGATTGCCGTTGGGGAATCATGCGGTGCGGGCCTGGCGCTTGCCCTTGCAATGCGATTGAGGGACGAAGGCAAAGGCGTTCTCAAAGCGCTGGTGCTGATGTCTCCCTGGGCAGATATCACCTGCGCCGGTGATTCATATACGCAGCGTTATCATATGGATCCGCTGTTCGGCAGAAGGATGCCGCTTCCCAACGACAGCAAGCGGACGGAAATCGGGAAAAAATACGCCGGAGACAAGGATTTGAGAGATCCGTATATGTCGCCGGCTTTCGGTAATTTCTCGGGGCTGCCGCCGATGCTGATTCATGTCGGTGAATACGAGATGCTCTACGATGATTCGGCTGAAGTTTATAAAAAAGCCATTGACGCAGGTGTATTTGCGCAATTTAAAGTGTGGCCCGGCATGTTCCACGTTTTTCAGCTCGCAGACGGGCTGATACCGGAATCCCGCGCCGCGTGGCGTGAGATTGGCCGTTTTATTCGCAAGTCCTTAAACGCGCAGGAAGGCGCGGCTCGGAACGGGACTGATATTTAATCACGTCTCCGACACACCGGCAGCGCTGGTATTGAGCTTTAATAAACACATTTTATCAATCCGAGCTTGCGGCAATGCTGCGGAGGAGGCCCCTGCGAGTCATGCATGGCGGGAGCGGATTCCTTTCTGACTGAATGGTCCGTTTTGCGTTCATCAGTGTTTTCGCGCGTTATCCGCGACGCAATATTCGCAAGCTTCTGTCACTGTCGCCATGTGCGGAAACGTTATTGCTGAAGCGAGGGCTCGCCCCGCAGCGTAACTGATGATAACGCATGTTGACTTGTCTTAGCCATGATATGAGGTGCTTATATCATTCCGTCGCCGGCAGGGTCGACGGCCAGAACGTAAAGCCATTTTGCTATAGCTTTCAGAAATGCAAGCTATTTAACTAAACAACGCCGATAGTTTGAAGCATCCCGACAGCCCGTTTATGCATTTAACCATATCCGCGCAGCTCGTGGAGCGCGGCAGCACGGCTCCCGCCAGATAGACAGTGCTTTGAGGATCATTATTTATTATATATGTTGATGAAATGACCGCCGTCTGCCATAGTGTTTATGACAGAGGCGCTTTTTTTGCTTACTTAGGCATTCCGGTAAGGAGGGCGTTCAAAATGGTCGACCTAAGCTGAGCGAAATATAAGCTTTATCTAACTGGGGATATAATGCTTTCATATAGACGCACCGAATGAGGCGTCAAGCCAAAGTTGTCATGCTGCATCTCATCAGCCCCCGGTAAGACGCCGGATGAGGTGTCATGCAGACAGAACAGAGTGCCGACACATCATCCGTATCCTGTCGGTGACAGCATTCCCTCGAAATCGAAGCTTATCATCAGACCGACTGAACGGCAGATATGCGGAAGGCCAGAAATTGCTGGATACAAAAAGTACCGCGTTGTTTACACAAGGCGGTACAGAAAGTATAATTCAAGCAATAAAGGTGAATCAAATCACAAACAAAGGACAAAAACATGGCGTATAAGGATTTGCAGGATTTTATCGATACGTTGGAGCAAAAAAAGCTTCTGAAACGAATAACGGCCCAGGTGGACAGTCATCTTGAAATCACAGAAATTGCCGACAGGGTCGTCAAACGCGGCGGGCCCGCGCTGCTGTTTGAGAACGTGAAGGGGTCAAAATACCCTGTGCTCATCAACGCATTCGGCAGCTATGATCGGCTAAACCTCGCGCTGGAGATCGGGCACATCAATGAGCTTGTCAATGTGATCAGCGATTTTATGGACATGTCGAGCTACTTGGGGCTGATCAACAAAATCAAGGCGCTGCCCAAGCTCACGCGGCTCACCTCGGTGTTTCCGCGCAAGGTCACGCACGCGGCGTGTCAGGAGGTTGTGGAAGAGCCCGATCTTGATACGCTGCCCATACTGCATTGCTGGCCTGAGGACGGCGGACGGTTTCTCACGCTGCCGCTCGTGATCACAAAGGATCCCGAAAACGGCATGCAGAACATGGGCATGTACCGCCTTCAGGTGTTCGACAAATGCACAACCGGTATGCACTGGCATCTGCATAAAGACGGCCGTGAGATCTATGAAAAGTATAAAAAACTCGGAAGGCGCATGCCCGTGGCCGTCGCGCTCGGGTGCGACCCCGCCACGATCTACTCGGCCACAGCCCCGTTGCCCAAGGAGATCAATGAGACGATGTTCGCGGGTTTCATCCGCAAGTCCGCGCTCGAAATTGTCAAATGCAAAACATGCGACATTTATGTGCCGGCCAACGCCGAGTTCGTCCTCGAGGGCTATGTGGACCTTGACGAGCTGCGCGAGGAAGGGCCATTTGGAGACCATACCGGGTATTATTCGCTCAAAGATATGTATCCCGTGTTCCACATCACTTGTTTAACGAGAAAGAAGCACCCGGTGTACCCGGCCACCATCGTGGGCAAGCCGCCGATGGAGGACTGTTACCTCGGCAAAGCGACGGAACGCATATTCCTGCCGTTTTTAAAAATTCAGTGCCCGGAAATCATCGACATGAACTTTCCGCTCGAAGGCGTGTTTCACAACTGCGTGATCGTGTCGATCAAGAAGCGGTACCCCGGGCACGCCAAAAAGGTGATGCACAGCCTGTGGGGCATCGGGCAGATGATGTATACGAAAATGATTATTGTGGTGGACGAGAACGTCAATCCGCACGACCTCTCAACGGTGGCGTGGAAGGTGTTTAACAACATCGATGCCGCGCGCGATGTGGTGATTGCGGAAGGGCCGCTCGACGCGCTCGATCACGCATCGCCGCTCGCGCATTACGGCCATAAAATGGGCATTGACGCCACGAAGAAATGGGCCTCCGAGGGGCACACGCGGGAATGGCCAAACGATATTGAAATGGATGCGGACACCAAAACGAAGGTTGATTTAAGATGGGCTGAGTATGGTATTGAAAAAGATTAAAGCTTACGGTGAGCTTGTGATGTTCTCTCACACGCTTTTTTCCATACCGTTCGGCATCATCTCGATGCTGATGGCAGCAGACGGCTTTCCGTCTCTGTGGCTGACGGTGTGGATTTTCGTCGCGCTGATCAGCGCGCGAACGGCGGCCAACGCTCTCAATCGTCTTGTGGATAAGGACATCGACGCGAAAAACCCGAGGACGGCCGGACGGCACATGCCCCGGGGCGCGGTGGGAACGGGTGAAGTGGTCGTGCTCATCGCCGTATGCCTGGTTATTCTGATCGTGTCGGCGTTCATGATCAGCCCCATCTGTGTGGGGCTGCTGCCTTTGCCGCTTGCTTTGTTCTTCGTCTATTCTTTCACCAAGCGGTTTACATGGCTATGCCACCTCATACTCGGCGCGGCCTGCGCCTGCGCGCCGCTTGGCGCCTGGGTCGCTGTGACGGGGGAGATCAGTGCGGTCGCGCTGCTGATTGGCGCGGCGGTCATGTTCTGGGTAGCGGGTTTCGATATCATCTATGGCGCGCAGGATGTCATGTTTGACCGCGAGGAAGCGCTTCATTCTATTCCTGAGACATTTGGCGTGAAAAACGCGCTGATCATCTCGGCAGTGTTTCATCTTCTGTCAGCCGCGCTGTTAATCGTTGCCGGGTATCTGGCCGGGCTGGGGTTGATCTACTTTGTCGGCGTGGGGCTCGTCGCCGCACTGCTTGTGTACGAGCATGCGATTGTGTCGCCGATCAATCTCAAAAACGTCACGATCGCGTCGTACAGTGTCAATCAAATCGTCAGCATGATATTCCTGCTGTTTTCGGGTGCGGATATATTGATAAAGTGAGTCAAGGAGGCATAAGTTGTGTCTAGATATATCGTGGGGGTCACGGGTGCGAGCGGCAGCGTGTATGCCGTGAGGCTGCTCGAAGAGCTGCTGAAACGCGGGCACGAGGTGCATCTGGTGATTTCGCAGATGGGCCAAAAGGTGATGGAATACGAGACGGGGTTGACAATGTCACCCGCATTCGCAAACGCGTACCCGCAGGGCAGGCTTGTGATGCACGCGCATGATGATCTCTTTGCGTCGATCGCAAGCGGCTCCTTCCCTGTGGACGGCATGGCGGTGGTGCCCTGCTCGATGACGACACTTGGCGAAATCGCCTCCGGCACATCACGGCATCTGCTCGGGCGGGCGGCTGACGTCTGCATCAAGGAACGAAGAAGGCTTGTGCTCGTGCCGCGTGAGATGCCGCTGAGCCCCATTCATCTGCGCAATATGCTGAGTCTCAGTGAAACGGGTGCGGTCATACTGCCCGCGAGCCCGGGGTTTTACCATCGGCCCCAAACGGTGGGAGAGATCGTCGATTTCGTCGTGAGCCGAGTGCTCGATGCGCTCGGCGTTGAGAATGATTTGTACCAAAAATGGAGGTAAGAAAAGTGAAGAGAGTCATCAGCGCGGTGCTCGCGCTGTGTTCCGTATGGGTGCTGGCGGCAGGCTGTGCCGAGAATAAGCCGTCGCAAACGCTGAGCATCGGCGTGCTGCCCGATGTGGATTCGATACCGATCATCATCGCTCAGGAAAAGGGCTTCTTTGAAAAGGAAGGCGTGGATGTCACCATCGAGCATTTTAAGAGCGCACCGGACAGGGAGAGCGCACTGCAGGCGGGCAGCATAGACGGCGCGGTGTCGGATATGCTTTCTGCGGCGTTTTTGACGGAGGGTGGGTTCAAGGTGGCGATGACATCGATGACGAACGGCAGCTACAAGCTGCTTGCCGGGCCGTCGATGACCGGCTCGACCGATTTAACGGATAAATCCATCGCGATATCCACGAACACGATTATCGAATACACCACAGACAAAATGGTCACAGAGCTGGGGCTGACACCCGAAGACGTCAAAAAAACGGCAATCCCGCAGATTCCCGTGCGGCTCGAAATGCTCAAAAGCGGGCAGATCGATGCGGCCACGCTGCCCGAACCGCTGGCCTCCACGGCAGTGAAAGCGGGGGCGGCGGTGCTCGGCAGCACAGACAGCCTCGGCATCAATCCGGGGGTGCTGCTGTTTACGTCGGAAGTGATTGAATCCAAAAGCGCCGAAATTGCGGCGTTTTACCGGGCATACAACAGTGCGGTGGATTATCTGCAGAGCGCGCCGGTTTCGGACTACGTGGATATACTGATTGAAGCGGCGGGTTTTCCGGAGGATATTAAGGAGCAGCTGTCACTGCCGACCTACACCAAGGCGGCGCTGCCGTCCGCGGACGATTTTGACGGCGTGATGACATGGCTCACTCAAAAAGGGCTGATCAAATCGGCCTATCAATATGACGATCTGGTCAGCAAGAGCTTCGTGAAATAAGCGGCATGATTGATATAAGGACGCTTGACGTCACGTACAAAACGGATACTGGCGAGTTTCCCGCAGTGAAAGGCTTCGATCTGCATATTGACAAAGGCGATATCTGCGCGCTGATCGGGCCTTCGGGCTGCGGCAAATCGACGGTGCTTTACGCGCTGTCCGGCATCATCACACGCTTCGGGGGAGAGGCTTTCATCGGCGGGCAGCGTGTCAATCCGCGCAGGCAAAGGATCGGCCTTATTCCCCAACATTACGGGCTGCTTGATTGGGCGGATGTTTACCGCAACGCCACGCTCGGGCTAAAAATTAAGGAGGCGGATGCGACCGAGCCGTTTATCGCGGAGATGTTTGAGAGGCTCGGACTTGAGTCACTTAAGATTAAATATCCGCGCCAGCTTTCGGGCGGGCAGCGGCAGCGTGTGGCTATCGCGCGTTCGTTCATCATGCGCCCGGATGTGCTGCTGATGGACGAGCCGTTTTCCGCGCTCGATGCGATGACGCGCGAGGACATTCAGGATCTTTTTTTGAGCGTTTGGCAGGAGCACGCGACCACGACGCTTTTTGTGACCCACAGCATAGAGGAAGCCGTCTATCTCGGCCGGAAGATTGCCATTATGTCGCCCGCGCCGGGACGCATTGTGAGAGAGATTGACAACCCGCTGTTCGGCCAAAGCGGTCTTCGTTTGTCGCGCGAGTTCTATTCGTTTGTAATGGCGCTGCGCGCCATGGTCAAAGAGGATTGGGCCGTATGAAAAGGAAAAGCGCGTGGGGCATGGTAAAGGTAATACTCGGCATACTCATCGTTTGGCAGCTGCTCGCGATGGCGCTTGGCATTGCGTTCATTCCGTCGCCGGTGGTGGTGTTCGTCAATATATACGATATCTTTATCGGCAAAATTGCGCTGCATTTGCTGCTGAGCCTGTGGCGCATTGCGGCGGGCCTTGGCCTATCCGTATTGATCGGCGTGCCGCTCGGGCTTTGCATGGGCTATTTTCCCGCTTGGAACAGGCATCTCGCGCCGCTTGTGTATTTCACATATCCAATTCCGAAGATCGCCCTGCTGCCGCTCGTGATGCTGATATTCGGGCTCAGTGAGTTTTCAAAGATATTCATGATCATGCTGATTGTCGTGTTTCAGATCACCGTCTCGATGCGCGATGCCGTCAAAGGCATTCCCAAAGAAACGTTTTACACAATGACCTCACTTGGGGCGCGTCACCGCGATGTTTTTAAACTCGTGGTGTTTCCCGCGTCGCTGCCCGCGCTGCTGTCTTCGGTGCGCGTGAGCCTGGGAACGGCGCTGTCGGTGCTGTTTTTCACGGAGACGTTCGGCACGCAGTATGGCCTTGGGTATTTCATCATGGATTCATGGATGCGCGTGAATTACGTGGACATGTTTTCCGGCATACTGATACTCGGCGTGTTCGGCTTGCTGTTGTTTGGGCTGGTGGATCTCATTGAGCGCAGAGTTTGCCGATGGAAAACCAACACTTAAGTTTTCTTTGACTCAGGCTGTCGATAAGAGCCTCTCACAGATGAGATTCTGCTGTCAGTTGAGTGTCAAATCTACGGTCTCGTCCCGTTCTAGTTCATGACTCTGGGAGTATCTGAATGGAATGCACTCCAAAGCTATATATCAAAAATCATAACTCCTGTTGGCAGAAGTCGTTCTGTCAAACCGTTTATGAGCCGACAAAGAATCAATAATATGAAGAAGAGATTTTAATGGTTAAAAACCTATCATCTGCAGAGCATCATGAGCAACATGGCGAAGGACAGCCTTTAAATCCGCACAATGAAGAGAGCCAGACAGTTGAAGCCGTAAATATCCATTAAACAGGCAATTTAACCGTCTGCCGTCTATGTACCGTTATGGTTAAGGATATTATCAATAAAGGCTCAATAAATAATAAAAAAAATACTGCGAACGCAATCTGATTCGCAGCATTTTTAAGGCATGTTGTTAATTATTAAGTTTCACGGTTCTCCGGCAGGAGGGCAGAGTGTTTCAGGAAGTGAGATTGACCGCTTCCAATAAAACCGGGAATCCCACTTCCGTCTTTGAACTGCACCCCATGGTATCTCCGATTGAAATTCGGAAAACAGTTATCGTTCACCATGAGACCGGCCATTCGGCTGTTTCGTTACCGCCGTTTCTATTTACCGGTAGTCTCTTTGGTTTCGCTGACGCCTGCGCTGATATCGTTAATTGAACCATTCTCCGTGAATTTGTACAGCCCGGCTGTCGTTTTATCGCCGGTGGTGATGACCGCAAACGTGCGGGTGGCATCCGGATAGTCAGTGTTATGGTCAATCCATGTTCCTTCGTTCAGATAGTACTTTCCGTTCCCCGCGTCCTTATACACGGGCACATGGGTATGACCGAACACAACCACATCCACGTTTTCATCCGGGTTTTCCAGATACTGCGCCTTTGCTTGCCCGAAAAAGTAGTCCCAGTTCAAGGTCCCGGCGACAGCCTCTATGAAGCTGTTGGGAACCTTGACGTTATTGATCGTCTGGCGCTCGGCCCATGTGCGCTGGATATTCTTAAACAGCACCGGAGCGGATATCGTTCCATCCGCCTGCTGTGCCGGGTAGAAATCAAGATAAGTGTACGCATTGTCAAATCCGGAAATGTGCATATCGAATATCTTTTCATCAAGGCCCTCATTGGGAGTCATCCGCGTGGAGATGTCTTTGAGAAGCGAGTAATAAATATAAGCGCCATACTGGTCTGCATCGGTCTTATCCGGGACATCCGTCACCACCGGCAGATCCTTTTCAACTGTCGGACGGCCTTCGAGCACCCATGTTGCGGCATAGCGGGCGTAAAAATACCCGGCGGGCAGGATGGTGCCCTCATTGCCGCACAGCTCCGCGTTGGTGACCGTGTCCGGCGCGGAAAACACATCGTAACGGTGGCCGTGCTCGATGACAATTTCTTCACGGTCGCCCGTATAATAGGCACCAAGCCCTTTGGCATCCCTGGCCTGAACGATGTTTGGGATCGCTTCCTGCAACACATCGGCCTCCAGCGTCATGTCATGATTACCGGTGACGTAGACCAGCTTTATCCCGCTGTCGATCACATTATTCAGCTCGTCGATAACACCCTGATTGTTGGCGATCACGTCCTTGTAAAACTGGCTTTGATCTGTGTAGCTGGGATAATAGACCGGCAAAAACCACTCGTCCAGAAAGTCACCGGCAATCACCAGTTCCCGCACATCCGTCGTGCTTTGCAGACGCTGCAAAAAATCAATGAGCAGCGGACGGTTTTCCACCATTTCGGTATAGCTGTCATTGATACCGAGATGCAGGTCGCTAATAACGACGATTTTGTCTCTTGTATCACCAACGTCCCATAAAGCTTCATCGCCCTCCGGCGCGTTTGAAGCTGATGCGGCAGTATTTGGCGCGCATCCGACGGTGAGCATCGTCATAGACATGAGCATGCTGGCCGCCAGCAATAAAGAGAGAATTCTTGTTTTCATGTTTCTTTCCTCCAATGATATTTAATATTGTCGACCAGATTGCTTCACAAAGTCGGCCACGCTTTGGGTACCCTTGCCGTGACTCTCCTTATTAGATACGGGTAATCCGTTTTCGTCCAGAACGACCTCGTTGTTATACGGGTTGCACAGTTCCATAATGAGCTGCCCCGTTTTCACGGCGGTAAAGCGCAACGCGCGCTGCTGTGCAGGCAGGGCAGAGGCGGCGGTGGTAAGTGCAGTGATACGCCGGAGGTCGGCGCTAACATCGTCGCAAATCGCAATTTTCAGCATGTCGGTTGCCTTTTTGATGGCTTTCTTTGTGTGTGAGCGACGGGTTTATTGCATTCGCGGAATTGCCAATGAACGCTCGGAATGGGTTGCTTCGGGGATGTGTGCAGTTTGACAGTATGAATCACTACGAGAAACTCCAGTTGTACAATGCTTGCCGCACTTGTATTTAGCCGCGGACACCGCTCAAATGCCCCTGCCCATAACGCGATATATTGTATGCGAATATCCGCAGCAATTCAAGTGTATGGACAGAAAACCGAAAACGGACGTATTTGCAGTCTATAAACAACCGGATAACGCAATTCCGGCTGACGGTGTATAATTGGGCCGGAATATCTCTTCGCAATACAAGCAATATGGTGCCTTTTGTCGCATAAGCATGTAGAAAGCTTTTTAATGGAGGCACATGATGTTTGGTATTTTATAGCATCTATTAAAGACCTGCTGTTATTGGCGTGATATCTGACCACTCTGCTAAGCTCGCGGAATATAACCTGCGTTATATACGCATGATTGGAATGAAGTGATTTTTTTATCTTACAAAAAGCTCACTTGAGCAAAGCTTCTGATAACTCATCAAGTATAATTTCGGTATCTTCAAGGCTAACGTTTTTTAATATGCAAAATATCAAGACGGCATCACGTCGTTTTTTGATGTTTAGTTCACCTCTCTGTGAAACACTTAAAAGATGTTGAGTTTCTTCCAATGTCAATTTCATTGTTAATGCAATTCTTACAAGCGTGTTTCTTCTTGGATTTCTGATTCCGTTGAATATCTGATATCCGAATTTTCGCTCTATATTGGCCTTGCGGATCACATATTGTTTTGTCAGATCATGCTGCTGCAGAAGCTGTTCTAATAAATCCGTCGTCGACAGAGTACAAAATGAATCTTTGTATGTCTCAACAAATGATTGAATGGAGTGAGATTTCTCAAGACGGGCGAACAGTTCTTCATTGGATAACAATTCTGCAGTCACCATAAAAATGTCCATATCCTTATTTGTTTAATAAGTATAATAAATAATATAATAATACATGTCAATATATCTCTTTATTCGGCACTATTTTAAATATTTTTTAAAATAGTGCAAAATGCCCACCAAAATTATAGATAAATTACTTATAATACAACTACACGGTGCATTGTGTAAAAATTCTTTGACAGGAGAAATAGTATGAATTTCGATGATGATTTATCATTTGATCCGTCTTCCGCAAGCAATTCAGATGCAAGCGGCGGACCCGGTATGATTCCTTCACAGATAACAGGCTTCGATGCGGACGGTGATGGTATTGCAGAGTCATTCGCTTATGGGTTCGACACCAATGGTGATGGCCTTGCTGATGCCCTGGATATCGGCGGAGATGGTCTGATTGATGCGCTGGATATAAATAATGACGGGTTGTTTGATTCCATTGACAGCAACGGCGATGGCGTAATGGATTCGTTTGATGTGAATGGGGATGGTTTATCGGATTACTTTGATATAAACAACGACGGCATTCTGGATGCTCAGGACACCAATATGGATGGCCTAGCGGATGCCTTTGACACAAATGGTGATAGTATAATGGATGCGGTTGATACAGACGGTGATCAGATGCCGGATTTATTTGATACGGACGGCGACGGTGTATTTGACACAAGCTACACATATTCGGACACGGATAATAATGGGATAATAGATACCGTAACAGAAACAATTGGGCAGGATAATGATCATGACGGTCACATCGATTCATATGTACAGACCTCATATATTGACGCGGATGAAGACGGTGCTCCGGATGCCTCTGTACAGTCTGTTTTTTCCGCAGACGGTGCTTTGATTGATACGGTTGTGACAGACCTGACAAACGGAACAACGGTAACCGATGATGCAATCAATCCTGCCGATGATGATGATAATGATTCAGACATCGTTGATTCAGACATCGTTGATGACAACGACGCGATTGTCGGCGATCCTGCCGATGATATGGCTCATTGGGAATATCAAGGGGATACCAACCGTTGTGCGGTTTTTGCTCAGATGTTTGCCATTGAAGACTTGCTTGATATCGATATTGATCCTGACGAACTCACTGCGATGGCTGAGGAAAACGGCTGGTTTGATGATGGCACCCCGCCGAACTGCGTAGGCAAGTTGATGGAAGCGTATGGGCTGGAAACACATTCGGGTTCCGGCACAGTAGACGATATTGCTAATTGCCTGGAAAATGGCGGCAAGGTCATTGTGGGCCTTGATTCAAGCGAAATTTGGGTAGGTCCGGATCATGAAGACGCGTATTCGCCGGGCATGCAGGCTGATCATGCTGTTGAAGTGATAGGCATTGATTATTCGGATCCTGATAATCCAATGGTTATTCTGAATGATTCAGGAACGCCTGACGGTGCGGGGGAGACCGTGCCTCTCGATCAGTTTATGGATGCGTGGCAGGACAGCGGTTGCTTTATGGTTGAGGCATACAGCAACGAATAAGAAAGAAAAGCGATTGAAGAAAGAAAAACCCAAAAATTCTTGGTGCTGATTCTTCAAATCCTGAAATGCCGATACTTGTCTTTTAAAAGTCCGGAGATACAGGTGATCGTTATGCCAAAGTATCGATCAATCAGCTTTTGATGATTTTGCAAGCCCTATACGTGTGAAATGATTTAAACAACGCAAAAATATTTGATAGGAGAAATGGTTATGGAAAACGTCGTTCCCTTTTCAGAGTATATCAACAATGTAAAATGCAGCAACGCTGCACGTGAAATGATTCCAATGGGTATTAATGCGGGATGGCCGTCAATCAGTATTCGCAATCAAAGAATTTGCGTGACGATTCCATATTTTAAAACCGGCATGCTGGAACCGAACGATAAAACACCGGTATTCCCGATTCGATATTGTCTGACGACTGTATGGCCGTATACCAGGTTGATTGAGTTTGTTGATCTAAAGTTTGTAAAAGACTTTACAAAGTATGATTATGATCAGCCTATCGGAACATTTAGGCATGAAGCGCTTCAATCGGTCGGCAAAACTGAATACCTTAAGATGCGTGACGAACTCTTATCCTGTTATGATGAACTGATTGCATGTGTCATTGAAAAACGGCCTTTCGAACGGCAGACACGTATGGCAGAGCTTATGCAGGTGTTGGTTGAGCCGTCATTGAAACCGATGTATTTAGGTATTAACAAATCATTCTATACAAGATTTTTGGGAGAATAACGATGAGCGATTTTAATACTTATAAGAATCGGGCCATAGCACTATGTGAAAATTCCGAAAAGTTTGCGATGAGCCTGCCCAGGGAGCTTGAAGCGAAAACATTAAACAAAGTGCGGGAAAAACTGAACAAAACGGATATCTATATTGTTGTTTGCGGTGAAATGAAACGCGGCAAATCTAGCATGCTGGGTGCGCTTTTAAACGAGCCTGATCTTTTTCCCACGGATGTTAATGTGGCAACCAATGCGGTGACAATCGTTAAATATGGGCCCCAAGAAAGCGTTGAGGTATTTTTTGGTGATGAGACTAAGAAACCGATAAAGATACCGCGTAGCAGTATCCGTGATTATGTGACAGAACAGGGCAATAAGAAAAATAATAAAGAGGTCAGATTGCTTATTATTACGTTGCCAAACGATAAGCTGAAAGACGGGCTTGTTTTTGTGGATACGCCCGGTGTCGGAAGCCTGAATCAAAGTCACGCAGAAGTTACTTACGGATATCTGCCAAATGCCGATGTTCTGCTTTTTGTGAGTGACCTTTTATCACCGCTCACCGAAACGGAGCTCGCGTTTCTGGAAACGGCATACAAGCATTGCAAAACGATACTGTTTCCCCTCACCAAAAAGGATAAATCGACTGAAGCTGACGTGATTGAAGCTGCAAACAGAGAAAAGATTTGTGCAGTAACAAAAATGAATATGCAGGATATTTGTTTTATTCCGATATCAAGCCTCAATCAAATGAGCAATAGCAAGCTGATAAAGAAACAAAGTAATTTCGACACTTTGGAAAAAGCAATATGGAATACGGTGTACACGCGAAGAAGTCAAATTTTATTGCTTCCGTCTATTGTCAATGCCGCAACTGAGATTGCATCGCTGCGTAAAGTCATTGCTCTTGAAAATCAAACGCTGGTTAACAATGCTGCTCAAAACGATGATCTGAAAAAAAAGCTGGAAGAAAGGATTGCTGAACGCAAATCTGTCAACAATAAGGCAGCCAAATGGCGGATTCGTTTCAATTCGGATATTTCAGTTATTGGTGCTCAAGTGAGAAACACGGCCAACGATCAGATATCAGACTTGAGTGTATATTTAGAATCGCAGGTGAGGGCGGTAAGAGGGGAAACGCCTATTGACGCGCTGCTCTCCACCGTTAACCAAGAGCTTTCAAAGATTACCTATGAAGCGAAGAATGCCCTTGCGGATTCATTGAATGAACTGTGTGAGAAAACAGCTGAAGAATTGAATTTAAATGTCAGCGTTTATGATGAAATAATCAATGTCGATTTTACCCCGGATACATCCATTGATGTTCAGGGGCTAAGCAAAAAGTCAGACAGAGCTTTGGCTTACGGCCGAAACATATCCGTTTCAGCTGGTGCGGGAGGTGCGCTGCTTGGCTTAGCCGGTGCCCTTGTTGGAGGTACGATCGGTTTGCTGGTAGGCGGGCCTGCAGTGGCTATTGCGTTTGGTCAGGCCGGAATGGGCATTGGCGCTGCCACGGGCGCAGCAGCAGGAACGATTAAGGGCGCTATCGATGGCAAGGATAAGATGAATGAGATCGACGTACCTATTGTTTTAAAGGAATTCTCCCGGTATATAGGCAAAAAACAAAAAACAATTGTTCAAAGTATCGAACTCACTATTAAAAATGCAACGATGGAAATGATGGAGGAGATCACCCAAAAGCTATCGGATCAAGTTGCCTCTTTAGAGCAAAGCGCCTTTGATTTACAAAGCAGCCTGAAGCTTTCCGTGGCCGAGCATGAACAGAAACGTGTAAAATGTCAAAATAATATGAAAACTGTTATGCTGCTTTCTGAACAAGCCACAGCTTTGATTTATGAACTCGATAAACCGGCCGATTCGGCTGACGCAGACATGAAAAGCGCGAGCAAAGAAGAGCAAAGCGTTGCAGCAGATCCAAAGCCAGGCAGTGCTGCATCAAAAATCGCGAACCGGCAAAACCACTTGAAGAAATCGGCGAACACAGACCCCAAGGGTATTGACATTGTTGTGAGTGACAGCGACGAATTCGATTTTTTAAAGGGGTAATCGTATGAGCAAGCGCTCCTCCATGAAATCAAAGCTTTACAGTACTCTCTCGGGCTTGGAGAATAGCTTTGGCATTTCTTCCGTTCCATATCGGCGTACTTTTTTTACTGAAGTGTTACTCAGGTATCTCCTGCTGCCCAAGGAAACAAAAAGGCTTATAAAACGGCTGAAGAGCCTTGAAGAGAATTCGGTCAGCATGAACGAGAGCTTTCATGGGAGCGATCATCTGATTGAGATTGAAAAAGAAATTGAACAGAAGAATAAACAGCTGAATATATGTCAATCAGAGATAGAGCAACTCAAAAAGGAAGCCGATGACCTTTCTTTAAGTAATGAATTGCTGCTTAAGTCAAAAATCAATACGATCAAGAGAGTGGTTGCCATGAGGGATCAACAGCTGCTTCGGCTTGATATGGCAAAGAAGGATGACCTCAAAGCCTTTGTTCCGATATTTGATTCCTTGTGCAAAGAAAACTTAAAGCTGCTTGAACATATGGGAATCACCGAAATGCCCCAAATCGGCAGCTTTGATACAGCGCGCCATATCGTTGTTGAGACAAGAGCTACGCACGACTCTGCTTTACATGACACCATAGCCGAAGTCTTTCGGCCTGGGTACTTTTTGCAGGATGAAGTATTTAGGCCGCAGGAGGTCATCATCTATCGTTATAAGGCAGAGGATGAGAAATGAATTTAAAAACAAAGATTAGCGGAATACTGCGGGATGCAGAGCGGATGTGCCAGAATTGCACGGGAAGTGAAAACTTGAAGCAAGAGCTCCTAGCCATGCTGGAGCGTCTTGATGAACCGCTTCGCGTTGCGGTTGTGGGTACAATGAAGGCCGGTAAATCGACGCTGATGAACGCTCTTTTACAAGATCCGGTACTCATTACCGGTACTGTTGAAACAACCTATGCGGTCAGCTGGTTTCGGTACGCAGAAACACCCTCAATAAAGATCGTGTTTAAAGACGGCAGTGAAGAGCGGGCACCGTTCGAGGATATAGAACGATGGACGGTCAGGGCAAAACTGGATGAGAACAGGCGGCTCGATGACGCAAAATATATCGTCATCTATTATCCGAATGAACTTTTAAAGAAAATCGAATTGATTGATACGCCTGGCCTTTTATCATCGTATAAGACGGACAGTGCGAATACAATCTCGTTTCTTGGGCTCGAAGATGAAGCCGATCAGATGACGAGGTCTGAAGCCTCAAACGCTGATGCGGTTATTTTTGCATTTACGCGCGGTTTACAGCAATCCAACGCTGATTTGTTGGAATCCTTTCATGGTTCGGCTGCGCATATGACCCCCATAAACGCGGTGGGTGTTTTGACTCAATCGGATGTGTTTTGGGACACACAAAACGAACCGCTGGAAGTGGCACAAAGTGTGATCAATAATATCATGAGCGAATCTGCGGTTCGGCAGCTTTTGTATACAATTAAACCTGTCAGTGCCAAGCTGATGGAGGGCGCCGTCAAAATGTCGGACGAAGAGTGGAGAACAGCTGCCAAACTTGCAGAATTGGATACGCAGATTCTCAGCGATATTCTAACTGACAAGCATATTTTTTGTACGTATTCGGCAGAGACGCTTGCAGAAGAGCTGGAACTGGACGACAGCTATGTGAATCTTTTTGGCAGCGAGGAGCAAAGGAAAACACTTTGCGATTATATCGGTCAGCATGGTATCAGCGCATTATGTAAAGCTCTTGCGTCAGGGAAAACGCGCGAAGAATGTCTTGAGAGCCTTGAGAACGCCAGCGGCATGGATGAAGTGAAAAGACAGGTGCTGAACCACTTTGGAAACCGGTCGATGCTGATTAAGCTCCAATATGTGTTTACGCGCTTAAAGCAGCAATGTATTGCTGAGAAGAACAGAACGATTGATTGCCGTTTCAGGGATATCTGTGATTTTCTGTATAATGAGATCGATATGATTGAAACGAATGAACAATCATTCAGAGAACTGGAGGTTCTTCAGGATTTTTATAACGGGCGAATCGCTTTGAGGCGGGAAGAAGAGCTTGAGGAGATTCTCTTGCTGACAGGTGAGCGCGGTAAAAGCTGCGAGATACGTCTTGGTATGAAAGAGGGCACTCCGCTCAGTCAGCTGGAACAGCGGTCGAAGGAGATGGCAATGACGTGGAACGCGCGTGCGAACGATTTTATGGCATCAAGCAACTACAGCAACGCAGCGACAGTCATGGCGCGATCCTGCGAATTGATGCACCACTATCTCACAGAACTGCTCGGAATGAATTCATAATCATAACGGAGAGAATTTATGGCACACATCGGCATCGACATCGGCACAAGCTATTCCAGCGTGTGCATTTTAAATGAAAACGGACAGCCGGAACGAGTGAAAATTGCCACAGGAACCGGCGTTTACGGCGATTCATTTTCATTGCCATCCGCTGTGTTTTTAGAGGAAGATGGCAGACTGCTGCTCGGACAAGCCGCCTTCGCCAGCCGTATGCGTGCCCCTCAGAACTTCAAAGCAGAATTCAAACGGGATCTTGGCCAAACAACCCCGTATTTACTGGGCGGGCTGCAATACATGCCCGAAGATCTGTATAAAGAATTCTTCATTTACATCAAAAAATGCGTTGAGGATTACACGTATGCAATTGTGTCCAGCGCCACCGTGACCTATCCCGCTATGTTCAATGACAATAAGAAGAAGCTGATTGAAAAAGCGGCAAAGGCGGCAGGCTTGCTGGATGTGCAATTGATCGATGAACCGAGCGCAGCGGCCTATTGCTATTTAAACGCAGGAAAGCTCAGTGAAGGAGATACGCTGCTGGTATACGACCTTGGCGGCGGTACGTTCGACCTTGCACTGATGCGTGTGAAAAACGGCCGATTTATGCAGCTTACACAGCCGATGGGCAAT
Source organism: Bacillota bacterium (assembly GCA_023406895.1). Taxonomy (GTDB): domain Bacteria; phylum Bacillota; class Clostridia; order Christensenellales; family SZUA-584; genus SZUA-584. The sequence continues at coordinate 30,320 of JAEXTV010000028.1, read as the reverse complement.
CCGCGGTTGGGCGGCGTTGATTTTGACCGAATGATATTCAATGATATTATGACGCAGATCGGTGAGGACATGATGGCACCGATAAAGGCAAACCCGATTTATTTCAGCCGGTTTGCTGCGTCGGCGATGGAACTGGCGGTGAAAGCGAAGCATCATTTGAGCAGCTCCGGCGTTTTTGCGGATTTTATAACCGTAGGATATGGCGGTGTTGATTATACGCTGGATGTCAGCCGATATAGTGCGATGATAGCTTCTGTGATCGGCGATACAATGAAGCAGGTTCGGATGCTGTTGCAGGCCGCTGACTTAAAACCGAGCGACGTAAACATGGTGCTGCTGGTGGGCGGCGCAAGCCGGACGCCGCTGGTGAGAGAGATGCTGACGAAAGAGCTGGGTCAAGAGCCGTTCAAGGATGTTGATCCGGAGCTGGCGGTGTGTATTGGGGCCGCAATATGCAATCTGGACGGCGAGACGATTACGGCGAAAAAAGAAGATGAGCTGTCGAAGACGCCGGAAGGGCAATGCATTCTCGGCTGTGCGTATTACCATGGAAAGAGTGGTAAGAAACAGGATTATGACATGGCCATGCATTATTTTAGGCGTGCGGCGGACCAGAATCATGCCAAAGCGCAATATATGCTGGGTTTATGCTATGAAAACGGGAATGGAACCGCTAAAAAGACAGCAAAAGCCGTGGAATGGTTCGGGAAAGCGGCTGACGGTGGGAACATCGACTCTCAACTTGTTATCGCGTCGTATTATGAAAAGGGTTACGGGGTTAACAAAAACAAAAGAAAATCAATCGAGTTTTATAATATGGCGGCGGCTCAGGGGTCGGGAGAAGCTATGATGTCGTTGGGACGCATTGTCTCGGATGAGGATTATTCAAAGGCGTTGGAATGGTATATGAAAGCCGCAGCACAAGGCTGTGAAGGGGCCCGAAACATGGTTGCAGCCACGGAAGAGGCGATAGCGGAAGAAGAAAAAAGGCGCATCCTGGAGGAACAGAAAAGAATAGCCGATATCCGGCAAAAGCACTCAAAAAAAATACAAACGCTTTGCGCAGGGAATTCCCATACCATAGGACTCAAAACAGATGGAACGGTTGTGGCGGCTGGCAGCAATAAATTCGGACAATGCAATGTCGATAAATGGTGGCATATTGTGGCCGTCAGCGCCGGCGCATACAGCACCATAGGAATCAAAGGAAACGGAACTGTATTATCGGCTGGCAATAATGAATACGGACAATGCGATGTCAGCGACTGGCGGGATATCATAGCGGTGAGTGCCGGAAATTATCATACAGCTGGACTCAAATCGGATGGAACGGTTGTGGCCGTTGGTCATAATAGTGCCGGACAATGCGATGTCAACGGGTGGAAGGATATCATATCGGTGGTCACCGGAAATTCTCATACTGTTGGACTCAAGTCAGACGGAACGGTTGTTGCAGTGGGCGATAATGGCGATGGGCGATGCAATGTGAGCGGCTGGAAAGATATCATATCAATCTGCGCCGGACATTCTCATACCTTAGGGCTTAAGCTGGATGGAACGGTTGTGGCGGCTGGCTGGAACAAGGCAGGCGCATGTGATGTCAACGGCTGGCGGAATATTGTATCGGTCTGCGCCGGTCAGTACTGTTCCGTAGGGATAAAATCGAATGGAACAGTGGCCACGACGGTTACAGATGACATAGAGTATGTGAGTGGTTGGCGGGATATCATTGCGGTCTGTGCCGGTATGTATCACACTGTCGGATTAAGAGCGGATGGTACCGTTGTTTCTGTTTATAATGAACTGACGAAACAGATTGTCAGCGACTGGCGGGACATTATTGCGGTTTTAGCCGGTGGTTATCATACAATAGGGCTGAGAGCGGATGGTACCGTTGTGGCGACCGGGGATAACGATAAGAGGCAATGCGATGTCAGCGGTTGGCGGAATATTCGCATACCTCAGTAGCTCATGAAAATTAAACATCACTGTTATTTTTGTTTATTCTTTTCCAAACTTTATCGAGGTCTGATGTATGCGGCTATCAAAAGTATTTCGGATCATGCTTGACGGGTTAAACATGTTTGAAGATGAAAGAAAATACACTGTGAGATGTATCAGAAATGAATACGACTCAGATTTGGACATGAACGGACACTATTTAAAAGCCGGAAATCTATACGTTGTAACGGATATTGACGCGCATGCGTATCATGCGTGGGTCTATCTGGAAGATTTCCCGGGTGTTCGTTTTAATTCGGTCCGGTTCGAACGGATGAACTGATTCGCTTGTTTGGCGTTACACTTGATATACAGTGAAACCAAGCGTCTTTTAGTTAGTGGATTGAGAAATGACTATATTGTACAGGAGAAACATATGACACACATCGGTATTGACATCGGCACAAGCTATTCCAGCGTGTGCATTTTGAATGAAAACGGACAGCCCGAGAGGGTGAAGATTGCGACGGGTACCAGCGTTTTCGGTGATTCGTACTCGCTGCCCTCCGCCGTGTTTGCGGAAACAGATGGAAATCTGCTGTTGGGACAAGCCGCTGCCGCCAGCCGTATGCGTGCTCCGCAGAATTTTAAGAACGAATTTAAGCGTGACCTCGGCCAACTGGCTCCTTACCTGCTTGGCGGAAAACCGTATCTGCCCGAAGACCTGTATAAGGAATTCTTCATCTATATCAAAAAGTGCGTAGAGGATTATACGCAAGAAAGTGTGAGCGGTGCGACGATCACTTTCCCTGCTATGTTTAACGAAAACAAAAAGAAGCTCATTGAGAGTGCCGCAAAAAGGGCGGGGCTATTGGATATTAATATGCTCGACGAACCGAGCGCAGCGGCGTACTGTTATCTTAATGCAGGAAAGATCAGTGAAGGTGATAAGCTGCTGGTATACGACCTTGGCGGCGGCACGTTTGACGTTGCGCTGATTTGCGTGAAAGATGGAAAGTTTGAGCCGCTTGCGCAGCCGATGGGCAACCCAAGGCTTGGTGGTGCCGACTTTGACAGGATGATAGTCGATGACATCATGGCACAGATCTGTGAAGAAAAAGTCGGGCCGATCAAAGCGAACCCGGTGAACTACAGCCGGTTTATCACCATGGTTCTTGAGCTGGCAATTAAAGCGAAGCATCATTTGAGCAGCGCAAGCATTTTTTCGGATATCATTTCAGTGGGATATGATGCTGTGGAGTATACGCTGGAAGGCAGCCGATACAACGCGATGATAGCCCCGGTGCTGGATGATACGATAAAACAAGTGCGGGCGATACTGCAAACAGCTGGTTTAAAACCGAGCGACGTGAACAAGGTGCTGATGGTGGGCGGCGCAAGCCGGACGCCGCTGGTGAGAGAAATGCTATCGCAAGAGCTGGGGCAGGAGCCGTTTAAGGATGTTGATCCGGAGCTCGCGGTATGCGAGGGCGCGGTGACGATGAAGACGTATATGCGGAGGATGGAAGAAGAAAAACAGAAGCTTGTAGATGAACTGATAAAAATTAAAGCGGAAAGACAACGTGAGCTGGAGCAGCAAAAAAAAGCGGAAGAGGAGAAACAGCGCAAGCTGGAAGAGCAAATAAGACAAGATCAAGTCAAACAAACTAAATTGATGAACCCGTCAAATGAGATTAAAAAGACGGCAAATAGCTTTTCACTGACAATTAAAAGGGAAAGTCAATGGTTCGCGGTTAATCCGGATATAAAAATATGTATAGATGGGGACAAAAACTATTTATTAGCAAATGGCGATGAAATCATGATTGAATTGACGCAAGGTCATCATAACGTGTGTTTAAAATGTGCGTTCAGAAAAACAGAATTCGATATTAGCATTGAAAAAGATACGTTTATACAAAGTAAATTCAATCGGGTTACAGGTAGAATTGATGTGGACTTTTTCGGGATAAAACATTCAATAAAAATTCAGAGATAACCATGTGAACATTATAAATATACTATGACTATTTAGGAGACGTATATGGCGCACATCGGCATCGACATCGGCACAAGCTATTCCAGTGTATGCATTCTGAATGAGAACGGACAGCCCGAGAGGGTTAAGATCGCGACGGGGACAAGCGTGTTCGGCGACTCATATTCGCTGCCTTCCGCTGTTTTTTTAGAGCAAGACGGCAGGCTGCTGCTCGGACAAGCCGCCTTCGCCAGCCGTATGCGTGCTCCGCAGAATTTCAAGGCCGAGTTTAAAAGAGACTTGGGGCAGCAGGCACCGTATCTGCTTGGCGGAAAATCGTATCTGCCCGAAGACCTGTATAAAGAGTTTTTTATTCATATCAAGAAATGCGTTGACGAATACATGCACGAGAGTGTGACAAGTACGACAGTGACCTTTCCTGCCATGTTCAACGAGAACAAGAAGAAACTGATTGAAAAAGCGGCCCAAACGGCAGGTTTCCTCGATGTGAAGCTGATTGACGAGCCGAGCGCGGCGGCCTATTGCTATTATAGCGCGAGGAAGCTTAATGAAGGCGATACGCTGCTGGTATACGACCTGGGCGGCGGCACGTTTGACATTGCACTGATGCGCGTGAAAAACGGTCAATTTGTACAGCTCACACAGCCAATGGGTAACCCACGGCTTGGAGGCTCTGATTTTGACAAACTAATATTTAACGATATTATGGCACTTATCGGTGAGGAAAAAATAGCGCCGATAAAAACAAACGCGATTCACTTCAGCCGGTTTGCAACGACGACAATGGAACTGGCTATTAAAGCGAAGCATCATCTGAGCAACTCCAGCGTATTTTCGGATTACATTTCAGTCGGTTTCGATGGTGTTGATTATACACTGGAAGGCAGCCGTTACAACGCGATGATCGCCCCGGTGATTGAAGATACGATGAAACAGGTTCAGGCGATATTGCAGGCAGCGGGCTTAAAACCGGGCGATGTAAACAAGGTGCTGCTGGTGGGCGGCGCAAGCCGGACGCCGCTGGTCAGAGAGTTGCTGCAAAAAGAGCTCGGGCAAGAGCCGTTTAAAGATATCGATCCAGAATTGGCAGTTTGCTATGGCGCAGCTGTTTTTCGTAAAAATGACCGACAGCCTTCCGACGATGTTATTAACGTTCCTGATGCAGCTGATGAGAAAAATGAAGAAGATGATGAGGTAACGTGTTCATCTGATACTGTTTGGGAAAGCAAGGCAGCTTTATGCGACAATCGTTTCTGGGTGTCATTCAATAATCGCTACGGAATTATTGACGGTAAAGGTCGGGTGATAGCACAACCCCGATGGGATTCGGCCAATGCATGGGAATTCTGCGACGGACTGCTTTCGGTTCGCACATATAGCTCTAAAAAATATGGATATATCAACCGCGACGGTGACATTGTTATTTCCCCTCAATACGAATATGCGGGCAAGTTTATGGATGGTCGAGCCGTTGTTCAAAAAGACAAGAAGTACGGGTTTATTGATACCGCAGGAAAAACAGTTATTCCGCTGGAATGGGATTTTTGTTCGGGATTTCATTCGGGAATCGCAATGGTAAAAAAAGATGGTTTATTAGGTTATATCAACACGGATGGTCAAGTTGTTATTCCGGTTGAGTTTAAAAGGCAGGACATCGCAAAAAACGGTAAAATATCTTTATATAAGAATAATGTCGAATACAAGTATGATGCAAATGGCAAACCGTTAGCATAATGAATCAGTAATTATTTTTGGAGGTTTTAAACGATGGCCAATCTTATTCATGTTGTAGAAAGCTATTTAGTCAGCCAAGGGTATCATTATGAAAGGGAAGGCGACCGTTTTCGCTATGGCTTGCGTGGCAATAACCTCTCATCAATAAGCGTGCTTATCCTTGTATACTCAGAAGGATACGTATGTTATGCCACTGCACCTATTAATGCTCCGGAAAAACAAAGAATGCAGGTATCGGAGTATTTGACACGAGCCAATTACGGATTAAAATATTGTACCCTCGAGATGGACTTTGCAGATGGTGAACTCCGTGCTCGCTCATCTGCTTATTGTGGAGAAAGTGATCCGCCTATGGATGCGGTTGAATCGATTATTGATATGCCTGCTGATCTGCTGGACAAGTATATTGCTGGGATTAACGCTGTATTATACGGCAATGTTTCACCGCAGACGGCTGTCGATCAAGTTGAAGGCAATAGTCATTAACTGCTGGCGGAATGTGTTTATTATTGATTGGTGGTACAGTATTTATGAATGACGAAGAAGGAGACTGAATGTGTTACACATCGGCATCGACATCGGTACTAGCTATTCAAGTGTAAGCATTTTGAATGAAAAAGGCCAGCCTGAAAGAGTGAAGATTGCGACGGGGACAAGCGTCTTTGGCGATTCATATTCGCTGCCCTCTGCCGTGTTTGCGGAAACGGATGGCAATCTGCTGTTGGGACAAGCCGCTACCGCCAGCCGTATGCGTGCTCCGCAGAATTTTAAGAACGAATTTAAGCGTGACCTCGGCCAGCTGGCTCCTTACCTGCTTGGCGGAAAACCGTATTTGCCCGAAGACCTCTATAAGGAATTCTTCATCTATATCAAAAGGTGCGTAGAGGATTATACGCAAGAAAGTGTGAGCGGTGCGACGATCACTTTCCCTGCTATGTTCAACGAAAACAAAAAGAAGCTCATTGAGAGTGCCGCAAAAAGGGCGGGGCTTTTGGATATTAAAATGCTCGACGAGCCAAGCGCAGCGGCGTACTGTTATCTTAATGCAGGAAAGATCAGTGAAGGTGATAAGCTGCTGGTATACGACCTTGGCGGCGGCACGTTTGACGTTGCGCTGATTTGCGTGAAAGACGGAAAGTTTGAGCCGCTTGCGCAGCCGATGGGCAACCCAAGGCTTGGTGGTGCCGACTTTGACAGGATGATAGTCGATGACATTATGGCACAAATCGGAGAGGAGAAAATCGGGCCTATCAAAGCGAACCCGGTGAACCACAGCCGGTTTGTCACAATGGTTGTTGAGCTGGCGGTTAAAGCGAAGCATCATTTAAGCAGTTCAAGTGTTTTTTCGGATATCATTTCAGTGGGATACGATGCTGTGGAGTATACGCTGGAAAGAAACCGTTACAACGAAATGATAGCCCCGCTGATAGATGATACGATAAACTGTGTTCGTGCGATACTTCAATCGGCGAATTTAAAAACAGCTGATGTGAACAAGGTGCTGCTGGTGGGCGGCGCAAGCCGGACGCCGCTGGTCGGCGATATGCTCTCGCATGAGCTGGGAAAACAACCTTTAAAGGATGTCGATCCGGAGCTCGCGGTGTGCGAGGGCGCTGTGGTAATGTCTATTTTTATGCGCAAGTTGGCGGAAGATGAGCAGAAGAGAATTGAAGAGGAAAGACGGAGACAAGAAGAACAGAAAAAAGAAGAGGATGAGAAACGGCTCAAGCTGGAAAAAGAGCGAAAGATACAAGAGACTGTCATTCCAAACAATCAAGTTGTCTATCCTTGGGGTTTTTGCCTGCAATGTGGACATGAAAACCCAATCGGCACAAATTATTGCTTGCGCTGTGGCACGAGATTACAGCAAAGACAACAGGCGCAGGAAGATCCAAAGAATATAATTAAAAAAGATGGATGGAAAGAAGAGGAGCGAAAACTAAGCGACGAGGAAAAAAGAGCAGAGCAGAACGTTAGCAATATCGTGTTTTCGTGTGATGCAAAGTTGACAACACAGGCTCTAAAGTTTGCGCTAAAAGGTCAACTAATTATGACACCAGATAAACTCACTTTTTATGTAAGCAAAGATCATTGGGCTTACTCGGGCGCTAAAGAGTTTGTGTTGGTAACGAATGAAATTTTCAGGGTAGAACGCCAGCCATTTCGAACCGAAACGGCTGGCGGTGCAGCGGCCATGCTGATTCCGCAAGTCGCCATTGTAAAAGGTATAGCAAAGATACCCAATAACAAAAGAGGTGTTAAAGTTATAGGGAAACACACTGACTATCTGTTTGGGTTTGAAAATGAAGCAGGGGCGACCTCGTTTGAGATGATCCTGCGGCAATACATATAATGACTGCCGGCAGCGTTGAAATGGCATAACGTAGGCAAAGCCATATGGTTTTATATAACGCGTTAACGTATTTTTATGTACCTTGCGAGTAATAATCCACCTGCGATGCTGGTATGAATCAAAAATGCTTCAGCTTAAAGCCGTGAGCAAAGCGAATGACAAAGAGTGATCGTCAAGGCGCTAATCGATTAATTTAACGAGCCAATATAAGTCTGTTGCACAAGTGGTCATGAAACAAATGGCTTAAAATATGAAAGAGACGCTTGACTATTGAGATGCGGTTTTCAATGCTACTTTTGGCCGATCTTTACTGCAATGACGGTAATATTATCTTTCTCATTATTAGCCTTCGCCTGATATACAATGTTATGACAAACAGATGTCAAATCTGATGACCCGCTTATAATTCCTTTCAGCTTATCGTTTGTTATGGTTTTGTATGCGCCGTCACTGCATAAAAAATAAATATCTCCCTGAGACAGAGGAAAGGATGAATAATACGGATGAATCGTATCTTTGTATCCGAGGCACTCTGTAAGAACGCTTTTTTGAAAGACTCTGCCATCGGCTTCGGTGTTAATTAAGCAAGAATGGTCTTTGGTTAATTGATGAAAGCTGGATCCCAGCACTCCGCGGCGAAAACGATAAATGCGGCTGTCGCCAATATGAGCGATAAAACACGCGTTATTGACAATGAACAGAGATGATAGGGTCGTTGCCATTTTCTTTTTTTGCAGTTTAGACAGGTCTCTGATGTCTGAGTTTGTTTTCTCCATATGAGTCACGAGCGTTTGCGAAATCACATTAGGCCTGCAGTCTGTTGTCAGGCTATCCCAGTAAGAAGACATATTGTTGGTGGCTATACGGCTGGCAATATCTCCGTCCAATAAACCGCCGACACCGTCGGCAATCGCAAAAATACCCATTTCATTGCCGCCAGTGTTTTTGGTTTTGCAGACGTAGCTGTCTTCGTTTTTTTTATTGAGGACGCCGGGGTCAGTGAGCCCCCAATACGTAATCGAAATGTCTTTCATACGCACCTGCTAAATGGATTTAATTATAAAATCACTGTTGGCCAGCCGAATTTTATCGCCGGGAGCTATGGAAACCTGTCGGCTTGGGTCGATTCTGGCCCCATTGACATATGTTCCGTTTGAGCTGTTCAAATCGGAAATATAATACTTTTTACTTGAATATGTGATTTTACAATGAACACGGCTTATGGCTTTATTGAATTGTATCAGTCCATCCACCGATTCAACCTTCTTGCCAATCACAAATTCTTCTTTATTGATCACAATTTCAACTTTGACAGGCGTTTTCACACCGACAAGCATCATGCTTGGCATGAACAGGTCGTCTAGGATCTCCGTAGCGCCGGTGTCATTTCCATGCGTGGCCGAATTGACTGGCGAGCTGTTTTGTTTAGAGGCAAACAAGCCGGAGAACAGCCCCTTTTTTTGGTTCGGTGCTTTGGCAGGGGACTGAGATGAAATCACAGGGGAGTGCCCTGTTCCTTCGAGGGTATCCGCACTGTGAGCCGAGCGATTGTATTCCCGCATCGTGTAATCGGACGACATGCGGTCGTCAGAACCATAAGATAGCTGTGAACCAAGAGAAGACGATTGGCCTGACCCGTTATTGAGAAGCTCGCGGAGTTGTTCAATAGAAGAAACAGGACTTCTTAAATACTCACATAATGTACCCACAAATGAGCTCATAAGATTCGGATAATTGCTCACCGCTGCAAGGATATTGCTTTTCAGTTTGTTTTCAAATTCAATAAAACTATCGGGCTGGGATAGCGTGTTGATAGGCAAATAGATCAAAGAGACTTTGTAATTGTTACAGTCAATAAAAATTTTATCAAGCGATGTTTCAATGTTTTCGCACTGCATAAAGCCATTATTCTTAACTTCAATCACAACGTCTGCTAAATTTCGAAGCACTCCCAGAAAGGCATCATGTTTGAGTTCAGAGAGAAGAGAATCAAGTGACTTAAAACGAGAAATATCGTAAAGGAGCTTGGTATCACCATTATGAAGTGTTTTGGCACACTGAATAAACCCGCGTTTCTCCTGACTCACTAATACTTTATAGCCTGTTTGATAAAACAGGTCGGGTGTTGGCAGAATGTATGACAAGTTCTGAGGGTCTCTGTATTCCCTGATTCCCATTTGATGAAACATCTATATACCTCTTGCTATTCTCAAATGCTGTTGGCTGCGTTGTTTTCTCTGCTTTTCTTTACAATTCTCAGTGTTATCAAAGCTGCAATTCCAATGACCAACAAAGACACAACGATCACAAACAAAGGCGTATTTTCATAAAATTTTTGAAAAATGCTTTTGTCATTGAAATAAAAGTGATATTCCATATCGCCGGTTTCGTTTCCGACATCGTCGGCAGCAGATAAGACCAAGGTGTATTCTCCGAAAGCGCTCATGTGATAGGTATAGACCCCATTTCCATCAGGCTTAATCGTATTTAAAATATCAACCATTCTCTCACCGCCCTTAAAAAGATCTATCTTTTTGAAATGGTCAGCGGTGCCCAGATCACCCGTATTCAATGACTCAAGGCTGATCGACAGCTCCATTTCAGATACGAATGTGACGGGTTGGTCAGCAGAAACGGCGGTCTGGCTTTGAGTATCCAATATAACCGGCTTGGGTGCCGTCCCGTCAATATAAAGGTCATATGTAATGGTTGTGGAGGAATTATCGGCCATATCTGTGACGACGAGATTGATTGTTTTTTTGCCATCACCGGTTAATGGTTCGTTGATATCCCAGTCACGAGTCCCATCGCTGTCCGAAACGGTGCAAATGATGTCGCGAATGTTTTCGTCAACAAACTCGAAGTAATCGCTGACGAGAAAACCGGACTTAAACGCTTTAGGCGCGCTGGTATTTAACTTAACAGCCTTGATTTGCGGCTTTGTCATATCAACAGTCACACTTGTCTCGGCATCCGGATCGGATGCATTACCGGCCCTGTCGAACAAGGAGGCCTCGAGCTTATAGTTGCCATCGGTATCCAAAGTGACTGTTTTTGTGTACCGCGTGCCCGATACGGAAGACCTGTCACGGCTGGTCATTTGCTCTTTTCCGTTCAGCAGCACGGAAATATCCTGACCGGACAAATGCTCATCTTCAAAAGTGACCGTATAGGTAAGCGTGGATGCCGAAAAGGACAATGAACTTGGGTCAACACTCACGGTGGGATTGGTTCTGTCATAGGTCACTGATGAGCCGGCCGCGTCGTTCGTTCTATTGACGGTGAGCGTATTGCCGGCGGCGTCTGTAACGGTGTAGTTAAGGCTCACGGCACCTTCCGCAATACTGTCTTCACCGGAAGGAATCTGGTAAAACATTTTAAGGCTCGTACTGCCGGAGCCGCTGTTGTTCGCTTTTCTGCCGCAGATAGCAGAAGAAGCAATGGTGACTGCGTGGTTGGTTCTTGACGAAACCGTGACGGTATCCGAGTTCTTAACGTAATTTGTATATTTGTAGTTGGAGGCTATGGACGTGGATGCCGTGATGGGCGCGTAATATCGCAGCGTATGCAACACACCCGTGGTTCCGTTATTAACCGACACGGGTGTGTTGCCGGCCTTATCGCTGATTGTAAGGGTAAACGGAACAACAGAGAGATCATTCAAATCTCCATTGGCAAGAGTATATGACATTGTCCAATTTTTGACGAGGCCGATACCATCTGTCTTGGCAAGTGTCACAGGTTTTCCGGCAATGGACGCTGCCGATACAGTCACATCGTGGTTGGTTGCAAAGGTTACCGAAACTGTGTCTGCGTTCTTGGCATACTGTGCGGAATCCTGCGAATTGTTTGAAGAAATGGTAACGCCGGAGATTGACATTGGTGCGTAATACAATATGTTTGCCGCATCCGCCTGCGTTTTTGTTAAGACGCTGTTTTCCGCTGCATCAGCGATGGTAAGTGCGAGTTTCATGTTTTGCATATCGAACGCGTTGTCATTAACAACCGTGTAGCTGCCTTCGAAGTAATAGCTGCCGGTTTTCTTTGCGGTATCGTTTTGCTTAAGCCATGTTATGCTGCTGTTTTGAGATTGAGAAATGGTTCCGCTCTCAACGATCACCGGGTGAGTCGTGAAGAATGACACAAATACAGTATCTCCGTTCTTAGCGACGGTGGCATCGGCATTGCTTGACCAGAGTTTCATATCGCTGAAGCCTTTTGAAATTGCCGAGTAATACTTGATCACTGTGTCGGTATTATGAGCGGTTGTTTCGCTGTTGCCCACTGCATCGGCATAATCGATTTTATTGATATCAAGCAGACTGTCGTCCTTGGGGGCAAAATCGGTACCTGCCGTGAAAATACAGGTATACTTGCTATCAACAATGCTGGCGGTTTTTTCAATGCCGTTCATCGTGACCTTAACGCTCGCGGGGTTTACGCCCGAGCCCGAATCTGTGAGCCCGAATGAAACTTTAACCAAGTCGCCGTCTTTGACGACTCCGGAGTTTCCCGAGCCGGAGACCTTCTGTACTGTCAGATCGGAAAAAGTTGGGGCCTTGGCATCCGCTTTCACATCTTTTTTGGTGGTGGCTGTGGCGGTATGATTGACTTTGTCTGTAACGATCAAATCGACCTGTGCTTCTACCTCCGAATCACTGTTTGCTGTGACGGTGGCGATGTATGTGGAACCCGTTTTATTGGTGATAGTCACATGCCCGTTGAGGACGGTGCCTGTAATTGTATCAATGTCTGAACCGGTATCGCTGGCTGTGAATTCAAAAGAGGTGGACGAGGCGCTCCAGTCAGTGGATATGGTGGATTCATCGATACTGATCACGGGGCTTGTGTTGTCGATTAATATATCATTCGTGCTTGTCACATCGGTCGAGTTCCCAAGCTTATCTGCCGCTGAGAGTTTAATTTTGTTTTGCACGAAAGCATCAGGATCACCTGTCACAGTGGCAATATAGGTATTCGGTGATCCGGCGTCGGTAACGGTTACTGAACCAGTGCCACCGACGTCACCTGTAATATTTGCAAGATTGCAGCCGACTTCGTTGTTGTCGGAAACAGTGAATTCCACAGTCGCGGTGCCTGTCGCCCAGTTTCTCGAGATGGTGGATTCGTCAATTGTGATGACAGGCGGAGTTCTGTCGATATGATCGACATGTAGCTTATCGGAATCGTATATGTTTCCGACGGCATCTCGCACTAGCACAGTGTAATCACCGTTCTGCGTGACAGTAAAGGTGTTTTCTGACTGCCAGGTTGCCCCGCCGTCAAAGCTATAAGGCTCGTCTGCAAGCGCATCGTCACGGTCATCCTGTGCGCCGGTGACTGTAATGACGGCGGATAGGCTCCAGATACCGTCCGTGCCGATCACATCCGGCGCTATGGTTACACCGGCGGTTGGTGCGGTTGTGTCAATTTTCGTAATGTTAATGGTATTAGGATCAGAAATGTTACCGAGAGCATCCCTGACTCTGACGCTGACTTCGCGTTGTGTATTAACGGTAATGTGATCCGTTGATGTCCATGGGCCGCCGTCGAAACTGTAGGCATCAGTGGCCATCCCGGCTTGGCTATCTGTCGCATTAACGGTGACCGTAGCCGATTTTGCCCAAACGCCGCCTGCCTCTGTGACATCCGGTGATGCTGAGACAGTGAAGGAGGGCGGCTGTGTGTCGATGCGGTTGGTGATTTGATAGTTATACTCTTTGGTATTTCCGACAGCATCACGTACTTTTATATTGACTGTTCGATTAGAATCAACTGTTATGCTATTCACATTTGTCCACGAATCGTCATCGAAGCTGTAAGCATTCGGATGCAGACCGGATGCATATCCTATATCTTCGTGATCATCTGCCGCGTTCACCGTCAGTATCAGTTCTTTGGACCAACCGGAGGACGGGGTTGTCGATACTGAGAACAATGGCTCATCGGGATCATAAATAACCGTAATTTTATGCAGAACCAATCCAACATCCAGCGTAACAGTATTGCTGTCAACATCCGTACCGCTCAGGTCATCAAGATATTCGAGATCATCCCTTGTATAATCGGTGAATGCGACATAATAAACTTTCGGTTGATATGCCGTCCAAGACCCGTGGATTACAAGATTGGAAGCTCCAGGATCAAGTTCTGTGTATGTACTATACGAATAAGTATCACCATTCTTTGTGAAGAATGCAGCATTTTCCTCCACAACACCACTCAAATTAATGTTTGCTGTTGTGGCAGAATTTGTGTAAACTTTGTTTTCGCTGCCGAGATTAATGAACACGTCCGCCAGCACCTGCGTTATTGTCAGCAGCGTCACCGCAATCAACGCGACAGCAAACAACCCAACCTTAACCAGCCTTTGATTGATTTTAAAAATCTTTTTCATCGTTCGTTCTCCAATATCTATTAATCCTCGCCTTCAAGTGAAGGCAGCAATGTCGTGCTGTCCGCGTCTAGCAGCGCGGTTGCATACTGCTGGGCGATATCAAGCAATTCGGTTGGCTCATCCACCGAGCTCAATATCTCTGTGGCTTCGTCATTTGCAGAAGCGTTCTTTTCTTTAACTGAGTGGTCGGGCATGGGCGTTCTGCGTATCCTCTTGCCGGATATATGCATGAAATATTTGATGACCGAAGGTATTCTATTTCCAAAGAACAGTATGACTGCTGTCACAAAAAACGCAGCCGATAAAACCAACCCTGAATAAAAGAGAATGTCGTACACGTTTTATTCCTCCAATCCTGCGTTCTCGAGCGCTTGCTTAAGCGCACTGAACTGTGACAGCGAAATGTTCGACAGATTTTTGTCACTGTTTTTCATCTGGGTCAACTGGTCAAAGTATTTGAGCGTATCGGTGTAGACTCTGTCGGCGGCCAAAGGCTTAAGCAGTTCTTTGTCCAATGTCGCGCGGGTTAAATGAACGAGAGCCAGGAACGAATCAGGATACGCCACGATGATGTTTTCAAATTCCGCAATGGCGCTGTCCAGATAGCCCGTCACGGTATCATTCATTTCGCTCAGACGGTCCGACGTATTGTAGAGATCGAATATGCCTTTATATGTATTGGCTTTTTTAATCCAGAGCGATTCCGACAGATCATCGTTGAGGTCGTCAAGATAGCCGAACCATTCGAGACTTAAGTTGAGCTCCGCTTCTTTATCTGCCGAATCTGTGAGCAATATGGCGTGATTGTAAAGGCTCGAAGCGACCAACTCATACATGGGGATAATACTGTTAAACGTGAGATCTTCCGAATTCAGATTCGTATCAATAAGCGCCTTGGCTTTTTTTCCAATGTCGTATATACGCGTATATGCATCCGTGAGGTTGGCAGGATATGCACTGTACATAACCATGATGGTGTAATAGTTTTCAAGCTTATCGTTGGGCGATAAAACCGCAGCGTCAGTTGTCTGTTCAAGGTTTGCAAGAGCCTCTCCAAATGCAGTGAAATCCTGAGTGGCCATGTTTTTCGCGCAGTTTGAGGCAATGATATCTAAGCTGTCAAGATCGTCGGCGGCAAATTTGTGCTCGCGCAGCAAACCGATATAATCAACTGCAAAAGCCGCATAAACAGGATCATTTACCTCGATGCACCTTTTGGACACTTGATACATAAGGTCATCGTTTTTATACATCGGCGACTGACGGTTGTCGATGTATTTGGTTTTCATTATGTCGATGGCTTCTTTTGTTTTTGCTGTCCTGTTTTCGTCACCGTCCTGCGGCAGGAGGGCATTGAAATACTGTATATGAATATCAAGGCTGTCCTGCTTGTAGCTCACCGCTTTTTCGTAATTGACGGCAGCCTCTGTAAAATCGCCGCTGCGGTCGGCGTTTATGGCGAGGTCATAATAATGCTGATAATTATCTTCGCGTTCCCTCGACATTCCGGCGTTTCCGATAAAAGCAACAGACATGAAAATCAGACTGGCGACGAAGCAAGCAGCGAAAGACAGAAGCTTTCGGCTCATTTTTCGCCTGTATGAGCTTGTGAGCTGTTTGATATTGTTTAAATCCGTTTTAAGCTCGCGGCAGTTCTGGTAGCGGTTTGACGGATCGTCGTCTGTGCACTTGAGTATAACGTATTCAAGGCCTTCCGACAAAGCGGGATCAATTTGCCGTATCGGCCGAATGGCTTTGGGCGGCTTACCGGGAACAACCCCTGTGACAAGAAAAAAGAGCGTCGCGCCAAGGCTGTAAATATCGGTGCGTTCATCAAGAACGTTGCTGGCTCCCTTGTACTGTTCGGGTGCTGCGTACCCGCGCGTCCCGATGCTTGAGCCCGTTTGGCGCTCTCCGCGCCGGCATTCTTTGGCTATTCCAAAGTCGATAAGCTTGACACGACCGGAGTTGATCAACATCACATTATCCGGCTTCATATCGCGGTAAATGATTGGGTTTTGTTTGACAGTGTGAAGGTATTCAAGCACATCACAGAGCATTTTTGCCCATTCAATCACATCATTCTCGGGTAAAGGCCCGTCAACAAGCACTTTTTTTCCGAGAGAGATGCCATCGATAAAATCCATGATGACAAAGAAGTCCTCACCGATCTCGATTCGGTCGATTATTCTCGGAATATCAGAATGGCTTAGGCTTGAAAGCAATTCAACTTCTTTTTTAAACGCCTCTATATCGATGCTGGTGCTGTTTTTGACTTGTTTGACAGCCCAATATGAATCCAGAACCCTGTCTTTCGCAAGAAAAACTGTGCTCATTCCGCCTTTGCCCAACTCGGCAATAATTTCGTAGCGTTCCCTTAATACTGTACCAATAGTGCCCAAACGTTACCCTCCCTATGAAAAATCTAAGCCATCAAATTTTACAAAGCGATAATGACGGCATAGTTTAAGGATATTAAAATCAGTAGTATGGACGCTATTTGTGGTGTGATATCGATGCGAAAAACCATGAACACATGACATATTTGTTTAAAAAATAGCACCATATTCCACTATATTATATTTAGTGACATTAAATCATTCAATAGCATATAGAGAATAATTAATGCATACACACAAAAATTATCTATATATGGATCGTTTTCAATTTCTGTATTCCTTTTTCAGTCATCATGTATGCATCTCCGAGGTCAATCGGCTTTTTATACTGGCGAGCAGAGGAGCCGTTTAAATCGACAAGCTTTAAATTCGCAAGATCATCACAGACGAAAATGTGATTTGAGTCTTTGCTCATGCGCAGCAACTCGGGAGAGTTATAGTTGACATTCACATTTTCAATACTTGCGAATATGATGCAGAACTTGAGCTGCCGGTAATTCTTTAAAATATTGTTTAACATATCTGCTGCGGCATCACCTGAGCCGCCGGAACTGAACAAACTGCTGTTCTGAACCACACAGAGAAGCAGCGGTTCATCAGACAAAACTTCATAACCTTTATCGTGAACCTTTTCAAGACGGGTATCGAGTTCTTCACTGATTGTATGAAGTGTGGTTTTTAAATCCTCGGGATTGCTGGTGTATTGCATGACAAACGGCAGCGAAGCAAATTCGCTAAGCTGCTTGTCGAAATCGTCCACAAGGTATGCACGCATCGGCAGGGCATTTTGTTCGAAATACTTCATAAAAATACGGACTAAATTGGTTTTGCCCGAATTTTCCCGGCCGGTAATGGCTATAGACATTACTTTATTCAAATTGACGGTAACAAAATTGACGGTATCATAATCGATGCCAACCGGAATCTGGTAAGGACGGACGTGTTTATAATTGGTACTCAGATAATTCATATCAAGGATTTGGGGCACCTCGGGTATGTTCACAGCGTGCTGCTCTGTATACTTGTTTGCTACGGACTGTATATAGGCTTTAATTTCAGAGACTCTGTCAATTTCTTTTTCGCCTTTAAAACCAATATACGTTTGATATTCATAGACAGTTTTGTCGATTGAAATGAGGCCGCGTCCGGGAACATTTTTCGGTTCCATCCGGCAGCGGTCAAACAATGTGCCGTATTCGTCGCTCTGGTTGCAAAACAAGCCGATTCGATTCGAAAAGTTGCTCATATATCGGTAGCTGATGCCGCTTGTCTGCAAAGATGTAACCACCATGCTGATTCCAACCGCCACACCTTCCCGGCAGAAGTAGAGCAAATCATCTTCATAGTCTGGATAGAGTTCACGCACGGCAATAAAATTATCCATCATAATAATGATATGGGGCAGATCCTGATGACCGGCCTCCCTGTATGATACGAAAGAAGTGATGCCGAGCCTTGAAAACGCTTCTTTCCTTGAAACGATCTCGTTTTTGATCATGCGGATGAAATTCTTCAGTTTTTCATCTTCTGACGGAAC
This sequence comes from Bacillota bacterium, assembly GCA_023406895.1. Lineage (GTDB taxonomy): Bacteria > Bacillota > Clostridia > Christensenellales > SZUA-584 > SZUA-584. The sequence goes on along the minus strand of JAEXTV010000028.1, from coordinate 11,960 downwards.
GGCAACACCTCCGACATGCGCCAAAGAATCAAAAACCTTTAAAGCCATAGAACCAAAATCCAGAATATATAAGCTGACTTCCTGCGGAGAATAATAATCAGCGATTCCGCGAATAACCACTTGCAGGAGGCTCGTTTTACCGTACAGTGATGATCCGACAATCATGGTATGTCCGGCGGACAGATCAAGATAAACAATATCCTGACGCTGGTTGTTCGGATCGTCAAAAACCCCCAGAGGGACAATCGTACGCAGCGGATCTTTCATCATGACTGCCTCGGGATAATCGATATAATCCTCAAGCGGCGGGAGACAGATGCCCGGAAGCCGTGAGATGTGTGTTTTGATACAATGGTCGCTGATATATTCAATCGTGGCATCAAGCTGCGTGCTGCCGTTGTTCTTTTGTTTATCCGGTTTTTTGATATATACAGGCGTGCGGCGGCCCCATAGGGATACACTGTAGATCTCAAATTGTTTCTGTGAAACCGATGCATCCTGATTTGCGGGTGCGCCGCTGTAAGCTGATTGAAACAGGTCAAATATTTCGTTATTGCCAACCTGCAAATAGGCCCGGCCGGGTTCCTTGATTTCTGCAGCCAATGGCGTTTTGAGCACTTCGTTGCTGTCTTCCTTGTTCTGCACTTTCAGGCAAAGCCTGAATTTGGAGTTCGACCAAATCTGAGCGTCAACAACGCCGCTCGGCTTCTGGGTTGCGAGAATGAGGTGCACACCCAAACTGCGGCCGATACGTGCGGCGCTGATCAATTCCTTCATGAATTCGGGCTGGTCCATCTTGAGTTCCGCAAATTCATCAACGATCAATATTAAATGGGGAAGAGGGATTTTTACTTCGTTGTTTTTATACAGCTTGATATAGGCGTCGATATGGTTCACGCCGGCTTGCGCAAACAATTCTTGTCTCTTTCGAAGTTCCGCTTTAATAGAAAGTAATGAACGGTTAATTTCTCGGCCGTCAATATTGGTGATGGCACCGATCAGGTGCGGAAGCTCTTTAAACTGATTGACCATGCCGCCGCCCTTGAAATCGATGATCACAAAGCCCACTTCATACGGGTGAAATAGGGTTGCCATCGAAAGAATGTACGACTGGAGCACTTCGCTTTTGCCCGATCCGGTTGTTCCGGCAACAAGCCCGTGGGGGCCGTGATGTTTCTCATTTAAATCGAGACAAACGATTTCATTTTTTGATTTGACACCGAGAGGAGCCGCCATAGAATCATACACTCTCGAAGATGACCAGCGTTGATGTAAATCAAGATCTTCCACGGTGAGGATATTCAGCAGCTCAAAAAACGAAATGTTCTTTGTCAATGAGCCTTCCAGGCTGACCTCTTCGCAATAGATAGGCGCCAATCGATCGACGATATGGGATATATCGCGATCATTGATGGTGTCATATGAAAAATTGGTCGCATCCGTTGAGTTTTTGCTTTTGAGCACAACACCGCTGGTATCCGTATCGCTGAGTTGCACAACGGTATCGCACCCGCTCGGCAGCAATTCCACATGGTTCTCAAAGAAAATGAACGTGACGCCGCAGCTTTGTGCCTTTTCGATAAACTGGGACAGCGGATGCCGCTTGATTCCAAGATCACTGAGTACAAAAATGATGATGCGCGGGAATACCGTTTTCTGAGTTTCGCGCTGGGAGAGCTCTCTGTATAGATACTCAAAAAGGATGTTTTTGCTTTCATCGTCACAAATGATGTTTCTTATGCCCAAGTCGTTATTCTGCAGATGGGGGAGCAGTCTCAGGCTCGAAACAAGATGCTGCTTCTCTTCGTTGACCAAATAGAACAGCTTAATATCGCTGAAATACTGCCTGATGCTGATGTCTGCCGTGATGATTCTCATGAGACTGCTGAGCTTATTATCGTCCCCGACAACACCGACGGCGTTGTTCGCTTTCAGATCGATGACGATAGGGGCTCCGGTGATATACTGATAACCGAAAGAGAGCTGCTCCGGCAGATTGGCCAGCTCATCATCGCCTTCGAATTTCTCCTGGGCTTTGTAATCTATCGATCTGGCAGAGAGGACGGCGCCTGTTCCGATACGGACGTTTAGAAAATCTTCGTCATCCTGGGCACGGTTGAAAAGCTCATTTGAGAAGTCGCTGACGAACTGCATTGCGCGAGGGACAGGATAATAGAGCTCATCAAGAATCTCAAGCTCTTCCCGGCGGCACTCGGCGAGCTCTGCTTTCTTATTAGATATATATCTCAGATACTTCTCTTTTCTTTGAACGATATCTTTTTTAAAACGGCGCCGGTCTCCTACGATGCTGGCTGCCGAAGTGATAACACCCACGCCCATTGAACAAACGCTGAAAATAACAAAGCCGCCGCCCGAATCGGGCATCGCCCCTCTTAGCACCACGGTTACGGCCAGCATGCCAAGTACGGGCAATAATTGCATGACGATGTTGCTTTTGGGTTTTGTGGGCTCCGCCGGAGGGTCTAAAACAGAGATTTTATCCGTTGGAATGACGGGCCTGATTCTCGTGGAACGATTGAATCTCGGGTACTTCAGTTTTGTTTTGCTTTCCAGCACGTCTTCGAATTTGATCCCGTTGATTGCGATTTTATCGGACGATGATGTATAAAGCTTTCCATATTTATAATAGAAGCTGAAACCGACAATCGAAAAAAAGTCATAATCAAAAAGCTGGGCCTGGCCGCTTTGTCTGCAGCCGTTCACATACAGCCCATACTTCGTTTGATTATCTTGAATATATGTATGCCCGTTTTTCATGAATAACGTGATGGAATCAAACCCTATTAAAGGGTCATGAATTTGTATGTCGCAGTTGCTGCTTCCGCCTATTTGCAAAGACGCGCAGCCGTTAATGTCAATAATCCTGTCATAGTTTTTATTATCCGAGTCGAAATCGAAGACGTAATTGATGCGAAAAACCTCTTGCTTCGATTCGTGATATTTGATAATAAGGGTGTCCCCATGGGACAGTTCTTTGTGAACCAGCTTTATAATACCGTCAAGCGAGATAAAGATATTGTCATCACAGCTGATAGTCCAGACGTTGCTCTGATTTTCAAAAAGAATTTCGAAATCGGTAAAAAAAAGCTCCTTGCTGAACCGGATATCGCAGCTTTTTGTGGTTCCGATTCTGAAGGTGTCTTTATCGGAAGGCAAATCGATCTCTTTAAACAGCCTTTTATTTGTGATGATCGCTTTGAATCGGTTATCCATACGACCCCCTAAAGCAAATAATTAATGACGGTTCCGTTGCGAAGCCCGAAATCTGCCAAAGTTTTATCTCCCCGCAATAAAGCGATCGGATTCTCGGTTTTAAGGCAGCAGCTCGACAGATCGCTGATATCGAGCTGCAAATCGAAGGCCTTGGTTAACCCGATGATGAGGTCATTGGCGGTGATATCGAGCGGAACATCAATGTCGACCTTTTTATCCAGCTGTTTCAAGTACAAAACAGCAACAATGCGATTCTTGTTCATTCAGCACCTCAAGCGATAAACGTTAGGGCAAGCTTTTGCAGTGACTTGTCGTTTGCAAAGTAGTCGATATCCGATACGGGTATGAAGCGGTCTTCGTTGATATATTCTTCAATATGGATTTTGTTAACGCCATCCTGCATCACAAGCTGATTGTCTTCACTCTCTTTGTATTTATTACAGACAAAGTAAAAACGGCTCTGGTCAGAGCAGTCAATATTGCTGAGCAGGCAGTTGAGCTTGTGAATAGAAACGCTGTCCTGACCGGTCACAATAACGGTATGGTCTGATAAACTCAACAGCTTTGAAACGTCTTCGGAAAAATCGCTCGGAAGATCAACAACAATGAATGAATAGTCGGAGGAGGATTTCGCCAGTTTGAGCAGCAGCGCATACTGAATTGCTTTTAAGTTGAGTGATGACAAAGAGCTTTGAAACGGGGGCAGCATATCGTAAGAGCCATTGCGAATATAAGCTTTCGCGTATTCATAAACGTCCTCGCTCTGTGTTGAGAGCAGCTTTGCTATGGTTTGATCAAGGGAGGATTGGTTTTTTTGAATCCACCCAAATGTCTGGAGATTATCGGTGCCGACAAACAGCGCCCGTTTATGCTGCCTTGCAAAGCATGTACACAAACCTGCGGCCAAGGAAGTTGTCCCGATGCCGCCGATGGGAGAATAGAACATAATCATACGCGTCTCTTCATTGCGGGAAGCGTGCGTTTGTACCGCTGCCGATGCGCTGTGAAAGACTTCGTTGAATATTTCTTTCACGCTCGTGTATTTGTATATTTTTTTGATATCGAGATCGTCGGTTGAATTTGCTTCGGGCGGCTGCTCGCAAAGCAGGAAGATGCAGCCGATATTATGTCTGCCTATGCCGGAATCGTAAAAATCTTCGTTAATCATTAACAGGTCTAGGCTCTGGGGTTTGCTGAAAAATGTGTTCAAATAGTTTTTGTCTGTTATCACGTTGATATCGGCATTGACGCCTAAGCCGTCTATGAACCGGCGTTCAAGAGGCGCCAAATATCTTTCATCTTCATCCGCGAGGAGTACCTTTATCTTTGCCATGGCCACACTCCGATAAATCCATCTGCCAATGATACAGACCCAATAGCTATCATATAAAGACATAAAAAGACTAAAGAGTATATAATCATTTAAATTGTACCAAAATACTAACACACACAATAAATATAGTAAAGCGATAAACAATACAATTATTTTTTGATAGATAGAAAAAATGTAATAATAAATAAATATTTGACATATTATAAATATGATTTTATAATTTTTTCTAATAACACATCTCAATAAATGACAAAATTACATACTGACACCAAGAGAGCGGCAAAAATAATGACTTGCACAGCGAAAAATGCCTGATAGCGGGCGAAATATAAACTAAGGAGAAAATAAAATGGCAGGACAAATCAGAATTACCCCTGATCAAATGCGCAGCAGAGCAACTCAGTTTCGCACAGAAGGATCCACTTTTGAGGGCGTTATTTCCAAGATGCAGAGCTTAATCAACAATCTGCAGCAGGAATGGGAAGGCGAAGCAAGCAGCAAGTTTGCACAGCAGTTCAGCTCCCTTAAGCCCTCGTTTAACAACATGCGTCAGCTGATTGACGACATTGCCGGGCAGCTTGATGCGACAGCGAAGGCTGTGGAAGAGCTGGATCGCAACATTTCTCAGAAATTCGGCATCTAAGTTTTATATGCCCTCCGGCGTCGTGATGATACCGGAGGGCAACACAATTTTTGCTTGCGTAAAAACAAAGATTAATTGATTGATGAGGAGTTCAAATGGGGTCAATAAATGATGATGCCATAAAGAATCGCATTAATGACTGCAAAAGAGATATCAGAGAGTATGAAGATAAGATATCGCACCTTCAAAAGGAAATACGCAGTCTTGAGGAACGTCTTAAAGGGTTAGAAAAACTGAACTCAACACATAAGCGGGTCAAAGATGAATTTGAGCGCTTCTTAAGCGCCAATAAGAATGAGGCAAAACGTCTGTCTGTATTGTCTAATAGAAACCGTTTCGCAAAAGAAATGTCTTCCGGAATGTTGGATTTGTCTGGCGGAACGGACGCAAGGCGTACAGTATCACGTATTGAAGAGTCTGTTGGTGTGATTAACAAAGAAATTTCACGAGTTCGTGAACAAATAGATGAAAATCGCAGGACTATTCGTCTTTTAAATAGTAATATCTCTAAACTTGAAGATAAGATCAGAATATTAAACAGGTAAACGTGGAGGTTTAGTAATGGCATACAGTATGAAGCGAGATGTCGTTGTTCTTGATGAAAACTGCAGAGAATTCAGTAAAGAGCTAAAAAGACTCGGGTTTGAATTTGAGTTAAGATTTGCAAGCTACTGTGCTTCTTTAGAAAGGGTTAAGCGTAGCGGCATTAAGCTGGGTAGAGTAGCGACAAATTTAGGTATATTCCAAGAGGATTTGAGCAAGCAGAAGGGAAAAGTGGGATCAGTATCCGAAAATGTTGAACGAGAGGCAAAATCATTTCTCGAAAAAGTCGACAAAGCTGATTCATATTTGTTTTAATCGGAGGTAAAAAATGCCGCCTAAAATAGAGGTAAATTATTCTGTGATAGAAGCAGAAATATCGCGGATGAAAGTACTTGTATCCGAGTGTGAAGAAGTTCGTTTTGAGCTTGAGATAGAGACGGTCGGAAGCACAGGTGATCAAATGAAAGCTTTGTATGGACACTATTCGTCAATGAATAAGATGTTTATACAGCTTTTGAATAAAACCATTACCTTGCTGCAAAACACAATGAAAGAGTTTAAAGAAGCAGATAAATTATGCGCACAGAAAATGACTGCGGGAGGTGTCCGTAAATGAGTGGCATCAAGAGAGACTTTTCGCAAGCAGCTGTAGACCAGCTTTATCAGATATCAGGCAATGTTGTAGAAAATTCTAAGGAATGGGTTATATCTGATTGGTTTTCTGATGTTTTTCTAATGAAAGAGCTGAATATAAAAGATAATGTGGATAATCTCACAGCTTTTCATAACCATGTGATTGATAAGCACAATATTGGTTATAAAAAGCTGGATAAGATATTAAGCAATATAGAATCGGTTGATGGCACATGCAGCATAAAAATGTTGGATTTGAGTTATCAGATGGAGCGCTTCGTCAAAAAACTGACATACTGCATACAAATGCTTGATCCTGCGACAATTCATATGGACACATCGGGGTTTGCAACTTTAACAAATATGCATAATAAAGAACTTGAAAAATTGGCGAAAGAGCATGCAGCTTATGTGGCTTACCCCGAATATCTAAAAAAGCATCCCGAAGATTTAGATAATATTATATTGATTATGGAATTTGAAAAAGAGAATCCGGAATACGCTAAGCGGATGGACAATTTATTGGATAGCGGATTGACACCTATAGACGACAAAGATAAAGTTAATATTAAAGTGATTACTTATTCTGCGGATGAACCATATAGAACTGTCTACTTCGATATGATAGATGATTTCAATCTGGGTGAAACGGTTTCGTTCAATAGGTATGAAGATAATACTTTTACAAAAACTAAACTTGAAGGACTCGGCTATTTCACGTCAGGCGGGAGTATATACTATCTTCTTGATAAAAGCGAGAAGAAGATTCCCCCCAATACTGTTAATGTTAATATATCTGGTGAGGCGGGCAATAAGAGAGGCCCTTATACAACTTTTTTTCATGAATGCGGTCATGCCATAGATTACAATTTTGAAGAATCGGTAATTGGAAACCGAATGAATGATTGGTCACGTGATTATACTCTTAATTCCAGTAAAATTGGGAGAACGGTTACTTTGCAAGATGCTCTAAAATATGATGTGCGCCAAAACCTTTCGGAATCAATAAAAGTTTATACTCAAAATGCTGATAGTACTCAGAGGATTCTTGATAGCTTAATGTATGGGGGCGACACAAAGGGGCTTAATAGTACAGAGATTGGTTATCGAAATTTAATTATTACTGATTATAAAAACGTAAAGCTGAAAGGTCCTGTTAACGAAGCTGCTTCAGATGTTTACGGAGGTGTCACGAATAACACCATTGCAGGTTCATATACCCACTCTCCCAGCAATGGGCAATCGATTAATGATTATCATTATTGGTATGACCAGAACGGAGACGAGACTTATGCGCAAAGAAGTGAACTTTGGGCCGAGTATTTCAGCTATCAGATGACTGGAAATACGGCAGCAATCAAATCTATGGAAACGTATTTCCCGGAAGCGGTAAAGATGATGGATACAATGACACAGGATATGGCAGATAAGATTAACATGAAGGAGTAGTTCCATGAAACGATTAATAATTTTGTTCCATATAGCTTTGATTCTGGGAGCCAGCTTCGGCATAGTGGGATGTACACCGATAGATGACAAAGAAACCAAAAGCGTGCCCCCGGGAGATACCGTGACGGACGTAAAAACAGATGATAAAGGAGAAGAGATAATGCAAGAACAGGAATTGGTGACAAAGGAATATCTTTTGAAATACTTCAATATAAACGAAGAGGCTTTTGATGGTATGGATATTGACGCCTTTATTAATTATTGGGGGCTAACAGAAGAGAGTATTCAAGCGTGTAATATTTTACCGACCATTGAAGCGTATAAAAAAATATTGTCGGCACCGCCGCAAATCAGCTATCAATACATGTTCAATGCGCCAAAAGCAGGCCTGAACGAAGACGATATAGGTGAGATTCAACGCTTGGCCTGGTACCTGAACGAAGGGACATCTGTGCAAAGCATGGCGGTGGATTTTGAAAGCGGTATCCTCTATTTCGGCGAGGGGGATATTATCGATCACTGTGAGTACGATGACGTAACCAAAGTGTCTCTCAAGGCCGACGACAGAGAGGGCCTGATCGCTATCATCAGAAACACGGATATTCTGACTTGGGATGCGAATCAACCCGATGAAGATTTTGGAGACAGCACGCAGAATGTCAACTGGTCATTAGCGTTTGAGATGGAAGACGGACGTATTGCGAATTACGGAATGATTGGCAGTGCGTACACGGGGTTTCATGAGATACGCAACTATTTATTAGGCATTGTGGAAAGGTAGGACATTGCTTAGCCCTCGTTAAACAACATGCGTCAGCTGATTGACGACATTGCCGGGCAGCTTGATGCGACAGCGAAGGCTGTGGAAGAGCTGGATCGCAACATCTCTCAGAAATTCGGCGTCTAAGTTTTATGCGCCCTCCGGCGTCGTGGTGATACCGGAGGGCACTCAATTTTTACTCATCAGGATGATAAGAGACGTTAGGGTGGGACAAAGAAGTATTAAACAGCCGTCATTGTTTTTAATGATATTTATGTGAGACGATATGTGAGTTCATGGATATCACACAAATAGGAGGATATCTAGTGGATAAAACCCAGATAAACGCGAAAATACGCGAAAAGCAAAAGGCCATTGACGATTTCGAGGACGACATAAAGCAGCTTAAGAAAAAGCTTGATGACCTTGACGACCTGCTGGATAAAGTGACAAAGCTCAAGAACAGCGTTTCAGATTCTCAATCTGCGCGCCTCAAAAAGATTGGTGAAATGGAGTGCATAACAGCAAATTCGAGGATTACCAGCCCATATTCCAGCGGTATGAGAACCCTCGTGAAAACAAAAAGCTCAAACGCGCTCAGCGGTCTTGACGACGCGAAAAAAAGAATCGGGAAGAAAACCGACAGCATTGAAGAAGAGATAAAAACTATAAAAAAGAAAATCAGCAGGCTAGAAGACGAGATAGATGACCTCAAAGCCCAACTGAGACGATAGAGGGGGTATGAAGCGTGGAACTGATTATTTATGATGCCGAGATTCAAAACCTTGCGGACTTTTGCAATAAAACCGGTGGGGAACTGGAGGTTTTATTCTATAAATATATCCTGATATTAAATTCGATCAGGGGAAACGCTCTGACGGACGGTGATGCCGCAAAAAGTATGGACGCGTTTATTTCGTATGCATCTAAAATGCTTGGTGACTTGGGACAAATATCGCTGGACACCAAATTATTCATAAGAAACTATCTAACTGAAATCGACAGCACTGATAAGTATTTGTTCTAGGAGGACATATATGGATTCAAACATTAAAGTCAATTTTAAAAACTTCAGCCAAGATATCGATAAATTAAGGGCCCTAAGCTCAGAGATCGCGGGACTTACGATTGTGCCGCCTGCCATACTGTCAAGCGGCCCCACGCCTGAAGAAATTAAGCAGACGCTACTGATGTACAGCGGCATTCATAAGGCGCTTAAAGAACTGGTGGGCAAAACTGTGACTTTTATGTCGAACACGGCGAGATCGTATGCGGCGGCTGACAAAAAGGCGGCCTCCAATATGGACCTCTAAGGTAGGGTTAAGGAATGAAAAGAGATTTCACATCAGATTCAAAAACGCGTTTACTATCTTGCATTAGTGACAACGAAACATTTTCAAGCCCCAAAATTATGAGTGCAGCGGGCGTCGATGTATCGGATGCGGTGAAAGGGACATCCGATTATTATAAAGCTGTTTTTGATAAAAACAAAACCACGAAAGATCAAATCATTAAGATTTTTGAAAACATTGAGAAAGTGGACAGACGCTATAGTGTTAAAATCGATGGTCAATGCACGGAGCTTTCCCATTGCCGCGATTACATTTTAAAGCTGGCTTCAATCATGGGCCGCTCAACGAACGTTGATTCTGCGAATTTCAATATAGACATACAAAACACCATGGCACCCGCACTTGTGGCAATTTATACGGACAGGCTGTGCAGCGCAACGACGGATGAAGATGGGAATAGAATATACGAGTATGACTTTGAAAAGATCAGAGATATCATGCAGAAAGATTCTAAAAAAGTTCCTGTTGAAATGTATACAGCAATGATAAATATGTTTACTGATATGCCTGAGAAAGATAAAGGTCAGTTTATACTAAACTCTTATTTTCAAAATATGGATGATTCAGGCGACTCACACTACTCATATTGGGATATAAGCCCAGTATTTATTACTATGGCTGGGTTATACGAGCTTGAAGTTCAGAATATGGATCTGTCATATGAGAATTTGAGCAATACTGAAAGTGATATTCATAAATATATTGCAAACTGTGCGATATTGAATCAAGTAGCGATGCAGGCCAGTTCTCTATATATAAATGATAATGTATTATTTCAGCACCCTTCTAAATTTTTCTCAATACAAGTTGATAATATATCAGGGTCGTTTACAAAATGGGACTATAAAGTCAGTTTTCTAAGTGAAGGGTTAGGTGATGTGACCCAGCCCATTTCTGTATATCAATTTAGAAATGATATGTCCGCAATTTTTGAAGAAACCACCGTCCCTCTTCTTGAATCGTTCAGAAGGGATGTGGGGTCAGAACTGCTTAAAAAGAGTCTTGGCGTGGTTCAAGGTTATGCTGAAGGTTTTCTACAATTAGCTGGATCAATGAGCTTTATTAAAAAAGCCACTAAATTTGGAGTGGAAACCCTGACGCTGTTCAGCGATGTTGATGAGAATAACAAGAAGGTTGACAACCTGATTTCAATGATTAAAGATGAACATATATACAGGGCGCTTCAATTGGGTGCGTCTGTCAGCGTTACCCCTGATGGGAAGGTAGCGCTTAACCAATGGTCTATTGACCCAACCCAGCTAGATATGGCCCTTAGGGCCTATGAAACAAAAACAGGCTGTAAGCTTAATTTGAATGCACAAATTATTGAACAGAGTTTCAAAGACGATTCGCTTGAGAAGTTGGATATGAAAGTTTATAGGGATTGGTATTTAAGTTATGGAGACTATGAAAAAGATAAATATAAAGAAGATATTGAACATGCATTGAATTCTTGTAAGGATAAATTAAAAAATATTGAAGCGGCAATTAATTATGGGACGATATCTCTGAGTAGTTTAAGTGATGATGAAAAGAAGATATTAGATATAAAGGAAATCTTGCAACAAGATGAGAACCATCTTAATTACGAGCAAATAAAGCAACTTGAACAGTTTTTTCAATAGAAGAATTTGAAAGGTAAAACCATGAAGAACACAAAAATGAGAATAATACTGTTATTAATAACTGCTTTACTTAACGCCTTACTTTTGTGCGGGTGTCAACAAGTGAAGCAGAATGAAGAACCGCCTACTCAGGAAGAAATGCAGGCAGAATTTATAGAGATAATGAGATACATGGGTTTGTTAATACCTCCGAATTATGATGGAGAACTTGAAGATTCTAACATAGTTGAACTTGCCAAAGGGGTTTTAATATACGATAAAAACCTAGAAATATTCCTTCATGTGTATGAACTGGATACCGATTTTGAGAATATTCCAACTGCTGAAGAAGTCGAAGGCCTTTATAATCAGTATGATCAGGTTACTTATGAAAAGTATTATCAATTCT
>JAEXTV010000012.1 GCA_023406895.1 Bacillota bacterium | reverse complement strand
CTTTTGAAAGGAGGTGGCACGCGCAGCGTGACGGAGGATTGCGGCAGGAACCGTTTCATATAAAATCAACTTAATGAGCATCAAAGGCTTTGTATCCGTAGGGGCGTCCATGGGACGCCCGCCCTATTGAGCCATTGATCTGATATCAGCTGCAGCTTGCTTGGGCTTGTCAGCTTTACCCACTCCCTCCGTCAATTGCCCGATTAACATCGGCCAATTGCCACCTCCCTCTTGAGGGAGGCTTGGGCAATGCGCATTGTTAGGCTTTATGCAGGAGAGGGACTGAGTAATTAACAGAACAATCCTCAATCAGCAAGCCCTGTGAAGGCATCCTTTGGAAAGGAAGTGGCACGCGCAGCGTGACGGAAGATTGCGGTATTGCCTATCAAAGATTTTTCGTCGATCCTCTGTCAGCAGAACTGAAGGAACGACACAGAGGTCGTTCCCTACTTACGTGATATTTAGCGAAGGCCTGACGAAGCATTGTCTGCCTACCGTTCAAAATCCACAGTCGCGGACGACTCGATAATGCTGCGCATAAACTGCCTGACCGGCTGGTGCAGCTCGTGCTGGTCGTACACTTCATAGTCTGCGCGCGAATCCGTGTCCACAATCAGCGCGATGTCGTATGACCGTCCGCTCTTCACTTCGTCGAGTCCCACCTCAACGCCGCGCACCACGGGCACTGCCGTTAACGAGCGCAGCTTCTCCGCCGCCTCGGGTATTTTGTGCTGCTCCTCCGGCTTCACCTTAAAAAATACGATGTGTCTGAACATGATGTTTCCTCCTATATATAAAGCTATTTGCTGATGTCCACGAGCTTGCTCGCATCGATTCTGGCTTCCTCGAACGTCGCCATGTTTTGCAGCATCGCCGCGCTCGCGTCGAGTATTTGCATCATAAGCGGGCAGCCGCTGCCCTCGCCAAGCCGTAAATTGAGCTTAAGCGGCGCTTCCATTTGAAGCGCGTCCATCACCGTGGCAAAGCCGGGCTCCGCGCTTTGATGCGACGCAAACATGTACTGCGCGGTCACCGGGTTCAGCCGGCTGGCTGCCAGCGCCGCCACCGCGGAAATGAATCCGTCTATCACCGCGGGAATCTGCCTGTAAGCGCAGCCGAGATAAAACCCGGCCATCGCCGCAATATCGAATCCGCCCACGGCGCTCAGCACGCCCAGCACGTTATCCGAATCAATCTGATTGACGCTCAGCGCGCGCCGTACCACATCCAGCTTCGTTTGCAGCTGCTCATCGGTCAGCCCCGCGCCGCGCCCCACCACATCTTCCGGGTCCGCCCCCGTCAGCGCGCAAAGCACCGCAGCCGACGTCGTCGTGTTGCATATGCCCATCTCGCCGCAGCCGAGCAGCCGGTATCCCTTGTCCGCCAGCGCCTCCGCCGCGTCAATCCCGTGTGCGATGGCCTGCATGGCCTGTGTGATATCCATGGCGGGGCCTTGGGCAATGTTGTTTGTTCCGTTGCCCACCCGGCGGTCTTCAATGCCCTTCGCGCCCTTGAAATGGCGAATGCCCATATCGTACACAAACACATCGGCGCCCGCGCAGGCCGAAAGAGCGCCCACGCCCGTGATGCCTTTGGTCATGTTCACCGCCTGCATCGCCGTTACGCTTTGCGGCACGGGCGTATAGCCTTCGTCCCACACGCCGTTATCCGCCGCAAACACGGCAACCGCCTTTTTCATCGGCGGAAAGTTTGTCCTGCCGAATACGCCAGCGAGCTTCACCGCGTACTCTTCGAGCAGACCGAGGCTGCCGATCGGCTTCACGAGGTTTCTTACGCGCTGACGCGCCTTGTCCGCCGCGGCTTCCGACGTCTCTTTGATATCAAAAATTCTTTTCACTGCGTATCCTCATCTAACGTTTTTTCCATTCTACAACAGCGCTGCAGGGTTTTCAACGACTTGCCTGTGAAATCAAAATACCTGCAAAAGATTCCGAAATAGCGATTGCTTTTTTCTTTCCTTTGTGATATTATTCACACAAGATACGCAAGAGATACTGTCTTCTGCGTGTCACGCAAAACCATAAACTTAACCTGACGGCAAAGATTCATCGTCTACACCGGAAGGCGCGTTGCAGAATACTCAAACGGATCCCGTTATGTTTGTGCTTTGTCAACCTGCCTTTCCGGCAGGTTTTTTTGGCTTAGCAGCCAAAGGAGGTTTCTTATGAAAAGAATCGCGGTGATCACCGCCATACTCGAAAACCCGGAGCGCGATCAAGCCGAGTTCAACGCGCTTGTTGCCGGTTTCAAGGGGCTTATCAAGGGCCGCATGGGCCTTCCGCTTCAGGAGCACGGCGTCACCGTGATCACGATTACGCTCGTGGGCGATTTGAACGAAATCAACAGCTTAACGGGCAAGCTCGGTCTGATACCCGATGTACAGGTGAAAACATCCGTCAGCAAAAAAGAGGTGTAGCGCAAGGTCAAGGGGTCAAAGGCTTGATAAGGTTTTGGATGAACCAAGCAAAACGCTCTCTCCCTCAATCGCCTTGCGGCGACAGCTCCCTCTCAGAGGGAGCCAAATAACGCGTATTGCTCTTGACCGAGGAGAAAAATTGCATAATTATATCAAATTACAATAAGGAGATTTAAAGATGAAAAAAGTATTGACTGTATTGATGGTGTTGGTGATGGCGCTTGCCATGCTCACGGCCTGCGGCGCGCCCGCGACGGAATCGGTTTCGTCCGCTCCATCCGAATCCGCGGCAACCAGCGAATCGGCAGCAGAAGCGTCCACAGCCACGCCTGAGCCCTCTGCCGCTTACGGCGAGGATAATCCGCTCACGGTGGCCACACTTGCGGGCCCCACGGGCATGGGCATGATTCAGCTGTTCGACAACCCCGCTTATGAGGTGAGCCTGCTCACAACCCCGGATCAGATCAGCCCCAAAATTATCAGCGGCGAAGCCACCGTGGCGACGATTCCCTCCAACCTTGCGGCGGTGCTGTATAACAAGATGAAGGGCGGGATCAAAATCGTGAGCGTCAACACGATGGGCGTGCTTTATATTTTGGAGAACGGCGATACGGTGAACAGCATTGAAGACCTCGCGGGAAAGACGATCTATGCGACAGCTCAGGGCTCGACGCCTGAGTACGTGCTCAATAAGATACTCAAGGAAAACGGCCTTGATGATGTGACCGTGGAATTCATGGGCGCTCATGCCGACCTTGCGAACGCCGTTGCCGCAGGCGATGTGACGCTTGCGCTGCTGCCCGAACCGTTTGTATCGGCGGTTCTCGCACAGAACTCCGATGTGAGCGTGAAGCTCGATATCAATAAGGAATGGCAGAAGATATTCGGTGACGACGCGGGCATGCCGATGGGCGTGACCGTGGTGAGCAGCGCGTTCGCGCAGGATCAGGCCAGCATGAATCAGCTGATTGCGGACTACACCGCCTCCGTCAACTATGTGACTTCGGACGCGGACGGCGCTGCCAAAGCGATTGTTGCCAAGCAGATTGTGGGTGCGGAGCCTGTGGCCAAGGCGGCCATACCGCGCTGCGGTCTCTCGTTTATCACGGGTGAAGAGTGCAAAGCGATACTCAATGATTACTTTCAGATGATGTTTGAGAGCAATCCCGAATCCGTGGGCGGCGCAATGCCCGACGATGGCATCTATTATATGCCGTAATCGTCTGAAAATTTATTGATACATGAGGCCGGAACGCGCGCTGCCGCTTCCGGCTTTTTTCTGCTGTTTCACCGTTTTTTGGGACTGTCGGTATAGCTAACGAGGTTTGACTTTTGAATTTTTTTGCTATAGAATGAGCTTTGAATAATGTTTATGAAAGAATACGTTTTACGACTTAAGGAGGTAAACGTTTTGAAAAAGCATATATCCCTGATCTTGGTATTGACATTGTTGCTGAGCCTCGTGTTCAGCTTTGGCAGCGTGGCGCTGGCAGCGTCGAGTTTTACTTTATCCCCTGATCCAACCACAATGGCGCAGGGCGGATCTGTAACTTTTACATATCTCATCAGAAATGATAGCGGTCAAAATATGACTGGCGCAATCTTTTGCAATACTACAAATAAAAACGTGACTGAAGAGTTTAGTGTTGGAGTAGGCGATAATCCAGGTACTTTTACAATGGATGTGTCTACCGATATGCTTGATAAACCTATTACATTCACATTCAGTGGTATCCAAGGTTCGACAAGTATAGCTAAAAAGCAACTCACCACCAAAATCGCTGGAACAGCGTATACGCCGTATGCCCTGTATGGCGAAGGCGATACCGTCAAATTCGAGTTCCGTCTCGAAAATCAGGGTGAATCCACCCTCGAGAATGTTACAGTCTCCGCGCCTGAATTGAACGGCGGCAAGGCCATTGGCTCACCCATATCCCTTGCGCCCGGCGAAAACAAAGCAGTGAAGTTCAGCTACACCATGGCGAAGGACATCACCATCAACCCCGTTGTGAACTACTCCGCGGGCGGCGCGGCTCAGCCCGCATACAAAATGTCCCCGGTGACGCTGACGCTGACAAAGCGCGACGTGAAGCCTGTTCTCGCTGCGAGCAACTTAAAGCCCGCCCCGGGTGAAGAGGTTGAATTCACGCTGACGCTGACCAACGGCGGCAACGTGCCGTATAAGGACATCAAGGTGCTCGTCAACGGCGAATCCAAGGATTACCCGAGCACACTCGACGCGAACGGTACACAGACCGGCAAATTCAAAATGTCGTTCCAAACCTCCACGGAGGTGTCGTGCTCGATCTCGCTTAAAGACCATACGGGCGCGATAAGAAACGTCAACAGCAACTCGCTGACCATTGATCTGCCGGTGGATTCGACGACCGTGGAAAGCAGGCTGAATTTCACAATGTCGGTGGACCGTCCGCAGCTGACCGCCGCAGGCACGATCAATTTCTCCGGTATGATCACAAACGGCACGGATTATGAGCTGACCAATGTGAAGGTCACCGAAGCCACGCTGGGCGAGGTGTACGCCGCCGATACGCTGGCCGCCGGCGGTACCGCCAGTATCGAATATCCGGTGGATATCAATGCCACGACGACATACAGCTTCGTGCTCACCGCCACCGACAAGGACGGCAACGCGTATACGAAGAATGCCGACCCCGTCACCGTCACAATACAGAATGCTTCGGCCTCAGCCACGCCCGGATTTGATGATGCGGCCGATGTCACTGAAACGCTCGCGCCGGACGGCAACCTGGGCGCAGGCTCCATCGGTACGCTCGGCATCATCGCCATTGTGCTCGTCGTGCTGATCATCGGCGTCGGCGTCACGCTCGTGGTGTTGTGGAAAAAAGGTCAGGGCCCCAAATCCCCAACCACGCCCGGCCGGCCGTCGGTACCGACACGCAAAAGGCCGGTTTCCTCGTCAGCGCGCAGAAGGCCCGCGCCGCCGAAGAGTTACCGTGACCGCAACAACTTCTAGAACGCACAAGCGGAGCTAAAAAGCTCCGCTTTTTTTGTGTAAAGAAGGTGGTGTGAAGCACCGGATGAGGTGTCATTAACAAGGCTGTCAAATACGAACACCTCATCTTCCTTCTGTCGTTATCAACCGCATCACAATGTCACTGTCATTCTGAAGGAGCGTAAGCGACTGAAGAATCCCATGTTTAAAGCGTTTTACCATGGGTTAGATGCGTTCCACTTCATAGTCACGTCGCTTTGCGCCTCACGACGCGGTGGAATGCATGACTGGTTGGGGTTTTTTCATCAAGCTGGCCTTCTCCGTGAGGAGAAGGTGGCGCGAAGCGCCGGATGAGGTTCAATATATAGCTGTCAATACGAACACCTCATCAGTCGCCTGTCGGCGACAGCTTCTCCTCGAGGATAAGCCTTGTCTTAGATACGCCGTGATGAAGGAAACGGCAGATTATGATAAACATCACTTACTCAAACCACTCATCACATGGTCTATTTGGCGCACCGTGCATCGGGCAATATCAATGTATTAATATTCATTTCTCGCTTCGCGGATGGCCATCGAACGGCGCGAATATCTGTTTGGTTCGACAGAGAATGTCCTTTGTAATCGTCCATTTTGTTCATTCCATATTCATACAAAATACCGCCGGATCGTATAAATCCCTTCGAATTTCGTCCTTTTTCCCCGTACAGCGTTAAGTTTAGAATATTTATAAATCGTTCGTCATTGCGGATGAATCAGACAGGTTATCCACCAAACCATGTGGATAACCCCTGTTTTTCGGTGGATAACTGGCTTCAGCGAAATAATTTTCGTGGTTTTTTGGCTTTATAGCGCAGATGCCGCATATCTCACGAATTGTGGATAACCTTTTGAGCCACGGCTGCCCGCAGACAAAAAAGGGCGCTTTTTCGCGCCCTTTCCAGTCTGTTTCAAATCACCTTCACGTAAGCTGCATAAATATACGCAACAGACGATTTATACTTGATTTTGTGCCATGATCCGCCTTTTGATGATATCTCCACCACGTCTCCTTTGCCGAGCTTGCCAAGCACGGTGGATGTTGTGGATGCGCTGCTGCGCACATTGAGCTCGCCCGCCGTGACGGTGCCGTACGTTGCGGCTGACGCCTTGAGGTAGACTGAGGCCATGTAGCCCTCGTTGCCCCCGTATTTCACCTTCGTCCATGTGCCGCCCGGCTCAAGCACCTGCACCACAGCTCCCCGGGTCAGTGTGGTGATGACCGCGCCGCTGTCGCTTGCCGTTTTGCGGAAATTTAGCCGGCTTGCGTTGACCGTGGCGTAACTTGCTGCCGGGCTGCCTGTATTGCCGCCGGTATTCCCGCCGGTTCCGTCGATCTTCACATAACTCGCGCTCACATAAGCCGCGCTGCCGTTGTAGAGAATCTTATGCCAGCCGGCAGAGGCTTTCACGGTGAGTATATCCACCTTGGCACCTTTGCTCAACACGGCCACCTTCGCGTAAGACGTACCCGGCCCGCTGCGGACGTTGAGCACCGACGCGGTGATTACGCCTTTGGCGGTCACGGTCTGCTGAGACGAAAGCTTCACATAGTCGGCATATACATAGGCGACGGTGTTCTGATACCATATCTTATGCCAGCCCTTGGCCTGCCCCGCCTCAACAATCTCAACGCTGTCTCCCCTCTTGTAACCACCCAGCCTCGTGTATGATGTGCCCGGCCCGCTGCGGATATATACCTCGCTCGCCGATACCGTGCCGGTCTGCGCAATCGCGGGCTTTGAGGGCACGGGTGTGGGTGTCGCCTCGGGCGTGGGTGTCGGTGCCTCGGTGGGCACGGGTGTTTCCGTCGGCGCCGGGTCTGCGGGCGGCGGCGTGGGTGTCGGTGCGTCCATCTGAACATACTGCGTCGCAATGTATGCCTCAATGCCTCCGAAGTCGATCTTGTGCCAGCCTGCCGCTGCGTCCTGCTGAGTCACCGTAATACGCGACCCCGCAAACGCCTTGCCTATGGCAGGGTATTGCGTGCTCGGTGTGCTGCGCACGTTCACATAATTGGTGCAGTTGATCACTGTGGCGTTGGCGGTTGCCGCCGATTCCGACGGTGCTCCGAGCGCCGGGGGCTGAATATTCAGCGTTTCAAGAACCGTATTCGGAAAATAGAACGCGAGTATCTGCTGATAGGTCTGCCCCGCTTTTGCGCGCGTCTGAGCACCGCGCTGGCTCATGCCCACACCGTGGCCGTACCGTCGCTGGTAGATGTTCCAGCTGTCGGCTGTCTCCTCCACCGCGAAAAGCCGCAGGCTTGTGTTGGCAAAGGCCTGATACAGCCCGCCGGACTGATCGAACTGGTGCATATCAATCGTAAACGTCACGGACACAGGCTCCTGTATGAGCCCCTGCCCCGTGGCGGCTTCCTCCTCGGGTGTGGCGCGCCGGTTTGCGAGCACCGTCATGGTCACATCCGCCTTTTGATAAACGATGCAGTTGCTCTTGCCTGCTGCATCGGGCAGCCCGTGATTGCCTTCATAGGTGTGCGGAATAATGCGGCTGATGCCCGCAATGGTAATGTCGCTTGTTACGCCTGCGATGTACCCTTGTGCCGCAACGGCACTCAAAGCCGAAATCTTGAAATACCGTTCCGCGTTGGCGCTGTACGTGCTTGAACCGGCCACCATTTTGCCCTCTTTCATAGACTGGTAAGCCACAGCAGAGCCGTTTTTGGGGAATATCAGTACCTCCTGCTCGCTCCAGGTGTTCTGCACATCGAAAGGATCGGCCTGAACCACATGGTATGGCAGCAGCGGCGCGCTCGACGACCAGACATGCTGCGGAATATCCACGCTGCCGCCGTTCGACGCGGTGTAATAGGTCTGTACCAGCTGATCGCCGCTCTTGAGCACCTGCTTCGCCGTTTCGTCCACCGCCCGAATCGCGTTGGTGTGCGCGGGGTTGAAGCCCTTATAAGCTTGATTCGTCGGTGTGTCCACCATATCATAGGTACCGCCGCCCATATAACGTATCGCATATGTTCTGGCCGCAACCGCCTGCGTTTTAAGCGCTTCAAGCGGCCATGAGTTGCTCATCTCATGGGGCACCACGCCGTACAGATAGGTTTCAAGGTAAATATGATTGATCAGCACGATTGTACTGCCGCTTAAACGAAACTCGAAATTGCCGCGGTAATTGTTTGTGCTGTATGTTGTCGTTTTGATTGCGGCATAGTTATAACTGCCCGCATTCGGCTGCTTTTCAACGATCTTAATTGAACTGCCCGAGCAGATGCGCGCATTGCCCATGTAAAGATTGAGTGTGCCGCCCTCCGCTTTCACCGTGTACGAGCCCGACCCGAGGTTTTTTCCCGCGTCGCCCTCAATGCCGTAATTGCCGTTCAGCGAAAAGCTGAATGCAGTGGGGGTTCCTATAGAGAGCTTAATTCGGACAACGGAAAGATCCGCCGCCCGTGCCGTATCAAAATGTGCCGCAAGCACACCCACGGCGAGAATCGCCACGATCAGCAGCGCCAGTATTCGTTTTAATGTCTTTTGCAATGATGTCTTCAACCGCCTGTCACCTCACGTCATAATTACCCGAAAATACAAAACAAAAAACAAAAACCTTTTATTTTTTCACTTATTCTACAATGATATCGGATAGTCCTTCATTTTTCGCGTGGTAATAAATAGTTTCTTAATATTGCTGTAATTTTTTCTTAATATTTAGGCGAATTGTTGTAACAAAAGAAGAGCCTTGGAAAAGGCTCTCTGCATCACGAAAAAATACCGCCTGCTATTCCGATATTGAAATCGCATCAACGCGATGTAAAAATCATTCGATTATGATGAATGAGATTTCAGTTCGCTCCGGCTGGACGCAAAGGCCATGCTTCCGACTCAATATATCACCATAAATGGAAAGCGGGTTGCAGCTTAACTGCCGATTTAGCGACAGCGGTCGGCTGCACAGTTCATTTTGATTGCTATGTTTACTTGTATTTTAAACAAGATACTGATGCCGTCTCGCTCCATACTGCACAGTGAAATGCACGACTGTACGGGGTTTTATTAGAATAAGAATCTTTCCTGATCATCTGCGCTTATTCCCTGACCAGGCGCGTGACCATCACGGTCATGTCGTCGCGCGGCGGCTGCCCGTTCAGTGCCTTGTCGATGATGGCATCGGCAGCGCTCTGCGCGTCCGTCATATCGATATCGGAGAACCACTCCACGGCATCCCCTTGAATTTCGTCGGCAACGCCGTCGCTCATCATCACGATCATATCGCCCTCGCTGAGCGTATGCGCCGCGCTCACCGGCATCACTTCATCGATAATCCCCATCGGCAGCGACCCGGGTGATACCTCGATCAACCCCTCGCTGTTTACCAGATACGAACTCTCGGCCCCGATCTTTGTAAACTTCGCGCTGCCCGATTTTAAATCGAGCACGCACAGATCCACCGTGGTAAATACCTCATCGCTACCTTTAAGCTGCAGCAGCCGGTTGATGGTGTCGAATATTACCGAATCGTCAAAACCCGCTTTAAAGAAGTTTTCCACCAGCGACACCGCCGCGGCGCTTTCGCGGTAGGCCGTCTCACCGCTTCCCATGCCGTCGCAAAGCATCAGCAAAAACCGTCCGTCTTTAAGCGGCACGGCCACATGGCTGTCGCCCGATATGTCGGCCTTCGTGAGCTTGGCGATGCCCGTTTGCGTTTGATAGCGCTTTGCCTGCTCAAACCGTATCAGGCTGTAAGCCCCCGCACCGCACGGCGTGACAGACGCTTTTTGCATGCGCACACCGCACGCGCCGCTCACAACGCTTTCAAGGCTGATCCCGTTCTCACTGCCGCCGCCCTTCATTTTCACACCCACGGCCACACTGCCGCCCAGGCTCTCCGCGCAGACCTCCTTCACACGGCAGTTCGCCGCATCGAGCGCCGCCGCCACTTTTTCCTCCACATACTCTAAGAACTGAAAACCCGTCTCCACCTCGCGGCCGATATCGGCCACCACCTTGGCCACGCCTTTGAGCTGTTTTCCAGTAATCAGGCGCGACTGGTCAATCTTCTTCTGCCATTTGAGACTCAGCAGATACGAAGCAAACATGCTCTCCGCCGTTGTGAGTATTCCTTTCACGTTGTAGCATTTCTTTGCAAACACGGCATCGATATGCGTTTCATCAAGATAACCGTTCTTTTCGAAGGCCACAAACAGCCGGTTAAATACGTTATAGGTATTTAAAAATTCCTTGTCCCAGCAGCTTTTTTTAAACACGCAGTCTTTGCAGGTGCTGTCTGCCACGATAGACAGCACACCGGATATCTGCATATTGCTGTGGATCTTGGCTTCGGCTTCCTTGGCAAACATGTCGCCCGTCTGTAAAAAGACCTCCGATACCTCCTGCAGCCGCCCTACCGTGAGTTCCTTGAAGCGGCGCGTATGCATGCGGTACTCAAATTCGCGGCGCGTCTTGATGTCGATATATCGGCCGATAAACGTGAGCAGCCTTTTTGGCAGCAGTGTGAAAATCAGCACGGCCAGCCCCGTTTCAATCAGCACCAGCGGCCAGACCACCTGATTAAAAAACGCGATTAAAAAAAGCAGTACGGTTAATATATACGAAAACGCGACACCGGGTTTTTTCAGCTTGCGCAGCGTACCACCCAGCATACCCGCAATGCCGAGCATACCAATCATTGTGACCTCGGCGGAAATGCCAAAACAAAGTGCCATGCCGAGCGCAAGCCCCACCCCCGCCCCGAACGATGCGCCGCCCGTATACGCCATGCCGAGCACAAGCAGCTGTGCCACAATGCTCGCGATATAAACGCCTTTGATGTTGAGCGGGCCGAACATACAAACGAATACCAGTGCACCGAGCGCAAGGCATATCGTTTCCTCCACAGAAAAAAGCGTGCGTTTTGCCGGGTTTACCGACATATGGATCAGCGTGCTGAACACATAGATCATCAGCAGCGACACGATGCACTCGAGCACCGCTTTCATATAAGTTGCAAGCTCAGCCGTTTTAAAAACAGCCGCGGCCACAGCGTATGCGCCGGATGTAACCAGCACCGCCACCCATCGCCGCATATGGGCTTGTCCCACAATCAGAAGCGCGGCACAGATACCGAGCAGCACGGATACAATATACAGCGCGTCCTCTGGAACAAGCAGCGCACCAAGCAGGGCACCCGTCGCGCTAAAAAGCGCCTGATCGCGCCTCGTTAAAAAGCACGCGGCCACCAAAGCGGGCCCAAATGGCGATATGCCCCCGATCAGCCGGATACGGCCCATCAGAAAACCGAATGCCAGCAGCGCTGCGGCTGTGACTGCCTTTTTGATAAGTGTGTCGTGTCGGTTAAAAAAGCCGGAGCGCTGCGGCTCGCTGACAGAGGCGCCGGTCGCCAATATGATCACTCCTTCGGTTGTGGTTAGTATTATTCATTATAAGCAGGTGTGTTGTGAAACATTGTCGGTCTGCGCGCCCCGGGCTCAGATAATTTGCCGATAATCAAAGATTTTTTTTGCGGCATGCGTATAAAATTTGCACATTTTGCGTATAATAAATAATTTGCTTTATGTTCCCGATTATTTCATTTCATAGACAGATTTCTATATTGGCTTTGCGCAAAATTACTGATATAATGTTAAATAATTATCAATGGATATACACAGTTTCTAATTCTATCAGGAGGTTTAGTCTATGCAGTGTTCCAGAGAAGTGGAAGAAATGGTATACGTGGCCAAAGGGCCAAAACATGGTCCTGCGCCTATTCCCGAAGAAGGCCTTTGGGTCAAAGCGAAGCAGATCACGGATATCTCGGGTTTAACCCACGGCGTGGGCTGGTGCGCACCGCAGCAGGGCGCATGCAAGCTGACGCTTAATGTTAAAGAAGGTATTATTGAGGAAGCTCTTGTCGAAACACTGGGCTGCAGCGGCATGACGCACAGCGCGGCGATGGCGGCGGAGATTCTTTCCGGCAAAACGATACTTGAAGCGCTCAACACCGACCTTGTGTGCGACGCGATCAATACCGCCATGCGCGAATTGTTTCTCCAGATCGTCTATGGCCGCACCCAGACGGCGTTTTCCGAATGTGGTCTGCCGATCGGCGCGGGGCTTGAAGATCTCGGCAAAGGGCTTCGTTCGCAGGTGGGCACCATGTACGGCACGAAGCAAAAGGGCGTGCGTTACCTCGAAATGGCTGAAGGTTATGTGACACAGCTCGCCATCGACGCAAACGAAGAGGTGGTCGGCTATAAATTTGTAAACCTCGGCAAGATGATGGAAGCCATCCGCAAGGGCGTTGATCCGGCGGAAGCGGTTGCGAAAAACACAGGAACCTACGGACAGTTCGACGGCGCGGCGAAATACATCGACCCGCGCGCCAAATAGGGAGGGTGCGACTTATGGTGAATTTTGAAGGTTACAACAGACGTATTGCGGGCATTGAAAAATGCATGAAGGAATACGGCTTTGAAAGTTTGGAACAGGTTGAAGAATACTGCAAGAGCTTTGGCGTGGATGCGGCCGGTATCGTCAAGAGCGTTCAGGCAATTGCTTTTGAAAACGCGGCGTGGGCGTATACGCTCGGCGCGGCCATCGCTCTGAAAAAGGGCTGCAAGGTCGCGGCGGACGCAGCCGAAGCTATCGGCATCGGCCTGCAGGCGTTCTGCATCCCGGGCAGCGTAGCGGAACAGCGTGTCGTGGGCCTTGGCCATGGCAATCTCGCAGCCATGCTGCTGCGTGAAGAAACCGAATGCTTCTGCTTCCTCGCTGGCCACGAATCGTTCGCGGCGGCGGAAGGCGCGATCGGTATCGCAAGAACGGCCAACAAGGTAAGAAAAACGCCGCTGCGCGTGATTCTGAACGGCCTTGGCAAAGACGCGGCTTACATCATCTCGCGCATCAACGGCTTTACCAACGTCGAGACCGAATACGACTACGCGACCGGCGAGCTCAAGATCGTCTGGGAAAAAGCGTTTTCGAACAGCGAACGCGCGGCTGTGAAATGCTACGGCGCGGACGACGTGAACGAAGGCGTTGCGATTATGCGTCATGAGAAGGTTGACGTGTCCATCACGGGCAACTCGACCAACCCGACACGCTTCCAGCATCCTGTGGCGGGCACATACAAGAAATGGGCCATCGAGAACGGCAAGAAATACTTCTCGGTCGCGTCGGGCGGCGGCACAGGCCGTACGCTGCATCCGGACAACATGGGAGCGGGCCCTGCTTCTTACGGCATGACGGATACGATGGGCCGTATGCACGGCGACGCGCAGTTTGCGGGTTCGTCCTCTGTGCCGGCGCACGTGGAAATGATGGGCCTTATCGGCATGGGCAACAACCCGATGGTGGGTGCGTCCGTGGCGGTGGCGGTGGCTGTGGAGCAGGCACTGTCTAAGTAAGTTGATTTGATCTTATCAAAAAGTCCTCTATCCGGTTTATCCGCGATCGAGGACTTTTTTACTTCGTCTTATATTCCTACTCGATTAAGGAGGCATTTGTTAAACTTTTATAAAATACAACTCTATTATATTTTAAATATATCTTCGATAATACTTTCAGCACTGGGAAAACCAGATTTTATTATAGTATGAAGTCTAATTAAGTCCTCAACATTATTTATTTCTTTAATCGATCTATATGTTTTTGGAACTAATAACAAACTCATTCTCTCTGCAAGTATCTCCTTATTACTACTTGGAGGCGTTACATAGAGTACAAGATAATTTGAACTCAGACAAGAATAAAAACTATTATCAACATCAAACCTCAGTTTATTATCGTTTAAAGCTGCGTACTCATTGAGTAATGCAGCGGTGCCTTGAAAGGTCTTTCTTGGTGCTAAGTTTAGGTTATCATAAAGAGAAAAATCTGAATCGAGATAATACCAGTCAATTTTTTTCCCATTAGTTAATTCTATAAGCTTTGTTACAATTTCATGTTCAGAGATTGTGTTCATAAAACATCCTCCTTTTCTAGATACAAATAACTCGAAATTTTAGATAATTGATTACATATCCAATTTTTATTATGCCTTTTACTTCTCTGCAGATGCCGAATCAATAATCTTATATTTGCTTTTTGTCGCAATTTACACGTAATTCTATAATTTTCGTTAAACGCATTTAAGTCATCAAGTATATTACTCTTAATCTTATAAATCTCAGCATTGTCTTCTTGAATCGCATCCCTATATTCTAGAAAAGACCTCCTTAATTTTCCCCGTATCTTATTATACTCTTTAATTACTTTATACTCTTCTAATTTTCTTTCAATGCTCTTTGTTCGAAAGAAAACAACAATCGTTATAATAAAGCCTATGATGGTGATAATACCACATAAGGCGGTGAAAGTATAACTTTGTCCCAATTTTTCAAGATCAATAAACACTAAAATGACTACCTCTTTAATAATCATGTAGTGATTACTACTACACATAATTTGTTCTTAAGTACTCTGGATTTCGCCCCTATATTATTGTTAGTTATTCCGCATTTATGAGGCTTTGCACAAATCCTACGCCTGCTCAATATTTTGAGTTTAACACACATTGTTATTATCCATACACTGGTAGATACGTATACTGTATTTGTTAATGCGCAATTTGTCAATACTGCGCATAATTTGTTTATAACACTTCTCGTTACCATAATTCTATTTATACATAAAACAAACAGCGCCATGATCTCCATAGCGCTTTGTCGTTTTACACAATACTTATTTTATCTGAAACCTCGATCGGTAAAAAGCAAAATTATCGCCCTTCCAAAAACGCCTTCAGCTCCGCCTCCGTCGGCATCGCGCTCTGCGCGCCCATCTTCGTCACCGACATCGCGCCCACCGCATTCGCATACCGAATGCTCTCTGTCAGGCTGTGCCCCTTTGCGAGCGACACCGCGAGCCCCGCGTTGAACGAATCGCCCGCCGCCGTGGTGTCCTTCACGTCCACCTTAAAGCCGGGCACATGCGCCGTCTCGCCCTGCGTGATCAAATAAGCGCCTTTGCCGCCGCTCTTGTGCACCACCGTTTGCACACCCTGCCGAATCAACAACTGCGCCGCTGCCATCGCGCCCGCTTCATCCTTCACATCCGTCCGCGATATGATCGAAAGCTCCGTCTCGTTGGGCGTCACAATGGCGCAGCAGGCCAGCAGCTCCTCGGGGAGAACCACCGCAGGCGCGGGATCGAGAATCACCATCTTGCCCGCCTTCTTCGCGTATGCCGCCGCCCACAGCACCGTCTCCATCGGCACTTCAAGCTGCAGCATCAATATATCCGCTTCGTCAATCGCTTTTGTATTGCGCTGCACATAATCCACATCCAGGAGTCCGTTCGCTCCCGGGACGACGATGATACTGTTTTCGCCCTGCGCGTTGACCGTGATCGATGCCGTGCCCGTGCTGATCTCTTCTCTTTCTATGTACGTTACATCCACATGCGCCGCGTTCAGGGAATCAAGAGACATACCCCCGAACGTATCGCTCCCAACCTTGCCCAAAAAGGCGACGTCTGCCCCCAGACGCCCGGCAGCCACTGCTTGGTTCGCGCCCTTGCCGCCCGGAAACGTGCGAAACTCAAAGCCGCTCACCGTTTGTCCCGCTTTGGGGAAGTCTTGCGTTTTCGTCACAATATCCATATTGATGCTGCCCAGCACACAGATTTTTTTCAATTTAAGCCACCTCATTCAAGCAGTTGTATTAAGCTTAATTCAGCCCTATAGTGTGCGTCAAGCATGAACACGCGCCATACTGATGAAAAATAAAAATCCAATGCCCAATACATTGGATTCGAAAGTCAAAAAGTCTTTTGAGTGAAGCGTAAATGATCGACTGCGCCGTGGACTGTAATCCCATGTTTAAAGTGTTTTAACATGGGATGCGTTAAAAGTTCAATAGCCCTCATTCTTAAATGTTTCCGCCAGCCTAAAATACCCTTCCGGATCGCCCTCCAAAGTGTCGATCACAACGAGCGGTTCAGACATGGCCGAAAACAATCCACCGCCCAGTACGGCATGCGCGGCAAACGCCTCAATCGAATCAAATTCCTGACTGTCTATATAGAATTTCTGAGCGCCAAACAGCTGCTTTTTGCGGTCATATTCGCAGGCCACACCAATCCAATGGGGTTTGTTATCATAGCGCACCACCACCTCAGCCATCACGGCTTTTTCCATCAGCCGCAATATGTCTAGCGCGTTAAAACAAACAGGCTCCCAGGCGTAATGCTCTTTGAGCATTGTACAGCGCATGGCCGCCCCCCTAAACGGCGTACCGTTTAAAGCATCTGTCTAAAAAGAAATCACAAATACACTTCATTCGCAATCCCTCCGTCTCATTGATGTGACAAAATGTCACCCTATATAAGACGCATGAATCGGTCAAAAGTGCTACGTATTTTTAATTGATGGAGTGCTTTCAGTCGTATATGTTTTCTTCCCGCATAGGCGCCATGTGCTGTGCTGCCACGCCGGTGCCGATCGCCACGCAAGAAGCGGCATCTTCAGCGACATAGCATTTCAAGCCCGTCTTTATGCTGATCATGATATCCATACCGAAAAGCAATGCCCCTCCGCCTGTCAGGCATATTCCGCTTTCCGCAACATCCGAAGCGAGCTCGGGCGGGGTGCGTTCCAGCACCGTGCGAATCGGTTCCAGTATTTCTGACAGCGGCTCAGAAAGTGCCTCGATTGTATCGTTGGAGCTCAGCCTCATCCGTCTCGGAAGGCCTGTAATCACGTTTCTGCCCGCAATCTCAATCATAGCCTGATCCTGCTTCGGATATGCCGTCCCGATGTTCACCTTAATTTCCTCGGCCGTTCTTTCACCAATCAAAATATCATGCTTTTTCCTGATGTACTTGGCAATGGCTTCGTTCATGCTGTCTCCGGCCACCCTGATAGACTGGTGCACAACAAGGCCGCCCAGCGAAATCAAAGCCACATCCGTGGTTCCTGCGCCAATATCAACGACCATTCTTCCAAACGGTTCGGCGATATCAATGCCGGCTCCGATAGCCGCCGCTAGGGGCTCTTCAATCAAGCTTGCGCGTTTTGCGCCCGCCTCCTCCGTCACTTCTATCAACGCACGCTTTTCCACGTCTGTCACGCCGGAAGGCACACATACCATCACATTCGGCTTTGCAAAAAGCCTTCTGCCTATCACTTTGCGCAAATAGGCACTCAGCATTCTTTGCGTATCATGGTAGTTTGATATCACACCGCCGCGCAGCGGACGGATGACTGCAATATTCGCCGGTGCTCTGCCCAGCATATCATTGGCTTCATCGCCGATCGCAATCAATTCTCCGTTATTTTTGTTGACCGCAACAATGGCGGGCTCATTGAGAACAATTCCCTTCCCATTGACATAGATACGTACATTGGATGTCCCAAGATCAATGCCTATGCTGTCGTTATCCAATAACCTCATTTATTATTCTTACCCCCAGAATTCACAATCCTTATTTACCGCCTAAGTCTGCCGGCCTATGCCGGCCCCCATGCGCGGGCTACGCACCCTTCTCACCCGATTCAGGCTGATAGAGAACTTTACATATATCAATTCTCGTTACGCCGGACGGAACCGCCCACTCAACAACATCGCCCTCTCTGAAGCCGATAATCGCAGTCCCTATCGGCGACAATATCGATATTTTATTTTGCGACATATCCGCCTCTTGAGGATAAACGAGCGAAACCGTCTCCTCTGCGCCATCCAGCAGCAATAAAACACGAGAATTCATTGTAATCACGTCATAAGGAAGCTGATTCTCATCCACGATCTCGGCGCGCTTTAATTCATTATCGAGTTCAAGCACATGCGGTTTGTTTTTAACGTCGTCTATTTCACCGTCCACAAGTTTTTTCAGCTTTTTCATATCTTCTTCCGTTATAATGATCCTGCGAGACATATGCTTATACCTCCTTTTATTGCCACCGCTTATTCGGCGGTTTTTGATTTTCCCATCCGGTTTCTGTATCGATTCATCATAGCAAAAGACATCCCGCAAGCGGAATGTCTTCACCACTCATTGTGCTATAGTCATTATGATAAAGGATTCTCTATGATTTGTCAACAGAGGTTGTGGCTTCCATTTAATTGAATGTATGTATTATAATATTTCTCGTGTTATTTAATTCTTGGCTCTTGCACCAGCCGCTGCAGCAGACGAAAAAGCCGGAGGCCGTAAGCACTCGCGGCTCAAATCTTTTCATTCACAATTGAACTGCAGATCCGCTAAAAGGACCCCACGAGCTTTTCAATCGCCGTGACAGCATCCTGTTCATCCTTGCCATTTGCAAAAATGTATATTTTTTCGCCCTGCTTGACGCCCAGCGACAATACACCCATAATGCTTTTGGCATTGATTTTTTTATTGCCCTTTTCCACAAAAATCTGCGAAGAAAACCCGCCCGCAACCTGGACAAACATGGCTGCTTTGGAAGCTCTTAACCCGTCGGCACTGGTAATCGTCAATTCCTTTGCCTGCATGCTACTCCCCCCTCGTCATTTTCAGGTGCTCTGCAATGCTGTTAAGCTTGCGCAGTTTATGATTGATACCCGATTTCGATTCTGCACCCAATAAATCAGCCAACTCATCGAGCGTCGCTTCAGGATAATGAAGCCGCGCTTCGGCCGCGGCTTTGAGTGCGGGGCTTAATTTCTCAAGCCCCATATGAGTTCGGATATATTCAATGCTCTCCTGCTGTCTGACAGACGCATTGACGGTTTTAGAGAGGTTGCCCGTCTCACAGTTCACTTTTCGGTTTACATTGTTGCGCACACTCTTTAGTATCCGAATATTTTCTATATTCAATATCGACGAATGCGCACCCATCATGGTGAGCAGTGTGACGATGGCATCGCCTTCTTTGATATAAACCACAAAGTTTTTTCCCCTGGGTATCATCTTTGCCGATACACCAAGTTCTATTATTATATTCAACAAACCCTGCGCAAATTCCTTTTGTCCGCATACAAATTCCATGTGGTAGCGCTTTTCCGGATTTGTGATCGAACCGCCGCCCAAAAAGGCTCCGCGCACAAACGCAATCCGGCAGCAGCGGGCCGATAAAAAAGCGGTATCCGCACCAAACTCGAACCCTTCGTCTCCCAGCACATGGGTATCCATCGCCACCATGCGCGCCGCTTCTTTGATCACAGTCAGCGAATAAATATGATTGTGCTTTAATTGATTGGTTTGCATCTGCGTTTTGGCCTGAATGCCGTAAATGCTTTTAATCAGCGCAAAAACCCTGCGCGCCACTGCGGCGTTTTCAGTATCAATACGCAAGGAAAAAGCGCCGCCCGATATGCTGATGGATCCGGCGGTATGAATGAGTGCGCTGAGCTCGGCAAGCTCGCAGCATTCCTTGCCTGTACTTGTCCGGCACACTTCGGCTTTGGCCGTGGCGGAAAACGACATATGTTAATACCCGTATCCGATGTCGCGGTGCTCGAGCGTTACGTTATGGCCCTGCTCGCAGAGCACGCGATACATCTCTTCGGCAATCACAACGCTGCGGTGAACGCCGCCCGTGCAGCCGATCGCAATCACAAGCTGCTTCTTATCCTGCTCAACATAGTACGGTGCCAAGTAATTGACCAGTTCGTTGATCTTATCTAAGAATATGCGCGCACGCGGGAAAGACAGTACATAATCTTTCACTTCTTTTTCGCGGCCGGTGTGCTCGCGCAGGTTCTTTTCGTAAAACGGATTGGGTAAAAAACGCATATCGAACACCATATCCGCATCAATCGGAATACCGCGTTTGTATCCGAATGTCGTGACGGTGATCTTGATGCCCTGCTCGCCCGTATCGCTGTACATCCTGTCGATCGTTTCACCGAGTTTTTTGATTGAATACGTGGACGTATCCATGATGTTGTTCGCAATATCCTTGATGACCTTGAGCTTTTCGCGTTCCTTGAATATGCCCGTCATGATTGTGCCGTCGGGCGAAAGCGGATGCCGCCGTCTCGTTTCTTTGAAACGCCGCACAAGCACCTCGTCACTTGCATCCAGATAGAGGATATCAAGGTCTATCTTCATTTCCTTCAGGCATTTGATTGCCGGAAAAATGTCTTCAAACATCTCGCCCATGCGCATATCTGCCACCGTGGCAGCTTTATCGATCCTTTCCCTTTCCATGCATATCTGCGCAAATTCGGGGATCAGCTTGGGCGGCAGGTTGTCCACGCAAAAATAGCCCGTATCTTCAAATCGCTTGAGCGCCTGAGACCGTCCGGCTCCCGACAGCCCTGTAATGATCACAAACTTCATATCAATCCTCCGATATATTGGCAATGCGGCCGGCCGGAATGCCGGCCTGCCGCGCTATCGTTATCGCATTTGGTACGAGCCCCACAGCCGATGGGCTGTGCGCATCGCTCGACAGCACAAAACTCACGGATGTTTGCGCTGCGATTTTCAGATCCTCAATTTTAAGCTCACCGTGCTTATTGTTGATTTCAAATAGTGTGCCGTAGTCCGCGCAGGCCTGTGCCAGCCGCCGGTAATCAACGGGCACGCCGTAGCCCGGATGCGCCACAATGGTGATACGGTGCCGCTGTATGGCGCGCATATACGCCTTTGTCACCGCGTCCACATAGCGGCTGCTGCGAAAAAATGTCCATGCCGTCTTTACGTCCCGACAGACGGCTGTTTTATGATACCCGAGTATTAAAAAATCAAACCGGCCCTTTGGCATATCCACGCTGCCATCCAGCCCAATCAGATTGAGTTCTATGCCCGCCTTGACCTCAATTTGCCCCTCGAACCGGCGCTTCGCAGCGGCGATACTTTCAAAGTAATCATCCACTTTTCTTTTTTTGACACCATATGTCAAGTGTGAAATGCTGTGATCCGCAATACCCACGGTCTGTAAACCCAAAGCAAATGCCGCCTCTGCATTGTCGTCCACAGAGCCTGTCCCATGGCTGTGCACCGTATGCGTATGGTAATCGGCAATCAGCTTCATCGTTCCCCCACGATCCTCACTTCCGGCTCCAGCTTCACGCCGCAGTGCTCGAACACACGCCTTTGCACCTCTTCAATCAACGCAATGATATCCTCGGGTGTCGCCCCCCCTGCGTTAACCACAAAGCCCGCGTGCTTTTCGGACACCTCCGCGCCCCCGATGCGCAGCCCTTTAAGCCCTGCCTGATCAATCATTGTCCCGGCATAGCCCCCCTCGGGCCTTTTAAACGTGCTGCCCGCGCTCGGGTATTCGAGCGGTTGTTTGGCGCGGCGCTGCTCATTAAGTGCGCAAAGTTTTTCCATGCTTTCCTCGCGGCAGCAGGAGATCAGCTTGAGCGTTGCGCCTGTCACAATCAGCGGCAAACTACTGAGCACGCTGCGACGGTACCCGAAGTTCATTTCCGTATTATTGAGCGACAGCGCGCCGGCCGGCGTCGCGAACGTGACCTCCTCAACAAAGTCGCCGATCTCGCCGCCGTAAGCACCCGCGTTCATGCAGACCGCACCGCCCACCGTCCCCGGAATGCCTCCCAAAAACTCCGCGCCCCCGAGCGACTTCTTTATCGCTTCCTGAACCAGCACCGCCAGCGGCGTACCGCTTTTGGCTGTGACGCGCTCCCCGTCGATTTCGACGCCCGAGAAATTATCGGCCAGCTTCATCACAATACCGCGAATGCCTTTGCTCGTAACGAGCAGATTGGTTCCGCGCCCCATCACAAACAGCGGCGCTTCCATTTTCCGTGCGGTCAGCAATACGTGCTGAACCTCATCGGCACTGCCCGGCAGCACCATGATATCGGCGCTGCCGCCCACCTTGAACGACGTATGTTCTGCCATCGGCGCGTTGCGGCGCACGTCTTCTGCTTTTTCAGATAAAGCGCTGAAAACCTTGTCTTGATCCATTGAAAACCTCTTTCTTCCAGTTTACATCATGCTGACGTGTTGAGGCAATACGCTTTATATCTACGTTTGCTCAGATTCGAAATATTCCACAACCGCCTGCGCGCTGCGCATATCCATGCCCGGCACGGCTGCGATATCCTCAAAGCTCGCCGTTTTGATATCTCCCACTGTCTCAAAAGCTTTGAGCAGTGCCTTCACGCGAGAAGGTCCCACATGCGGAATTTTGAGCAACGCGCTGTCCTCCACTTTTTTGAGCCGCAGGCTGCGGTGATACGTGATCGCGAAACGGTGCGCTTCATCACGGATGCGCGTGAGCAGCCCGAGCGCGCAGCTCTTTTTATCCAGTATGATCGGGTCGCTTTTGCCCACCACAAAAACCTCTTCCTCGCGCTTGGCAAGGCTGATGAGCGGAAGGTCTTCGAGCCCGAGCGAACAAAGCGCGTCATACGCAAACGAAAGCTGCCCTTTGCCGCCGTCCACAATAATCAGCGACGGCATCTCGTCAAAGCCCTGTTTGCCTTGCAAAGCGTCCTTAAGCCGCCGTGTCAGCACTTCGTTCATCGACGCAAAATCGTTCGCGCCCTCCACTGTTTTGATGCGAAAACGCCGGTATGATTTCTTCTCCGGCTTGCCGCCGCGAAAAACCACCATCGAGGCAACGGAATCCGTGCCCTGTATGTTGGAGATATCATAGCATTCCATGCGATCGATCGGAGCTGAAAAACCGAGCGCTGCTTGCAGCTCTTTCAATGCGCCGATCGTTGTGTCGTAATCGCGTGCAATGCGCGCCAGCCGCCGTTCGAGCGCTTCCTTCGCGTTCTGGAGCGCCATATCCGTGAGCCTTCTGTTATCGCCTTTTTCGGGCACATGCAGCGCCACGCGCGACCCACGCTTCTGCGTGAGCCATTCCTCAATCAATTCCTTTTCTTCGGGCATCACGTTCACGTAAATCTGTTTGGCGATGCCGTCCACACTTGAATAATACTGTTTGATCATATGTGAGAGCACCTGCGGCTCTGCTTCGCCCGCGCATTTCATAAAGAAACGCTCCGTGTGGTTGAGCTCGCCATGGCGCACAAACATCCCCTGCACCACCGCTTCGTCGCCGTTTTGGAAAACGGCGAACACATCTTTGTCATTGAGGTCGGGGAAACCTGCCTTTTGCTTTTCAAACAGCCGGTGCAGCGCGAGTATGCGGTCCCTGATAGCGGCGGCCTTCTCGTATTCCATATTCTCCGATGCTGCCTTCATATCCTCCTGAAGCTGCTTTTCGAGACCCTTGTAGCGGCCCTGAAGAAAATCCGCAACCTCATCCACCATGCGCTTGTATTCATACTCGCTGACCTTGCCCGCGCACGGCGCGAGGCAGCGGCCCATTTCATAGTTGAGGCACGGTCGTCCGGTTTGCGTACCGGTCAGTTCCTTTTTGCAGGTCCTTATCGGAAACACGCGCGTCACGGTATCGAGCACGTCGTGCAGAATGTGCGCCGCGATATACGGCCCATAATATTTCGCGCCGTCGTTTTTCACCTTGCGCGTCACACAAACGCGCGGAAACTTTTCATTATAATCGATGCGGATATACGGGTAATGCTTGTCGTCGCGCAGCATGATGTTGTAGTACGGGCTGTACCGCTTGATCATGTTGCATTCGAGTATCAGCGCCTCAATCTCGGTCTGGGTGAGAATATAGTCAAAATCGACGATCTCGGCAACCAATGCGGCCGTTTTCGGCTCTTTGCGCGTATTCTGAAAGTAGCTGCTGACGCGGTTTTTGAGCGCAAGCGCCTTGCCCACATAGATGACCTTGCCCTCCGCGTTTTTCATGAGATAGACGCCGGGCGTTTTGGGCAGTGTTTTGAGTTTTTCTCGGATCTCGTCGTTCATGCTAATATCCCAGATCGATGGCTTTTTGGAGCACCCTTTTTGCCGCCGGTGCCGCGTGTGAACCGCCCGAGCCCGCCTTTTCCATCACCACGGCAATGGCAAGCGGATGATCCTCTTCCTCTATGAAGCCCACAAACCATGCGTGCTCCTCGTTGCCGTTCTCGCCCGCGATTTCGGCGGTACCCGTTTTGCCTCCTACCGTCACGCCCTTGATGGCGGCTTTTTTACCGGTGCCGTTTTTCACCGCGTTCACCATCATCTGCTTTAACAGCGTCGTGTCGCTCATGGGATGCGCTGCGGCTGCGGGTGAGAGCGTATAGGTGGGTGTATCGCCGTATGTCACGCTGCCAAGCAGCTTGGGTTCCATCATGGTGCCGTCGTTGGCAACGCACGCCGCAATCATGCACGCGTGCAGCGGCGTGATCAGGTCATGATACTGGCCGATGGACGACCACCCGAGGTTTGTATCGGTATCCGCTGACTCAAATACGCTCTCCCCCATCACCACGTCTTTAAACATCAGATCGGCGTTAAAAAGGAACTTGTTCGCTTCATTCGCGAGCTTTTCCCTGCCGAGCTGCTGCGCCGCTTCGGCGAAATACACGTTGCATGAGTGCTCTATGGCCTCCTCAAGATTTTCCGCGCCGTGCTCACCCGTGCAGGCAATCGTTTCGCCGCCGATCTGCGTACTGCCTGTGCACGTGGTTTCAAAACCGGCAAAGCCGTTTTCAATAAGCGCTGATGCCGTAATCAGCTTAAACGTGCTGCCGGGCGGGTAGAGCCCTGCAAATGCCCTGTTTACGAGTTCACTCTCGCCGCCGCCTTCCAAAAATTTATCCATGTCGGTCGGGTCAAACGTAGGCGATGACGCACTCGCGAGTATTTCACCCGTTTTGTAGTTCATCACCACAACCGCGCCGTTATAATCATCAAGCGCCCGAAGCGCTGTTTCGCAAAGCTCCGCGTCCACCGTCAGCGTCACATTGCCGCCGTGGCGCTCCTCACCGGACACGAGCCCGACAATGCGCGAAATGGTATCCTGATCAAAGCCGTAAAGGTATTTGGCGAACATCGTCTGCGCGCCGTATGTCATGCCGAAGCTGTCGCCGATCACATGTGAAATGGCCTTGCGCATGCTGCTGTCGCTCAGATACACGCGCTCATCGTCTTTCGTATAAAGCAGCTTCCGGCCCGTCCTGTCGAGCAGACTGCCCGGTTCCACCGTCGATTCCACCTGCTGTATACGCGGGTTGTAGGGCGTCACAAACCAGCGGTCTCCGTATATCACCACCACACCACCAAGGTATAGGGCAAGGCCCGCAAACATCACGGAGAACACGATCAGCAATGTGCGTATATTGCGCCGCAATACGTTTTTCATATGACCGCACCTCCCGCCTTTTGGATGACCGTTTCGTCGCGTTCGCCGTTTTTCACATTCACGCCTTCAATAATGCCCACGAGCGTGAGACACGCCACCATGGAACTGCCGCCCGCGCTGATAAACGGCAGCGTGATGCCCGTGAGCGGAATCAGCTTGATTACACCGCCGATGATGATGAACGATTGAAGCGAGAGCATACATGTCGCCCCGAACACAAGCAGCGCATCGAACCGGCTGCCCGCGTTCATCGCAATGATCATGCCTCGTACGATAAACACAAGATATAAAAGGATCAGTATGGCCCCGAATATGATGCCAAACTCCTCACAGATGACCGCAAAAATAAAATCGCTCGTGTTCACAGGCACCGCACTCGGGTACCCGAGCCCGAGCCCCGCACCGAATGCGCCGCCCGCCGCAATGGCCATCAGCCCCTGAACGATTTGATACCCTTGCGTTCTGTGATAGCTCCACGGGTCCTGCCAGATCTGCACGCGCGTCTTGACGTGGGGAAACATATAATAGCTCGCCACCGCACCCGCGCTCGCGACACCGAGCCCCGCGAATGTCAGCAGCGTACGGCCGGTGCCCGCAAAAAACATGATCAGGAACGTACCCGCAAACAGCAGCGCCGCGCCGAGATCGTTTGAAAGCACAAGCGTGATGACGCATGCGCCCGCAAAACCTGCGTACGCGATAATCGCGAAAGTCGCGCGCCGCTCCGCGAAAAAATAGGCAGATACGATAATATAAAGCACCTTGGCGATTTCACTCGGCTGAAACGATACTCCCGCGATGCTGACCCAGTTGCGCGCGCCGCCCACCGTTTTGGCAAACAAAAACGAGAAAGCAATGAGCCCGAACGCACCAATCATCATCAGGTAATTGAGCCGCCCGAAATCGGTTGCGCGCTTGACAATCACGATGGTTATATAAAGAACAACCGTGCCGATAACAACCCAGATCAGCTGGCGCCATGCCGTCTCCATGTTAAGACGCGCCAGCATCACCAGCCCGACGCTCGCAAGGAAAAAACAGATGACGAGCGTAATACGATCCACGTGCCGGAAAACAAGGGCCGCAAGGTTATAGGCCAGCAGCACCACAAGCGATGTACCGAGCCCGAAAATGGCATATTCAATAGCAAACGTGCCTTCCCGAAACGAAAGCAGTGCGCATGCGGACAGTATGAATAAAATCGTCAGCGCCAGCATCGCGCCGGCACCCCGTCTTTGCAGGACCATAGGCTATCCTTTCTTCAAAAACACTTTTGCCACAACGTTGCCAAAGCATATGATGTCACGGCTTTTCAGTAGCACGCTGCCATTCAGCCGCACACCGTTCACCGTGACCTCACCGCGGCCAAGCTGGTTCAGTACAACAGAACCGTCCTCACGCATAAATATCTGAGAGTGCGCCTTCTCCACACTTCTGTCGGCAAACATAATATCGGCATTGCGTGAGCGGCCAATGGTGTTTTGCTCAAGCAGTGTCACATTCTCACCCATCACATCCTCAGGGCCCGAGATGACGGCAAGATAACCAATGCTGCTTTGCGCCACATCAAGCACCATACGCTTGTCCCTGTATTCTTTAATGGATAAGCTTGTCACGCCCAGCACAATAATTACCGCCACAATTAAAAACCAGTATCGCAGCGCGAGAGCGGTGGCTTCGTACAATCCGTTCATTTCGTCACCTCTTAAATGTCATTGTATCATATTTGCGGCAAAGTTAATCCTACAAGTTTTTTATAGTCATGTGAACAATTTGTGTCATCGTTGTGACAGCCTATCCCATTTTATAACGAATCGGTATTCTTTTTCAAATCACTTTATTTAATTAATCTCTGCCGGCCACGCGGGCCACCGGCTGGTCTCCCGATAGTGTTTACCGGTATCCGTATTGCCGCTAACACAATAATGAGCGGCGTGCACCCACGGCCCGGCGATGATAAATCCGGGTATCGCCGCATAGCGGGCGGTTGACGATGAGCTTTTCAAAGC
Source organism: Bacillota bacterium (assembly GCA_023406895.1). Lineage (GTDB taxonomy): Bacteria > Bacillota > Clostridia > Christensenellales > SZUA-584 > SZUA-584. The sequence goes on along the minus strand of JAEXTV010000012.1, from coordinate 26,342 downwards.
CTGTCTTCTCGCGCCAACATCTAGCTGTAATTGAAGAGCTGGCTCATCTGTTCCCCATCCGTGCAGAGAGCGCGCAGCAGGGATCTGACTGCGATGGTGCAATGGATGGCAAAATACTATTACTTTTACTGAATACAAAATTTAAGCTCTGACAGTTTGTCCATGTCTCAAGAGCCCGTATCAACACACCGCGGTATTCGTGTTTAATGCTATATCGCCTGTATGATGCCGCAGCCAATTCGGTCCCCCGCGTCTCCCGCGGGCTGTGATGTATAGTCGTCACGTTGCGCGTGTATCACAATCGAACGTCCGATCACATCGCAGACCGAAAAACGCGTGGTAACAAACGACAGCCACGCATCGCCCGCATTCGTCACCATCAGCATCGGAAAATCTCCCGCGTGCTGCGGGTGCGGCGCTCCCGATGGATTGTAATGCCCCTTAGCGCCCGTAAAATCGGGCGGCATGCAATTTCCCCGTTCGTGCAGATGAAATCCGTAAAACCCCGTCTCGTTGGACGGCAATCCTTTGATATGTGCCTCCACACGCACACCGCCGGGTGAATCCGTCAGCCAGACCACGCCCGAAAGCTGCGGCACGGTGCTGCTGCCTTTTATCACCGTCATGGCCCGGCATCCTTGCTTTTCCTTCATGCCCATATTCCTCCATAAAGCAGATAAACATACTCTGTTAATAAACTATTCCCAAAGGCTTTTTGCGTGCATACTTCGCGGCTTGTGCCCACGGGCATTTGACAAAGCCCCCCTCCTGCTATATCATATTCATATGAGGCAGGTGTATCGCATGTTTAATAAGGGCGATAAAATATCATATCCAATGCACGGTGCAGGGGTCATCGAAGCGATTGAAGAACGCGATTTTTTGGAACAAAAAAAGCGTTTTTATGTGTTAAGATTTTCTGACGGCGACATCAAGGTTCATGTACCTGTCGAAAATGCCGAGAAAGCCGGCCTTAGAAACATCATCACCACAGACGAATGCCATCACGTTATCGAATCTTTCAAAACATATGACGACGCCGAAGAATCGTCGAACTGGAACCGGCGCAACCGTGAAAATCTTGAAAAGATGAAATCGGGCAACGTTTATGAAATTGCATCGGTTATTAAGAGCCTCTTGAAGCGTGAAACCCAAAAAAATCTCTCATCCAGCGAGAAGAAAATGCTTGGCACTTCCATGCAGATCCTCGTTTCCGAACTTGCACTCGCAAGCAACAAGAAAGACGAAGAAGTCAGAAAGATCATCACTCAAGTCCTGTAAAATGTGAACATTTTAAGCTTTTTTGGCGATTACGATGAAACCAGCTTTTCTTTGTGATATAATGAGCCACAATCTTTTTGGACAAAATTGTATCCGCATTTTGAACGAGGTGAACAGATGGCTAAAAATATTGCCCGCTTTTTTATCATTTTAATTGGTTTATTTATAGGGCCCGGTATCGTTGTTCTTGTTTTTGAAGTGCTCAGCAAACTTAATGGCGTCAATGCGTATACCATGCTGCTCGATTGGGTCAGTTTGATGATATTCATACTATCAGGTGTCGTTTCGGGTCTTGTCTTTTTGGCGCTTTCCAAACCCATTGTGGAGGCCATTTTCAACGCCGCAGGACAAGCCGACAAGCGTCTGTCACGGCTGCCTGCGCAGGTGATACTGCCGGCTATCGCGGGGCTGCTGCTCGGCCTCGTTGTCGCTTTCTTTTTGTCCGATCTGATTTCGAGCATCATCATGATCCCCTGGATCGCGGGTATCATCAATGTGATTATCACCATCGTCTGCGTTTATCTCGGCATTTCCATACTGGTTCGCCATCGTCCCGATCTGACCGGTGGTTTTTTCCGGCGTCACCGCGAAGACAAGGAGCAGAAGGACGATTCTCTGGCGCGGCCCAAACTGCTTGATACCAGTGTGATCATTGACGGCAGAATCTTTGATATCTGCAACACGGGCATTATTGAGGGCGCTCTTATCATCCCCGAATTTATACTCGATGAGCTCCGGCATATCGCCGATTCGTCGGATGATCTGAAAAGAAACCGCGGACGCAGAGGTCTTGACGTGTTAAAGCGCATTCAGACCGAGCTGAATATGCCCGTAAAAATTGTGCACGGCGATGTGGAAGAAGCCAGCGATGCCGATTCGAAGCTCTTAAGCCTTGCTAAAAAAATGGATGGCATTGTGGTGACGAACGACTATAACCTCAATAAAGTTGCCGCAGTGAAAAGTGTTCCGGTGCTCAATATCAATGAGCTCAGCAACGCGGTGAAGCCCGTTGTGCTGCCCGGCGAAGAAATGAAAGTGACCGTGGTCAAGGACGGCAAGGAGTCCGGTCAGGGCATCGCTTACCTCGATGACGGGACGATGATTGTGGTGGAGGACGGTATACGTGAAATGAACAAGCCGTCAGCCGTCATTGTCACGAGCGTGATTCAGACGGCGGCTGGCCGCATGATATTCGCGAGGCTCAAATAACACCCATTCCCCGCTATTGATACCTGTACGAATAAAGCAGACATCATCATGTGTCTGCTTTTTATTATTTGACAATGCAGCGTTCTCTGTCGATATCCTCTCGCTGTGGCTGAAAGGGGGCTGATGAGATGTTTGTATTGAAAGGCTTTATTTAACGCCTCAGTCGATGCTTTGCGCCACCTTCTCTTCAATGAGAGTGCTTTTCTGTCGCACGATATTCGTCTGTCATAGAGTCTGTTTTTTGCGGAGGGCACTTTACCCATGGATATTATATCTTTGGATGCCGCAGTTTAGCTTGTAATTTTATCTATAAACAACAAAATCCCGTCCGAATGACGGGATTTCCTTTCGCTGCTAAACCTGAAACGAGGCATAACCTTCATCTTCAGGCAAACTTTCAAACTTCTCCAGTATGGCTGTCTGAATCAGCGATCGTGCTGCCGAGTTGATCGGATGGGCGATATCTTTATACTCGCCGTTTGGTGTTCTTCTTGACGGCATCGCAATAAAGTATCCGTTCTGCCCCTCAATGATCTTCATGTCGTGTATGGCAAACATGTCGTCAAAAGTCACAGACACGACTGCCTTCAGTTTTCCCATGGTGTCGATACGTCTGATACGAATGTCCGTGATCTCCATAAAGCAACCCCTCCTAAGCAGGTACAATTATGTAAAGGTAAAATTCGCCATTGGAGTTGGTTTTTCCTGCTTGCTTTGTTGCTAAATTTTCATTTATATGAAAAAAAATCGTAAAAAGCTTTGATTTCGAGCTTTTTTCTTATTGACAGAGCTGTTGGAGAACACAATTTTACGAATTGTTGCCACAAAGCCTGCCTTTGGGCTATAATACAAGACGAATGTAAACGATGAGGAGAAGGCTATGGCAAACGTATACGATGTTTTGGTAGAAAGAGGATTCTTAAAGCAAGTGACGCACGAAGGGCTAAAAGAACTGCTGGAAAAGGAAAGCGTCACGTTTTATATCGGCTTCGACCCGACAGCGGACAGCCTGCACGTCGGCCATTATGTGCAGCTGATGGCCATGGCGCATATGCAGCGCGCCGGCCACCGTCCCATTGCGCTGATTGGCGGCGGCACCACAATGGTGGGCGACCCTTCCGGCAAATCGGATTTAAGAAAGATGCTCTCGAAAGAAGATATTGAAAGCAACGCGGAAGCGTTTAAAACTCAGATGCGGCGTTTTCTGGATTTTGGCGAAGGCAAGGCGCAGATGATCAACAACGCGGACTGGCTGCTGAATCTTAATTATATCGAATTTCTGCGCGATATCGGCGTGCACTTTTCGGTTAACCGCATGCTGACGGCAGAATGCTATAAGAACCGCATGGAAAAGGGGCTGACGTTCCTTGAATTCAATTATATGCTCATGCAGGGTTATGATTTTCTTGTGCTCAATCAGAAATTAGGCTGCAAGCTTCAGCTCGGCGGCGACGACCAGTGGTCGAACATACTCGCAGGCGCAAACCTGATACGCAAAAAAGAACGTAAGGAAGCCTACGGCATGACGTTCACGCTGCTGCTGACCAGCGACGGCCGAAAAATGGGCAAAACTGAAAAAGGCGCCGTATGGCTCAACCCCGAAAAAACATCGCCGTATGAATTCTATCAATACTGGCGCAACATCGCCGACAGCGATGTGGAAAAGTGCCTTTCACTGCTCACATTCCTGCCGATGGACGACATCAGGCAGCTGTGCAGCTATCAGGATGAGCGCATCAACAACGCCAAGATTGCGCTTGCTTACGAAGTGACCAAACAGGTGCACGGTCAGGAAGAAGCGGACAAAGCCAAGGCAGCCGCCGAGGCGCTTTTTGAAGGCGGCGTTGAGGGCGGCAGCATCCCTGAAACAGTGATTGAAACAATCAATGACCTGCTGCTTGTGGATCTGCTGCAAATGTGCGGCCTAACGGCATCGCGCGGCGAAGGCCGTCGGTTGATTGCGCAGGGCGGCATCGCCATCAACGGCAATAAGGTGACCGATGAATTTATGCCCGTCACGGCGGACTGCTTTGACTCGGGTGAAATGCTCATTAAAAAAGGCAAAAAGATATACCACAAAGCCGTATTGAAGGGGTAACGGATGGCTGTCCAAATGGAAGTCAGCCCGTGTTCAAACATCGTGCTGCTCACACGCATGTATAAAGAGCTGGCCGAGGATGAAAAAAGCGATACCCCGCAAACGGATGAGCAGTATGAGCAGTGTATGGAAGGCTTTTTAAAACGCGGAGACCGGGCGTTTGTTTTCCTTATCGGCAGAATTGTGGTTGGTTATGCGCTGGTGATCACCGACCGCAAGCCGTATTATCTGCGTCATTTTTATATCGGACGCAGCAACCGCCGCAAGGGCTACGGACGCACCGCCTTTCAAAAGCTTTTGGAAACGCTGGATACCGATACCGTCGATCTCGATGTGTTTGTGTGGAACGAGCGGGGTATTGCGTTCTGGCAATCGCTTGGTTTTGAACCAAGAGCGCATCTCATGCGGCTCAAAAGCCCCTCAGTATGATCACCGTTAAACAGGACAAAGAGACAACTCTCGTCATAAAAAAGTCCCAGTTTATCGGCTACGTCTGCCGAATCGACTGCGAGGACAATGCGCTGACCATCATTGAACAGCGAAGAAAGCTGCATTATGACGCGCGTCACAACTGCTATGCGTGGCTGCTCGAAGGCGGCGCGATGCGTTACAGCGACGACGGAGAGCCTCAGGGCACGGCAGGCATCCCCATGCTTGAGGTGCTCAAAAAATCGGGGCTGCAAAACGTGCTCGCTGTGTGTACGCGCTATTTTGGCGGAACACTGCTCGGCTCAGGCGGGCTCGTGCGCGCGTATACCCAGAGCATCGCGCAAACGCTTGAAGAAGCAAATAAAGTGGAGCTGGTGCCTTGCAGCGTATATCGATGCGACTTCGACTTTGCTGTCTTCTCACGCGTCCAATCACCGCTGGTGAGCGCGGGGTTTCTTTTTGATGGCATCACCTATGCCGAATCCGTATCGGCTGTTATCAGCGTTATCAGCGGAAAAGAAGACAGCTTTTTACAGCTTGTACGAAACCTTACGCAAGGTCAGTCAAAGCCGCAGCTCATCGGCCAGCGCCGTATGAGCGTTGACGTTTAGCGGATTTCGTCGAGTGCCTGCAGATCACGCATCCGCTTCAAGAGCACTTCCACGATGCGTTTCTCTTCTTCCCTCCCGTTGGCCGGGTTGTAACGCACACTTTCTCCAATGCGCAGCACACGCGAACGTTGGCTTGCGTAAACCGGATAAAACGTCACACATTCTTTCGTCCGCTTGTAAAAAAGCCGCCCGAGGTTCGCAAATCCGCGGTAAAAATCGTTGACTTTTTCGCTGTCGGTATACCGCTCTTCCGGATTCTCTGGAAAAAGCAATATGCTGTCGCCCGATTGCAGGCACTCGATGGACAGCTCAAACGTTTTAATCACATTTCTGGCTGTTCCGCGATAAACGGGAATCGGTTCAAATGAGCTCAGCGCCCACACCACCACGGGGCTTAGAATTTTGGCTATCGCTTGCCGCATGAAAACAGGCAGCCAGCGGATTCGGCTGAATGTGCCCTCGTACATATGAGCCTTAATCTGTGCCTTGTCAATCATCTTGTCGAGTATCCATGGACGCATATCATACGGCAAGAAAACCACCGCCGCAATAGGCCCGTAGACCTCACGGTGGTTAAACACGAAAATGCCGGGCAGTGTATCCACATGTTCCTTGCCCGTCACCGTATGGTACATCACGGGTTTTAACAGCATGCGTATCACGTGCACGCCGATGCGTTTCTTGTATTTTTTTATCAGTACACTCTTGAGCCGTTTTTCCATAACCGGATTGTCTTTGCCCTTTTCTTTGCTGCGCACATAGGCTTTAAGCCGGCGGTTATACTTTTTTGTGAGCGGCTGCCGCAGCGAATAGACCAGCGAGGCGAACAAAAACACAGCGGGAATGATCACAAGGCTGCTGCCGATCTGCGGAGCCAGCGCAATATATTGATCAAAATCCATTGCATAAATCAGCGGGTCGGATATCAGCACGCTTAAAACGGCAAGGACAATGACTTCAGAAATGACCGCCGTCCAGTGTTCCTGACGCTGCGTCCTTTGATTGAGCGCCGCGGTATTGACTTTATTGTTTTGCAGCCTGACCACCATCAGTATGTCTTCGCGAAGATCCATCGCAGCAGTCATCTGCAGCATGAGCCCAAACAACAGCAGCAGCGTCTGCAGCGAAATCGCGAGACCTCCCCCATACCAGCTATCCCTGAACACGTAGACCGCAAATATGGCAATGCCCGTCCCCAGTATAAACGCCGCGTTTTTTCCAATCCTCTTGGCGAGTGATTTCCTCACGAATTTATAGGTCCACAGGAATGCGAGGCCGCAAATGAGCGTCATGAGCGTAAAGATGATAAAGACGTCCAGCGAAAAGCTGTTTTTGTGCATCAGCATCATATACAGCACATAGGTGAACATAAACGCATTAAGCGCCACACCCGATGTGATGACCATGCCGTCATAAAGCCGCGCGCTCGCCACCTGCCGAAAATCCTGCGTCATTGTATCCGGCTTTGGGTATTCGGATGCATACGTTGAATACGTGTGCTGCCGGAAATAATCCAGTGCCATACCGACCATCAGCGGCGGAACCATCAGCCATGCGTTGACTCCGGAGAAGCCGATCAGGGCACACGTCAGGCCGGTGCATAAAGCCGCACCGCTTATATATGTGAATAAACGTGCGCGGTCCGTCAATTTGCCCGTTTGTTTCAAGCCCCGCAGCAGCACCATCATCGATTCCTGCATGAGCAATGGCAATATGATGATGAATATGGCATAAACCGTGTGCGGATACCGGTATAGAAACGGATACAGGACAAATATATACGCTGACGTGAGCACAAAAAATACGATCAGCGCCAGCTTGAGTATTTTAAGCCAGAGCAGATCGTATGTGGTCTTTACGGTAAACTTTAACATCCGTGCCAAAGCCGATAGCGATATGGTCAGCGCGGCACCGTAGATGATATTCATCTCAAACCGCTGTGCCACGGCCATCGAATAGAAACAGAAGTAGAGATAGATGGCCTTGCCAAAAAGCCGTTCCTTATCGATCAACAATGTGTTTCCCGTCATTTTGTGAGATTCTTAGAATCCCCCTCTCTTGGGTGCGAAGTTATAGCCTTCCTTATCCCATACGGACAGCCAGCCTTTGAGCCTTTCTAAGAATGCATCGTTGTTCTGGGTTTTGGCCAGCATGCCAATCAGCTGTTCCGTCACCTCTGACGTGTTGCCGTTGGCCATGACTTTACGGATGGCCCATATTCCTTCGAGCTCTTTCTTACTAAGCAGCAGCTCTTCACGACGCGTGCTTGATTTGTGCAGGTCAATCGCGGGGAATATTCGTTTCTCAGACAGCTTCCTGTCAAGATGAATTTCCATGTTGCCCGTGCCTTTAAACTCTTCATAGATAATTTCATCCATGCGCGAGCCCGTATCGATCAACGCCGTCGCGATGATGGTCAGGCTGCCGCCGAATTCGATGTTTCTCGCTGCGCCGAAAAAGCGTTTGGGCTTGTAGAGCGATCCGGGATCAAGGCCGCCCGAAAGCGTGCGACCCGTGGGCGGAATAATGAGGTTGTAAGCGCGCGCCAAACGCGTAATGCTGTCCAGCAGCACAACCACATCTTTGCCCTGCTCCACAAGGCGCTTGGCGCGTTCAATCACCATTTCAGACACGCGCGTATGATTTTCGGGTTTTTCATCGAATGTGGAATACACAACCTCGCCCTTGATCGACCGCTGCATATCCGTGACTTCTTCGGGGCGCTCGTCTATGAGCAGCACAATGAGGTTCACATCGGGATAATTCGCCGTAATACTGTTGGCGATTTTTTTAAGCATAATGGTTTTGCCGGCTTTGGGCGGTGAGACCACGAGCCCTCTTTGCCCTTTGCCGATCGGAGAAATCAGATCAATCAGACGGATTGCGAGATCACGTGCGGCATCCGGCCGCTCCAGTGTGAGACGTTGTTCGGGATGAATCGGTGTTAAATCTTCAAACGGACGCCTTGTCAGGCATTTTTCAACTGTATCGTCGTTGACCTGCTCAATATAGAGCAGTGCGTTCAGCTTTTCCGCATCTTTGGCCGGGCGCGTTTTGCCTTTTACCTTGTCGCCGGTCTTGAGGTTGAATTTGCGGATCTGCGCCATCGATACATAGACATCCTTGTTGCCCGGCAGATAATTCTCGCTGCGCAGAAAGCCGTACCCTTCGGGCAGCACTTCGAGTATCCCCATGGCATCGCCGCAGTCGCCCTTGTTTAAGAGCTCGTTGACGGCGTCGTTGCCCATCACATATTCAATGATCTTCTTTTCTTCGCCCTGCGGCACCTGCTCAGCCGTCTCCGGCCTTCTTTCGGCCTCTTCGCGTTCTCGCCGCTGAATCACATCCTGCTGATATGTTGGAATCTCATCGGAATCATATGAATCGTCAGCGGGTTCATAATCTTCACTGTCTTCATAAATATCTTCAGGCTCATTATAAGCTTCATATTCTCTGTTTTCCGTACTTTTCGCGCGGCGGTCGAGCTCATAAAGCATATCCAAAAGCTCGCCTTTACGGTATTTGGTCACGGATTTGATGCCAGCCATCTTTGCAATTTCGCGCAAGTCCATTAAACTTTTTTCTTTTAACAAACTGATGTCCAAATGCGGATCTCCTTTTAATTATATAAAAATGAAAATACCGGTCAAAGTAAAACGCAAACCCGACAATTTATTTATGTCAAATTGGGAATTAATACGTACTTAAAGAAATTCCAGCCCATCAGACCAAACACATTATATATTCGCGTTTGTAATCTTGTCAATACTACCCCTGTTCCATCGGACAAGATTACCCATATTATCTGATTATCAGACAAAAATAGTGATGCGGCAACGGCTTTTACACATCAACAGCGTCTGCACATATTTGTGCCTGTGCGAAGACATAATAATAAAACCGGGAGGATTGAAATGGACCCGAAAGGCAGACAAACGATATATTGCAGCGTTGCGTCTTGTCTATACAACAGCGTCAATCACCGTTGTATGCTTGACTGCATTCAAGTCAGCCCGCTGGCCGGCACTGCCGATTCTTCGGAAGAAAGCAAGTGCGACAGCTTTGAACGAAAGGATGAATAATATGAAATCTTTAAAATGCCAGGCGATCGATTGCGTTTACAACGCAGAAGAGCGATGTGCCGCCAATATGATTCTTGTGAGCAATACGGCTCAGGAGACATACTGCGACACATACACTAAGGAAAACACATTCGTGGCCGCTTCCGTGATCCCTGCGGATATGGAATTCGGCAGCGAACTCGATAACCATGTTCCGCGGATCTCCTGCAACGTCACCCAGTGCACATTCAATAAATCTTTCCACTGCCGTGCCACCAATGTGGATATCGACGATGCGCATGATTCGGTGATATGCAATTGCCTGACGTATCGGCCAAAGTGAGCATCCGGGTATTTTTAAGCAAGAGAAAAACCACAGCAACAGCTGTGGTTTTCCCTCGCCTTTTCGGATAATAACATTGTTTGGGGAATGGGTTTGGATGATGCAATAAATCTTTGGTCGTTCCTTTTCCAGCCACGTTGTGTGAATTTGGTGCGAATGTGGTTCGATCAGCTTGCTTAAAGCAAGGCATTCATATTTGTTGTGCGTCTGTGTTTGATATTTCCCCCCATTTATTTCACCCCGCGAATCAGGGTTTAGGCGCAAATAAAAAAACTCTCAATCTTCGGCGGCCGGGCTGTCATATCCAAAGGATTTAGACCCCGTAGCTTTGCGTCCCCGGTTTTCACCGGGTTTGCCTTTATCGGCTCAAAAGCCAATATCAAACATTTAGTTTGTATAATTATATCACATAAATTGTATAATACAATACTTTTTAATAAAAAAAGCAGTGTTCGCATGACAGACCTGCAATACATATCCAATGATATGCATGATAACACACGGGCAGGTGAAGAAGCATCGGCTGGCGATCAAATTTTGTGAAAGCATACTAACGGCATTAACTATTTACAGCACCGTTTCTGCATTTTCCTTCATAAAAACCGGCTCAGCATACGCGGACCAAATCGATGGTCGAGATCGTTCTTGTAAGCACACAGCGAGCATAATTTCCGTTCAAAATCTTTGACAAATCCGCATGCAGGAAAACAATGAGCTCCTGCTCGGCCAAGTATACCGAGCAGGAGCCCATAATCATCAACAGATTTAATACTTTCCGAAACCGCCGTCTCCGAGCTCAATATGATCCGCTATTCGTTCGGCACGAGGCATGCTTTCTGAAAAAGTTCGCATGTCCGCATCCTTAAGCACGAATTTACTGACCATCTCTTTGAGCATGGCCGCCTGACTCGAGAGTTCCTCCGCCGCGGCCGCCGTTTCCTGCGATGTGGCCGAGTTGGTCTGCACCACCTGCGACATCTGCTCAATGCCCATATTCACCTGTCCCACCGCCGAAGCCTGCTGGTTCGACGCTTCCGCAATCTCTCCCACAAGCTCAACGGCTTTCCGAACGCCGTCAACGATGGCCTTAAGAGCTGCCGCCGTCTCGTCCGCAATCCTCGTTCCGGCATCGGCCTTTTTGATGGATCCTTCAATGAGTTCTGTGGTTTCCTTTGCCGCCGCCGCGCTGCGCGCCGCAAGATTTCTGACTTCCTCGGCCACCACCGCAAAGCCTTTTCCATGGACGCCGGCTCTGGCCGCTTCCACCGCCGCATTGAGAGCGAGGATATTCGTCTGGAACGCGATATCATCGATCACCTTGATGATCTTTGATATATTCTCTGAGGAATCGTTGATTTCTGCCATGGCCTGCTGCAGAGATTTCATTTTTTCGTTGCCTGAAACAGCACTGTCCTTCGCCTGCACAGACATCTCGCTCGCTTTGTTCGCGCTCAGCGCATTGTGCCGTGTCTGTGCAGCAATCTGTGTCACCGTCGCTGTGAGCTCTTCAATGGAAGCCGCCTGCTCCGATGCGCCCTGAGAGATCGCCTGACTGCCGTCTGACACCTGCGACGTCCCGGCCGCCACCTGCTGCGCCGCTGTGTTGATTTCACTCATCAGTTCATTAAGCGATGCGATGATATTGTTAATGGATTCTTTTAACTTGATGAAATCACCCACGTATTCCTCGGTGATGCCCACGTTAAGGTTGCCTTGTGCAATCTCACCAAGAACATCCGAAATCTCATGGATGTAGCCGCTGATCGTGTTCATGCTGCCGTTAAGCGCATGCTTGATGACCGCGTGATCGCCGCGGTAATCACCTGTCACCTTGGCGTCGAGATTACCTTTCGCTAGTTCTTCAAGAACCGTGCTCGCTTCATTCACCGGCTCTATCACCGCATCGAGCGTATTGTTAATCCCCTCCACAATTCTTTTGTAATCGCCTTGGTGCTTGTCCGCGTCCGCTCTTGTCGAAAGCTGCCCGGCCACGGCCGCTTCGGTCAGCATATTCGTATCCGAAACCAGCGTTTGTATAGCTGACAGGATATCTCTGAAGGAATCGAGCAATTGACCGACTTCGTCTTTGGATTGATAACTTGTTCGCTGAATATTCGTATCTCCGATTGCCAATTGTTTCGCCACTCTGTTCAAATGACGAACAGGCTTGCTGATAGAACGAGATATAAAGATACCCAATATGACAGCCAAAGCGACGGAAACACCCGAAACAATAATCAGCGTGACCATTGTGGATGCCGCACTGTTTTTCACAGTTCCCATGATCTCGTTGGCGGTATTCACATTCGATTCAAGGGCACCTTCTACAGCGGTTGTTGCGTCCGCGACAATGACGGCGCTGCTGTCTGCTTTCAGCAATTCGTAAGCTTTGTCAAAATCACCGTTAACCCCCGCGGTGATGATCTGATCCCGAATATCACGGAATGCATTCGTCTTCTTTTCCAAATCGGCATACATGGTTTTTTCGCTGTCCAGCAAGCAGGTGGCCTTGAACTGCTCCAAGCTTTTCACCAGATCCGCATCCGACGCTGCCGCTTTCTCCTGCGTTTTCAACGCTTTTTGAACGTCCTTATCAATCACCACGTCTCTCAAAAGCGCCCGCTCCGTCTGATACTCGCCGTATACATGCCCCAAATATCCCTGTGAGTTACCGTAATTCATAAACAAGCTCTGGTATTTGCTGTTTGCATCCGTCAAAGAACCAATACCCAATGCCGCTGTCACAGCAACCATCACAGCGATCACCATAAAAGCGGATAACAGCTTCACCGCGATCCTCAGATTTCTAAACCCCTTCATTTCCCCATCTCCCTTTCATTTGCTGCCAAAAATTTGATTTTTCTTTTTCTTAATAATAATCATTCCGACTTAACGACCATTTAACATCTATCACGCCTTCGTCCTTATTTTCTATCGGGCTTTTTTCAAATCACTTAATAGGAATAATAATGAATAATAAATAAAAAAATAGGAGAGTGCGGAGTAAATAAAGAAAAGCCGGTGAAGGTAAATACACCCCTTCACCGGCTCTTCCGCAATGAATTCGATTAGTACTTCCCGAAATGATCGTCGCTGAATTCAATTATCCCGGATTTCTCACCATCGCGGACGGGCGGCAGCGATGAGGCATCCGTTTCCTTAAGCATAAACCTGTTCACCATGTCTTTGAGCATGGCCGCCTGACTCGAGAGTTCCTCCGCCGCGGCAGCTGTCTCCTGCGATGTGGCCGAGTTGGTCTGCACCACCTGCGACATCTGCTCGATGCCCATATTAACTTGTCCGACGGCGGTCGCCTGCTGGTTCGATGCCTCCGCGATCTTGCGCACCAGTTCAACCGCCTGATCCACAACCTCCACAATGTGCGTGAGCGCCTCTGCGGTTTCATTCGCTATCTTTGTGCCCGCCTCGGTTTTCTTGATTGACCCTTCAATGAGCTCCGTTGTCTCTTTGGCTGCAGCCGCGCTTCTCGCCGCGAGGTTTCTCACCTCTTCAGCCACCACGGCAAAGCCTTTCCCGTGTATACCCGCTCTGGCCGCCTCCACCGCCGCATTCAGCGCAAGGATATTGGTCTGGAACGCAATATCGTCAATCACCTTGATGATTCTTGAAATGCTTGCGGATGATTCGTTGATTTGCGTCATCGCCTGCTGCAGCGATTTCATCTGCTCGTTGCCCGAAACAGCCCTGTCTTTGGCCTGCTCCGACATGTCGTTCGCTTTGTTCGCGCTCAGCGCGTTCTGCCGCGTTTGGGCGGCAATCTGTGTGATTGTTGCTGTGAGTTCTTCTATGGAAGCCGCCTGCTCCGCCGCGCCCTGCGAAATCGCCTGACTGCCGCCTGAAACCTGCGCTGTCCCCGCAGCCACCTGCTGCGCTGCCATATCCACCTCCGCCAGCAGGGCTTTCATTTCTTCGGCCTGCTCAGAAACCTGTCTTAACGCGGCTTTAACATCCGTCATGTCTTTGATAATCTCAAACGCACCGATCACCTCGCCATTTTCATATGATGGGACGCCAATATACACAATCTCTTTTGCGTCACCCTGGGGCCTCGCAAACGTTTCGCTCTGCTGCACTTTTTGAGTGGCCATCGCTTGCATGCATGCACATCTGTCCGTCCTGCAATCATCGGTTTTAAAGACATCGTGACATTTCATTCCGATTAAATCATGTTGATCTCTGCCGGCCATCTCTGCCCCGGCGGCATTCATAAATTGAATATTGTATTCCCTGTCAATCTTCATCAATGGGCTGGGTATGCTGTTAATTTCATTTACGAATGCATCGACCAGCGTGTTGACACCTTCCAGAACTTCACGGTAAGCACCTTTATGCGTTTCGGTATTCAATCGTTCGAAGTAACGGCCCCGTATAACCGATTCGCCCTGTGCCTTGATAGACGATATCAAATCAAGCACTGACATCATGACCTGCTGAAAAGCCCTGACAAGGTCTCCCACTTCGTCCCGGCTTTCGTACGTCATCATTTCTGAACTCATATCGCCCTGCGCAACCTTCTTCGCCGTGCCGGATAGGAGCTTGATCGGCTTGCTGATCAGGCGCGAAATAAACAAACCAAGAAGCACGGATATGATAATGCCGCCCGCGATGACGATAAGAACAATGAGCGTGGATGTCGCGGCGGTTTGCTGCCCTTCGTCATAAATCTTTCTTGCCTCTTCTGTGGTGTATATCTGCCAGTCACTGATCAGCGTCTGTATCTTCATGGCCACCGAGTCGGTTGCTTCACTTTCCAGCGACTGATATGCCTCAGCGGGTTTATCCGCCAAAGCAAGATTGATAGCCTTTTGTCTGAGCGGTATGTATTCTGTTAAGCTATTACGAATTAAGTCAATATTCGATAGTTCATCCTGATTCACGCTTGTTTTTAATTCATCAAGAATCGTTTGAATAAGAGCATCTTTTTCGGATATGTTCTGAATCTCGCTCTTCTTATCCTCTTGACTATCCAGTAGTATGATATCTCTGGCAATGACGCGTGTTCTCTGAAAAAGCTGAGACAGCTCCGCAAGCTTTTGAAGTGAGACAGCGTTCTCTTCATACATCATCTTATTATTCGTATTCAATAATGATATATTGTATAGTCCCGCTGCCCCGACAAATGCGACGATAATGGCAATAATCAAAAAGCCCGTAATGATTTTGACACTTAACCGTCGATTTTTAAACCATCGCATAAATAATCTCCTTTTGTTCCCATGTTGATTTATTGATAAGTAAACATATACTATAATTCCAAACGAAATAATGAGTTCTTTTTATTGGTATTATTAACCACCGTTCTTACTCATTAACTATATATGGATCGTATGGTGAGTTTAAGGAATTCAGATTTTAAAATCCATGCATGAAAGTGAATTAAAAAGAGGGCCGCTTTGTTTCCACAGCCCTCTGTCTTACGGAATCCTTAATAATATCGATTCCCCGCTACTCAAACGGGTGCTTACGATTAATACTTCCCAAAGTCGTCATCGCTCGTTTCAATGGGCGCGGGGCTTTCTTTATACCGTCCCATATCCAAAGCCGGCACATCAGCCTGATCAAGCATAAAATTGCTTACCATTTCCTTGAGCATGGCGGCCTGGCTCGAAAGCTCCTGCGCAGCCGCGGCCGCTTCCTGGGCTGTGGCTGAGTTGGTCTGCACCACGCGCGACATCTGCTCAATGCCCATATTGACCTGTCCCACAGCCGTGGCCTGCTGATTGGAAGCTTCCGCAATTTCACGGACCAGATCAACGGCTTTGCCAACAACGTCCACAATGTGCGACAGCGCCCCGGCCGTTTCATCCGCAATCTTTGTGCCGTCCTCGGTTTTTTTAATTGATCCTTCTATGAGCTCGGTCGTTTCTTTTGCCGCGTTTGCGCTGCGTGCTGCGAGGTTTCGGACCTCTTCGGCCACCACGGCAAAGCCTTTTCCGTGGATACCGGCTCTGGCCGCTTCCACCGCGGCATTTAAAGCGAGAATATTGGTTTGGAACGCAATATCATCTATGACTTTTATGATTTTGGAAATATTCGACGAAGACTCATTGATGCCGATCATGGCCTGCTGAAGAGCCCTCATCTGCTCGTTGCCCTGCAGCGCTTTATCCTTGGCCTGCTCAGACATTGCGTTTGCTTCATTCGCACTCAACGCATTCTGCCGGGTCTGCGCCGCGATTTGAGTCATTGTCGCCGTCAGCTCTTCGATGGACGCGGCCTGTTCCGTCGCGCCCTGCGAAATCGCCTGACTGCCCTGAGAAACCTGTGTTGTCCCCGATGCCACTTGCTGCGCCGCCAGATCAACATCGGAAAGCAGAGACTGCAGCTCTTTCGCCTGTTTCTCTCCCCGTCTCATGGTCGCCTTGATATCCGTTAAATCTTTGATGATGTTAAGCGCGCCGATCACGTCTTCGCCGTAAAACGTCGGAACACCGATATAATGGATATCTTTAACTTCATCGTCAGTCGGATGCGATATTGTTTCGCCCTGTTGAACGGTTTTCAGCTGCATCGCGCGCGCGCATGCACATCTTTCCGTCCCGCAGTCGTCCGTTCTGAAAACATCATAGCATTTCCTCCCGATCAGGTCCTGTTGATCCTTACCGGCCATTTCCGCTCCGCTTGCGTTGATGAATTGAATATTGTATTCTTTATCGATTTTCAAAAGCGGCCCCGGCATCGTGTTGATTTCATTCACGAACGCATCCACAACCGCATTGACGCCTTCCATCACTTCCCGGTAGGCACCGTTGTGTTTCCCGGTCTCAATACGCTTAAAGTACTGTCCGTGAATCACATCGTCAGCTTGTCCCTTAATCTCGGCTGCCAATGCCAGCACAGACTTCATGATCTGCTGAAAGGACCTGACGAGATCCCCGACTTCATCTTTAGCGTTATATTTGATATTTTCAATATCCATGCCGCCGTCAGCCACCTGTTTTGCCGTTTTGGACAGAACCACTATCGGCTTGCTGATCGCGCGCGATACGACGAACGAGAGCAAAATGGATAGCACCAATCCAACCCCGATCAGTACGAACAATACAGTATTCAAAGAAGATTCAAATGTTTGACCCAAATACCCCACGATGCCGATCGCTATCATTACCAAAGCCATCAGCAAATAACCCAAAATGATTTTTGTCGAGATCTTTCGATTCTGAAACCAGCGCATGTTATCTCTCCTTCGTGTTTTCTTTTTTATTTGATTGAACAATAAGAAGCATTTCGCCTCAAACAAAAGACGGTCGGTTTCGGTAAAATGCTTTATCGTCTGTTTGTTTTTTACAGCTGCTCAATATGTCTCTCTCACTTCCAAATATAAATTCACCGTATAATTTATCGGATTTTTATAAGAATAACTTAACTAAAATTGGTTATATTTAGCTTTATTATTTTTCTGTTTAAAAACGAGGGCGCGTTAATCCTCATAGATAATATGCTTGTCAAAAAACATCAATAGATAACGAAAAAAACATTTTTTATAAAACGGTTAAGTGGTGGTTAAGTCTGACCAGATATTTTTATATCAACGAGGGTTGTCTATTTGTTATGGCTTGTCCCGGCCATGACAACCTTCGTTAGCCCCCAACAATTATGGGCCGCTTTTCAGCGGCCCTATTTTATATATCCAAATTAAAAAACTTCTCGATAAATATTAACGTTCATAGTACAATATAGTTAATCGGCCTCTTAATGTTAATGATCATATATGCGAGGACATTGAATTATGACTGATATAGAACCCAGCCTGAATCTGATTTTACGTATCAAAGAAAACATTGGAAAAGCATTTGTCGGCAAAGAGAACATTATTGAAATGATTTTAGCCGCTCTTATTTGCAGCGGCCACGTGCTCATTGAAGATGTGCCGGGGCTTGGCAAAACAACCCTTGTCTCTGCGCTCGCGCGTTCATTAAAATGCTCACACCGACGTATACAGTTCACGCCGGATGTGCTGCCATCTGACGTGACGGGGTATACTGTATTCAATGCGCGTACCAGTGAACGCGAAGTTGTGTTCGGCGGTGTCATGGCACAGGTTGTGCTGGCGGATGAAATTAACCGTACAAGCCCCAAAACGCAATCCAGCCTTCTTGAGGTCATGCAGGAATCGCAGGTGACCATTGACGGCGTCAGCTATAGCGTTCCCCAGCCTTTTATCGTTTTGGCCACACAGAACCCCATTGAACATGTGGGCACATATCCGCTGCCCGAAGCACAGCTCGACCGGTTCTTATTTAAGCTGTCCATCGGTTATCCCCAAAAAGACGATGAGCTTGATATACTGCGGCGCAACAAAGGCGAAAAGCCGCTTGACGCCATTGAGCCTGTCGCTTCCGCGGAAGATATCTTGCGTCTGCGTGCCTTTCATGCCGGCATCATTTGCGAAAATGCGGTGATGGATTATATCGTGTCGATCGCCGAAGCCACACGCCGTCACAGCCGCATCACGCTCGGTATCAGCCCGCGCGGATCGCTTGCGCTGATGAACGCCGCCATGGCCCGCGCTATGCTTCAGGGCCGCACCTTCACGCTGCCTGATGATGTCCAAGCCATGGCCGTGCCCGTGCTCGCCCACCGATTGGTGCTGAGTCTCGAAGCGGTTCAGGAAAATGATTCGGCTGAAGACCTTGTGCAGCTCATACTGCAATCTGTCAAAGTGCCCGGCGTATCATGAAAGCAATCAAGTGGTTTTATTACGTCATCATGTCCATCTGTCTCGTATTTGGCATGTACACAGGACTGCGCATATATTACATTGTGTTTTTAACGCAGCTTTTTGTTGTCATCGCCATGGTCATTCTAAATTTCTGGACCTTCTATTCATTTTCATACAAACAGGATCTGTCGGATAAAATCCGTGTTAAAGGTGAAGAAACCGCCATGCATCTCGAAATCGTCAACGAGCGTCCGGTGCCGTTATCGCTCATCGAGGTCCATGTCCGCGTCGTTTCGGTGCGTGATAATATTAATCTGCTGTTCAGCCTTGCCCCTTTCACCGGACAGACATTTGAAATACCGGTAACAACGCCTTACAGGGGCCGCTACAGTATCGGTATGACAAAAATTAAGGTGACCGATATCTTTGGCCTTGTCACGATGTCTTTCGACATGCGGCGATTTTATTTTTACCGGATGAGCGAGCTGACCGTGCTGCCAAAAGCCGATATTCCGGACTCACTTCCAAGCCAAATGAGCGATTCAAAGCTGCATCGTGCCACGTATTTGCGGCATGCCGAGCACGGAGACAGTGTGGCAGGTGCGCGCCTGTATCAAAACGGCGACGCGATGAAACATATCAATTGGAAAAAAACCGCCCAGCTGGGAGAGCTTTACGTTAAACAATATGAGTTCCCCGAACGCGAGCATATCGTTCTTCTCGTGGATACCGGTCTTCATGCGCTGAGCGGAGAAGACGCGCTCATCTACGCGGATACAGTTTGTGAGTGCGCCGCGTGTATTGCGCTTTACAGCCTTGCAAAGAACCAGACCGTGAGCCTTTTAAGCGCCACCGGCATCAATAAATCATTCATCTGCGATGCGATATCCGGCTTCAATGATCTGCGGCGTCATCTCGCTCTGCTTCCTTTTGAACAGGGCTCAACACTGTCCGACGTGATTAAGGCCGCCTGCGCTCAAGCGGCTGCGGCAAAGTCATTATTTATACTGACACAAGATCCGCCGCCGGAGATCACTCAAATGATCCACCGGATTTTTTCTGCCCATACGGCCGTTTCAATGATATTGGTCGGAGGGCAAAAAAACGGTTCGCCGATTCCGACGCTGAATGTGGAACCGGGCAGTGATGCTTCTTTAAGACTCAGCGGCATGCTATTGTGAGGAAACGATGAAATTTCTGAACTCGAAAACCGCAGACCTTTTCGCAGATGGCTTTTGCACCCTGCTGCTCGGCACACCCGTTTGTGTTCTTCTTTTCCCCATCCTTCGTATGGATGTCAGCTGGGGAGAATGCCTGCTCTTTATGCTCGTGAATACGGTGCTGATCGTGCTGTTCTCCCGAAAATGGTGGCTGCTGCCGTCTTTTCTGGGCTTCGCGGTGCTGCTGGTTGTCGTTATTTCCTCGCTGCTCGAAACAAATGAAGCGCTTCTTTCCTATATCAGCGGCTTTTTTCAGTGGTGTGCAGACGGCTATCCTGATACGCTGCCTTATTCGGTCAACGCAAGCATGCTCATCGTGCATGCCGCCTATGTGCTGCCGGTGGCGATACTGATTTTTGTCTACTTCCGCAAACTCTTCTTTTTCTACATCCTCCCGCCGGCTGTCCTTGCCATGCTCATTTCAGCTGTGTTGAGCAAATCCGCCGCGTTATGGCCCATTGTGATTATGCTGCTGTTCGTGCTTTTTGTATCGCTTGCCAAAATGCGGGGAAACAGAATCAGCAATCGTGAGGCGAACGGCATCACCAGCGCCATGCTGTCCGTTTCGGCAATTCTGTTGATGCCGGTTCTGCTTTGCGCCGCATTTCTCATCGGACCCGCAAACAACACGGACTGGCAGTGCAAGCCGCTCGTCAACGCTGTACAGGATGTGATAGATTATCTCGGATTTAATCCAAACAAAGCCCCCTCAGACGGGTCCTTTAACATGGCGCTCACGGGTTTCTCACCGCTTGAGAACAGACTTGGCGGAGATATTGCCGTCAATAACGATATCGCGCTGCGCGTTAAAACGAAAACGCCCGTCCGGCTGACCGGCGTGATATTCGATACCTATGACGGATCCCGATGGTACGATTCTTTTTCGCGGCAGCGCTACAGGCTGCAAAGCCTGTTCTCAAGCACGCAGCGAAGCGAAGCGTTCGGTTTAAACCAGCCGGGCGGCAGCCCGGAGATTCAGGCGCTTGCCGCAAAGGTTACGATGCCGGCTGAGCTGAACGTCACCAGTTCTCTGCAAGGAAGAACATTATTTTTCGCTGGGAAGATGACCTCAATCAACAGTGAGAAACCCGACACGGCTGATATATTTTTCAACAACCAGTCCGAGCTGTTTACGCTCAAATCGCAGCAGCAATTCAACTATTCTTTTCGTACGGTTGTTTTTAACACAGAGGCTCCGGATTTTGATAAAAACATGCTGGCTCTTGAGAAGCTCACCGCCAAAGACCCCGACTCTGCCCTGAAAGCGGTTAAAGCCGAATACCTGCAGCTGCCCGATACGCTCCCTCAATCGGTCTATGAAACTGCGCTGGATATCGTTTCTGGCTCTCAGACGCCCTATGAGAAGGCGCTTGCGATAAGAAGCTGGCTTTCAAGCCACTGCGACTATACGCTGACGCCGGGCAATCCGCCGGAGGATGAAGATTTCGTCGCCTCATTCCTGCAGCACAAAAAAGGGTATTGCGTCTATTTCGCAAGTGCAATGACGGTAATGTCGCGCTGTGTTGATCTTCCCGCCCGATATGTGATCGGCTTCGGGCTCAAAAGAAGCCCCTTTACGAAGGCTGACGATTCCTATGTGGCCACGAACGCCATGGCACACGCGTGGACCGAGATTTATATTCAGGGCATTGGCTGGGTTCCTTTTGACGCCACGAGCTGGAATTTTGACGATGATGCGATTATTGAAACGTCCCAACAATCATCCAATTTTGCGCCGCCCGTGCCGACGCCCGGTTCGGATATAACCGCCGACCTGAACAGGGAGCTCCCGCAGGCGCAAGGCTTCCCGCAGGCTCTTTTGATTATTCTTATCGTACTCGGAGTTTTATTGTTCTTAACCGTGCTGTATGTTGTAAACCGCTATATCGCGATAAATAAACGCGGCTACGGCGTAAAACAGTCACGAAAAAACTTGAGCAGCAGTGAACGCTTGGATGTGTGTTATCGCAGGATTCTGCTTCAGGCCGCTTGCCTTGGCATACGGCAGCATCCATCCGATACAATTATGAGTTTTGCACAGCGCGTGGATGAACGGCTACGCGAACAGAAGATGACGGATGCCTGCTCGCCTGTTGTTCGCATGCGGTTTGGTCGGGAAGAGCCCACGACAGACGATGTGATCCGGCTGTCGGCTTTCAGCGACGAACTGGAACAGCGTTTGCGGCGTGAGCTTGGTCTAGCGGGTTATTTGTGGGCCCGCGTCATCAAGATCAGACGGTTTTGATAGCGCTGCGCTCTCAAACGCTGCGGGTCTATTCGTTCAGAGCGCCGATTTCGCGATCAAATTTATCGCGGTCAACAGACAGCGCCTCAAAGACTTCCGGAAAGAAATTTTCCGTCACTTGTTCCGAAATCAAATCATACGCATATTTTTGGGCCAAATGAACGGACATCACGAGCTCTTTGTTGATAATCCGCTTATCAAACGGAGTATGATGATAAAGCGCGCATTCCACAATCGGGTAAGGCAAATCCCACCAGCTTAAAAGATATCCGCCTGCCTCACAGTGTGTGAAACCGAGGATCTCCCGTT
The DNA here is from genome assembly GCA_023406895.1 of Bacillota bacterium. Classification (GTDB taxonomy): domain Bacteria; phylum Bacillota; class Clostridia; order Christensenellales; family SZUA-584; genus SZUA-584. The sequence goes on along the minus strand of JAEXTV010000012.1, from coordinate 3,853 downwards.
CTAAGTCACTGTCATAAACGGATTCCTTGGCAGCACGCTTTCTTATTGCTGTGTAATCAGCATACCGATGCTTGATCAAAAAGGCAGATCCGATGTTATGCAGCAGTCCGGTGTTCCCTTCAATTTCCAACAGCTTTTTACGATAAAACCTCTCATACAAAAAAACAAGAACCTTATTTGTATAAAACGCATGGCACCACTGTCTGTCCATCACCTCGGCGTAACGTCCCGACATTTTGAACAAGTCCATAATCGGTGTGGAGAGCACAATATCACGAATCGCCTTGAGACCCAGATACTTAATCGCTTCCATAACCGATCCTGTCTTCAAGCCATAAAACGCGGAATTGGCGATGTGAAGAATTTTCCCCACCATTGTCTGGTCTTCCGTGATCGCCTTGGCCACAAAAGCAATTTCCGCATCCTGATCAATTAACGACAGGATATGGCTGTAGCTGGATTTTATCGTCGGCAGTTCCTCCGCATTGTTGATCATCGACAGCAGATTGCTTTGAAGCAGCTTTTCCGTCTCAAACAAATATTCGATCAGCTCGGCCAGTTCATGATTGTTCCACGGCTTAAACAGATAGGTGCGCGCAATGTTTTTAAGCAGCGCTTTCATCACGAGCTTTTCATCCGCGTATCCGCTGAGTATAATTCTGACCGTGTTGGGATACAGGGCTTTGATGCGGGACAGCAGCTCATACCCGTCCATACCGGGCATTCTCATGTCGCTGACCACGAGATCGATCTGCTGCTCTGACATCAACGCCAAAGCTTTATCACCGTTGTCCGCAACAAGAACGTCGTAGCCCAAATTGTTAAGAACACGGCGCAGAGAGTTTAATATCGCGATTTCATCATCAACAACAAGGATCTTTTTCATTCGCTCATCTCATTTCACAGGCAGTGCAAAGACAAAACATGTCCCCTCGCCGACATTTGACTGCACATCAATGCTGCCTTCGTGTTGTTTGCATATGATGTCATAAACAATGCCGAGTCCGAGCCCCGTTCCCTGGCCCACCGGTTTTGTTGTAAAGAAAGGCTCAAAAATTCTGTTCTTGACCTCTTGCGTCATCCCGCAGCCGTTGTCGCCAATGCTGCAGCAGACTTTCCCGCCTTCCATGTAAGTTTTTATTGTGATGAGCCCTTTTTCTCTCGCAAATTTTGCCCGAATCGCATGCGATGCATTGATGATGATATTCAAAAGAACCTGATTGATCTGGCCGCCGTTTGCATAAACGGGCGGGATGTCCTGCAGTTCCAAACTCACATCGCAATTGTACTTGATTTCGTTGTTGGCGACAAGCAGCGTGGTTCTAATCCCTTCATTGAGATCGTAAGTGTTTTTTCCCTCCAAAAGATTGTTTCTGGAAAACCCGCGAAGTCCGTTGACTATGGCGGAAATGCGTTTCAACCCTTCGGTAATATCGTCGAGCAGATCGGGCATATCCGACATCACCATATCAATTTTACTTTCTGCCCATACTTTATCGAGATACGCACAACATGGGTTGTCAGGCTGCTGCTCCGTCATGAGGCGGCGCATATCGGTGAGTATGCTTTCGTATCTCTGTACATAGATCTTAAGCATATCGGCGTTGCCGCTCACATAGCCGAGAGGATTGTTAATTTCATGAGCCACGCCGGCCGCCAACTGACCGATCGCCGCCAGTCTCTCCTGCTGCACCATGTGCAGCTGTGTGCTTTTCAGCATTTCCATGGCTTCCTGCAGCTCTGTGTTTTGCTCGTTAAGCTTTCGCTCAAGCTTTTTTTGTAAAGTCATGTCTTCACGGGCATCTATGAAAGTATTGAAGAGCGTTTCCAATTCACCAAATTCATCCTTATACTTCACATCCAGCCGTTCCCACGTGGTTGTATTTCCCTCCTGAAGATCACTAAGTGCCTGTACAATCGTTTTGATCGGACGAAAAACTTTTCTGCGTGTAATAACCTGGAACACCACTATCTGCAGCACAGATATCATGATTGTGGCGGCAAACGCGATAATCACCACTGTGAAATCTTGTTCAATATAACCGGCCGGATTTTTAGAAATAGATTTCAGATATAAAATAGTTATGACGCCGAAAATGAGCAGCGGCACAATGCCCAGCAGAAGCATAATGAATGTGCTCTTAGCCTTTAAGCTCTTTTTTATATTGAATGCTTTAAAAAACTTACTTAATCTCTTCATTCTATAACCTTGTCAGAACCTCACGCTATGTAAACAAAATATTTGCCCGTACTGCCTCATTATCCGGCACAACATGCCGCGTTTCATCTTAGCGTCTTCGCATCATAGAACCGGCATTGCTGACATCGGGCATTTGCTTATATATACAATCGAAATGCGTTTTTGAAACTCAGAGGTTAATTTGTATTGTCTGTTTACACGAGGCTTTTTAATGTATTGACCACAATGTCTTCTTTAAATGGCTTCACTATAAAGCCCTTTGCGCCGCTGTGCACACCCTCTATCACTTTTTGCTGCCGTCCGAGCGCCGTAATCATCACCACATCCGGCATCTTCTCAAGCTTTTTCATTTGCTTGAGGCAATCAATTCCGTCCATGTCGGGCATTGTGATATCAAGGGTTACAATATCGGGATCAAGAGATTGTATCTTCATCATCGCCGCGATGCCGTTTTCGGCCTCGCCGACAACTTCAAAACCATACTTCTCCAGTATGAGCCTCAACGTCTTTCTTATAAAAGCCGCATCATCAACAATCAATACCTTTTTCATCTGTCTGTACCTCGAAGCAGAATATATTTCGAACGCAGCATGCGTTTCAGGCTGTTGATAAAGTCACAAGTGTCATTGTCATGGAGCGTGACGGAAGAGGAATCCCGTGGTCAAGCAAAATAACAGGGGCTCATTGCACGCTGAGGCCATTCTGCTCTTCTCGATATGCAGCGCAATAACTCAGCTTTCAGGATTTTTTGTTCGACTCAATTGCCCAAATGCGAGTGCTGTTTAAAAAATCTGTTAACACTGTCTACTATTTCTCTTTGGCTGAACGGTTTGGCAATCACATCCTGTACACCGAATTCAAGCGCTTTTGCCTTTTGGCTGCCGTCTGTCTGATCAGAGAACATAATCACGGGCAACGGTTCATCTTGTCGCTCATAATGAAGCATTTTTAGCACTTCAAAGCCGTCGATGTCGGGCATTTCAATATTGATCAATAGCAGGTCAGGCCGCGAATCATTGTATATCGTCACAGCCTTCATGGGATCGGTTATCGAGAGAATATTCTGATAACTGTTGATCTGCAGAATTCTCTCAATCAACCTGACATATTTCGAGTTGTTATCAACCACCATTATTTTTTGTTGTGATGGGTCTGCCTGTCTCATTCACAAACTTCCTGAAACAAAATTCTGTTCATTGTATATCAATACATTAGCTGTTTTCACTTAACAATGAATGAACATCATATAATCATTCTCATAACACGAAAAAACACCGGACATATCGTCCGGTGTTCAGAATTCCGACAAAGCGTATTGAGCCTCGCAGCCTGCCCCTTTGGGGGGGCATAAGCAAAGCGCACAAAGCGCCAGCGCCAGTGACTGTTTAGCCATTTTTACATCCGCAATCACCTATCGGTGGCACCCCTAATCCAATCCGATTGAATCGTCATCATAGGGCCATGGCAAAAGGTTTTAACCGTGGTTAACGCCGGCATATCGCCCGGTGCTGCTTCATTTTTATTTCTGTCCGTAATAGGCGTTTTTGCCGTGCTTTCTTAAAAAATGCTTGTCGAGCAGCGCCTGCTGGATATCAGCGGCCGGATTCAAATCCATCGCGATGTACGCCATTTCAGCGGTGTATTCCATCACCA
>JAEXTV010000031.1 GCA_023406895.1 Bacillota bacterium | reverse complement strand
TTTAAAAACTTTCGAAGACGGATTCTAATTACCTTTAATGCAAACAGGGTTCCAATCACTTGTTGGTGATTGAAACCCTGCTAAGATTACTTTAGTCTACTTGACCCCAACCATTGACACAGAGCCTCTTTTATCATTATTTCGCTTTGTCTGTGAGTTCATTGTCCGGCAATTCGGAATCTTCCACAGTCGCGATTGCGCCTTTTGTGAAAACCAGACGCACCTTGTCGGGCATCGCTTCGATCGTCACGAGGTCTTCCTTCACTGCCACGATTTTTCCGTACATACCACCAATGGTTTTGATCATCTTACCGGGCTTTAAGCTGTCCATCAGCTGCTGCATCTGCTTTTTTCTCTTTCTCTGCGGGATGATCATAAGCAGAATGAAAACAACAAATATGGCGACCAACGGTAAATATTGCATAAGCCCCTGTGCGGTGTTTGCATTCATAACATTACCTGCCTTCTAAACAAAATCTCTTGAATATATATACTATATGAGCAAGTCCCAATAATCAACTGTTTTTTTCGGCAAATCGTGATCGTTCGCAAAAAGTTCACTTTTTGCAGAGTCTATCGCCCAATCCTTCAAATTTAATGCAATCACGTTTTAAAAACCTATGTGCTTTTAATAATAGCCATCAACTTCAATCCAAAAGCGTTATTAATCATGGTAATGTGCAAAAAAATCATCCTTAAACGCTGGGAACCGATCTTCCTCAATCGCCGTGCGGATGTCTTTCACAAACTGGATGGTCGCATGAACGTTGTGAATGGAGAGCAGCGTCGCGCCTAAGATTTCGCTCGTCTTTATCAGATGGCGTACATACGCCCGCGTGAAATTACGGCAGGTGTAGCATGTGCACCCTTCCTCGATCGGCGAAAAATCACGCGCATAGGTCGCGTTTCTGATCACGAGCCGACCGCGGCGCGTCATGGCCGTGCCGTTTCGCGCCACACGCGTTTGCAGCACGCAGTCGAACATGTCCACACCGCGCGCGATGCCGTCCACAATGCAATCGAACGATCCCACGCCCATCAGATAGCGCGGCTTGTGCTCAGGCAGCAGTGGCGTCACCACATCGAGCATGTCGTTCATGAGCGGTTTGGGCTCACCGACGGACAGCCCGCCGATCGCGTTGCCGGGCAGATCCATTGACGCGATCACCTTGGCACTCTCCGTTCTTAAATCGGAAAAAAGCCCGCCTTGCACAATACCGAAAAGCGCCTGATCCTCGCGCGTCTTCGCTTTGATACAGCGCTCCAGCCAGCGGTGCGTGCGATCCATCGCGGCGGCTACCACATTGTATTCGGCCGGGTATGCGGTGCACTCGTCAAACGCCATCATGATGTCCGCGCCGAGCGCCTGCTCAATCTCCATCGCCTTTTCGGGGCTCAGCATGTGCCGTGAGCCGTCGAGGTGCGACTGAAACGCCGCGCCCTCCTCGGTGATTTTGCGCAGTGCGCCGAGCGAAAACACCTGAAAGCCGCCGCTATCGGTGAGTATCGGCTTGTCCCAGTTCATGAAACGATGCAGCCCGCCCGCTTCTTTGACGAGATCATGGCCCGGGCGCAGGTATAAATGGTAAGTGTTCGAGAGTATGATCTCCGCCCCCGCCGCTTTTACCTGATCGGGCGTTAAGGCTTTCACCGTGGCCTGTGTACCCACCGGCATAAACACCGGCGTTTCGATAATGCCATGCGGCGTTTCGAGGCAGCCGCGCCGCGCCATGGTATGCTTGCATGTTTTCTTTAAAGTAAATCGAAAGGACATTTTTCCTCCTGTTGCTGTCTTGATTATAAAATTTATTACCAATTGCCGCATATAGCGGCGAATTATACATTTGATAAGGCTTCTCCTCGAGGAGAAGCTGTCGCCGACAGGCGACTGATGAGGTGTTCGTGTTGACAGCTTATATTAAGGCACCTCATCCGGTGCTTCGCACCACCTTCTCCTCAAGGAGAAGGCTTTTTCAGCGGCCTTCTATTCAACTTGTCATAAGCTATGCTTTAGTAAAAAGCATGTGACTCCATCGGATAAGCCTTTTGCCCACGAGCTCCCCAAATAAAAAAGCACCGCGACCCATTATAACACAACAGGTGCACGGTGCATCAACCTCATTTTTTATTGATAGAGCGCCCGCACAAGCGGAATCACGTAGTGGCTGCCGTGGCGTCCCTTCACGTCTTCTATCATCATCACCGTCAGATACTGCTTGCTTTGGTTCTTATCGGCCGGGTACGCCACAAACCAGCCAAGCTCGGTTCCCTCGGTATCGTCCTTGTTTTTCTTGATTTCGGCGGTGCCCGTTTTGCCCGCCATGGTCAGCCCGTCAATCTTGAATTCGTGGGCTGTGCCGTCGGGGCTCTCAATCACCTGTACCATCGCGTTTTTCACCGTCTCAGCCGCCTCCGGCGTGAACACACCCTGCTTCCAGACGGCAGGTGCTTTGCTCTTTTCCAGATACGGCGTCATCATATTGCCGCCGTTTACAAACGCCGAATAGATCGCGGCCATGTGAACGGGATTGATCTCCACCTTGCCCTGCCCGTAGCCGCTGTTCGCGATATCGAGCTCGTCATCGAACTTTAGCTCCGTCCCGAATGAGGACGGGCTGAGGCCAAACTCAAACGGCACCTGTTCGCCAAAGCCAAGGCTTTTAAGCCCCTGAGTGTAATTCGCGTTTCCGATTTTGAGCGCGGCCTTGGCAAAATAGATATTGTCTGAGTTCACAAGCGCATTGAGCACGTTGGCCGCGCCGCTGTAAGAAGCGAGTGTGGTCACGGTATAGCCGTTCCACTCGTCCTTGCCCCATGATTTCCCGCTCCGGCCGAAATCTTCATCGGCTGTGAACGCGCCGCTATTTAGGCCGATGGCCGCCGTGATGGGCTTGAACGACGAGCCCGGCACATAGGTGGCCTTAAACCGGTTGTACATCGGGCGTGTCTGCTCATTGTTGTACTCCGCCCACTTGGTCTCCGATATGCCGAGGATGAACGCGTTCGGATCGTAAGACGGCGTACTGACCAGCGCGAGGATTTCCCCCGTGTTCGGGTCCATCACCACCGCCGTGCCTTTGTCGTTTTTCATCTGGTCGTAAACCTTGGCCTGCAGGTCCGCGTCGATCGTCAATGTGACATCCTCGCCGTTGCGCGCCGCTATCTCCGCGAGCACCTGCTTTTCCTTGCCATCCTTGTCTTCTATATAAACCTTGCAGCCGTCGATGCCGCGAATGCGCTCCTCCAGCAGGCTTTCCATGCCGACCTTGCCGATTTTGCTCTCCGCGGTATACCCCTGCCCCTCGTGCTCTTTAAGCTCGTCCTCACTGATGTTGTGAATATAGCCCGTTAAAGCGGCTGCCTTCTCGCCGAGCGCATACACACGCTCCTCCGCCGTATCGAGGCCGACGCCAGGTATGAGCACTTTTGCTTCGGTTTCGGCATCCGACTTGGAGATAGACTTGTCAAGCGGCACCATCAAATCATCCTTCACCCATTTTTGCGCGAGCTTTTCGTTGATCGCCTCTACCGTCATGCCGAGCGCGTCGGCCAGCGTTTGTATATCCGCGTCGCGCGTTTCGGGGTTGAGCTTGCCGGGGACGATATATACGCTCCACACCTCGCCCTTGCCCGCGAGCAGCTTGCCGTTGCGGTCGAGTATGCTGCCGCGCTGCCCTGTGGTTGTTTTCACGCGCACTTTGTCGGTGTCGCTTAAATTCGGGAATATAAGCGTGGAATCCCAATCGAGCTTATACACGCCGTCTTCATTGCTGAAATAAGCCGTATTGTCAAAAACAACCGGCCCGGCCTGCGTGTCCATGGATGTGACGTAGGTCACCGCGTTGCCATCCACCTTGATGTCGGAAATGGCTATATTTTGTGCTTCGATACCTTCGTATATCTTTTTGTTGCGCGTCAAAAAATCATCCTTGGTCATCGTGCTGTTCTCGCTGATAAAGCCATACATCTTTTCATAGTCCTTTTCAACGAGCGCCGCCATATAAGCCTTGAGTACCTCATCGGGGTTCACCGGGCTGGCTGACGCCGTCTCCTGCGCGCCCGATTCAGGCGCGGGCGCGCTGCCGCAGGCTGCGGATAGAAGCAGCACACAGGCTGTGATGACACAAAGCCACAAGCGTTTTCTTCTCAATTCTTGCTTCTCCTTTTTATCAATGTCGCAAAATTGTCTTTCATTTTATTTTAGTGTAAATACAAATTGTATTCAAATGTAGGATATGACAGCATACACGAATATGTGGTACAAAACAAAAAGCCATCCGCGCTTTTCGTTAATCGTCACGCCAGATGGCCGAATATGGACAAAAAAAATTTTTTACAGCAGCAGCATGGCGTCGCCGAAGCTGAAAAACCGGTATTTGAGCTTCACGGCTTCGTTATACAGCGCGAGCGTCTGCTCCCGCCCCGCGAACGCAGACACGAGCATAATCAGTGTGGACTCGGGCAGATGAAAGTTGGTGATCAGCGAGTCAACGGCCTTGAAACGGTAACCGGGCTTGATGAATATGTTCGTCGAGCCGCTGCCCGCGTGCACAACGCCCGCGTCATCCGCCGTGGATTCGAGCGTGCGCACGCTCGTGGTGCCCACCGCGACAATTCGCCCGCCTTGCCTGCGCGCGCCGTTGATCAACGCCGCCGCTTCATCGGTCACGCAGTAATATTCCGAGTGCATGATGTGGTTTTCCACGTCGTCCGCCTTGACGGGGCGAAACGTGCCGAGCCCCACATGCAGCGTGAGCCGCGCAATGGCTATGCCCATTTTTTCGATTTTTTCAAGCAGTTCCGGCGTAAAATGCAGACCCGCCGTCGGCGCGGCGGCGCTGCCCTGCTCACGCGCGTACACCGTTTGGTAGCGCGACTTGTCCTCGAGCTTTTCGTGGATATACGGCGGCAGCGGCATTTCGCCGAGCGTATCGAGAATCTCCTCGAACACGCCGGTAAAAGCGAACTCCACCTCCGTCACACCGTCCTCTTTTTTCTCACCAATCACCGCTTGCAGGCTGTCCGCGAACACGACGGTGTCGCCGGTCCTGAGCTTTTTACCGGGCCGCATGATGACCTCCCAGCGCGTTAACGACAGCCGGTGCAGCAGCAAAAACTCCACCGTGCGCTGCGTGCCCTGCTTAATGCCGAACAGCCGCGCGGGCAGCACCTTGGTGTCGTTGATCACGAGCACGTCGCCTTTATTCAAATAGCTTGTGATATCGGTAAAAACCTTGTGTGCCGTCTCGCCCGTCTTCCGGTTGTAAGCGAGCAGCCGCGACGCGTCGCGCTGCTTAAGAGGCACCTGCGCGATCAGGCTTTCGTCAAGATCGTAATAAAAATCGCTGGTTTTCAATTATTCCTCCGTGATGTCGAGCTTTAGCTGTTTTGTGTCGCCGCCGTACGGGCAGCCCATGTGCGCATAGGCCAGCGGCGTGGCCACACGGCCGCGCGGCGTTTTGTTAATGAACCCAAGCTGTATGAGGAACGGCTCGTACACATCCTCGATCGTCACGCTCTCTTCATTGGTGGCGGCACAGAGCGTATCGAGCCCCACTGGCCCGCCGTTGAATTTGTAAATGATCGCTTCGAGTATCGCCTTGTCCACGCCGTCGAGCCCGATTTCGTCCACCTCGAGCATCTCCAGCCCGTAGCGCGCGATGGGCAGCGTGATGCACCCCTCGCCCTTCACATCGGCAAAGTCGCGCACGCGCTTAAGCAGCCTGTTCGCCACGCGCGGCGTCCCGCGCGAGCGCGACGCCACCTCGAGCGCGGCGTCGTCGTGAATCGCGATATCGAGTATGCCCGCACTGCGTTTGACAATTTCGCTGAGCTCCTCGTTGGTATACATCTGCAGCCGGTTGATCACGCCGAAACGGTCACGCAGCGGCGACGTCAGCATGCCTGCCCGCGTGGTCGCGCCGACAAGCGTAAAATGCGGCAGCCCGAGCCGCAGCGTTCTCGCGGACGGCCCCTTGCCAATGATGATATCGAGCGCGTAGTCCTCCATGGCCGGATAAAGCACCTCTTCCACGCTGCTGTTGAGGCGGTGAATCTCGTCGATGAAGAGCACATCGCCCTTGTTCAAATTCGTGAGTATCGACGCAAGATCGCCCGGGCGCTCAATCGCGGGGCCGGATGTCACGCGGATGTTCACGCCCATTTCGGAAGCGATGATAAACGCGAGCGTCGTTTTGCCGAGGCCCGGCGGGCCATAGAGCAGCACATGGTCGAGTGATTCACCGCGGTTTTTCGCGGCGGTCATGAACACCTTCAAGTTATCCTTGGCCTTTTGCTGGCCGATGTATTCATCAAGCGTTTTGGGGCGCAGAGACAGGTCCGTCACCACGTCCGTTTCGCTCATCTGCGAGGATACGATTCTGTTTTCGTCCAAGTTTATGCCTCCTCTGTGAATAAACCTATCAAGAGTCATCTTGACGTGGCCTTAAGACATATCAACCAGCTTCAAGAGCTACAATTACTTTCTTTCCCTCAGTCGTCTGCGGCGACACGGAACGACATACCCCTTTGGGGCACAGGCGGAGGTCGTTCCCTACATTTGCTGCGCTGAAGTGCACGGCACCCTTGCCTCCCTCTATGAGGGAGGTGGCAAATGACGGATGTCAATCCGGCATTTGACGGAAGGAGTGACCCGATGTAATTTTCCTTGACTGAGCTAACTCCTTACGTCGCCTATCGGCGACTGATGAGGTGTTCATACAGCTTGAGCTTGCCGCCTCATACGGCAGTATCTTTACAGATTCTTCAGTCGCTTGCGCTCCCTCAGAATGACCGCGGCCGCGGCTTTCTATCACTTATAGGGTAACACGTCAATGAAGCTTGTCCCCGCAACAGGCACTTCGCACCGCCTGCACCTCACCAGAAGATTGAGACTATGCGCCCATGCGCTTTAATGCCATCAGTATCAGTTCTTCCGATGTGTCGCCGAGGTTCTTCACCGAGGTAATTGCGCGCGTGGCCTCGGCACGGTTGTACCCGAGCGCCACCAGCGCCGCCAGCGCTTCCGCCTCAGCACCCATGCCGCCGGGCGCGCTCGGCATATCCGCCTCGCCCAGTATCTCTGTTTTACCTATCTTTTCAGCGAGGTCAATGATAATGCGCTGCGCAGTCTTCTTGCCGATGCCCGGCACCTTCTGCAACGCGGTTTCGTCCGACGTGATGATCGCCGCCGCCAGCTCGCTGATTTTCATCGCGCTGAGAACCGCGAGCGCCGCCTTGGGGCCGATGCCCGATACGCCCGTTAAACGCACGAACATCTCGCGTTCCTCGGTCGTCACGAAGCCGTAGAGCGTATGCGCGTCCTCACGCACCACGAAGTGGCAGAACAGCTTGCACAGCTCACCCACCTTAATATGCGTCAGTGACTGTGACGTGGTAAAGATGCGGTACCCGATACCGCCCGCTTCAATCACAGCGGTATCCTTGTCCGTGGAGACGACCTCACCCTTGATATAATCGTACATATTGCCCCTCTTATCTGATGCGGAACGTGTCCGCAAAACGGCTCGAATGCGCGTGACAGATGGCGCATGCCACCGCGTCCGCCGCATCGTCCGGTTTGATCACCGCATTCATGCCGAGCAGCAAACGGACCATGTCCTGCACCTGCTTTTTGTCCGCGTGGCCGTAGCCCACAATGGCCTGCTTAATCTGCATCGGTGTGTATTCAAACAGCTCCGCGCCCGTGCTGAACGCCGCCGCCATCGCCGCGCCGCGCGCCTGCGCCACCTGTATCACCGTTTTCACGTTCTTGCCCGCGAACAGCTCCTCAAACGCAATGCAGTCGGGCTGGTGCTTTTGTATCAGCGCGCCCATGTTTTCGTGCACGATCTTGAGGCGCCGCGGCAGCGGCATGCCCGCTTCGGTCACAATCACGCCGCATTCGATGAGGCAGATTTTGCTGCCCTCATAATTCACGACGCCGTATCCCATCAGCGCGATGCCGGGGTCGATACCCAGTATGACCATTTATGCGTCCTTTCATAGCCTGTATACCATAATTCTAAAGGCAAGGCATGGTTCTGTCAAACATTAACGCGAACAATTATTCTCTATAGACTGTACGTTTTATTGTGACCTTTGTTTTCTTATTTCCCTTCTTTTCTACAAATTTGTCATGGGTATTTGAAATACACCGCATATAAATATTTTTATGTCATTAACATCATTTATTTCACATCTTTCTCTTTTATGGTATAATCTTATACATCAATAGACAGGAGCTTGTTATGAAGGATAAGAAAATCGTCATCTTGCTCATCTCTATACTTGCCGCCATTCTCATATTGGGCGTTCTTATCACTGTTTCTTTTAATCAGGCGATCGCAGGCATAAAAAGCGAGCTTGCCAACGTGAATACAACACTCACCAATCAGATAACCGCGTTGGAAACTCAGCGCGGCAGCATGATCACATCGGTTAAGGGCATGTTTGGCATTTATGACGATCCTATTGCCCATTATTCTGTGACGTATGGTTTGCCGGATACCAAAACGCTAATGTGTGAAGTGACGGTCAGCGTCACGCCAAGACAATACACAGCCGATGCCGCCCTGGAGCTTGTCATCGGTGACAAATCGGTAAATATGATTGACAAAAACAAAACATACACAGCTGCCGTTTCTGTACCTGTCAGCGATGCTCCGTGCGACGCATACGTCACATTTAAACAAGGAGGAAAAGTCCAGACCACGATGCTCCCGGAAAAAGTGGATGCGGGCGGACAGCTCGCCAACCGTTTAACTGTTGAGCCCGAAATCGTATTGGATTTTAAAAACCAAAGTTATTTTGTTAGCGGAGGCGTTAGACTCTCTTTTCCGCGAACATTTCCGGATAAAGTGGAGTCGATAAATGTTGTGGCTTATGCAAACAACAACGAGATATGGCGGCAGAAGATCAGGGGACATGATGGACTCGGGCAGGATAACGACAAACATGGATATACCCTCGAATCAGATTCATTCGGTGCCCCGAATAAAGAAGCCGTATCCATATATATAGAAGTATGCTGTTCCGGTTTTATGTACCGCAAAGTGATTGTATCAAACAGCAGCACGGATTTAAGCGGTGTTTTCGATTATGACGGCAATACAATAGAATTTCATAATGGCAACCAACAGACTTGAAAAGCAGACCGATTCTTCAAATTATTAAGCGGCGAATGCTGATGTTTTCGCCAACAGGGGCTTATTTATGAAAAACAGAAATTTGATGATCACGCTGGGCGTCATTCTCGCAGCCATCGTTATTTTGGGTGTTATGATTCTCGTCATATTCAATCAGGCCACTCTGGGCATCAAAGACGATATCGTTCGTTTCAACTCAATTCTCAGCTATAAAGTTGGCGATTTGAACAAACAGGCAGACAGCATGGTGTTATCCTTTCGAAGCATGCTGGATGAACAAAGGAGCCTGTTTGCCGATTACACCATTGCCTATGGCAAACCTGATCTGCAATCGCGGCGGTGCGATGTGACCGTGACCATTGTGCCAAAAACATATACATCGGATACCACCGCAAAAATCCTCATTGATGACAAAGAGGCCTCTATGACGCAAACCGGCAATGCGTATGCCGCCACCATCACGCTTCCGATCATTGATGAGGAGCATAAGGTGTCCGTCACGTTTGAAACCAACGGTGTGAAGCATATTGATGCCCTGCCCGAAGCCGTAAATACGGGCGCCTGGCTGATCAATCGCATTCTGGCCAACACATCATTTCAAATCGTTCCGGAAAAAGATGCGTATTATCTAAACGGTGTCTCCGATGTTTCATTTCATTCAGGCTTCCCCGAAACCATTGAGTCAGCTTCATTTATTGCCATTGAAAACGGAAATGAAATTTGGAGACAGCCCGTTACCGTTCATTCCAGTCTTTTTGTTGATGCGCAGCAGATTCAAACCTATGCATTTGAATTCGATCCGTCAAAGACAGTTTTGCCAAGCTATGAGAAAGTCTCCGTGCTTTTGGAAGTGAAATGCGCCTCCGGCCTTGTGTATCGTCAAACCGTTATGGGAATGGATACTGTTTATATCCACGGTGTTTATGACAGCGACGGTAACGAAATCATCTCTCGCCATTAAAAACTTTGATTGTTTTGGTCTGTCCATACGATTCTTTAATTGAACAAGGAGCCTCCTTATGAAAGAAAAAAATATAATGGTTATGCTGGGCACCATCATCGCGGCCATCGTCATTCTGGGCTTCTTCATTATCATCTCTTTGAACCAGACTGTTTTTGCGTTCAAACAAGAGCTCCAAAATGTTAACGCCAAGTTGTCCGATGAATTCACCGCTTTGAACTCTCAAAGCGACAGCTTAATATCGTCAATACAAAACAAGCTCGATAAGCAGGCGAGCTTGATTACCGACTATTCCGTGACCTACGGTACGCCGGATGCCGCCACGCGAAAATGTGATGTTACCGTCAGTGCCGTGCCCAAAACGTCTTCTGCGGGTACAACCGCCACGCTTTTCATCGGCGACCAAACCGCCGTTATGACACAGACCGGCAGCGCCTATGAAGCGACAATACCCTTCTCCATAGTGGAATCAGGTAAAATCTATGTGACATTTTCTCAAGACGGCATCAACCAAACCGAGATGCTGCCGGAAATCGCAGACCCTCGCAAGCTGGTGTCATACCGCTTCAACGCCCAATATGAGGGTGATAACTATTTCGAAGGCGATCAGTTTGTGATGACCGGGCGTGTGAATGTGGTGTTCACCCCCATCCACTCCGATACCATTAAATCGGCAGCCATTATCGCCTGTCAAGACGGCAAGGAGATCTGGCGGCGCGATATTGTTCATCCGGAAAAACTGTGGGTTGAGAATAAACCACATGAAATCCCGCTCGCTTCAGCTGCGATTCCGATAACGGGTAAAAATGATATCAACGTTTATTTTGAGTTTATCTGTGGTTCGGGCTTCACCTACCGCTGCGGCTTCTATGGGTATGACCAGGAAGCTTACAGCGGCGTTTTTGATGAGAACGGCCGTAAAATCGATATTAAGCAAACGAACTGAAAACAACACGAAGCGATTCTGTGACATCACAAGCACAACGAAACAGGGGGCATTCCGATTGAAAGCAACTCGTCCGGTCATCCAGTCCACGACGAAGTGGATAAGGTTGTGTTGAAACAGATTCCGGTCACTTCGTTACCTCGTTCACGACGGCAGTGAAAATAATGACCGCTTTTCGTTTATTGTGAGGCTAATGCGTGATGGTTCCAATGGAGCGTGAGCGAAAGATGAATCGCTTATACACACCAAGAACATCATGACATAGAACATTGTCTATTTCGCAGCCACGATGCTCTGCTCCTCACGAAGGACTGCTTTGATAGGCAGAAAGTTTTCATTTATACCGGAGGCGGGAGCTTTTGCCCTCGCCGTTTTTTATTGTGAATCGGTTCAAAGTTGGAATATTGCTTCGCGCAGCGCCTCGCCCACCGTCGGGTGAGGAAATACAAGCCGCTTGATTTCATCAATCGTCATGTCCTTCCCAATCATCATGCCCGCGCCGTATATAATCTCGGATGCGTATGAGCCTATCATGTGCACACCCAAAAGCACATGCCTTTTGTTGTCGGCAATGAGCTTGATGATGCCGTCGCCCCGGTCGTTTTCCGCCATATACCGCCCCGAGTAGTTCATCGGCAGGCTTTTTACCGTGACATCAAGCCCCTTATCTCTTGCCTCTCTTTCGGTGAGCCCCACGCCCGCCGTCTCCGGCGACGTGTAAATCACCCATGGAATGACATCGTACCGCATTGTATCGGTCTCTCCCGTCATATGGGCCACGGCCACCTCAGCCTCGCGGTACGCCGTGTGCGCGAGCATTGATCTGCCGGTGATATCCCCCGCGGCATAGACGCCCGGTACGTTGGTTTGCATGGTGCTGTCGGTCACCACCGCGCCGTTTTCAATTGTGACGCCGATGGTCTCCAGCCCGAGGCCGTCAGTCTTGGGATGCCGCCCGACGCTGAGCAGCACCTTATCCGCCGCAAGCGAGACGGGCACACCATCCGCCCTCACGCCGTCCACCGTATCCGAAATGCCCGTGACCCTGCACCCTAGCTCAAAACGAATACCCTTTTTTGCAAGGTTCTTTTTGAGTATCGCTGCGATATCCGCGTCAATCGGCCCGCCGATCGTGTCGAGCACCTCGACGACGGAGACCTCAGAGCCCGCCGAACAAAAATAGCTCGCCATTTCAAGGCCGACCACCCCGCCGCCTATCACAATGAGCTTGCCCGGTACCTCCGGCATATCGAGCAGCTCGCGGTTGGTCAGCGCAAAGCCGCTGCCGAGCGCTTCCTTCAATCCCGGTATCGGCGGCAATGCCGGTTCGGAACCTGCCGCAATCAGCAATCGCTTGCCCGTGTACACGTCTTTGCCGTCCGTCACGGTAAACCCTTCTGCGGATTGCCCCGTGACCATACCCGCCGCCTTCACCACCGTGACGCCCGCGCGTTTGAGCGCGGCTTCCACGCCGCCCACGAGCGTTTTCACCACTTTGTTTTTGCGCGCCATCACCGCAGCGTGATTGAGCTGCACACCCTGTGCGCTCACACCGTACGCTTCGCCGTAAGCCGCGCCATCCTTGAGCTTTGCCGAATGCAGCAATGTTTTGGTGGGTATGCAGCCATCGTTGAGGCAGACACCCCCGAGGCTGCGTTTTTCAAAAAGCAGCGTTTTAAGCCCTGCCTGCCCCGCGCGCTGCGCACCGAGGTACCCTGCCGGGCCGCCGCCGATCACAATCAAATCATAAACCATAGTGGGCCTCCCTCATTGTAAAAAGCTCAAGTGAATTGGACTCTATGATAAAAAGTAACATCCGTAAGAATATGTGTCAACCGGCAGAAGAGGTGATATTATACACCATGAAACTTGACATTAACGGGCAATTGTATTAACGTTTCGGTGATATAACAGTTTTCAGTCATCTTCTGTGAGGTGCATCATGATTAAAGCAGTCATATTTGATATGGACGGCACGCTGGGCGACACGCTGCCGCTGATCGTTCGGTCGTTCCGGGCTGCGATTGAACCGCGCGCAAACCGTGCCATCAGCGACGAGGAGATCATCGCGACGTTCGGCCCTTCCGAAGAAGGCACAATCAAAGCGCTGATACCCGAGCATTACGATGATGGCATTGCGGCATATTTTCAAATTTATAAAACGCTGCACGCACAGTATCCCGATCCGTTTGACGGCATCAGAGAGCTGCTGGATTTCTTAAAAAGCAAGCAGATCAAGCTTGGGCTTGTGACAGGCAAAGGCGCTGTCGGCACGAAAATCACATTGGAACGGTACGGGATGATCAACATGTTTGACGGGATAGACACAGGCTCGCCCGATGGGCTGCGAAAACCACAGGGGCTGGAAAAACTGCTGAGCCAATTCGGCATAGAGCCGCAGGAGGCCGTTTACGTCGGCGACACCGCAACCGATATCATGGCGTGCCGGCAGGTGGGCATCCCCGTCATCTCCGCCGCGTGGTCGGGTATGGCCGAAACAGCAAAATTGAAAGAATTGAACCCGGATTTCACGTTTGAAAGCGTGGAAGCATTCAGTGATTATTTAAAGAGCGTTATCTGATAACAATATTTCAGAGTTATTAATACTGCAATCGAAAAAGTTATGGCTTGCTGCCATTCGATGGCGCGCGCCTTTATATCGTCGCTCACCGAAAATTCGATGCAGACCTCTTCCCAGCCGAAATCAGATCCATCCTTCTTTGCTCAGTGCACCCCGATTATGGACTATGCCGTTTAAAATCGGCATAGTCATGCCGAGATCCCTTTGTAATATCACCTTAAACTTGACATTATGCTATGTATATATTAACATTTCGTTTAAAATATAGTAGCAGGGCACTTTTTCGAGGTGTATCATGGTCAAAGCGGTTATATTCGATTTGGACGGCACGATTGGGGACACACTGCCTCTCATTATCAAAGCTTTTAGAGAAGCGATCGAACCGTCCATAGGGCGCAGTCTCAGCGACGAAGAGATCATGGAAACGTTTGGACCGTCTGCAGAACGTACGATTTTAGCGCTGGTTCCCGAGCATTATGAAGAAGTCTTTAAGTCGTACCTGCATAACTACCAAACACATCATGCGGAATATCCTGAGCCTTTTGACGGCATCAAAGAGCTGATGCAATACTTAAAAAGCAAGCAGCTTTTGCTCGGTCTTGTGACGAGCAAAGGCGCGCAAGGTACGCAAATCACACTGCGTCAGTACGGTATGGAAAACGTTTTTGACGGTATGGACACAGGCGTGCTGGAAGGCCCGAGAAAACCCGAAGGGCTCAAAGCAGTCCTCAGTCAGTTCGGCATAGAGCCCAAGGAAGCTGTTTACGTCGGCGACACCACGTCTGACATCATGGCGTGCCGGCAGGTGGGCGTCCCCGTCATCTCCGCCGCGTGGTCCGGCATGGCCGAAACAGAAAAATTGAAGGAAATGAACCCGAACTTCACGTTTGAAAGCGTGAAAGCTTTCAGTGACTATTTAAAGAGCATCCTTTAATCGATCGTCATCAGAAAACTCTGTCCATGACTTTTGAATCCTAAGCCCTCATAAAACTGATGGGCTTTTGTTCTCTTTGCGCCGCTCGATAGCGCCGCCTTGTAGCATTGTTTTTCGCGGCATAATTCGATAGCACGCGTCATCATCGCTTTGCCGATGCCCTGCCCCTGCAAAGCCGCCTTCACAACGACAGACTCGATAAGCCCCGTTTTGGCCCCATGATGAACGAGATTATCGAGCACCGCGAGCGAGAACGTTCCCACGATATCTCCGCCCTGCTCGGCGACATAGAGCCGGTAATCGGGATACGTCTTCATCTTCTCAAAAATCGGCACGGCCTGCTCAAGTGTCAAACAGCTGCCGTCCATATCGCTCTGCATGTAGAGCGCAAGAATGGCCGGCAAATCCCGTTCGTCTGCTTCTCTGATGCTCAGCATGCTGTTACCCCTCCATGGCCCGCCGGATTAGATACCGGGCCTGCTCCGCGTTTTCTCTGCGCACAAACAGCCGGTACTGCTTCGTGAAATCGGTATGGTTGCCGATGATCGCTCTGCTTTGGTGCACCTTCCCCCGCCCGAGCCACGCGCCCGCATGCGCGAACAGCTTTCTTTTATAGGCAATGCCTTCGCTCTCGATGGCATCCCTCGCCTTAATATAATCGTCCATCGAAAAGCCCATATAGACTTCTTCCCAGCCGAACATGGCTTTCCTCCTTATCTTCTGAGCAAGTTGCCGATCAGATACTGCGCCTGTTCAAAATTCTGTTTTTTGACAAACAGTCGATACTGTTTCGCAGCATTCAGGTCAAGCCCTATGCTACCGCCGTTCCGCATATTATCTCTGCCGAATAATGAGCTTGACGTTTCGCCCGACTTCCAATGATACCGCACACCATTCTGCTCAAGGGTCTCTCTCGCTTTTTCGAGATCGCTTATTGATATCGTGATATAAACCTCGCGCCAGCCAAACATGGGTTACCCCCTTATGATTGTATATACAAGGAAGATATAACCATATTTAAGTTCTGTCAAGCAAAATCAGTTTATTCGCCATCGTCCACGCCGAGCAGCTTTGCGGCGTTGCCGAAGAGGATTTTCTCGTTCTCCTCATCTGTGAACCCAAGCGCATAGAAACGCTCGAGCTCGTCTTTATGCAGCCACATCGGGTAGTCGCTGCCGAACAGCACCTTATCAATACCGTGGGCACGGATGATCGCCGCCGCTTTTTCGGGCGGCATAAATGCGAGCGCGCTTGAGGTGTCGATGTAGATATCTTGCCCGATGATCGTCTCGAACGCCTCGTCCCACCTTGAGTACCCGCCGAGGTGCGGCGCAATAACGGTGAGTGCCGGAAACTTCTTGATGACGTTGAGCAGTCTTGTGGGAGACGACGCGTCCGAACGCTCGTCGCCCATATGAATGAGCAGCGGCAGCCGCCCCGCCATCGCTTCGTAGATGGGGAACAGCTTGGGATCGTCGATGTCGAACTTTTGGAAATCGGGATGCAGTTTGACGCCGTGCAAACCCATCTCGATCATGTCATCAATCACACGGTGCGGATGAAGCGTATTCTGATGAATCGTGCCGAAGCCGATGAAACGCGTATCGCTTTCTTGCACGCTTTTGATATAGCGGTTGATCGCCTGAACCTGATCCGCCGTTGTTGCCGCCGAATTGACGACGTATTTGACGACATGAAATTGACTGCCGCGAAAAAGCAGATCTTCCGGTGAGCCTTCCCCGTACATCGGGATATCGTAAAAGCGGCCGATGGCATCCACCGCTTTTTGGCGTATCGGCTCGGGGAACACGTGCGCGTGTATGTCGATGATTCTTTGTTCTTTCATATTGTTTGGCCTCTTATATCTATAAGCTTTATCACGCCACAGTGACGTGTTGAAATCCAATTAACGGCCTCCTTTTGAAAGGAGGTGCACCCATGTCAAAGCGCTTTAAACATGGGATTTTTCGGCTCGCTATCGCTCACTCAAAATGACATTTGTTACTTTGTCAACAGCATGATTTCCTTATCAAAGTGGTCTATTTCACGCATATGCCAAGCCTCCTTTTGAAAGGAGGTGGCACGCGCAGCGTGACGGAGGATTGTTTTCGCTTTGATTAATATTAAAGCGACGTTATCTCCTAAACGCCATGCAACATAGGGAAGGCTTTATGCTTCAAACAGCTTTGCCGACTCCTTCCGTCAATTGCCCGACAATGCCGGCCATTGCCACCTCCTCTCAGAGGGAGGCATGGGTGCATTCGCATATCATGGCACCTGCTGAGGTGAGTCGATAGGACTGACAGAATATCCAGACGCGTGTTGCAGACATATTATTTTCGCGTTAACGGCTCGATGAGCCCTGCAAGGTAAAACGAGCCGCAGACAACGAGCATCGCGCCCTTCTCCTGTGCGGCGGCTTTCGCCTGCGCGAAAGCCATTACAGCGTCGCTTTGCACGGTGCATTTTGTATATGCGTCAAATTGCGCTTTCAGTCTTAACGGATTGGCCTCGCGTTCCATGCCGACGCGCGTCACGGCAACCTCGTGGAAATACGGCGCGAGTACATCGATCATCGGCGTATAATCCTTGTCCTTCATGCAGGCGAACAGCAACACTTTGGCTCTGTCTTCAAAATAATCGTCCATGACATCACATAATGCGCACGCAGCGGCATAGTTGTGAGCACCGTCCAGCAGTATATCCGGCTCACCCGGCACAAACTGCGCACGGCACTTGAGCTGCGCCTCGTATAATCCTTGTTTAATGGCATCATCACCGATGCCGAGTATCTGCGCAGCCTTTATCGCCATGACCGCGTTCTGCGGCTGGTGTTGGCCTATCATGCGAATGGCATAATCGCGGTCTTCCAGCTCAAAGCTTTGCCCATTGGGCGATGCGGATATGATACGCACTGCCGGTGTTACGGTCAAAGGCGCATTTAAAAATCGGCTTTCCCGCGCGATCACCGCCATGGCCTCCTCAGGCTGCACGGCAGACACCACCGGAACACCGCGCTTGATGATACCGCTTTTGTCGTAAGCGATTTCGGTCAGCGTATTGCCGAGTATCGCCATGTGGTCGTAATCGATCGGCGTGAGTATAGAGACGCCCGGCGTGATCACGTTGGTCGAGTCGTGCCGCCCGCCGATGCCCGTTTCAATCACGGCAAAATCCACGCCCTTCCGCTCAAACCAGAGCAGTGCCGCCGCCGTGTACGCGGCAAACAGCGTCTCGTTGACGGCGAGCTTCTTCGCGGCCACT
Source organism: Bacillota bacterium (assembly GCA_023406895.1). Taxonomy (GTDB): domain Bacteria; phylum Bacillota; class Clostridia; order Christensenellales; family SZUA-584; genus SZUA-584. Next base: position 288,465 of record JAEXTV010000031.1, on the reverse strand, counting down.
TCACTCAGCAGCGCATCGAGCTCGGCTTCGCCGATGTTTTTCCCGTCAATGCGTATGCGCTCCGTGGGCGACACAAGATGCGGCGAGGTGAAGCACCCGGTGCGCTTCCCCGCCGCCATCAATATGCATGCCATGTATTCGGACACCGAGCCTTTGCCGTTGGTGCCCGCGATATGCACGTAAATCATTTCGACAGTTCGGATTTCCTGTGCGCCACCGCGGCGAGCATGTCGCGGTAGTTATTCAGCTTCTCGCGCTCCTCCTGCACCACGGCGGCAGGCGCTTTTTCTGTGAAGCCGGGGTTATTAAGCTTGCCCTCGGCACGCTTGATTTCGTTTTGCAGGCGGGCTTCCTCTGCGCTGAGCCGCGCGATTTCCTTCTCGATATCGATCAGTTCGCCAAGCGGCATAAACGCTTCCGCGCCCACACCGATCACCGACACGGCGTTTTCGGGCACGCCCGATTTGTCCGCAATGAACTCAATGCCCGATGCGAAGCCGAGGCGCTCGATGTATTTGGCGCACATTTCGTAATCCGCGCGCGCCTCAACCGAAGCGAGTATTTTGAGTGCCGCACGTTTGCCCGCGGGCACGTTCATCTCAGCGCGAATGTTACGGATGCCGCGAATCAGCTCCATCACGTTGGCCATCGCCTTTTCTTCCACGGCATAGGTTTTGCCGGGCAGCGGCCACGCGGATACCATGATGCTGCCTGTGGTGCCGGGCAATGACTGGTAGATTTCCTCTGTGATAAACGGCATGAACGGATGCAGCAGCTTGAGCGTGGCTTCGAGCACGGTGTTCAGCACCGAGACAGCGGTCTGCTTATCCGCTTCATCTTCAGAATTGAGGCGCGGCTTCGCCATCTCGATGTACCAGTCGCAGTATTCGCTCCACAAAAAGTCGTGCAGTTTCTGTGCTGCCATGCCGAGCTCAAACTTCTCAATCAGCGCGGTCACATCCGTCACCATATCCGTCAGGCGCGAGAGTATCCATTTGTCCGCAATGTCGAGGCGCGCTTCGTCAATCGGCAATATCTCATCGCCCGTGTTCATCAGCACGAAACGGGCCGCGTTCCATATCTTGTTCGCAAAGTTGCGCGCGCTTAATACCTTTTCGGCTGAGAAGCGCAGATCGCCGCCCACGCGCACACCCGCAGCGAGGCTGAACCGCAGCGCGTCCGCGCCGTATTCATCGATCACCTCAAGCGGGTCAATACCGTTGCCTAAGGACTTGCTCATCTTGCGTCCCTGCGCATCGCGCACGAGGCCGTGAATGCTCACATAGTCAAACGGCTTTTCTCCCATGCACTCAAAGCCCGACATGATCATGCGGGCGACCCAGAAGAACAGAATATCGTAGCCTGTCACGAGCACGCTTGTCGGGTAGAAGTAATCAAGCTCGGGCGTTTTATCGGGCCAGCCGAGCGTCGAGAACGGCCACAGGCCGCTGCTGAACCACGTGTCGAGCACGTCTTCGTCCTGCTGCAAATTGGCTGAGCCGCAGTTCGGGCATGTATCCGGCGCTTCCGTCGCGACCGTCATCGTGCCGCAGCCCGCGCACGTCCATGCGGGAATCCGGTGGCCCCACCAGAGCTGGCGCGATATGCACCAGTCGCGGATGTTTTCCATCCAGTTGTAATACACGGCTTCGCTTCTTTGCGGCACCAGCTTAATGTCGCCCGAGCGCACCGCCTCAATGGCAGGCTCGGCCAGCGTTTTCATCGCCACGAACCACTGTTTCGAGACGATCGGCTCCACCGTCGCGTCGCAGCGGTAGCAGTGGCCCACGTTGTGCTTATGGTCATCGATCTTGACGAGCAGACCGAGTTCGCGCATCTCGTCCACGATCTGTTTTCTCGCGTCATCTTTATATACGCCTTCGTATTTGCCGCCGAACGAATTGATCGTACCGCCGTCGTCGAGCACACGGATGATCGGCAGGTTGTGACGTTCGGCCACCTCAAAGTCGTTCGGGTCGTGCGCGGGCGTGATCTTCACCGCGCCCGTGCCGAATTCCATATCCACGTATTCGTCGGCCACCACAGGAATGGGCCGGTTCATGATGGGCAGTATCACATTTTTGCCCACCAAATGCGTATACCGTTCGTCTTTGGGGTTCACGGCCACGGCGGTGTCGCCGAGCATCGTTTCGGGCCGCGTGGTCGCGACGATGATGCCTTCGCCTCCGTCTTCCGCCGGATACCGGAAATGCCAGAGGTGCGAATCATGCTCCGCGTACTCCACCTCCGCGTCACTCAGCGCGGTGCGGCAATCGGGGCACCAGTTGATGATGCGGTCACCCTTGTAGATGAGGCCTTTATTGTAAAGCCGCACGAAAAATTCGTTGACCGCGCGGTTGCAGCCCTCGTCCATTGTGAAGCGCTCGCGCTCCCAGTCGCACGAGGAGCCGAGCTTTCTAAGCTGCTGCACAATGCGCCCGCCGTACTGCTTCTTCCATTCCCACGCGCGCTCAAGAAACTTCTCGCGCCCAAGCTCTTCTTTGGAGGTGCCTTCCTCCTTGAGCTTATCCACGATTTTGACCTCTGTCGCAATGCTCGCGTGGTCGGTGCCGGGCAGCCAGAGCGCTTCAAAGCCCTGCATGCGCTTGGTGCGGATAATCGCGTCCTGCATCATGTTGTCGAGCGCGTGCCCCATATGAAGCTGCCCCGTGATGTTCGGCGGCGGTATCACAATGGTGAATGGCTTTTTATCCTTATTGACCTCCGCGTGGAAATAGCCATTGCTTTCCCATTCGTCGTAGAGTCTTTGTTCCACTTCTTTCGGGTCGTACACTTTTTCGAGTTGTTTTGCCATAGTTTCCTCCGTTATTTGTGTTCATGCGTCGCTGCATAATTGTCAATTTTATGGTTTCCCCTCGAGGGGAAAGCTTAGTTCGATAAAAAGCCCATCCCGTCATGCTGAGGAGCGTAGCGACGTGAGCATCCCATGGCTAAACGCGTTTAACATGGGATTCTTCAGTCTCTTTTTAATATGATCGGTTTAGGCTGTATTCTCTCCCCCAGTCACCTTTCGGTGACAGCCCCCGATCCGCCCTTATAGGGTTGTCGTCAGAGAGGGGCCAAGGACTAGACTCCCCTCTTATAGGGATGTCTTCCGTTTGCAAATAAAAAAACCGCCCCAATAGAAGGACGGAAAACCGCGGTACCACCTTGATTCGAACGCATTTGCGTTCGCTCTCTATCCGCTTAACGCGCGGCCCACGCCCGCAGTTACTTTGTTTCACCGCAAGTGCTCCAAAGCGACTTCGCGCACGCTGCCTTGCAGAGCCCTTTCAGCCGGTGAAGCTCCTCTCTAAACCAAGCGCTGCTACGCTACTCCTCTTTGTCTTCGCATTGGAAAAATTATAATATAGCGAATTTGCGCTGTCAACTCAAAATAATTGGCGAAGACCGGGCGTAATGATATAATATTTTTATTACGCATACGGACGGTGCTTCATGAATCTTGTCTGGATGATCCTCTCGGCTGTGCTGCCGGGCTTCGTATTCACGCTGTTTATCCTTTTCGTAGACCGCTATGACAAGGAGCCAAAAAAGCTGCTCGTCAAAGTGTTCTTCTTTGGCATGCTCGCCACCGTCCCGACCATCATCGCGGAAACCATCGGCCAGCGTTTCAACATATTCAGCGGCCTGCCCGGCCTGATATTTGAAGCCTTTATCGTCGTCGGCTTATCGGAAGAATTTTTCAAGCGGCGCGTGGTGTTGCGCCACGCGTTTAACCACCCCGCCTTTGATGAAAAGCTGGACGGCATCGTGTACTGCAGCATCGCCTCGCTCGGGTTTGCAACGCTCGAAAACATATTTTACATTATCAATTATTCCGCCGTGATGCCGGATATCTGGATTACCCGTGCCATCTTAAGCGTGCCCGCGCATCTGCTGCTCGGCATCACCATGGGCTATTACCTTGCCATGGCGCGTTTTTGCACCACCCCCGGTCAGTGCATCAGCTATATGCGAAAATCATTATATGTTCCCGCCATACTGCACGGCGCTTTTGATTTCATACTCATGACGGATGTGCCGCTCATATCGCTGCTGCTTGTGCCGTTCGTTGTGATGCTCTGGATCACGAGCATCGTACGGCTTCGCCGGTATTATAAGGATTCCAAAGCGCTGCACCGCCGCTGACCTTTAATTGACATTTGACCTTATGCCTTTTTCTCATATACAATAACAATACCGCTTAACAACGACATACGCGAGAGGCCGCCATATGAACAGGGAAACCGCACCGTTTGGCTTAAAGTCCACCCTTATAAAGCTGCTCTGGCTGCTGCCCGGGCCTGTTTTCTATGTGCTTTTCCGCCTTTCGTTCGTGTGGCCGTCCTTCACCGAATCCGTTTATTCGCGCGGCATCTACCCGGTTATTGCGCAGGGGCTCTCCTCGCTGACGGGATTGCTGCCCTTTTCTCTCGCCGAGCTGCTGCTGTACGCGTTTATTCTGTCAATAGTGGTTTATCTGATTATCATGGTGGCCGCCGCAATACGCGCCAAACGCACATGGTGGCAGACGCTGATTAACCGTTTTATTATTTTTTTAAGCGCACTGTCGATGATCTACGCGCTGTTCGTGGGGCTATGGGGCTTTAACTACGCACGCCAGCCCTTAAGCGAATCGCTTGGGCTCAATGCCGCCCCCGCCACCGTGGACGAGCTATACGACACGTGCAACGCGCTGGTTCATGAGGCCAATGCGCTGCGTGCCGCGGTGCCGCAAAATGAAGACGGCGTGTTTACGCCGAGTCTCTCCAAAACGGATGTCATGATTCGTATCCCCGAAGAGTATAACAACGCCGCGTTGAAGACCGGACACCGGTTCCTTGGCGGCAGCTACGGGCGCGTGAAGCCCGTGCTTTATTCGCAGGGCATGTCGTGGGCGTATCTCTGCGGCGTTTATTTTCCGTTTACCGCCGAAGCCAATGTGAACAGCGACGCGCCGGGCCTGCTTTTTGCATCGTCTTGTACGCATGAAGAGGCGCATCAGCGCGGCTTTGCGCGCGAGGATGAGGCAAACTTCTTGGCCTATTATGTGCTGTCGTATTCGGATGACGCGTCAATGCGCTATTCGGGCACAATGCTTGCGCTGATCCACGCGATGAATTCACTGTACAGCGCGGATTCGGATAAGTATTATGAGCTTCGCGGCACATACTCAAGTGGTATAGATGCCGATCTCCATGCCAACGCAGCGTACTGGGAGCAGTTTGAAAGTGAGGTCAGCGAAACCGTCACGCAGGTAAACAACACCTATTTAAAGGCCAACATGCAGGAAGACGGCGTGAAGAGCTACGGACGCATGACCGACCTGCTGATTGCGCTGTGGCGCAGCGGCGGCATCGGCTAAACCGCTGAGTGCTTTCTTTTTGCAGACTAAGCTGATGGAAGGCGCAATTAAAGAGGAGGCCTGCCATGGAAGATTTCACGAAGGAAGAATTGCAGGAAGCGCTGAGGGCGATCGATTCGACGATACGCAAATGCGAAAAGGTGCAGCCGAAGCTGAAAGAAGGCACGTCGTCGCACACGCTGCTTATCCGACGAATCAAGGCGCTGCAAATATCATCGGCGCTGATAAAGCAAAAGTTAGAGAGCCAGCAGGATTAACAGCATTTTGTCTGTCTTTAAGGATACAGACCGGGCTGCTCCTCGAAGGGGCGAATCTTATCAATTTCATTTAATCTATCTAAGACGCATCTTTAGGCTTCTCCTCGAGGAGAAGCTGTCGCCGGCAGGCGACTGATGAGGTGTTTGTTTCGCTTTTATAGATACAAAAAGACCGCCGATTTCCGGCGGTCTCAAATATACAATCTTATTTGTTCAATTCAACGCTGTCCGACCCGAATACGATCACCACGCCGTTGCTGTTCCATACGATATCGCCCTCGGGCGCTTCCACGTTTTCAAACTTTTGGCCGTATGCGCTGTATATCGCATCCAACTGTGTGCCGTAAAGCGTGGGTGCGCATGAGATATACCCTGTCACGGCTTTCACCGTATCATCATACTTTTCGCTCGTGATCTTGAAATCCTGTGAAATCGAATCTCCCTGTTTGGTCATCTTCACGAAATCCACGATCATGCCGTCCTGCGAAACGACCGAGATATGAAGCAATGCGCCGTCCAATATGTTTGTCTCGCCCTTCACAGTGAGCGTATCGCCGTTGACTTCAATCTGGCAGCTGCCTTCCACCTTTACAGGCACAGCGTTTGCCGTCATCTGCGGTTTCGTCACCACAGGGGCCGCACAGCCCACCGCCGCGCCCACGAACACAAGCACCATCATGACGGCTATAATTATTTTAAAGCTTTTCTTTTGCATAATAATCCCCTTCAATAATATCGAACTCAAGTATACAAAAAATCAAACGGTATGTAAAGCGGAAAAACGAGCTGAGACCATCGGCAATGCGCATATGCCCGACAAAGCCATCGATTGAGATGATTCATTTCGCTCATCATGACGCAATGGCTGACCGCGATTGACGTCTGAGTTGTTCAATTTCCTCACTCTGTCTGACACGTCAACAAAAGTTCGTTTTTGATATAAAGCCCAAACAAAAACGCCCCGCCGAAACAAATAGCAGAGCGCATTCATCAGTCTGTTAACCGCAACCTTTATGCTTTGACTTCGCAGGCTGTAAATGTAACCTGCCCCTCATGGCAGCGGAATGTCGCGAACTCGATCATCGATTTCGTTGTGAACACACCCGCGTCAATCTGAATCCTCACATTCGGATAAACAGCTTTTGTGGCATTGACGCGCGCATTGCTGTTGGCGCACAGGTCTTCCTTGAGCTGCTGCATCTGCTCTGTGAGGCTGTTATACTGGGCCTCCAGCTGCTGCGCCGCTTCAATGAGTTTTTCACGCATTGCAAGTCTGTCCGGTGCCATATCGCTTGGCGGCGGCATTCTCGTGATATTTTGAACACGGTTGAGCTGGGCCTTAATCTGTCCGCGTTCGGCATCCATCTTTGTGTAACGTGCACGTTCATCAGGCAAAATGCCGAGTTCAATCTGAGTGCGGTCGCTTCCCGGAGATCCGATCGTCTTGGCGGTAATCTCTTTGCCCGCGCGAACCACGCCTCCCAGCAGCTTGCCGAATTTACCTTTGAGCAACACATTTTCACCCGCAGTGATAAGGCAGTAAACCATGTAATCCGCATATACACTGCCTTTCGCCAAAAGCGTCGTCCTTTCTATAAACCGCGCCACAATATTGCCGCCCGCTTCCAGCTTTCCCTGACTCATGCCCTGCATGCCGTTTCTTAAAACAATGTCCTTCCCCGCTATCAACGTGGCGCCTTCCACATAGCCGCGCACCTCAATGTTTCCCGTCGCCTCAACGGTCAGCCCCGAAATGACATTGCCGTCTATCACAACATCACCGTCGAAATTGACATTGCCGACACTCATATCCACATCGCCATGAACATGGTGCACATCGGAAACCTCGATTCTGTCCTTGATCATATCAACGCGGCCGCTTTTCTCCGCCACGAGTGATCTGCCGTCTTCCGACACGGCAACGTTCTTGCCTTTGGGCAGTTTTTTTTCTTTACCGCGCTGCGCGGGAATGCATACACCTTTTACCGTAAAACCGTCGATGCCGTCTTCAGGTGGCACAGCCGTCGCGACCACATCGCCTTTGGAGACATGCACAAACAGATCCATGTTCTTATAATCGGCGCTGCCGTCTGGCAGGATTGTCGGCGCGTAACTGCGGTTCGGGCTGAACATCAGCACGATCTCGCCGTCCTTGCCTTTTTCGGGGGCCCGCCCCTGGGCGATTTCCTTGTACTTGTAATAGTCTTTTCTGGCAACCGTATCTCTGACGAGCTGTTCATTGAGCCCATACGTGACCTCATAGTCCTTTGTTATACGAACCATCACCTGGTCTGCCGATTTTTCCGCACCGGATATCACAGGCGGAAAAAGCATCATGTCAGCCTGCATTGTATCCTTGGAAATACATACGATCAGATCCGAATCCGCGCTCTTCTGTGTTTGCGGACCGCCCAGCCGGATACGCGCATCATTGCGCCTCAAACCAATGCGCGTGATATCCGGATTAAAACCGTCTATATTCCTGCGTGTGAGATCAAAAAGGACGCATTCAATCCGAAGCGGGTTGCCTTCCCCCTGTTCCCTTGTCACTTCGAGGTGAACACCTTCCTCTGTATATGTCACTTCATAAAAAGCATCCACCGACGGCAAAGGCATCTTTGCCTCCGCGCCGTCAGCCATCATCCTAAATGCTTCTTCCGGCAGTTGTGCTTGCTTAAAATCATCCATGAATGCACACTCCTTATATAGTTGTTATAATACCTTTTGCGCTATTTATATAAACATGATATGCCATATGAAAACAACGATGTTCAATGCTGGTAAACTTTCCCCAACGTGGAAATCCACCCCTCAATTCTTTCCCTTAAGCTGTCGGGAGACAGCACCTCCGCTTTATCGCCAAATATCGTAAGCCAGGAGATAAAGCCCGGACTCATACGCACATTGACCGACACGGTGAAATGGCCGTCACGTATGTCGCTCACCGCCACATCGAGCCCGAAGCGATCGAACACGGCTGTCGCGAGCTCGTCACTGAAACGAATGCGCACGCTGCTCAGTTCGCCGCCGAACATCGAAAAAACGCTTCTGTGGTAATCGTCAAAATCGATATAGTTCTTGTATTCGGACACCTCGCTGATACTGCGCTGATCCTGATCGGATACCTCCACGCGCGTCATCCGGTCGACCCGGAAATGAGACAGGTTGTCGTATTTATCGATGTTGCAGACGAGATAGTACGCGTCCTCAAACCACATCAGAGAATACGGGCTTGCACAGTAGCGCTGGCCGTCCCGCTTCAGGTGCTGTGTTTTATCCGGCTTGTATTCAAAATATAAGAACGTGATCTTTTTGCCGAGAGACTGCGCGTGCACAATACGATCAATGTTGTAGTAGATCTCTTCGTTGCGTGTTTTCTGCGTCCGCGCCAGCTCCATACGGCTTCGAAAGCTGACGGATTGTGTCTGTCCGAAAAAATCGCCGAGCTTGCGCAGCAGTTCCCGCGATTTTCGTTCGGTCATAAAGCGCGCGGCGGAAACGGCGCTCGCGCAGACCTGAGCCTCCGCCATCTCGAGCGGCCGCTGGCCTAAAAAATACGCCGCGGCCCGATCCGTTGTTTTGATCACGTCAAAGCCAACATCACGCAGCAGATTCAAATCGCCGTACACCGCTTTGCGCTCCGCTTCAATGCCGTTTTTTTGCAGATACGCGAGAATGTCCGCCATCTGCTTCGGGTTGTATTCGTCGGTTTGCTCCTGCAGGTATTTGAGTATTAATAGTATGCGCGCGCGCTTTGGATAATCGTTCAAAATCCTTCTCCTCCAGACATGACCATCAATTGACATGCAAAGATATGTATAGCATAATTGTACCATATAACCTCAAAAAGGAGAACCGCCATGTCCAAATCGGATTCCAGTTTTCAGATAAACAAAAGAAGCCTGCTGACGGCCGCCATCATCATACTCGTGCTGATTATCGGCGCGTATTGCCTCACGCTGTTCGTGCCGCCGGGCCATTTTGATACGACGACCGACGCGGACGGCGATACCGTTTATGTGCCTGATTCATACACACAGGACGGGCCGGCCGGGCAGTACCCCTTATACAATATCCTGCTCGCGATATTTAAATCGTTCGCGCCTGGCGGGAGCGTGAACGTCGTGATGATCAGCATCATGCTGTTTATCCTGCTGATCGGCGGGTCGTTCACGCTGCTCGATAAATCGGGCATACTGCGCGCGGTGATCGCCAAGATCGCGGCCAAGATGTACCGGCGCAAATACTTGCTGATCGCTGTGATCTCGTTCGTGTTCATGTTTTTGGGTTCGTTCTTTGGAATACTCGAAGAGATTGTGCCGCTGATCCCGCTTGTTGTCGGGCTCTCGTTTATGCTCGGGTGGGACAGCCTGATGGGCCTTTCACTCAGCCTTTTGTCCACGAGCTTTGGGTTTGCGGCGGCGCTGTTCAACCCGTTTTCCATCGGCGTGGCGCAGAACCTTGCGGGCGTGCCGCTCTATTCGGGCACATGGCTGCGGCTCATCTTCTTTGTGCTGATATACGGTGTGCTGCTGCTGTTCCTCATTCGCTACGCAAAAAAGCTCGAGAAGAACCCGCTGGCCTCCGCCGTTTACCATGAGGACACTCAAAGACGCGAAAAATACCTGCTAAGCCCCGCGCAGATTGAAGAGGCGGCGCAGTTCAAAAAAGGCCCGATTATATTTGTCGGCATACTGCTCGGCCTCATGTTCGTGTTTCTCGTTTCGGCGTCGTTCATAGGGCTCGCTGATTACTCGATGATACTGATTGCGGTGATATTCATATTCGCGTCCACCATCGGCGCGAAGCTCGCAGGCTACAAGGGCATCGCGAAAACGTTCTTCAAAGGCGTCGGCGATATCGCGCCCGGCATCGTGCTGATTCCGATGGCGATGGCGGTCTCCACCATCATCACCGACAGCGGCATACAAGGCACGATTTTGAATTATGCATCGTCGGCCATTGTGGGGTCGAGCCCGTATGTGAATGTGATCATTATCTATGCGGTGATACTTGTGCTTGAGCTGTTTGTGGCGCAGGCGTCGGCCAAGGCGTTCTTGGTGATGCCGCTGCTCGTACCGCTCGCCGCCATGACGGGCATATCCGGCCAGACGCTGGTGTTCTCGTATGCGCTCGGCGACGGCTTTTTGAACGTGCTGTACCCCACCAACGCGATGCTGCTGATTGCACTTGGATTGACCACCGTGAGCTACACCAAGTGGTTCAAGTTCACGATATGGCTGCAGCTGCTGATTGCGGCGCTCAGCATCGGCTTTTTGATGATTGCTGTGGGTGTGGGTTATTAGGCTGATATAAAGCGAAGCTCCTGCTTAGCTTGAAGCGGCAGGAGCTTTTCTATGACTATGCTGAAGAATAAAAAACAGATGGAGCCAAAGGAATGAACGCAGCGTTTTTAATCATACCGCTTATACTGATCCGTTATGGACTGCTTGGTGCAATAAGTAAGGAAGCGCTGCAGCGTGCGGCTCACTTCCCTCCTCTGATCGGCAAAGAAAAAGCCGCCTTCTGGGTTTATCAAATATCAGTGCTTTGTATGCTGATTTATTTCTTTTTTCTCCAGGTTGTAACAGACTCAGTGTTATTTTATATCGGTTTATGCGTTTATGTTGCGGGGCTTTTGCTTTGTATCTTCTCCATGTCAAACTTTGCAAAGCCAAAAGATAACGGTATTAATATCAAAGGCCTGTACCGCTTTTCTCGTCATCCGATTTATGTTTCTTATTTGGTTTATTTTTTAGGCTGTACGCTGTTGACGCGTTCGCTCATCGTGCTTTCTCTGGTTGTCATACATCAGGTGTCCGTTCATTTTATTATTCTATCTGAAGAAAGATGGTGCATACAAACATTTGGAGACGAGTACTTAACATATATGAAAAAAGTCAGGCGCTACCTCTAAACCAGTCTTTACTCCTTGCCTTAACATTGGTCTCTCATCTCACCAGTGCCGTGATCTCGCTTAACAGTTGCTCACCGTCTATAATTTCATAGGCACCCATATCCGCCGATTCATACCAGATGTTAAAATCACCGAGCAGCAGATGCAAAGGCTTGTAAAGAACAAGGCCGTAAAGGTCAAAACAACAACTATGATTCTGCGCAGCGTTTTTCTCTTTTTGCAGCTTTACCCCATCGCTTTTTCTGCATTATGCTATTCCTAATTGCGCTATTCAATCAATATATATCTATCTCGTTTTCGTTTTTTATATTAAAAAGCATATATGTATGTGACATACATATATGCTCATCAACTCATATTGTGACTTTAATCTAAATTCCTCTCCACATTCACGAGGAAATCCTGTACGTTCGTGACGATCGAGCGCGCGGAGAGCGACCCGCGGTCGTGCAGCTTGCCCACAGCAAACTCCGAGATGTCCACCGTGTAGAAATTAACCGGGCGCACAATGCCCTCTTTCACCGTGTAGCACGGCGTCATGTTGCCGGTCGCAATCGCGTGCAGCTGCGTCGCGAGCGTAATCACCGTGGTCGCCTGCTTTATCAGCTCGCGCATGGCCGACTGCGCCTCATACACGTTCGCAATCACATCGGGCAGCGGCCCGTCGTCGCGGATGGACCCGGCCAGCACATACGGAATGCCCTTCTTGATCACCGCCGCCATGATGCCGTCCTCAATACCGCGCTGCTCGATGAACGGGCGGATGCCGCCGCTTTCGCGTACCATGTTGATGGTATCAAGATGGTGGTAATGCCCGCCCTTGATGCTCTTTTGCGTATATATATCCTGCCCCAGCGCGGTTTTCAGCACAGCCGCCTCAATATCGTGCGTGGCGAGCGCGTTGCCCGCAAAAACGGCCTGCACATACCCCTTTTGAATCAGCCCGGCCATCGCGCGGCGGGAATCGTAATCGAACGTGCAGGCGGGGCCCAAAACCCATATGCAAAAGCCGTGCTGTTTTTCATACCGGAGCAGCTCGTAAAGGCTGTCGTAATCGCGCGAGTACGAGGTTTCCCGCGTGCGCGAGCCGCGGAACGAAAAGCCGTCCGCCGTCTCACTGTCTGCCTCAAACGGATTCGTATTCAGATAGATGCCGCTAACGCCATCTTCCTCGCGGCCGACAACCACGCGGTCACCTTTTTTTACGTTGCGCGCCTCCACCGCAAACGGCTCGCCGTCTTTGATGACCACCACACAGTCCATGCGGCTCTGGCGAATCGGCTTCCACTCCCCGCCGATCTTGTAATACTCGGGGAATATGCTCGTCGCGTGATACCCTTCGGGCACGAGGCCGTCTTTCTCGGCGGCTTTAACCGCCGCTTCGGGGGCGCTGCGGAACAGCTCCGCGTTAAAATCAGGCATACAATACGCTGGCAGTTTCATATGTAACCTCCTCAATACCATTCTGACCGTTTAAGTGGTCATCCGTTATCGATCAACTTATATCTTTGCTTTGAAATGCAGCACATCAGGCTATCATCCCACCAAATAACAGATCAGGTCTGCAAACAGATTCCTAAACAAACGAAAAAGACAGGTCAGCGGTCATTCTTTCCGCTGTCGCAGTGAGCGGGCATTGCAAAGTGACCACATAGTGGACTGGATGACCAGATGAATGACTTTCCATCGCAATGATACAATGCGATCGGCTTATGTGCATTTTTATTTGGGCAGCAGCTCGAGCAGCTGTATCGTCGCTTTGTCAATCACATGGTAACACACGCAACTTCCCTGCCGCTCGCTGTCCACAATGCCCGCCGCTTTAAGCTTGCTTAAATGCAGCGATATCACCGGCTGCGGAATGCCGAGCGTCTCGCATATCTGCTTGACGTGGCAGCCTTTTTTTGAAAGTCCGTTGACGATACAAAGCCGAATCGGATGGCCGAGCACGCGCAGCTTGGCTGCAAGCGCTTCATATTTCGTGAGATCCATTTTAACCCTTCCTGTTGAATATTTCGTACAGAGCATACCCGCCGCTCAAATTCTTTGCTTTATACCCCGCGTTTTTCAGCATGCGTTCCGCCGTGTACGAGCGTTTCCCGCTGCGGCAGAAAACAACGATTTGTTTGCTTTTGGGCAGTTCGTCTATGCGTGCTTTAAGCTCTTCGAGCGGTATGTGCACCGATCCCGGAATGGTGCCCGCATCCCACTCCTTTTGTGTGCGGACATCAAGCAGCACGGTACTTTTAAGCGTCTTGATATCATGCCAGTGCACCACATGGCTGAGCCCTCCCAGCACATCCGCTGCGATAAATCCCGCCATCGTCACAATATCCGTCACCGGCCCGAAGGACGGCGCATACGCAAGCTCCAGATCGCTGAGCTTATCCGCCGTGACCCCGGCGCGCATCGCTGCCGCCAGCACATCAATACGTTTGTCCACCCCTTCTTCGCCCACAATCTGTGCCCCGAACAGCCGTCCCGTTTTTTTCTCAAAAAGCAGCTTCAGCCAAACCGTTTTGGCGCCCGGGAAGTAGGGTTCTCTTGATGCACCGCTGACGTATATCTTTTCATACCTGATCTGCTTGTCTTTCAGCGCTGCTTCCGTGAGCCCGGCGCTCGCCATATGCGCGTCGAATACTTTGACCACAGACACACCGAGCACCTGTTTGAATCGTGACCCGATTCCGCAAATGTTATCTGCGGCAATTCGCCCCTGACGGATGGCCGTTCTGGCCTCACAGAGCACCACCTTTCCTCCGAAAACCGATTCAAGTTCCACCACGTCGCCGACGGCATAGATGTCTTTATCGGTGGTTTGTAAGCGTTCATCCGCAATGATGCCGCCCGTAATGCCGATACCGAGCCCTGCCGCCTTGGCAAGCGCGGTTTCGGGCTCCGTGCCTGCGCAAAGGATCACGATATCCGCAAAGAGCGACTTATCTCCCGAGAGTGACAGCCTGATGCCTTCTTCCGCTCTTTCGCATTGCAGCACGGAAGCGTTCGTGATCAGCGCCACGCTGTTGTCTTCAAGCGCCCGCCTTGCAAAATGCGCCATATCGTTATCGAAGGCCGGAAGCGCATGGCTGTTTTTTTCAATGACGCACGTTTTGATACCGCGTGAGGCGAGGTTCTCGGCAATCTCAAGGCCGACGCTCCCGCCGCCCACCACAGCCGCGCGTCTCACATGAAAAGCATCAATATGGGCGGTCACTGCCGCCAAATCGCTCATATCTTTGAGCGCAAATACTCCTGCCAAATCCAGCCCCGGAACATCGGGGCGCACCGGTTTCGTGCCGGTTGCGATAATGATCTTATCATATGGCGTACTGTACGTCTTTCCCTCATTCTCATCACGGACAGTGACGGTTTTGGCGTATCTGTCAACCGCCGTCACTTCGCTTCGGCACCGCACATCAATGCCATACCGCAGCGTCAGCTGCTGCTGGGCCGACATGTCAGCGATATCTTTGACGCTGACCGAACCGCCGATGCAGTAAGGCAGCGCGCTGCTTGAAAAAGCCACATGCTCATTTTTTTCAAATACGGTAATGTCGGCATCTTTATCGAGCCTGCGCAGCCGCGTCGCTGCGCTGATGCCTCCCGCGATGCCGCCGATAATCACAATTTTTTTCATGATTCGGGCTCCCTTTAGTTAAGCGTTTTTTTCAATGCCGGATATATCATATTATATATATTCGATTATCTAAATTGATTCCCTTTGTATTATTTCTTGATTTTTTGAATTTTATAAGAACATTATCACGGTTTTTGATATAATGACTGTGGAGGGCAGTATGGTATTCGGAATGTCAACGGCGTGTTTTTTCCCAAATGTATACAACGAAGATGCGATTGACCTGATGGGCAAAATGGGGGTCACATGCGTTGAGGTGTTTTTCAGCTGTATGGCGGAATACCAAAAGGACTACGTGAACGACTTGAAACGTCGCGCCGAGTTCTGGGGCATCACAGTGAACTCCGTTCATGCCTTTTCCCTTCAATTTGAGCCGCAGCTTTTCTCGGTCCACGAGCGTGCGCGTCTTGAGGCGCTCGGCATTTACCGTCAGGTGCTTGAAGCGGGCGCGACGCTCGGTGCGCGCAGCTATGTGTTCCATGGCCCCGCGAATGTCAAGCGGGCACGCCAGCTTGTGCTGAATTACGAATACATCGCGGAAAAGACACAGCCGCTCGCCGATTTGGCGATTCAGTATGGCATCCGGCTGTCCTGGGAAAACGTGCACTGGTGTTGGTATGCATCACCTGATTTTCCGCAAAAGCTGCAACCTTTGCTTAGCCCAAATTCTCTCTGGTTCACTTTTGATTTGAAGCAGGCAGTTCAGTCCGGCTTTTCCCCTGCAGACTATTTGCAGCAAGCTCAAGGACGTCTCAGCAACGTTCATATCTGCGATGTCCGGCGGGACGATAAGGTTGGATGTGTGCCGGTGCTGCCGTTCCACGGAAACGTCAATTTTCACGATATCAAAGCGCAGCTGTTGAAAATCGGTTATAACGAGTCTTTAATTCTTGAAGTTTACAGTCACAATTATCAGAGCCTTCATGAGCTTCTTGAGAACTTTTCGCAGGCAAAAGCCTTCTTTTGCGGTGTGTGAGAGCCCAAACAACCGCTTGATATGCAAAAAACTGTTTCACTTAAACACAGGAAGGGTATTAAATAGTATAAAAACTAAAAAAAAGGTGGTTGCGTATAATGAAAACACGGGTTAACCCATTCGCAGCTAAAGTATGCATCACCATCAGCACCAAGGATGTCGCGCGGAAAACACCTGTTTGTATCGTGGTGCGAAAAGTCTTCCTGTATGCTTTAATTTTTATCTTGGTTGCCGTGATAGGCATCAGCGCCTATGCGGGAATCAGCGCTTATCTTGCGGTGGACAAGCTCAGCGCTGAAATTGGTGAACGGGAAGAAAAACAAGGTATCGTGCTTGCGTCGGCCATGGACAGCCTCATTTTACCGGCTGCAACGGCCTCTGTACAAACGTTTGAAGCGCCGTCCTTGAGCGGTGAGGACATGCCTGCATTGGGGTATGATGAAATTGCGGACGATGACACGCAGGAATCCGAACGCTTATCGGATCCCTGGCTGACAGTGGATGCGGCCCCCGTCGTTGAGAGCATCGAATATCATAACGGTGATATCAACGGACATGTGGAACTGATCGACTGGTTCAACGGCGGCGGAACGGAAGTTTTCCCCAAAGGCACGCAAGTGACCGTGATCGATGTGGATACCGGGCTTTCGTTTCAGGCACGCCGCTTCGGCGGCGAATACCACGGCGACAGTGATCCTCTGACTGCTGACGATACGGCAGTTTTAAAGAAGATCGCCGGAGGCAAATGGTCGTGGGATCGGCATGCGGTCTGGGTCAAGATCGGTGACCGTTACATTGCCGCATCGATACACTGCATGCCGCATATGGCAGATCCGTCATCCGACAACAATTTTCCCGGCCATTTCTGCATTCATTTTTTTCGCAGCAAGGTTCACGAAACCGGGAAAGAATGCCCGAGACATCAGGCGATGGTTTTAAAAGCGTTTACAAACGCGGACAAGCTTGAAGAGTATTTGAAAACCAATGTATACTAATTAAAGGAGTGCGAAAAATGGCGAAAATAAAAAATGAACCGCCCCGTATAATGAAGAATCTGCCGGATGCGAGCATTCCGTCTGGAACAACGTTTGCCGGCAATATTGACACATTGGGCGGCGTACGCGTGGACGGCACCGTGAAAGGCAACGTCAAGGCGGGCGGCGATATCACAATCGGCGTGGACGGCGCGGTTGATGGCAGTGTGAGCGCAATTAATGTGAACATCGCGGGCAGAATCAACGGCAATTTGACCGCATCGGGCGCTGTGCAGATGTTGAGCGGATCGAAGCTGACCGGCGATCTGGTCGCATCCAGCTTTGCGATTGAAAACGGCGCGTATTACAAGGGCAAATGCACCATCACCGATGGTAAGGATCAGCCGGTGCTGAGCGCCCCTGTCGAGGAGAAAAAGCACGACGTTAAGAAGAAAGAAAAAGCCGTGGTAGAGCCTCAAGCGGAGCCGACTGAAAAGACGGCATAACAAACGATTTAAGGCCTGACGGGCATCAGCTCGCCAGGCTTTTTTATTTGCCGAAACGAAAATAACATGTTCTCATCACTTCTGTTAGTCCGAATAGATAAACCTGAAATGAGAACCTTGGAGTTTTTATTGGGATCTAAATAACGTTGTACGAGCAGTGTATTCTATTGAGATCAGAATGATGTTTTTTGTATAATTTGATATGATGTTTTCTTTGTATCGAAGCTCCTTTTTTTAGCAATGGTTAAATCTATCATGTTAATCTTACAAAAAAAGCACTTGTTTAAGTGCTTTCACAACGCAATTAATCATACAATCCGCTCCACAGTGAGATGCAAAGCGACGACGATGCGGAATGATCCATGTGTTTATGCTCTCAGCCGTGGGATTCCTCTTCCGCTCACGCTCCATCGGAATGACACTTGTCACAATCTCGGCAGCCAAAGGCGGAGTGGAGTCTATCACCCATAGGTGACTGGAACGAAAACGACTTAAAACCGATTACTCCCTCCGGCACTTCGTGCCACCTCCCTCTAGAGGGAGGCAATGGTGCGAGCATCTTTGATTGCATTTGCTCACTTTTGGTCTGCTCAACAAAACGACCTGTCGCTGCTTAGCGGCTGAGTGAAGCTTTATAGGTTTTATTGACAGTCTCAAAGCACTCTTTCTTGTGCTTTGTCACTTATCCTTTTTCAGCGAAGCGCGTAATGTCTGCACGCCACATCCGCTATCGCGTCCACCACCTCGGGGCAGAACTGCTTGCCTCTCATCTCCATGAATTTTTCTGTGATATCGCGGCATCCCGTCCCGCGCGCGGACACGATATCGTCAAACCCTCTCACGCCCGCAACAATTCGGCTCGGCAGCGGTATCTTGCTGTGCGGATGCTCATCATAGCGTTTGAATATGCTTTTATAGAGCTCGTGCAGATCTTTGAGCTCATCGATCTTGCCGATAATTTTCTTGCCATGGTCCACATGCTGCATAAACGCGTCATACTCATCACCGGTTAAGCTCAGCCTGTTCTTGATCAGGCTGTCGTTAAGGCCGATAAAGCCGATGTCCGCGATTTTGGCGAGCACCTTGACGACCTCCACGCATTCCTCGCCGCACCCGAGCATCACCGCCACCTGCGCCGACAGGCTCTGGAGCCTCACGGCCCGTTTACCCCACGCCGCTTTGGTTTCAATAATGCTGTTCATGCTGTCAATCACAGTGCTTTCGGTGAGTATGGTATGGACAGCACTGATCCTGCGCATCTTGTTGAGCGCCTGACGGTAAAGATCGCAAAAGCTCACAGCTTTCTCGGCCGAAGAATATCCAAAAATCACATCCGTTTTGACGAGATTCATATACATGCCGTGCAGCATCATGCGGGTTTGCTTGATCTTGTTATCAATTTCCATTTGGCTTTTGCCCGCATAGACGGCGCAGTATTCTCCCCCGCCGATACGCGCGATCATTTCGGCATCGAAAAAGCACTCTTTAATCACTTCTGCCACGTTTTTTATCAGCGTATTGCCCGCAATGTAACCAAAAGAGTTGTTGATCTCATGGAACCGGTCAATTTTAGCCACGATCAGCGTTTGGGGATACATGCCGAACTTGAAGAAATCGTTGGCAAATGAATCAAACGCAGCAGCATTCGCTAGGCCGGTGAGCGCATCATGTGTTTCCAGATATTCAAGGCGTTTGTTCAGGCTCTCCTTGAGAATCAAGTCATAGGCGTAACCAATGGCAAAAGACCTGCCATCCTGGGAAACGGCCATCCCTTTCACCTCAAATGAGCGCGTGTCACCCTCAAAGATATATCTGACTGTCAGCTCAAAGGTGCGCCGTTCATAGCTGGAGATGAACGAAACAGCAGAGCGTATTGCCGCCGCGTCTTCGGGATGAACATTCTCCATAACCGTGTTAATCAGCGCCTTATTCTCGCGCGCTGACTTAAGATCGGTGAATATGATGTCTCCGCCAGAAAAATCGGCTTCAAATGCATATATGGTGTTTTCATTGACATCGGCTGTATCAAAAATTCCCGGTTGTCCATAGACGGGCTGCTCAAGATCAAAAGGATATCCGGGATGTTCCATCTGTTCAAATACATACACAGTGGTTGCCTCCAAGGAAAAATCACAGTTGATTTATAAACGAAATACATTCATGTGAAACAAACGAGATGCCGCGAAAAAAGTGGAATATTGACTAGTTTTGACGAAAATAATAAAAGCGTCTTTGCTTACGGCTTTGTTCTCTTGGCTTTGAAGTATGTGGTGAGCAGCGCCGCGCATTCATCTCGCATCACGCCGCCCACTGTTATGGGCATATGATTGAGCTTGCCCTCGGCAAGATTATAAAGCGAACCCATCGCGCCCCCCTTGGGGTCGTAAGCGCCAAACACCACCGTTTCGATGCGCGCATTGATAATGGCACCGGCGCACATGGGGCACGGCTCCAAAGTCACATACAGCGTGCAGCCGGGCAGCCGCCAGCCTTTGAGGCGTTTGGCCGCTTTGTCGATGGCCAGCAGCTCGGCATGAGCCAGCGGACTCCTGCGCGTTTCGCGCAGGTTGCATGCGGATGCAATAATTTTTCCGCCGCGCACCATCACGGCACCGACAGGGACTTCGTCTTTTGCGGCGGCTTTTTTGGCCATTTCGATGGCTGCCGTCATATAGAATTCATGATCGTTCATGCTTTGATTATATCATGCTCACGCTGTGCGCGCATCAGGTGATTATCACTTCACACGCCCGGCATGAAAGGCAAGACAAGGGAACCTGCATTGTCAGCCCCGACAGCCGGAACTATCTGCTGTTTACTTATTCACCTTCATCACTTTTCTAACTGTGGAAACCATCGGCTTAAACAGAGGGCCTTCCAGTTCCTTTTTGACCGTTTTGAGCTCTTTGCGAATCGCGATGCGCTGCGGGCAATGGCGCTCGCACTTTCCGCATTCTGTACAGAGCGACGCAAAATTCGGCGTCTTCGCACCGAGCCCCAGATTCTGAAAGTACTTCATGCGCGAGCCTTTTTTGCCGAGAAGATATTTATCGTTGTAAACGGAAAAACATCCGGGTATGTTCACGCCGGACGGACATGGCATGCAATAGTTGCAGCCGGTGCAAGGCACCTTTGTTTTTTTCAAAATAATGGCCTTCACGTGGTCAAAGATATTCAGTTCTTCCTGCAAGAGCGCCCCTGCGTACGCCGAGGCTGCGATGCGCACATTCTCTTCGAGCTGATCTTCGCTGCTCATGCCGGACAGCAGCAGCGTGACTTCCGGATGGTTCCAAATCCAGCGCAGCGCCCATTCCGCCGGCGTGCGTTTCGCATCATAATCACGAAACGCGCTGAGCACATCGGGCGGCAAACTGTCGACGAGCTTACCGCCGCGCAGCGGCTCCATCACCATCACGGGCATCCCGAGCGAATGCGCGAGCACAAGGCCGTCCTTCGTGGCCTGATTGTTTTCATCGAGGTAGTTGTATTGTATCTGGCAGAAATCCCACGGATACGCCGTCACCAGTTCGGCAAAGTCGCTTTTGCCGCCATGAAAGGAGAACCCTAAGTTTCTGATGACGCCGTCTTTTTTGAGCTGCTCGAGCCAGTCCATCACCCCGAGCCTCACCATTCGCTCATACCCGGCCTTGTCCGACAGCATATGCAGCAGGTAATAGTCGATGTAATCGGTCTGAAGCTTGTTCAGCTGGCTTTGAAATATTTTTTTTGCCCCGCTGAGGCTGCTCACCATATAATGCGGCAGTTTGGTCGCGATATAAACCTTTTTCCTGTACCCGCCGTTCAGCGCTTTACCGAGGATTTGTTCGCTTTTACCGCCGTGATAGATATACGCCGTGTCAAAGTAATTCACGCCTTTGGCGATGGCATCACGGATCATCGCGATGGATTGGTCTTCATCGATGCTTCTGCCCTTCATGGGAAAGCGCATGCAGCCAAACCCGAGTATCGAGAGTTCATCACCGTTTTTAATGTTTTTTCGCGTTAACATGTTGCTGCCTTTCATTACCGTTCATGACGTTTTCACTTAAATTATCACTTTTTTTCGCTACAATCAACATCCGACAAATAAAGAATGAATTGGCGCGTGAATCAAATCCGTCGGTGAACGAAACGGGCGTGTCTGCCAACCTCGATTTGCATATATGAGCGTTCGTGTAAGCAAACGCGTGCTTTTGCCTTTCTGTCACCGACAGGCAGTTGGTGTGGGGCTTCTATAAACATCTTGTTTTATTGGCACCTCTTCCGGTGCTTCGCGCCGCTTTCTCCTCCGGGAGAAGGCTATGTCAACTTAACTTTATACAAAAGCCTTTTGCCCCCCGGCTTTGGCGGGAAATTCTTGAGAAAATAAAAACAGCGGCTGTCCGGCTGCTGTTTCTGAAATGCTATTTGTCGTCTTCTTCGAGGCTGCTATCTTCTTCGCTAGAGTCCGAATCATCTTCTTTTTGATCCGGGCTGTTCGCCAGAAAGTACTCGTACAGATAGTTGGTATCAGTCATCCTCGCCCTCCCTGAACTCTAAAATATCGCCAGGCTGGCAGTTAAGCTCGATACAAATCGCGTTGAGTGTCGAGAATCGTATCGCCTTCGCCTTGCCGGTTTTTA
This sequence comes from Bacillota bacterium, assembly GCA_023406895.1. GTDB lineage: Bacteria > Bacillota > Clostridia > Christensenellales > SZUA-584 > SZUA-584. Next base: position 266,208 of record JAEXTV010000031.1, on the reverse strand, counting down.
AAATGGATAGATTCGCCTTCGTAATGCCCACCTTATCAGAGAGCTCATTGAGCGATATTTTTCTTTTTGCCATCATCACGTCAAGATTCACGATAATTGCCAATGGCTCTCCTCCTTTTCTGTCAAATCGTCAGGTCGTTTTCGTCTTTAAGCCTGATGGCCTTATCAAAAACCCAGGCCAGCGTCTGGCAGAACAGGCACGAAAGCATCCCGAGTATCGCCACCACAGGCGTCATCACCGAAAAGTCAACAAACGTTTTCACGATGAGTACAAACGCCATAAACGCACAGATATACGAAATGTATTTTAGATACTGTACGTTTTTAATCACAAACGGCGAACTCACATTGACCGTTCTTAAGAGTTTCTGCAGAAACAATAAAATAAACCAGCAGCACACGCAGCAAATCTCGATAAACACAAAAGCCACCCATTTATCCTGCGCACCGCCTGATATGTACTTGTTGACAAAATCGGGATCCACGTATAAAAAAACGAACGGCATTGCGATGACCACAAGAGGACTGATAACCAGCAAAACCTCCAGCATGCGCTGCAGTATGATCGGTATATTCCATCTTTCTGGCATCACAGATACCTCCATTTTTCGTGAGAATAGCACAGCAGATGATTAAAGTCAACAATTATTTATCGGATTTCAATACCAAACATAGTTTTTACCGAATAAGTGAAAGGTATACATTTTGAATATGTTTCTGTTCGGAATACCCCAATTTATGCTTATCTGCTGATTCTGACATCACGTGCCATCGCTATGCAAAGTCACTATATCGGCCATCGTGTCCCATTGCAGACATAGATATATTGTTGCATATCCATATCTGACTGGTCAACTACGCAATCGCATTCACGACATCGGATGCAAAGAGTGGCAGTCACAATGACGTCTCGATTATTGCGGTACGTCAAAAACAAAGTGTGATTTCAAGCTGTCCCAAAAAGCGGCCTTTCTTATGGTATACTGATTGAATGAGGTGAATGAATATGGACATGTTGTACGGCATAGCGGCGGGCGTTATCATCCTTTTGCTGATCATCATTTTGGCGCTGCAGCTGTCGCGAAAAAATCAGACGCACCAGGCGAATCAATCAGTCAGCCAGATGCAGGCGACCTTTGTGGCGCTGCTCGGCGACTTAAAGCAGCAAAGCGCGCAAAACGCCTATCAGCAGCGCCGCGAGGTGATGGAGATGTTCAAGGTGCTCGGAGACGGCTTTACGAAGACACTCAGCGACACCGCGCTGCAAAATCAGCAGAGCATGGAAGCACTGCGCCGTGCCGTGGAGCAGCAGCTCAAAAACATGTCTGATGCGAATGAGCGCCGCCTCGAACAGATGCGCAAAACCGTGGACGAACAGCTTTCGGATGTGCTGCAAAAACGCCTCACGGGCTCGTTCAAGCAGGTCAGCGACCAGCTGGAGCAGGTGTTTAAGAGCATGGGCGAGGTACGCAGCCTCGCGGCGGGCGTGGGCGATTTGAAGCGTGTGCTGACGAACGTGAAGGTGCGCGGCACATGGGGCGAAACCCAGCTCGGGAGCCTGCTTTCCGCGATGCTCTCCCCCGTTCAGTTCGTGCGCGATGCGAGCGTGAAGGACAACCGCGAACACGTGGAGTTCGCCATTGTGCTGCCGGGCAGCGGCGATGATACCGTGCTGCTGCCGATCGATTCCAAGTTTCCGATGGAAGATTTTATAAAAAAAGAAGAGATGTTTGCGACAGGCAACAAAGAAATGGCCAAGGCAGCGGTGAAAGCGCTTTCAAGGAGTCTGCTGACAGAAGCCAAGCGCATACAGAGCAAATACATCAACCCGCCGGTCACGACGGATTTTGCGATTATGTATCTGCCCACCGAGGGGCTTTATGCCGACGCGATATCGCTCGGCCTTTCGGATGTCTGCCAGCGCGAGTGTCATGTAACCATTGCGGGGCCCTCCACGCTGACTGCGCTGCTGAACAGCTTGCAGATGGGGTTTCGGACGCTCGCGATCGAAAAACAGTCGGGCGAGGTATTAAAGCTGCTTGATGCGACACGCAAAGCATTCGGCGGATTCACCGACGCGATTGACAAAACACAGCGAAGCCTGCGCGCCGCACAGAACAACCTCGAAGATGCGTCGCGCAAATCGCGCACTATTGAAAAGGAATTGAGCCGCATCGACGGGATTGAAGGCCGTGAACCGGCGCTTATAAATAACACCGACGGGCAGGAAACAGACGACATATCACTTTCCGTATAAAATCGCAGATATGCACCAAAATCCGCGTCCCTGCGTAGTATAGATTGAGCCTCGAATAAAGGGGAGAACCGAATAATCTATACAAGGAGGACGTTATATATGGGATTTGATGGTGGCTGCGGAGGCGGCTTTGGCGGCGGAGGTTGCTGCTGCTGGATTATCATCTTATTGCTCTGCTGCTGTGGCGGCTGGGGCGGTGGCTGCAATGAAGGCTGCGGAGGCGGCTTCGGCGGCTTCGGCGGTGGAAACTGCTGCTGCATTATCTGGATTATCATCCTGCTTTGCTGCTGCTGTGGCAACGAAGGCTTTGGCGGCGGCTGCGCAAAATGCTAACAAATATGTGATCCGCTCGTTTTCGAACAGCGGTTGAACAATCATAAGGGTATAGCATTAACATATACAATAAAGTGTATGTTCCTGGCAAATTCTGTGGGAGGGCTTATCCTGATAAAAGCCCTCTTTTTTTACTCTTCGGCATCCAGCGATTCGCCGATTTCAACAATGTGCCCGTCTGGATCGAAAAAACGAAACACCTTCTGCCCCCATGTCTGCCGTTCAATTCCGTGTATCAGCCGCGCGCCGGCCGCGCAGACACACGCGTACATATCGTCAAGTCGTTGCGATTCAAAATAGATTAAGAGATTTCTTTTTCCCTGATCAAGCGGCACATCATCTGGCCCCTGTTTAAACACAGTTTGGTAGATGCTCTGTACCTGATGCAAAGCGAAATGGTTCTCAAAAAGCACGAGGGAACCAAAGTCCTGCATGATCTTTTGTTTTAATACGTCCGCGTAAAAAGTCTTAGAGCGTTCTATGTCTTTCACAAATACGATGGTGTTGACGAATACTGGATTCATACTTTCAGCCTCCCGTATATGCTCAATATACATGCAATTATACCATGTATTTCTGGAAATGGAAGAAAACCGAGCATCTATTTATGTTCAGGATGGCATTATCGCTTTTTGAGTTGCCAACACGGCGTCGCTTACAGTATAATCAATGCGTTAAATCACCTTTGCCTGTTTCTGTACCAAACAGGTCGAGGTGTATTTCTTTTCCGGGGGAATTATGAAGAAAGCTGCGTTTTATACGGAACTCGCGTATGTTTTGGGTATTGCCGCGCTCGCGCTCGGCACCGCTTTTATGGAAAAAGCCGACATGGGCATATCGATGGTGGTGGCTCCGGCTTACCTCATCTATCTCAAGCTCTCCGCCATTTGGCCGTTTGTGACTTTTGGAATGGCGGAATATACCTTACAGGTGTGCCTGCTGGCCGCCATGATGATCGTGCTGCGGCGGTTCAAGATCTCATATTTGTTTTCATTTGTCACTGCGGTGATTTACGGCTTTGCGCTGGACGGCTGTATGGCGCTCGCGGCGCATTTGGATGCGTCACTGCTGGCCGTGCGCCTGTTGTTTTACGTCATCGGGCTGCTGCTGTGCGCGCTGGGTGTGGCGTTCATTTTTCACACGTATATTGCGCCCGAGGTGTATGAGTTGTTCGTGAAGGAGGTATCCGCAAAGACGCATATCAATATCAATCGCTTTAAGATATGGTACGACTGCGTAAGCTGTGTGATCGGCATTATCCTCTCATTTTCGTTCTTCGGGCTGTTTCATTTTGAGGGTGTGAAATTAGGGACGGTTTTCTGTGCGCTCGTGAACGGGCGGATCATCGGGCTCATCAGCCGCGTGATGGAAAAGAGGCTGAATTTCGTGGACGGGCTGAAGCTGCGAAAGTATTTCTAGTGTATAATGAATCATGTCAAACAAGCCGTACAATTCAACTGCAAAGGGGGCTTATTTTTTGAAGAACGTTCAGCTGAAAAAGGCTATCCGGGGTATCGGGTTGCTGTTGTGTCTTTGCATGTCGTACTTGCTGTGCAGATTTGTATTTTTTAATATACATGGCATGAAACAATGGGCTGATATACTGGCTGGGTTCAGCCTCGTTGTGCTGCTTATTTCGCTGGTGCTAAAGCTGCGTTGGATGTCTGTGCTGACTGCCTGCGGCTATATTGCAGGGTTTGTACTCGGGGTATTGTTCAACACGGATGGATTTGATCCGGGCGGCGGGCACACCAATAATTTTTGGGTTCTATGGGTGGTGGGTTTGCTGGCTTGTATGGTGATCGGGCTTGCTGTTGATGTTGTTGTAAGAATTCGCAAAAAGTGAGTAGGCACAATAAACGTTCATTAAACCTGAAAGAATTGCGGATATGTAACATGGATATTGACCGAAACTTCATGAGTGTCTGCAAATTGATCAATAGAACTCAGTATCTCTCCCTCAGTCGGCTTCGCCGACAGCTCCCTCTTCAGAGGGAGCCTTGAAAACCAGTAAGCTTATATCCCAGCCCCCTCTGACAATTATCCATCAAAATGGACTCCTGAGGGAGAGATTATGGCTGTCTTAATTACAAAAAATCTTCCGCCAGTGAATAATGTCATATCGTTGCTTATATTGTACCTATCAGCATGTTATAATTCAAAAACGACTGTAATAATACGCAATAATAATCACAAGAAGAGGCTGCAACAACCCATGTATACATCAAACAACGTGACTCACTACATGAACGAGATTAACGATTTACTCAAAATCGGCTGTGATTTTCTCCTTGAAAAGCTTGGCTGCGGCATTGTTGAAGTTCAAAAAAGCAGCCGCGACTTTGCTTTAAACACAGATATTGAGCTCGAAAAGATCTACAGAGACCATCTGCTTACGTCTTTTGCTCATATCCCGATTATGGGCGAGGAGCTGTCTCCGGACGCCGTGGCAGGCGACACCACCGGCCTGTTCTGGGCGATTGACCCCATTGACGGCACGGCCAACTACGCGCGAGATATCAGCATTTACGGTACGTCCATTGCACTGATAAATAACGGCAAACCCATTGCCTCAGGTATTTGCTTCCCATCCTTAAATGAAACATACATTGCCGGTGAAGGCATGGGTGCCTTTTTGAACGGCAAACGCATTTATGTTTCAGATGTTGATACGCTGAGCTCTGCCATATTAACCTACGGCGATTTTGCCGTTGGCGATAACCGCGACGCAAGAAACAGAGTCAGATACAAATACATTGAGACGCTTGGGCATCAGGTGAATCGCGTCAGAATGCTCGGTTCAGCGGCTTTGCATTTGGCATGGCTGGCCGCAGGACGAGCGGATATCAGCATCACGCTGAGCAACAATGCGTGGGATGTGCAAGGCGGCGTGCTGCTGGTGAGAGAAGCCGGCGGCGAGGTGTATGATGTGGACGGAAGTGAACACGACATAGTTTCTAAATACACATTCGCGTCTAATCGGCATATGAAGAACGAAGTGCTGAAAATTTCAGCGGAGATAGAAGATTCTCTTAAATAAGATGGCAAGCATCTCGAACATGTTTTAAATAGAAAGACGATATATCACATTGATAGCCCTCCCCCAATCTCCCGTCAAAAATATCACAGGTTTTTGACGGTCTCTTTGTTTTTATAGATGAGTGAATTATGTAAATACTTGTTTGTAACGTATAATTTTTATGGTATTATTTTGAATATATTTTGTACACAGTTTAATAGGGTGTCCAATCTCGTTTGGGTTACAGAAGGAGAGCCTATGAAAGAATACAACAAAGACAATATCCCATTAGCCAAAGAGTTGAGAGAAAATATGACACACTGGGAACGCAAATTGTGGTATGAGTTTCTTCGTCTCTATCCGGTTCGTTTTCAACGCCAAAAAGCGATCGGTAACTATATTGTTGACTTCTATTGTGCCAAAGCGAGGTTGGTTATCGAATTGGATGGCGGCGGGCATTATGAGCCTGAACAGGTGCAAAGGGACATTGAGCGCGCTGAGATATTGCAGTCCATTAATTTAAAAGTCTTAAGGATATGCAATTTGGATGTTGACCGTAACTTTGCGGGTGTTTGCGAATTGATTGACAAAACTGTATCGATGTCTCTCCCTCAGTCGGCTTCGCCGACAGCTCCCAATCCACCCTTGCAGGGTAGTCCTCAGAGGGAGCCTTGAAAACGAACAAAGCTTATATCTTGGCCCCCTCTGAGGAGGGGGCTGTCACCGATAGGTGACTGGGGGAGAGAAAATGGCTGAATTAATTACAGAAACCCTACGCCTATATTAATTGAATCTGATGTTGCGTTTAAAGATCCATCAGGCTCTCCACCACATACGTCGGTTTCAGCGCGAGCAAATCTGCCGTCTCCCCATACCCGTATACCACAGCACAGCAATCCGCCCCCGCTGCCTGCGCGTATCGTATATCCGTCACCGTGTCACCGATCATCAGCACATCCGCCGCATCCACGCCAAACCTCTCGCACAGCATAAACAGACTCTCCGGGTCGGGCTTTCGTTTGCTCAAATCATCAAACGTCAGCACCGCATCGAACATATCAAGCCCGTGCGCGGCGAGTATCTTGAGCGTAGGCACTTTGTATTTCATTGTCACCAGCGCGAGCTTCGCGCCCTCTTCCTTCAAACGGCGCAGCAGCGCCTCCCCGCCCTCATACACGCAGGTATTGTCGCAGCACATCTGCTCGTAATCTTCCGTAAAACGCGCCAAATGCGGCAGCACATCGTCTCCCACGAATCCCGTCAGCATGCTCACCGAGTTCTTCGCGCCGCCGCCGATGGCGCGCGCCACCTCGTTAAGGTTCGGCACAGGCAAACCGGCCTCCTCCAGCATCTTTTGCAGCGCACGGGCAATATCGGGCTTCGTATCCACCAGCGTACCGTCGAGATCGAAAATATAAAGCTTGTAACCCCTCATACCTGCCTCGGTGCCACCCCAATTTTCTTATACACCTTGCGCAGCATACGAACCGCATTCGCGCCCGCGCGCTCCGCACCGCTCTGAATCACCTGATTCAGATATTCTTTGTCGGCACGTATCTTCGCGTACCGCTGCTGAAGCGGCTCCAGTTCACCGCAGACGGCATCCGCCACGCGCGCTTTGAGCACGCCGTAGCCTAAGCCCTCAAATTCGGCCTCAATCTGCTCAAACGTCTGCCCTGTCACCGCGGAAAGTATCGACATCAGATTCGATACGCCCGGCTTGTCGTCGGAATACTTGATCACCCCGTCCGAATCGGTCACGGCACGTTTAAACTTTCTCTGTATCGCGTCGGGCGGATCGAGCAGCGAAATGTATGCGTTCTCGTTCTCGTCCGATTTGCTCATTTTGCTCGTCGGATCGGCCAGGCTCATCACGCGTGCGCCCGCCTTGGGGATATACGGCTCGGGCACCACGAACACATCGCCGTAAATGTTGTTAAAGCGCTGCGCAATATCGCGCGTAATCTCAAGATGCTGCTTTTGGTCAGCGCCCACCGGCACAAGATCCGACTCGAACAGCAGTATGTCCGCCGCCATCAGCACGGGGTATGTGTACAGCCCCGCGTTGATGTTGTCCGCATGACGCTCGCTTTTCTCTTTAAACTGCGTCATACGCGAGAGCTCGCCCAGGTACGTAAAGCAGTTTAAAACCCACATCAGCTCCGCGTGGCACGACACATGGGATTGGAAATACATGATGTTCTTTTCAGGGTCGAGGCCCGCTGCGAGCAGCAGCGCCATTGTATCAAGGCAGCGTTTGCGAAGGTTCGCCGCGTCCTGCCGCACCGTGAGCGCATGCATATCCACCACGCAGTAGTAGCAGTTGTATTCGTCCTGCAGCTTCACCCAATTCTTAATCGCGCCGAGATAGTTGCCGACGGTTAACACGCCTGACGGCTGCACACCCGAAAATATAATCTTCTTGTCCCCCATGTTTTCCACCTAGAGCCTTTCTACATCAATAATTTCTATTCTGCCGTCCTCATACAAAAAGTCAATCACGGCTTGTGTCTGCTGATCTGCCGCCGTTTGGCTGATGGAGGCCAGCGCGAACCCGAGGCTCGCCTTCTGCCACTTGCCGTCTTCCCCGCACTCCACCACAGAGACGTTGAAGCGGCTTTTGCAGCGCTCCTTGAGGCTTTTCACCACGCTGCGCCTGTCTTTCAGGCTGGCCGCTCCGGGAACGGTCATCACCACCTCAAAGCAGGAGCAGAACATGATTAAAGCACCTCCAGCACCGCAGACGGCAGCGCATCCCTGTCCGCCACGGCGGTAAACCGCACGGGCTTGGTTTCGAGCGCCGTAATCTGCTGCGGCAGCGGCGTGCCGGTGATGCGGCTCAGTTCCCGCGCCATCTCGAAGCTGTCCATGCCCTGTGTGTTCACGCCGAGTGAGCTTAATACGTCCGCCGGGAACTTGTACGGCGACGCGGTTGAGACCACCACCGTCTTTGTGTCGTCCCCGCTTTGCTTATATTTCTCGTAGACGCCCATCGCGACGGCGGTGTGCGTATCGAGCAGATAGCCTTTTTGTTCAAACGTTCTCTTGATGCAAGCCATCGTTTCGGCCTCGTCGCACCAGTCGGCGTAAAAATCGGCTTCGAGCGCCTCTCTCGCCTTTCCGCTGATATCGTAGCGGCCTTGTGTTTTGAGCTGGGCCATCATTGCGTTTACGGCCTGCTCATCGCGCCCCGTCAGCTCAAACAGCAGCCGTTCTAAGTTGCTCGATATCAGTATGTCCATCGACGGCGACATCGTCTTAAAGAAAGGCCGGTCGAGCGTGTACGCGCCCTTGCGGAAAAAGTCCGTCAGCACGTTGTTCTTGTTCGAGGCGCAAATCAGCCGCTTGATGGGCAGCCCCATGCGCTTCGCGTAATACGCGGCAAGAATGTTGCCGAAGTTACCCGTGGGCACCACGAAATTGATCTCTTCGCCGTCCTTAACTTCTCCCTCATTCATCAGCTGCGTGTACGCGCCCACATAATAAGCGATCTGCGGCGCGAGACGCCCGAAGTTGATCGAGTTTGCGGACGAAAGGCTGTACCCTTTGGCATTCACCTGCGCGGCGAATTCACGATCGGTAAACATCGCCTTCACGGCGTTCTGCGCATCGTCAAAGTTGCCGCGCACCGCCACCACATGCGTGTTATTTCCCTCCTGCGTCACCATCTGAAGCCGCTGCATATCCGAAACGCCCTCGTTCGGGTAAAACACAACAATCTTCGTATGGGGCACGTCGCAAAAGCCCTCCAGCGCGGCTTTGCCCGTGTCGCCCGATGTCGCGACAAGAATCAGTATGTCGGGCCCGTCGTTCATCGCAGCGGTCATCAGGCGCGGCAGCACCGAAAGCGCCATATCCTTAAAGGCCAGCGTCGGCCCGTGCCACAGCTCCAGCACGTATTCACCCTGCGCGGTTTTCTTCAGCGGGGCCACTTTCTTATCGTCGAAATTCGCATAGGCGGCTGTCGTCATCGCCTCCAAATCTCCGAGATCCTCGTAATAATGCCCAAGAACAGCGGCACAAAGCGCGGGATAAGACAGTGTCGCAAGATCGTCGAGCGGCCCCAAACCCGCAAACGTTTCGGGCACAAACAAGCCTCCTTCCGGCGAGATGCCCTGCAATGTGGCGGCAGATGCCTCAAGCCGCTGCGCGCTGTTTCTCGTACTGATGAGCTTCATTCCTATTCCTCCAAGCATAATGGCTCCGCAGTCGTTTTTCGCAGAGCCCCAAAAATAAACCTGCGCATGGCGCACCGGCTTATCATGCCGCCTTCCATGGCTGCCTGAAAGCTTGCCGCCCCGCGCAGGTTACATCGTCTGAGTCGTTTTATCCCGCGATATATTTGCTCATATACGCGGGCATGTCGTCGCCGCCGCTGACCACGAGATATGCGTTGATATCCGAGAACAGCGCTTCTAAGTTCTCGAGCAGGCTTTTCATTTCCTCGCTGTCGTATCGAGTCATCTTTTTCAGGCCATCTATGTAAACAGATGAAATATCGAAGTCACGCGACAGAATGCCGCATACAAAACCATAGAGTTTGTCAGGATTGTTGATGCTGTAATCGGCTGTGTTAATAAAACGGATTTCATGCCTTAAGTCGTACATACAACGGTTGTTGTCATCGAGGTAAACAATATTTCCTTTTGTGCTGTCCACCTCTGCGTTTGCCTTGTCCAAGAGCTGTTTTGACTTGCCGCTGCCTTTCTTACCGTAAATGATTTGTATCATACTGGCATCACTCCTTTGGTTTTTATTTATTATACAATGTTTTAAAGGTTAATTCCACTCCCAAATGGACAATTTTGTGTCGTCAAAGGCTGTCGTGCTGCCCATAATAGCCGTGAGATTGTCACCTTTTATAGATGATAAACCAAAATCACAAAAACAAACCGAAAAAATTCTACGTCACATAAAAAAGGTGTTGCTCATGACGTTGCGTCACATGTTACAATGGCCTTATGGAGGGGGGTTAAATATGGCAAACAAGGATTTATTAACTGTTGGTGAACTGGCTAAGGAAATGAGCATCACAGTACGCACGCTGCAGTATTACGATAAAGAAGGGCTCTTAAAGCCTTCCGCCAAAAGTGAAGGCGGGCGCAGGCTCTACACCAAAAAAGATATGGTGAAGCTCCATCAGATTCTCTCTCTCAAATTCTTAGGGTTTTCGCTTGATGAAATCAAGCTCAAGCTGCTGCCGCTCGACAGACCGGAGGACGTCGCGCAGATACTCGGCAAACAGAAGCTCATCATTGAAGAGCAGATCAGTGAACTGTCTGCCGTCAAAGAGGCCATCGAATCGCTCCAAGCGGAGGTCCTGCAGATCATGACGGTCGACTTCGACAAGTATGCGGATATCGTCTCGCTTTTAAGGCTGAACAACAAAAATTATTGGATCGTGAAGCTGTTTGATGAAAAGATGATGGATCATATCCGCTCTCGGTTTTCGGATGACCCGCAGAAAGGCATTATGATCTATCAAAAATACAACACCGTGCTCGAAAGCACCATTGCGCTGCAGCAAAGCGGCATATCCCCTGAAAGCACAGAGGGTATGGCCCTCGCCAAGCAGTGGTGGGACATGATTATGGATTTCACAGGCGGCGACATCAGCCTGCTGCCTGAGCTCATGAAGTTCAACGAAAGCAAGCATGGCTGGGATGAAACGGTCGCGGAGAAACAAAAACAGGCTGATGGCTTCATCGGCCAAGCGCTCGCCGCTTTCTTTGCGCAGCAGGGCGTCGATATACAAAATATGGAGGGAGCCAATGGATAACAAAATTGAGGTCAAGTCGCTGATAAAAAGCTACGGCGACAATGAGGTGCTCAAAGGCATATCGTTCGAGGTGAAACAGGGAGAGATATTTGCGCTGCTCGGTACCAACGGCGCAGGCAAAACCACCACGCTTGAATGCATCGAGGGCATTCGCAAATACCAGAGCGGTGAAATTACAGTGAACGGCAAAACCGGCGTTCAGTTGCAGTCGTCATCGCTGCCGCAGCATATGAAGGCCTGCGAGGCGCTGAAACTGTTCGCCAAATGGAGCGGCACAACCGTTGATGAGGCGTTTGTCCGGCGTCTCGGGTACGATGAAATTAAAAACAAAGCGTATAAGGACATGTCAACCGGACAGAAACGCCGGCTGCATCTGGCGCTCGCGATGACGGGCAACCCGGACATCGTGTTTCTCGACGAGCCCACGGCTGGGCTTGATGTGGAGGGCCGCGCCGCGCTGCACGAAGAGATACGGACGCTCAAAGCGCAGGGCAAAACAGTGATACTCGCGAGCCACGATATGGCGGAGGTGGAAGCGCTCTGCGACCGGATCGCAATACTCAAGGACGGCGTGATCGCGTTTATCGGCACAGCGGGCGAACTCACGCAGCAGATGTCCGACACGTTCAAGGTGTTGATCAGGCTGTCGGCGTCCCTGCCTCTGAGCGGCCTGAAGCACTGCGCTTTCACAGGCGCTTTTCAGGGCTACGACACGTTTGAAACGGAGAGTCTGGAGGATGGCCTCGCGGAGCTGCTGGCTGCCGCGAAAGCAGGCGGCGCGCACGTGCGCGACTTAAAGATTGAGCACGCAAGCCTGGAACAACGGTTTCTTGATATCGCAAAGGAGGGGAAATAAATGAACGCATTTTTATATGGCATTGGCCTGCAATGGAAACTGGATCTTCGGAATAAAGGCGTGCTGCTCACATATTATGCGGTACCGCTCGTATTTTTTCTATTCATAGGCGGCATATTCACATCGATCAACCCCGACGCGTACAAAACGCTGATTCCCGCGATGAGCGTGTTCGGCGTGTCGATGGGCGCGTTTTTGGGTGCCCCCACACCGCTGATTGAGCTTTACGGCAGTGAAATGAAAAAAGCGTATAAAGTGGGCGGCATACCGCTATGGACAGCGGCGGTCAACAACGTCATTTCCGGTCTCATCCATTTAATGATTATGAGCACGCTCATTTATCTGATCGCGCCGCTCGCATTCCACGCCGACGTGCCCGCCTCACCGCTTACGTATTTCGTCTCGCTCGCGGTTTTCATCACCGCATGCCTCGGTGTCGGCACGCTGCTCGGCCTGTTCTTAAAGAGCGGCTCGAAGCTCACGATGATTTCGCAAGTTTTCTTCCTGCCGTCCGTGATGCTTTCGGGCATCATGTTTCCGAGCAGCATGCTGCCGGGTGCGCTGCAAACTGTGGGCAAGGTATTCCCCGCCACATGGGGCTTTGAGAGCCTGTGCAGCGGCGGCTGGGATGGCACGGGGCTGCTTGTGCTTTTCGGGTTTATCGTCGCGGCGCTCATCATCAGCGTTTGGCGGATAGGAAAGCTCAAAGCAGATTAAAACGCATTATGATGCAGTCAGGAGAGCTGTTCAGTTAACGAACAGCTCTTTTTATGAGGCGGCTGGGTCAAGACCCGTCCCTACTCTTCGCATAAAGCGAGCGATCAAATGATCGCCCCTACAGCAGCTTTAAGTGCGCGCTCAGCGCGACGGAGGATGCGCACCAAGCTAGGCGCTTGATAGCATGGGATGCTTCACTTCGCTTTGCTCGTTCAGCATGACATATGAAGCTTTGTCTGCTGCGCCGGCATCCTCAATCCTCAGTCAGCAAAGCCGACAGCTCCTTTCCAAAGGAGCCTTTTGTTCAGATACACTTGGCATCTACTGTCATGCTGAGCGAAGTGTAACGGAGCGAAGCATCCCACGGCTATTTGAGCAGCGCCAAAGTGCACTTTCCATCCTTAACAGCACGCACAGCGTTGCGGAGGATTGTGTCCCCATACGAGGCGCTTGATAGTATGGGATGCTTCACTTCGCTTTGCTCGTTCAGCATGACACATCAAGCTTTGTCTGCTGTCCCCGCATCCTCAATCCTCAGTCAGCTTCGCTGACAGCTCCTTTCCAAAGGAGCCTGTTGTTCAGATACGCTTGGCATCTGCTGTCATGCTGAGCGAAGTGTAACGGAGCGAAGCATCCCACGGCTATTTGAGCAGCGCCAAAGTGCACTTTCCATCCTTAACAGCGCGCTCAGCGTGGCGGAGGATTGTGCACCAGTCAAGGCGCTTGATAGTATGGGATGCTTCACTTCGCCTTGCTCGTTCAGCATGACACATGAAGCTTTGTCTGCTGCGCCGGCATCCTCAATCCTCAGTCAGCAAAGCTGACGGCGCCTATCCAAAGAAGCCGGCATAAAAAAGGAGCCGTCCGGTTTCGGACAGCTCCTTTGTGTTTCGTATGGGGCCGGATTACATTCCCTTGACTCTTTCTTCAAGAGCGCTGAGCTCATCAAACAGAGCCTTTGGCATTTTCTTCGTGGGCTGATCGTACTTGGCGTAGTGCTCTTTGATAGATTCGATTTCGGCAAGCCACATATCTTTTTCGATCTTTAAGAGTTCTGCCATATCTTTTTCGCTCACATCGAGGCCTGTGGTGTCAAGCGCATCCATTGTGGGCATATAGCCAATCGCGGTTTTGTCCGCTTTGCCCTTGCCGTCCACGCGCTCGAAGATCCACTTTAAGACGCGGCTGTTTTCGCCGAAGCCCGGCCACAGCCACTTGCCGTCTTTGTCCTTGCGGAACCAGTTGACGTAGAAGATCTTGGGCAGCTTGTCGGCATCGGTTGCTTCGCCGATATCAAGCCAGTGCTGCAGGTAATCGCAGACGTTGTAACCGATGAACGGCAGCATTGCGAACGGATCGCGGCGAACCTGGCCGATCTTGGCGGAAATGGCCGCAGCCGTGATTTCGGAGCCCATGATGGAGCCGAGGAACACGCCGTGCTGCCACGAAAAGCTCTCGTGTACAAGCGGAATCGTGCTCGGGCGGCGTCCGCCGATGAGAATGGCGGAAATCGGCACACCTTTGGGGTCTTCCCATTCGGGCGCAATCGCGGGGCACTGTCCGGCGGGCGCTGTGAAGCGCGCATTCGGATGAGCCGCGGGTGCTTCCGAGCCCGGTGCCCAGTCTTTGCCCTTCCAGTCGATCAGGTGAGCCGGCGCATCGTAGCCGATGCCTTCCCACCACACATCGCCGTCGTCCGTCAGGCCGACGTTTGTGAATATCGTGTTTTTGTCGGTGCTGTGCATCGCATTCGGGTTCGAGTGCATCGAGGTGCCGGGTGCCACGCCGAAGAATCCGTACTCAGGATTGATGGCGTAGAGGCGGCCATCCGCGCCGAACTTCATCCATGCGATGTCGTCGCCGATGGTCTCCACCTTCCAGCCGGGGATTGTGGGAATCAGCATCGCAAGGTTGGTCTTGCCGCAAGCGCTCGGGAATGCGCCGGTCACATATTTCACTTTGCCTTCGGGGTTGGTCAGCTTCAGTATCAGCATGTGTTCAGCCATCCATCCCTCGTCTCTCGCCTGCACGGACGCAATACGCAGCGCGAAGCATTTTTTGCCGAGCAGTGCGTTGCCGCCGTAACCCGAGCCGTAAGACCAAATGGTTCTCTCTTCGGGGAAATGGCTGATGTATTTCTGTTCGATCGGCGCGCACGGCCACGAGGAATCTTTCTGGCCTTTTTCAAGCGGCGCCCCCACCGAGTGCAGGCACGGCACAAACTCACCGTCGCCGAGCACATCAAGCACTGCTTTGCCCATGCGCGTCATAATGCGCATGTTGGTCACCACATACGGGCTGTCGGTAAGCTCCACGCCGATTTTGGAAATCGGGGAGCCGATCGGGCCCATGGAGAACGGAATCACATAGAGTGTTCTGCCCTTCATGCAGCCTTTGTAAAGCGATTTCATTGTGGCCTTGAGTTCATCGGGCGCCACCCAGTTGTTGGTCGGGCCGGCGTCTTCCTGCTTTAAGGAAGAAATGTACGTTCTGTCCTCTACGCGCGCCACGTCGGACGCGTCGCTGCGGAACAAATAGCATCCGGGGCGTTTCTCGGGATCGAGCGGTGTTGCCATACCAGCATCAACCATCTCTTTGAGCAGTCTCTCATTCTCCTCTTCGGAACCGTCGCACCAATATACCTGGTCCGGTTGGCACAGTTCGGCAACTTCGTCAACCCATGCCATAAGCTTTTTGTTTGTCGTCATTGTCATTATCCCCACCTCTTTTTGAATTTTTGAAAAATCAAAATTTCCTTTTGATTCATCGAAAAACCGTATTGGTCTTATTATAATCGATTTTTACGTGGATTTGAATCCCCTAATGAAAGTTTTTTTTTAAATTCTTGCGAAATTATCATAAAACATATGCACCGATAGGTAATTTCTAATATTTTTGCTCTCAAGGTACAGAACCAAAGAGAGCTTGTCCCTATTTACAGGTAAAATAACCTATTCAACTTACATCATTACGCGAGGCCTTGTATGATATCAGTGATCCTACTGCCGAAACAAAGTTGCCGAGTATGTTTTCTTGATTCGGCGTAAGACCCTCCGTCATAATGTTAGCCAATATCGCGGCCAGCACCGTACCCGATTTCGATGGCAGCACCTCCAGCCAGCTTTTGGGCGTGCATTTGCCGTTATCGTCATTGTTATCGGTGTCAGTCACACTGGGTATCTTTTTTTTGGGGTCAATAGAAGGCGGATCATACCATGTCATAAATAGCTCCGACTCATTAATATTGCTTTGACGTGTTCCTAATATCATATTCATCACATGGTTTTTCGTGCGAATGTCATGGCTTATCGCTCTTTGACATGGGACCCTTCGCTTCTCTCAGTGTGGCACATGCCGCTGCACGCTTACAGTCTCTTCTGTCATGCTGAACGGAGCGAAGCGTAGTGACTACGAAGTGGACGAGCATCCCATCGCTTATCGCTCTTTGCCGCGGGATGCTTCGACAAGCTCAACATAACAACTTCGTTGTCCTCTTTCCCTCTACTTTTGTCATGCTGAACGGAGCGAAGCGTAATGACTACGAAGTGGACGAGCACCCCATGGCTTATCGCACTTTGCCGTGGGATGCTTCGACAAGCTTAACATAACAACTTCGTTGTCCTCTCTTCCTCTCCTTTTTGTCATGCTGAACGGAGCGTAAGCGGAGTGACTACGAAGTGGATGAGCATCCCACTGCTTACCGCTCTTTGCCGTGGTACCCTTCGCTTCTCTCAGGGTGACATATGCCGCACCGAAGCTAACCTTCTCCTCGATAAAAGCTTTTTTTGAGAAACAAAAAAGCGGCTCAGGATCATGTCCCAAGCCGCCGGAGATTCAATAATTCTTATTTGAAAATGTACTTGCGCTGCACCGTATAGCTCACAAAGAACAGCGGCACATCAATGATAATTTTCGCCAGCAGATCAGGAATACCTGCGAGGGTCAGCAAATCGCCGCCGCAGATGCCCACAGCCATAATAGCCACCGCGAGCAGATAGTACTTCAAAACACTGCTGCGTTCGCCCTTCGCAAAAACAACATGCCGGTTGATCATGAAGTTAACAAACGAGCTGACCGCACGCGCAAGGAAGTAGCTTGACCAGTAATCGAGCCTGAACGCAAGGTTTAACAGCGCGAACATGCCGTAATCCACCACAAACGACGCGAGCGACGACGCAATAAACTTGAGTATCTTTCCGTAAATGAGCCAGGAATCGCGCAAGGGATGAAAATGCGAGCTTTTGTTGCCTTCAAGGTACACCGTTTCAATCGGCACTTCGATATAATGGATGCCCCACCGCTCAATATTGAGCAGCATGCTCATCTCATATTCATATCGGTCGCCCTCCATCGCGAGCAGCTCAGCGAATATATTCTTCGGTAAACCACGAAGCCCCGTCTGTGTATCCGTCACTTTAAGGCCTGTTGCCAAACGGAAAATACCGCGCGTGATGGTGTTGCCAAAGCGCGACCGCGCTGGCACATCGCCCGAAAACGCCCTCGCGCCGATCACGAGCACGCCCGGATTTTGCTTCATTGTCTCAATCAACAAGCCGATATCTTTGGGTGTGTGCTGGCCGTCGGCGTCCGCTGTAACGATTCCCTTGACAGGCTCCTGTCCGCTGATATGGGCGATGCCCGTTTTGAGCGCCGCGCCTTTTCCCTTGTTCTCCGAATGATATAAGACAAACGCTCCCGCAGCCGATACCTGATTGAAAATCTGCGCATAACTTTCGCCGCTGCCGTCGTCCACCACTGTGACATCAATGTCTTTTTCGCGCAGGCTTTCCACCACGCGCACAAGCTTTTCATCCGGCTGATAAGCCGGAATCAGAACCGCATACTCTTTCACGCCGTCTCCTTCATTGAGAATCTAGCGCCATTATACCCCAACGTTCGCCATTAATAAAGAGCAAGTATACAAAAGAATTTTTGACGAATGCGGGCAGAAAAAAACCGCTGTTTGTCGCTAAAACAGCGGCCTTGTATTCCCTTGCGGCTCTTTTATTCTCCGGTTCACCCGTTATACCAAGAATGCTCATGCACAGTAAACGGCATTCACTAACCCATTAGCTCATTGCTGCCATCATTGACGATGATATTGTACCCACCGAACCGCCGTCAACGGCATCCAGCACAATATAGGCATCGTCCTCCTGCTCAGTAATATGGTTGCCAAAATCATCTGTATAATTGACGGGAAGTTTTCGAACATAACTGATATACCAAGCAGGCACGTACATCGCCTCTTCAGGATGATTCTTTACGCTGATCAGCGCCATTTTCAGATCAATGTCGTCAACCTCCACCGACATATCCTCGTATCCTTTGAAGAATGAGCATGTATAAAACAGCTGTTCCTTGATTTTCTCTTTCATATCGTCAAAATCCATAAGCGGCGCATTCTCAGATACGAGATCGGTCAGCTTCAGTGGATTTCGCCATTCAAAATGCTGCACATTGCCATCCTCATCCACATATATTTTGATTGATTCAGGTGTCCATGGCGCTGTATAAGTAAACTCTTCTCCTGTGTGATGACCTTGAGGCTTGTACGGTTCGGTTACAACTTTATTTACATGTCGCACGTACTCAATAAGATATCCTTTTGATACAGCGTCAACTTCCCCGGCATTTGCATTCAGACTTTTCATTGGATAGAAGAGCGCTTTTTCAATAATAGCTGGTACCACATAGTCGATACCGAACTTTTCCAAGCAACTTTGTGCTGCCTTAATCGCCTCATCCTCCGATATCTTCATATCTCCTTCCACACCCTTGCCAAACTGCTGCACAAGTTGAGATTCGGGTGCCGGATACCAGCCGTTCGTAAACGAGAATTCGTTGGCCGATGCCGAAACGCTCCCGAAGCCTTTGTCGCCGAGCTCGACAGTGCCATGAAAACCGCTGCCGTCTTCCTTGAGCGTGAAGTCGGTCATATACTGCTCGCTTCGGTCAACCGTCTCCGGCGCTTCATCTATTCTTTTCTGCAGGTCTTCAATCGCCGCCTTTGCGTCCTCAGTCATCACATACTCGCCGTCAATCAGCTGCCCTCTCTTGGCCTCGACGAGGTGATCCTCAAGCTCAGCCTTTGTTTCCTGATAGTCGATGAAAAACACATTCCGGCCTTGAACAAATTCATCCATCAATGAATCGATCATATTTTGAGTAAACGAAGCTTTTTCCGCCTTGTATATCGGAAAAGAATCAACATCGGGCACATGAACCGCGGCATTGATTATCACCTCAACCGGGCTGCCTTTCATATCCACCTTGTCTGTCCATGTTTTCGGCGCGTTGTATTTCTCTACCGGTGCCACTGTCGCTTCGATTTTTTCCTCAATTTCAGCTCTTTGAGCCACAACTGGCTTTTCGGGCGTCGGTTGGCAAGCGGTGAGCAACACCGCGCTCAGTAACAGCACGATTGCCAATGACAACGCCGTGACCGCTTTGCCTGTCTTTTTATAATTCAATACACATTCGATTCTGTGCTTCACACCGCCCTTCGCAAAGGCGAGCGTTTCATTCGTCCCTGTCTGCGGACACACAACGAGTGCGGACTTGAGAAGCGAGAGCGCGTATGCTTTTTTGCTATCAGCTCCAAGTACACGGATCACCCTTTCGTCGCATGCGCGCTCCATATCTTGTGCAATCAGACGGTCGGCCAGCCATAGCACCGGGTTAAACCAATTGACAAACAGCAGCAGCGACCACAGCGCTTTCACGCCCATATCGCCGCGCTTCTTATGTGCCAGCTCATGCAATACCACATGCTTTAGCGCCTTATCGGTCATCCGCGCCGCCGAAACAGGCATTATAATTTTGGGCTGAAGCAGGCCAAACAGCACAGGCACACGGCATGCGTCAGAAATATAGATATCGCCTTGATACCGCGTACCCATTTGCCCGGCGCATAAATCGACGAAGCCGCTGCGTCCCATAGGCATAGCGGAATTGAGCTTCCTGCCCGAGATGACATAGACGGCAGCGGTTCTTACTGCCAATACTAAAATACCGGCAGCCCACAGTATAGCGGCCACAGCGATGGCATCAAACGTTAGCGTTTGGCTCGATTTCGGCAAATCGGTATTCCGTCCCGCATGAACACGGGCATTTTGCTGCCGCAAGGGTTCATACCGGTTTGCCGACGCTTCTGAGGCCTTTATTTCCGCGCTGTCATGTGTTGACTGTATTCCGGGCGCGATAACGTTTTGGGCTGCGGATACCGGCATCATATCAAAAACGGACGGCAGCGGCAGCGACACAGGCAGCAGCAGCCGCAGCATCACAATGCCCCAGAGCGCGCAGGAAAACAGCGCGGGCAGCTTTTTGCCGAGCAGTGCCCTCACCGCCATCACCACAAGCGCCATCACCCCCGAATAGGCGCTGAATGTCAGAACCGTCAGAAACACCTGCTTTAGGCCTTGCATCACTTCGTTCATTTTTTTGCCTCCGGCCGCTTGTCGTACTCGTCGAGCAACGTGCGTATCTCGGCAATTTCGTTTGCACTGAGAGGCTCTTCTTCTAAAAAGCTCGCAAGGAACAGCTTGCGCGAGCCGCTGTACAGCTTATCAACGAGCTTGCCCACATGTTCCTTCGTCACATCCGATTTTGAAATAAGGCTCGTGATGATGAAATCCGGCTCGTCACGTTTGATCACGCCGCGCTCGCAGAGCCGTTTGAGCACCGTGTAGGTGGTGGTGGTTTTCCAGCCGAGTTCCCCCCACGCAAGTGCCGCAAGCTCTTTGGCTTTCAGCGGCTCCTCGGCCCATATGAGGTTCATCAGGTTCATTTCAGCATCATAAAGCGTGTTTACCTGCTTCATTGTGATAGGCCCGCTTTCGTTCATATTCTCAGCGTCATTCTATCACTATAGAACGGCTATGTCAACCGTTTTTTACCAGTATCGCAATTGGCGTGCAAATTGCAGCGACTTATTGTGCAAGACTAAAAAATCTTCGCTGAAAATGAGCGATGCGTTTAATAAGCGCAAAGATTTTTTGACAGATCCGTTCGTTGCTTCGCTCCTCAGGATGACCGGCTTAATGGCTTTACGTTCTTGGGCGACTCGTATTCGTGACTTCATCCGGATCTGCGCAGCTTTCTCCTCTAGCATAGCTAAGCCGTTTTAGACCCTTGGCATGACCGGGAGTATTCTTTCAAACAAAAAAGAGCGCAGCCGTAAAAGCCGCGCCCTTCATGACTATGTTTTATTTTCGTATATCCATCTCGATGCGCCCGTCCTTGATCTCGATGATGCGGTCCGCCTTTTCCGCCACGCGCCGGTCGTGTGTGATCACCACAAATGTGGTCTTGAATTCCTCGTTGATGTCGCGCATGAGCTGGTACACCGTTTCGGTCGTCATCGAGTCGAGATTGCCCGTCGGCTCGTCGCCGAGCACAATCGCGGGGCTGTTGATCAGCGCACGCGCAATCGCCGTGCGCTGCTGCTGGCCGCCCGAAATCTCCGTGGCCTTGTTTTTACGCACACGCGTGAGCCCCACGATGTCGAGCAGTTTGTCGGCTTGCTTTTTCGCCTCGGATGTCACCTTCCCGTGCTTGATCTGATACGGCATCAGCACGTTTTCGAGCACCGAGAATTCGGGCAGCAGGTAGTGGAACTGAAACACGAAGCCGATCGTCTCGTTGCGAAGCGCCGCAAGCTTGTTTTTGTTGAGCCGGGTTGTGTTGACGCCGTTTATCAGCACATCGCCGCTGGTGGGCGTATCGAGCGTGCCGAGTATGTTCATCAGCGTGGATTTGCCGCTGCCCGATTCACCGATGATCGAGTTGAAGGACTGTGCTTCAAACCCCAAGTTCACATCAAACAGCACCTGCGTTTTAATCTTGTCGCCGTATATTTTGTTCACATCTTTCAGTGTCATGATGTCAGCCATTGCGGATCACCTCGATTGGGTTCAGTTTGGACGACTTGCGTGCCGGAATCAGCGCGGCCATCATGGCAGCGAGCACCGCAATCAGCACCGACAGCGTGATAAACTGCGTGTCGAGATAGAACGGCACAAGCGGCGTTCCGTCCGGGTTCTTCACAAAATTTGAGAACGCGTACGACAGACCGATACCTAGGCCGGTGCCGATCGCGCCGCCGATGATACCGAGTATGAGCCCCTGCAGCAGGAATATCGTGCGCGCGGCTCTGTCTTTGATGCCCATGGCCTTGAGTATCCCGATCTGGCGTGATTTTTGCACCACGGAGATGGCGAGCACCGAGCTGATACCAAGCAGCACGGCCAGCAGCACGAACACCTGAATCATATAGCTTGAGGCCGACTGTCCTTTGAGGCCGCTCAACAGCTGCTCATTCTGATCCTTCCAGTTGGTCACGCTGAGCGTATCGGGCAAGCCCTCGGCGATGGCGGCATCGGTTTCGTCCGCCGCGAACACATCGCTGACCTGCGTCTCTATGGAAGTCAGCCGCCCCTTGGCATCAAACACCGTCTGCGCGGTCGATATCGTTGTCGGAATCCATGTTTTGTTGACTGTCGCCACTTTGAGATCGTATATGCCGCTCACCGTTACCTGCGCCGCATCGCCCTGCGGCGTTAAAAAATCGACCGTATCCCCCGTTTCAATACCGGCACTATCAGCCAGCTCTTTGCCGACAATCACGTCGTTTTCATCGGCGGGCAGAGCGCCGCTTAGTAGATTCGCATCAAACTTGTATATGGCATTGGCTGCGGCAAAATCAAAACCACGCATCAGCACGGGATATGTCTCTTCATCCACCTTGATAAAACCGGATGCATCAAAAGCCTCGGACACGGCGGTCAGTTCTTCGTTGTGCTTCAGTGAAGCTGCTACGCCGTCGTCCTGCGCAAAGTCTTTTTCGTTATCTGCCGGAATAACCGTTACCTGCGACGAACTGCCGATGGTTTTGTCCACCAAAGACCGCTGCAGCCCGTCAATCAAGGATCCGATAAAAATCTGAACGGAGACCCCGATCGCGATGCCGAGTATGATCAATATGGTTTGCCCGCGGCTGGCCGATAAAAACCGTGCCGCAATTTTGAGCGCAAGCCTCATGACGCGCCACCCCCTTTGCGCAGAGTGCCGATATCATTAAAGCTTTTCAGAAGAATATCCGCGCCAATGGTGCTCACCGCTTCCGGATTTTTGACGAAAGCCTGCCCCCCCGCCACAACGTTTACCTCAAAGCGTGATCGAACATTCGCGATCATATCTTTGGCGGCAAACATGTGATAGTAATTTGATACGCTCACGGCGATGTAGCGCGGACGCAGCGATTCCACTGCCTTGAGCAGCGTTTTGTCCGGCGTGTTCGCGCCGATATATACGGTATTGAAGCCCCAAATTGTGAAGAAGTCGGCGGCCATGCGCGCCCCGATCTCATGTTCTTCCTGCTTCGGGCAAACCACCAGCACCGTATCTTCGGTTTGCAAAGCTGTTTTCTCACGCTCACGCAGCACAAACGGATAACACGTTTCCACAATGCCGCGGACGATGGACGACATCATGTGTTCACGCCAGATCATATCGTCCTCGTTGCTGTGCGTCACGATAATGCGGTTCAACGCCGGAGTGAGCACGGTTTCATAGAGTGCGGGAACGCTGAGGCTGCCTTCTTCCAAGGCATTAAGGCAGAGTGTGACAGCCTGCGCCTTGTCTTGCTTCTCAATTGAATCAATCAGTTGCTCGAGCAAATGTCTTCGCCTCTTTTCTGTCATAATTATTTTATAATTATAATAATTCCTATTACGATTAAAGAAAAGTAATAATGTCACATTTAACAGTAATTTAACAAATACCGTCAATGAAATAATATGAATCGAGAAGATAAGTCATTTGATATTTTTCACTGAGCCTTTGAAGAAAGCTCTTCATTCTGCTCAAAGGAATACGGCCCGCTTGATAGCTGCCCAGGAACTTTTCAAAGCCGGCCCTTTCTTTTATTGTGCAGACGCCTTTTAAATAACCCCATACGTGCTCCGCGGCGTTAACGGCAGCCCCTGTGTTTTCATCTTTGGCAAGCGATGCCTCAATAATTTCAAAAAATTCGGCCGCCGGATAAGCGGATTTGACTTTGAGCAGCTCGCGTATGGCCTGATAACCCGCCGGATTTTTTTCGAGCACGAGGTATTTATAAAGGCGCCACTGTTTTTCAAGCTTTTGGATCGACCCGTTTTGATTGAGACATAGCGCGCATTTCATCGCGGAGAGGTTTTTATCCTTCACCTCGAGCATAATATCAAGATCGGAAAGCGGCGCTGCAAATTCAAGAAACTCGCGTATGCGGACGGTCTTTGAGTGCGCGCCCGCACGTTTCATTTCGTCCTGCTGCGAATAGTGAATTTTCTGCCGCCCGTCATGGGCGCGCCACGTATCGCCGCACAGGCGTATCCACTCATATGGAGATGCCGGGCCGCAGCCGTTGATTGTATGGTGCAGATTATCGAACACAACGGGAATTCCGAGGCGGTGCCCCGTCTCAATCACATCGGCAATATGAAAATAACGGTCGTCATTTTCAATCACAAGGCGGCTTTTCACAGCATCATTCAGGTAAGCGAAGTTCGTTCGAAAACGCGTAAGCGCCTCCTTCTTATTGCCCGAAACGCCGCCGATATGCAGCACGATTTTGTGGCTGCTGTCCGTCTGCAGGGCGCTCAATACGCGTTCATGATAAACAAGATCGGCGATTGACCGCGCAACCACCTCGGCGTTCGTTGAATTGAGCACGGTATACTGCCCCGGATGCATCGAGACGCGCAAGGATGACTTCCCGATGAGCCGCCCAATCTCAGACAAGCGTGATGCAAAGCTTTCGCGCCAATCAAACGACACCGCCGGATGAGAGCCGAACGGTACCAGATCCGAGCTGATTCGGAAGAGCCGAATACCGCTTTCCGCGTTGTAGCGAATCATGGCTTCAAGCGCGTTTAAATTGTGTGCAGCCAGCGCGTCAAGCCGCTCCGGCGATGCCCCCTGAAGACGGCAGGTTTTCATTGCCGCATCTTTCACGCCGAGCGCAAGGCACGCATAGCCCACGCTGACCGTGCGCTTTTGATTTCCGTTTGTCATCATAAGTGTTTCTCCGTCCGTATAAAAAACCCTCATGGAAATTATGCCCATGAAGCCGTGACACAACGCGGGCCATATGATATATTTAACAATAAATCTTTGTCCGGAGAAAAAGCATGATCGATTATGTCAATACCATCAGTGTTGAGGATTATAACGGCTTGCGGTGCAGTGTGGGCTGGAGTTCTGTGGAGGAAAAGCAGGCCAAGGCCGGTATCGATCATTCATTTTTTCTGACTGCGGCTGTGGCGGACGGATGCCCGGTGGGAATGGCGCGCGTGGTCAGCGACGGCGGTTATTTCATGCTGATCGTCGATGTCGTCGTTCATCCGGATTTTCAGGGCAAGGGCATCGGCCGTGCCATGATGGCACAGGTGATGGACCGAATTCACGCACACTTGGAGCCCGGGCAGCAGGCCATGATCAACCTGATGGCCGCAAAGGGCAAGGAGCCGTTTTACAAAACGTTCGGCTTTATTGAGCGCCCCAACGACAGGCACGGCGCAGGCATGATTCAGTATTTAAAGCCGGACGAACAAACTGAGAAATGTAAATATCACCCCCCTCGCCTTTTTCTGTCATAGCGACATGGCCTTTACTGCCGGTGACGGCATGCTCATTATATTTGCCCCTTCTTTGCATACCGTCACTTAGCCGTCCTGCAATAAGAAAAACATGGTCTAATCAAATATATCCGGTTCACGGGAGGATATTTATATGCAATTAAGATCAGCAGAGAAAGCCGACTTGCCCGGGCTCTTAAGCCTCTATTCACAATTTCGCCATACGACGATACCCGAGACGAACGAGCGGATCATGACGATATGGGAACACATGATGGCGGATCAAAACCATCATGTGATTGTGGGCATTGAGGACGGAAAAATCGTGTCATCGTGCGTGCTGCTTATCGTGCCCAATCTGACGCATGAGCAGCGCCCGTATGCGCTGATTGAAAATGTCATCACCGACGAAGCGCATCGAAAAAAAGGCTATGCTTCGGCCGTTCTTGACCACGCGAAAAGCATCGCGAAACAGGCGCATTGCTACAAGGTGATGCTGCTGACCGGCTCAAAGCTCGAAAGCACGCTTGCATTTTATGAGCGCGCCGGGTTTAACCGCCATGACAAAACGGGGTTTGTGCTTTGGTTTGACTGATCAGGGCCGAATAATCGGGCCAAAAGCCGAACCGCGGTATTCACAGGTTGAAGGGGCGCGTCTTATCAAATGCATTTAAGCTATCTAAGACGTATACTTTGGCTTCTCCTGAAGCTATCGCCGGCAGGCGACTGATGAGGTGTTTGCTTTGTCAGCCTTTTTGACAGCTTCGTACCACCTTTTCTTCCGGGAGACGGCTAGTCATGTTAAAGCATATTCTATCGTCATTATCCAATTTACTCATAGCGAAAGCCTTTTGGTACCCAAGCATGACCGGGGGTATTCTTTAAACAAAAAAGCCGCAGACGTTCAGCCTCTGCGGCTCGACTCATTTGATTCTTCAGACAGTTTTCAAACCGCCCATCGCGCGGGTGATCTCCTCCACATAATCCGCAGCTTTTAACAGCGACGCATCCACACTGCCGCTCGCCTGTGTAATGGCCTCGATTGTTTTTGTGGCAAACGCACTCGTATCAGTCACTTCCTTCACCGATTCCCGGGACTGCGTGGCAAGATCCCTTATGGCTTGCGCCACCACGGCAAATCCCTTTCCCGCCGCGCCGGCGCGTGCCGCTTCCACAGACGCGTTGAGCGATAATATCTGAGTCTGCAAAGCCATATCGTTGACCATCCGCGCCATTTTGTTGTATTGTTCGATGGCCTCGCCGACATTCTCAACATCGGCCAAAACCATTTCAAACTGAGTCTTTATGCCTTGCAGTTCCGCCTGTATTCTGTTCAGGTTTTCAAAGCTGTTGTGTCGTTCACCGATAAACGCTTCGTGCTCGCGCAATATGTCCTGGCGCGTTTTTTCCATGCAGTTCTCGGGCACATTGATCCCCTTTGCAATACGAACGGCGAGATCACTGCAGGCCTCGCAGCCGCAGGCATAGCAGTTATGCGAGCGCTGCTCCGATGTTGTTTTGCCGAGCTGCTTGTACGCTTGTTCCACATCATCTTCTGTATAAAAGATGGGCGTAACCGGCTGGGCCGTATAGCTGCGAACAAAATCGGTCAGTTTGAGTTTCTTGTCAAACAGCGCGAAGAGCTTCGTCATCTGTGCCTCGTCGGTTTTCTCATACATCGCCATCGCACTTTGCCGCTGTTCGTCCATCACGCGGTTGATACAAAACACTGATTGATCTTTGAGACACCCGGTTCCCGCATTACAGCCGTCCGGGCAATTGAGGACATCAAATATCGCAGGTAAGTTGCTCTCGGGCTCGCGTGCGAACTCATCGATATGAGTATATACCGTGTTTTGGCCTTCGGATTTATCCACGCGTACGGCTTTGCCGATGTAATACTCCAAGTTTTCTTTGAGTCCGCCCGGCATCGCATAGAGCCTCCCAAGCGATGAGGCCACATGGTCGAACTCAAACGGCGCGTCTGGCACCTCGATGCCCTTTTGGCTCATATACTCTGCAAGCCGTTTAAATGTCACGTTGTAGCTCACGGTATGCGTCTCATCAAACTCATTTTTCTTCGCCACGCAAGGTGAGAGCACGGCAATTTTTTCGGTGTTGTGCAAATACTTTCTTAAAAACACGGCGGTGCAGAGCATGGGGCTGTGCACCGGAGAAAGCAGACCGACCAGTTCCGGCCGGTGTTTTTCTACATAGGCAACAATCGCGGGGCACGGCTGCGTAATCAGCGCGCGAGGATTATGCTCTTCGATATAGCGGATGTGTGCCCAAGTACAGATGTCAGCACCAAGCGATACGTCCACAACGGTTGTGACCCCCTGCGATTTGAGCCACGCAAGAATGGCATCCCCATTCGCAAAGTTCGATCGAAAGGAGGGCGCCACCATCAGCGTGATGGCATCACCGCGTTCAATATCGGCAAAGAAGCGCTCTGTATCATCAGAAAAAGTACGCGCTTCATGCTGACACACTTCAAGGCAGGCACCACAGGTGATGCATTTTTCCGTATCAATTTTCACTTTGATTGTACCGTTTTCAAGATATGCGATATTGGCTTCGTGTATAGGGCATACACGCACACACCGGTTACACCCTTCGCATTTTGAGGGGTCTGTGATGATAATGTCTCTCATTCCTGTTCTCCTGTGATGTCAAAACTATATTCTATTTTATCGGTGCTGAGACGTTTTTCTTTAATGTTAAATTTGTATCAATTTTTTATTATCGGCTGATAAAAATACGTTCGGCTTTGCCCAATACGGGTATAATAGAAACGCATCTTTATTGTACGCAAGAAGGAGTGTCTCATGAAAAAAAGCTTATTGGCCGCAGCCGTTTTGCTCTCGTTGCTGGCAGGCTGCAGCAATTCCAATCAAAACGCACCCGCTTCGCCGTCCCCCGCGGCGGCGGCTTCGACGCCCACAGCGGCGGCTGTACCCGAAGCGATCGGTGCGGTGGACGATATTAGCCCCGAGCAGGTGGCGTACATTGATTATTATGACGACCGCAGCCCGGCCGGTGTCGCGTCGGTCACGTATTCCAAGACAGACGCGATAAAGGACGTGCTCAATTGGCTCGCGCAGCTCAAGCTCAAAGGGCAGGCCGACGATCAGGCCACGGGAGCTCCCGGCACATGGGGCGAGTATCAAATTAAGCTTTTCGACGGCAGAGAAATCACCGTGTCATTCAATGAGAACACCGTTTCAGATGACAGCGGCCGGTATACCTTTGAAGACCCGTCCGGCCAAAATCCGGCGGATACCGTTTATACAGTGTGGATGGCCCCGCAGCACCGCGATTACCCCGTGGGAACGGAAGAGATCATCGTGGAACTCTTTAATCAGACAGGCGGTGAAATTGCGATTACGTTTGTGCCAAAGCTCGACAAAAAGGAAGCAACCGGCTGGAGCACGATGGCTTGCGCAAGCCAATTCTGCGCCTCGTCCGACCCCGTGGATGTGCCGGTATTCCCGATGTCGATTGACATGAAAACGTGGTACCCGTCGAGCCCGGCGGGCACATACCGGCTGTCGATGGAGGCTTTTGATCAGGATGGCAATCCCCTCACGCTGGCATGCGTGTTTAACCTCACGGAGGAATGAGACTTGGACGAATTGATACCTTAAAAGATATGCCATCCAGTGTAACCCTTTTTTGATTCTGAAAACAGTAGCCTAGCCTCGTCCCGGATTTACGGAACAGGAATGTACGCCGCAACTTATGCGATCATTAAAGGACGATATGTCTTTATTTTATGTTCAAGATAAGTGTTATGAAAGAAACTGATATCAGCGAAAGGCGTATGTTGCACAAGCGATTTCGAATGAATACGGTGTTCAGCTGTCACTGACAAGCGACACCTCATCCGGCACTGCGCGCCACCTTCTCCTCAAAGGAGAAGGCTTATCCCGGAGTGCCCGATAGTTTCACGACAAAAAAAGAGCCTGTCGGCTCTTTTTATTTTCTTTATTCGAGTATAAACGGCGTTTCCTGATATACGTAATAATTGAGCCAGTTGGCAAACAGCAGATGCGCATGGCTGCGCCACGTCACCATCGGCAGCTGCCCGGGGTCATCATTCGGGAAGTAGTTTTTCGGCAGCGCGATATCCAGCCCCTTCTTGATGTCACGGTTGTACTCGCGCGACAGCGCGAGCCTGTCGTATTCGGGATGCCCCATCACGAATATCTGCTTGCCGTCCATCGCCGATACGATATAGATGCCCGATTCCTTGGACTCGGATAATATCTGCAGCCGTTTGTCCTTAATGATGTCCTTGCGCCTCACCTCGGTATAACGCGAATGCGGCACGTAAAACGTATCATCAAAGCCGCGCAGCAGCTTCATCTTAATCTGAGATTTGTCCGCCGTGTGCAAAAACACGCCGAACTTCTTGGCGGGCAGCGCATACTTCGGGATACCATAGTGGTAATAAAGCCCCGCCTGCGCGCCCCAGCAAATATGCAGTGTGGAAAACACGTTGGTTTTGCTCCACTCCATAATCTCGGTCAGCTCTTTCCAGTAGTTGACCTCTTCAAACTCCATTTTTTCCACCGGCGCGCCCGTGATAATGAGCCCGTCGTATTTATGACCGCGAATCTCGTCAAACGTTTTGTAAAACGTATTGAGATGCTCCTGCGAGGTGGTTTTGGATGAATGCGTGGCCGTTTTCAGCAGCACCGGGTCCACCTGAAGCGGCGTGTTGCCGATAAGGCGCAGCAGCTGCGCTTCCGCGAGAATCTTATCCGGCATAATGTTGAGTATCACGATTTTCAGCGGCCGTATGTCCTGATGCATCGCGCGCTCATTCGTCATGACGAATATATTGTCTTCGCTCAACTCCTCATACGCCGGCAGATTTTCGGGTATTTTAATCGGCATAATTTGCTCCTTTTATTCTGTCTTACAACCGCTGATCAAGTCATCAAGCGTGACCTTATCCACTACGGTGTTGATCCTGCGGGAAACTTCATCCCACACGTATGTTTGAATGCAGTTTCTCAGGCTCGTCACTTCCTGTTCGTTCTCATCAACAATAGACAAATCGCCCTCAAGCACATTCAGCACCTCGCCCACGCTGATTTCGGAAGCGGGCCGGGCCAGCACATAGCCGCCGCCCGCCCCTTTCATACTGTGCACAAGCCCGGCACGACGCAGCGCGCTGAACATGTTTTCCAAATATCCGTCGGACAGATGCTGCCTTTTGGCTATATTCATCAGCGCAATCGGTTCACCGTTCGAGTTCATTGCGAGGTCGGCCATGGCCCGCAAGCCATACCGACTTTTTGTCGATAGCTTCATTCCGCTTTTTCCTGCCCCTGTCTGTAGTTATCGATGGCCTTTTTAATGGCCTCCTCCGCAAGCACCGAGCAGTGAATCTTTGCGGGCGGCAGACCGTCCAACGCCTCCACCACTTCCGCGTTCTTGAAACTGAGCGCTTCGTCGATCGTCATGCCCTTGATCAAATCGGTGGTCACACTGCTCGAGGCAATCGCCGCGCAACAGCCAAACGTTTTAAACGATGCGTCTTGAATGACGCCATCCTCAATTTTTAAATACATGCGCATGATGTCGCCGCAGCGGGCATTGCCCACCTCACCAACTGCGTTTGCGCCTTCCAATTCACCCACGTTATGCGGATTCGCAAAATGATCCATCACTTTTTCACTGTACATCGTCTCATCCTTTCTGGCAGAGCGGCGACATTTCGCGCAGATCTGTCACCACGCGTTTGAGTGCCTCTACCGTATCTTCTATATCTTGCCGCGTCGTACCCTTGCCGAGTGTAAGCCGGCAGGAGCCGTGTGCGGTTTCATGCTTTAACCCGATGGCCAGCAGCACATGCGACGGGTCGAGCGAGGCCGACGAGCATGCGGAGCCCGTGGATGCCGCGATGCCGAGTGCACTGAGCCGCATGATCAGCGATTCACCTTCGATAAAATCGAAACTGAAATTCGCGTTGCCGGGCAGCCTGTTGTTGTTGTGGCCGTTCAGCCTTGTGCCGGGTATCTCGCTTAAAACCCTGCCGATCAGATCGTCGCGCAGTTCAGTGAGCCTTACGGCCTCACTCTCGCGTTCCTCTGCCGCAAGCCGCAAAGCCTGCGCCATGCCGGCCGCGCCCGCCACATTTTCGGTGCCCGCGCGTTTTCCCTTCTCCTGAGATCCGCCCGTCATGACCGGGCTTATCCGCGTTCCCTTGCGTACATACAAGGCGCCGATGCCTGCGGGACCATAAAACTTATGTGCCGAGAACGACATCATATCAACGTCATTGAGGGCACCCACCGACATATCGAGCACACCCATGGCCTGCACTGCGTCGGTGTGAAAATACGCCCTCGAATGCGCCTTCACAATGCGCCCGATCTCCGCGATAGGCTGCACCGTGCCGATCTCGTTGTTGGCGGCCATAATGCTGACAAGGATAGTATCCTCTTTCAGCGCCTTTATTAACGCGTCCAGATCAACGATACCGTCCGCATCAACCGGCAGATACGTGACCTCAAAGCCCTGCTTTTCCAGCGCTTCGCACGTCTTCATCACGGCGGGGTGTTCAATTGCCGATGTGATGATATGCCGCCCCTTATTGCTGTTCGCGAGAGCCGTGCCCCGCAGCGCGAGGTTGTCCGATTCGGTGCCGCCCGATGTGAAAATAATCTCGTCGGGCTTTGCGCCCAAAACCTGAGCCACCTGTGCGCGGGCCGCTTCAAACGCGCGCCGCGCTTCAAATCCAAAAGTATGTAAGCTGGATGGGTTGCCGTATACACCGCCGAAAAACGGCATCATCGCGTCCAGCGCTTCCTGCCGTAACGGTGTGGTTGCGGCGTGATCCAGATAAATACGCCTTGTCATTTTATCATACACCTCCAGAGGTCTTAAAAGACCATGCTGCATTCGATCGACACAAAACATCTTATTTCCTATTGTTTTTGTAATGTTTTGATGTTAATATCAATATACATGGACAAATCGAGATTGTCAATAGGTACGGGCAATAAAACCGAGCGATTCAGTCAGATTTAAAACAAGCTTGTAAGGTCCATCATTCAGACGATATAATGTGATGACAAGGAGCCTGTATGAAGATTTCCAAGAACGGACAATATGCGCTGCTGAGCGTGGCCGATCTCGCGATTCATTCCGAAAACGGGCATGAAAGCCTCGCACGCATTGCACAAAGACAACATATCGAGCCACGCTATTTGGGGCAGATCTTTTTCGCGCTAAAAAATGCAGGACTTGTGAAGAGCGTGCGCGGAAAGAACGGCGGCTATTTTTTAAGCCGCCCTGCGGATAAGCTTACCGCCGGAGAGGTGGTGCGCGCCGTTGAGGGCGACCTTGCACCCACGCAATGCTGTCTCGAAGAGAGTGATGCGAAAAGCTGCAAAACATATAAAGGCTGCATCACGCGCGTGCTGTGGCAGCAGATCGCGTATGAGATCAACGACACACTCGACCGCATCACGATTGCGGATATCATCAGCGAATACCGAAAAGGAGCACACGACGATGACGCTCAATAAATGGCTCGAAGACAACAATGTGGCGGCGCAGCTGGCAAAGCTCAACAAAAACAGCCTGTATAACAACGACTTGCTCGGCTTTGCGACACGCACCGAGGTGATAGACATTTTAAAGAGCCTGCGTTCTCTCATACTGCCGGGCATATTCGAGCCGCTTAACCGCAAGCGTCTTCACGCCATAATGGCGGCACAGCTTTCCACCACCGCCACGCGGCTCTGCGACCTGATCAACGCCGTATTAAGACGCACATGCGAAGACGATAACGACGCAGACTGCCTCAGCCGCGCGGAACAGCTGACTATCCTTATCCTCGACGGGCTGCCGGCCATCCGCGATCTGCTCGGTGACGACATTTTGGCCGCGTTCGAGGGCGACCCTGCCGCGAAATCCGCAGAAGAGATTATGCTGAGCTATCCGTCGCTGGAAGCCATGAGCATATTCCGCATTGCGCACCATATTTATACCTGCGGTGTGCCCATTATGCCGCGCATTATGACCGAGTACGCGCACCGCAACACGGGTATCGATATTCATCCGGGCGCGACGATCGGCCGGAGATTTTTTATCGACCACGGTACTGGCGTTGTGATTGGTGAAACGTGCACCATCGGTAACAATGTGAAGATTTATCAGGGCGTAACGCTCGGCGCAAAGAGCTTTCCGCTCGACGAGCACGGAAACCCGATAAAGGGCATCAAGCGCCATCCGGATATTGAGGACAATGTGATTATTTACGCGGGCGCAACGATACTGGGCGGAGATACACGTATCGGCCACGATTCGGTGATCGGCGGTAATGTGTGGCTCACGCAGTCTGTGCCGCCGTATTCCACGGTGTTCAACGCGCAGCCCTCCCCCGTCATCAAGCCGATGGAAGGGTAATAACGCATATCGGGTTCTTCATGTTATCGATCAATTCTCAATCAGCATAGCTTAAAGTTCCTTTTCAAAGGAGCCTTTAAGAATACTAGCAATAACGTAATGTGCAGAAGTAAGCCTCCTTTTGAAAGGAGGTGGCGCGCGTAGCGCGACGGAGGATTGCGCGATAGCTGCATAATGCATATTTCAATCCTCAGTCAGCATAACTAACGGAACGACACGGAGGTCGTTCCCTACTTTTGAACTGTCTATATGAAGAAACCCCTCCACTTGAAAGGAGGTGGCGCGCGCAGCGCGACGGAGGATTGCTCGGTTGTTGCTGCGTGCATATTTCTCAGTAATCTACTCTCACGGTTCCTCAATATAAAAAGCCGCGTTTACTCCTTCCGTCAAATGCCGGATTCAAGAATCCGCCATTTGCCACCTCCCTTACGGAGGGAGGCAGGAGCGCTGTTCATGAAGCGGCTTTCGTTTCAAGAAAGATATTTTATTCCATTTCAGCCAGCAAAGCTGACTACTCTTTTATAACACACCTTCAGGATTGGTATCAAAAAGACAGAGGCATTCCTCTCTCTGGAATTCTTCAAATTTTAATTTGCTTCGGTAAAGTCACCGTTTCTTTGACCATACAAAATGGATATACCGGTACGCTGTTTCGCATCTGAAGGAAGCTTGTCCCAAAGCTTATGGCTGTTTTTCATCTCCGGAACAGCAATGCTGTATTTCGCACTCGGATCTTTCATAAAGAATAAGAGCTTGCCAAGCATCAAAAAGAAATCCTGCAAGACAATGCCCTTCGTAATGGTACAGCCCTTCACTTCAATTAACCATTTCTTCGAGTCGCGTTCCGCTATGATATCTATGCCTTTTTTATTGTGCTCCGATACAAAAAGAATTGTCCAACCCGTTTTTTTCAGATGTTTGAAAAGAAGATTCTTAAGTTCGTCTTTATTGATGTGTTCATCAGGCATTCTGACCTGAATTAATAAGTTAATGATTTCCCCGTTGTCGTTCTTAATTCTTTGCAATTTATTATTTTTCTCAAGCCTTCTGCATGCCGCGATGATATTTAATATCGGCGGCCCAAGAATCATATTGTTCAGCTGTAAATCGCTAAGGTTCTCTGCCTCCAGCAAGCTTAAAATCTTTCTCTCCAAATCTAAATCAGACAATCACTTTTACCCCTTTCTTATTAGCATAGCACTTATTTCAAATAATAGCTAATATATCCCGAAATATATAATAAAACACGTATCCGCATGCTGATTTGAACAGAAGGTACATATGCAGAGTGCCGGAGTATTCACGGTGTTTTTGTCAGCAAGAGCAATCTTCAGTCCGCATCGTTGACGGAACGACACGGAGGTCGTTCCCTACTTTTTTATTGTCTTTATGAAACGGGATAACACATGCAGCGCGACAGAGGATTGCCGGACTTCGATGCTCAATAGGTCAATCTTCAGCCAGCCGCGTCCACTCCTTCCGTCAAACGCCGGATTTAAGAAATCCGTCATTTGCCACCTCCCTCTCTGAGGGAGGCAGGGGTGACGTGCATTAGCAGCTTTCGTTTAAAAAAGATATTTATCCAATCTTCAGTCCGCATCACTGACGGAACGACACGGAGGTCGTTCCCTACTTTTGTGCTGTCTTAATGAAACGGGATGACACACACTGCGTGAAGGAAATTGTATTGCAATAAAAAAGCACCCTCTCACACTTCATGAAAGGGTGCACCTTATCCGTTTATATCAGCGTTTATTCGCCGAATTCTTTCTTCACCGCGGCCAGCGCCGAAGCGATGACCTTGTCCATATCGTAATAGCGGTATTCCGCGAGCCGCCCGCCGAATATCACACGGCTCTGCTGCTGCGCAAGTGCCGCATATTTCTCCCTCAGTGCTTCGTTCTTTTCGTCGTTAACGGGATAATACGGCTCGTCACCCTTTTGCCACTCCTTCGAATACTCCCACGTCACATGCGTCACGTCCTGCGTGCCGAACTCAAAATGCTTGTGCTCAATCACGCGCGTGTACGGCGTTTCGGCATCGGTGTAATTCATCACCGCCACGCCCTGATAGTTGTTCGTCTCCATCCGTTTGGTATCCAGCGTCAGCCCGCGGTAATCGAGGCTGCCATAACAGCCGTCAAAAAACGCATCGAGCTGGCCCGTATAGACGATTTTATCCGCCATCGCCGAGAGCTTTTCGCGGTCCTTATGGAAATCCACACCGAGCTCCACCTTCACGCCGTCCAACAGCTTTTCGATAATCGGCGTATACCCGCCAATTGGGATACCCTGATACGGATCGCTGAAGTAGTTGTTGTCAAACGTGTAGCGCACGGGCAGCCGCTTGATGATGAACGGCGGCAGCTCTTTGCAGCCGCGCCCCCACTGCTTTTCGGTATAGCCCTTGATCAGCTTTTCAAATATATCGCGCCCGACGAGCGAGATCGCCTGTTCCTCAAGATTCTGCGGTTCCCCCGTGATCTCGCCGCGCTGCTGCTCAATTTTCTCCTTTGCCTGCTGAGGCGTGATGACGCCCCACATCTTGCTGAACGTGTTCATGTTGAACGGCAGGTTATACAGCTCGCCGTGATAGTTCGCGACGGGCGAATTGATGTAATGGTTGAATTCAGCGAACTGCCGGATATAATCCCACACTTCTTTAAGGCTCGTATGAAAAATATGCGCGCCATAGGTATGGATGTTGATGCCGTCGCGCCTCTCAGTATAGATATTGCCGCCGATATGGCCGCGTTTTTCAATCACAAGGCAGGTTTTGCGCCTTAACTTGGCTTCATGCGCAAACACCGCGCCAAAAAGACCGCTCCCCACGATCAGGTAGTCGTACTTCATGCATAGTCCTTTCGAATTGCTGTTTGTTAAAGCGTTGAGTCATTTTCACAACGCATTCGATTATAACGCGCTGACTTAAAAAAGGCAACGCAGCAGCAGCTGTAAAGAAAACTCCTTGAGCGTGCTTTTAAATTCTCCCCCTTCAAGCGAGATGGGATCATTTTGATAATTATCGCATAGTTTCCCATCACTTTCAAGCAACGCAGCTTTTCATCCCACCCATTGCCATATCAATGATACTTGCCATCTACGCTGTAAATCTGTATCGTATAAAGCAACCCTTTAGCAAAGGAGAGACTGATGATAAAAAAGATCGGCCATGCTGACGATATTCCAAAAAGCCTCAAGGGCACACCCGTTGAGGATCTGATACTTTACCAGAACTTCGCCGCACCGCATAAGGAATATACCTGTGCGCAGATGCTGATCGGCATGTGCATGGACAACCGCAAGCAGCTCAAAATCCCCGAGAATTTCGCGTACATCATCCGTACGGGCGGCGCTAATTTGCGGTACAGCGAATTCAAGGTGTCGTACGCAATTGCCGTGGGCGGCGTGAACCATATTGCGCTGATTGCGCACGACCGATGCGGCATGGTAAACCTTGCGGGCAAGATGCAGACGTTTATAGAGGGGCTTTCGCGCCTTGAGAACTGGACGCCGGAGCGCGCGCGGGACCACTTTTTGAACTACGCGCCCATCTACGAGATTGAAGATGAAACGGAATTTGTGCAGGCGGAAAGCAAGCGTCTGTCAGATAAATACAAAGGCATCACAGTCGTGCCGCTTTACTACACGTTGGACGACAACCGGCTCAGCTTGATAGAAGAATAAAAGATATTTCTCTTTTGGTTTTTATTTCCTGTTTAAAAGTCTTAAATATAAGGCATATACAACTCCGATTATCATATCAACTCATTTTGGACGTTGAATAATATTTACCCGATGATGCCATGTCGTCACCTTGACAACACCGCCTTCATAATATAGAATTATTGGTATCTCTTTGCACTGCAGACATTCAAACAAAAATGAATGGGCGTTCAACAGTACAAACTGAGCAGGCGATGAACCGTTTTCGGTTCGTGGGGCCGGGCCGCAATATGGCGGCAGCAGATCACGTAAATCGGCGTATCTGTGGGACAGTGTATGTTATCCACGGGTGCGCTTTTTGTTTCCCGTCTTTAACATACCAAGTTGATAAAGTGCCATAGAGCTATCTTGCATTTTGGAGGTAACTTTTATGGAACGACAGAAAAGAACCGGCATTGCACTTGCCATGCATGTATCGATCGTGACGATCATTGGAAATGTGATTTTAAGCGCTTTTAAGCTGTTCGCGGGTATTGTCGCGAACTCGGGCGCGATGATCTCCGACGCAGTGGAATCCACCGCTGACGTTTTAAGCACAACGATTGTGATGGCGGGCATGAAGCTTTCGGGCAAGGCCAGCGACAAAAATCACCCATACGGTCACGAGCGCATGGAATGCGTCGCCGCGATACTGCTGGCCGTCATGCTCGCGGTTGTGGGTGTGGGCATCGGCTACGGCGGTGTGGTGAAGATCATCGACGGCATCAGCGGCAACCTTCAAATGCCGGGCTCACTTGCGCTGATAGCGGCTATTGTCACAATAGTGACGAAAGAAGCCATGTACTGGTATACGCGCGCCGCCGCAAAGAAAATCAATTCGGGCGCGCTGATGGCGAATGCCTGGCATCACCGCTCCGACGCGCTGTCGTCGATTGGCAGCTTCGTCGGTATACTCGGCGCACGGCTCGGCTTACCGATACTCGACCCCATCGCGTGCGTCGTGATATGCCTGTTCATCATGAGAACCGCATTCACGATCTTTAAGGACGCGATACGTAAAATGACAGACGAAGCCTGCGACGATGCCGTGGTGGATGAAATCAGGCGTGTCAGCCTGTCTCAGGACGGTGTGCTCGGCATTGACCAGCTACAAACGCGGCTGTTCGGAAACCGCATTTATGTGGATATCGAGATCAGCGCGGACGGAACCGCGCCTTTAAAGCAAACACACGGCATTGCTCAAAAAGTCCACGATGCGATTGAAGCGGCGTTCCCCGATGTGAAGCACTGCATGGTTCATGTGAATCCGGCATGCGATATGGATGCCTCGCTTACGGAATAAACCTAAAAAATAAACCCCGTCAGGTTTTAAACGCCTCACAGGGTTTGTTTTTTGTTTTTTTATTTGACGGCAAATTCTCCGTAAGCCGTCAGATTGCTGCCATCTTCGCTCGTAAATGTTTTAACGATCCGGTAAATGCCCGGTTCGAGCGTGCCGTAATTCGCCTTGATCGTGACTTTCTCCTCGTTCGACTGATCGGGCGATATCACATAAGCGATCTCGATCCACATCAGATCCGCAACGGGCTTTATCTCTGCCCACGCGCCGTCCTTCTCGGCTTCGATGGACGACATCGCGCCGTATGTGTAGTCCTTGTCGGACGCGTTGGTGATCGTCAGGGTGACGGACTCGACGTCTCCCGATACCGCCTGCTCCTTCACCGTCATCTGTATATCGCCGCTGCTCTGCGACGGCTTCACAAGCGGCTCCGTGTCTCCCGAAGGCGCATCCGCCAGATGCGGCGGTTGGCAAGCTGCCGCCGCAAGCATCAGCACGAGCGCCAGCAGCATAAATATCACTTTTTTCATTTCCCCACCTCCTTTTGTCATTTAGACGAAAAGAAATGTGATTTGTTCCGCATATAGCAGAATCCATATGTTTACATGAATCTTTCGAACCGCTCTGCGCCCGCTTTGCAGATCGGGCAAACGCGCGGCGGATTGGTATTCGCGCAGAGATACCCGCACACGCTGCAGCGGTATACGGGATACTTCAATGACGCGGGCAGTTGTCCTTCGCCTGGTTCGGCTTTCACGCGCCGCTCTTCAAGCGACGGACGTCGCTCGGGAACCTGCTTTTGTGTCGCTTTGTCCGTTACATAGAGCGCACAGAAACACGCGCCGTATTCGGCGAGGTCGTCGTCGCGATACACACATGGGCAGACGATATCCATGTTGTCCTGCTGTTCGCCTGTATAAAGACGGCACGGACAGCTCTCGATACCGTAGCGATCCTGATTGGCGAGCAGCCCCGCCGCCAGATCGGCCACAAATTCCTCGTCGGCATTCAGCGTATAGCCGCCCGCCGCCGCGTCCTTTTTAAGCTTCTCAATCCTTTTTTGCAGACGCTCATCCATGCCGGCTATTCCTCGATTAAGGCGGACAACGCCTCCTCATCATAGCCGACGATACAGTCCTTATCGTTGATCACGATGGTCGGGAACGACCCCGCCCGGTTATGCTTAAGCTGCTGCTGCCGAACCGCGTCCGTTTCAAAGCCTTCAAGCTTGTCCACGTCGATATAGGTGTAACGGATGCCCCTGTCGTTGAAAAACGCCTTGGTTTTCTTGCACCATCCGCAGGTGCTCAGCGCGTATATTTTGATGTCGCCGATATCGCGTCCGTCGACCTGTGTGAAATCTGCCATTTGCATATGGTTCCTTTCGATATGATAATTTCATATTACATGAAACCGGGCGTCGCCGCAAGCCGACATTCGGGTTATCAATGTCGATCAGCCGATCCCATATTTCCTCGGGCATACCGTGCGGCAGGTGTTGCAGTCCACTGTGTCAAAGCCGCGCGCCGTGATGCCATAGGTATTGAGCCTGCACTTCTTCTGCTCCGCGCGCGTGCCGTCGAGCGCGCCGGACGGGCAGCTCTCGATGCAAAGCCGGCATCCATCCACGCAGATGCTTTGGGCATATGGGTCGGATTCCAAATCCAGATCCGACAGCACAGCGCCGATGATGAGACGGTTGCCGTAATCGCGGCTTAACAGCAGCGTGCTTTTGCCGAGCGTGCCGAGCCCCGCGCACACCGCGGCATGCTTCATGGAAATAAGGCCCCGGCCTTCCATGTTGTCTGCGTCCCAATATTCGTACGGTGCGTCACACGGCACGGGCACCGCCTTGCCGCCAAACCGCTTTTCAATCCACTTCGCCGCCGCAAACGCAATTCGGTCCACCTCGCGGCACACATCATCATTGAAATGACCATATACCAAGCGGGGTGCTACCTCAAAAAGCCCTTTGGGCAGCGCGACGCCCAGCACAACAACCGAACGGCATTCTTTCATAATATCCGCCGGATGATAGCCTTTCGGCGCCTTGGCAAACCTGTCGATATGGGCGAATCCGCAGACGTCCGCTCCGAGCGCCGTCACGGCTTTTCTGACGTCTTCTTTCATTATGAACCTCACCTATTTGGGATGTTTTTCTATTGTAACCTTTTCGGCAGTATTGTTCAATGAACGGACGTTCCGGTTCTGCATTTTTTACCGAGTATGGGAGATGATAATTGTGACCTTAAGATAATGGGGGCATTATGTTTCGTAGGCTTGTAAAGGCATGGCTGTTCCGCCGGCATTGCAAAAATAAACAGAACAGCGCACCAGTCGGCGAAAAAACCGCGCCGGATGACACACCGGCCTCACAGCAGCTGTGCGATAATCTTGAGTACATTCGCAATGCCATTGGGAGCAGCGAAGACGTGAAAATCCATACGTTTTCGTTTGGCGAGAACAGCCGGCTGCAGGGTGCGCTTGTGTTTGTCGACGGCCTCGCGGATACCAAGACGATATCCGAGAGCATACTGCTGCCGCTGCTCGCATACCGGTTTACTGAAAACGGCGGCAAACCCGCCAGCTTGGAGGAGCTCTCTCGTGCGGTGCTGTGTGCGGGCGACGTGACTGTACAAAGCGGCTTAGACGCGCTGATTTTGAGCTGCCTCTCGGGCGATACCGTGCTGCTGGCCGACGGGCTCAACGGCGGCCTCACAATCAGTTCCAGAGGCTTTGACAAGCGCGGCGTAACCGAACCGCAAAGCGAGACGGTGGTGCGCGGACCCCGCGAAGGATTCACCGAGAGCTTGCGTACCAACACCTCGCTGCTGCGCCGCCGCATCAAAACCCCTTCTTTCAGGCTGGATCACATGAAGATCGGCCGAAAATCTAAAACCGATGTCTGCGTGGCCTATATCCAAGGCGTCGCCGACCCCAAAATTGTGAACACCGTAAAAAAGCGGCTTGAAACCATTGTGATTGATTCGGTGATCGATTCGGGATATCTCGAGCAATATATTGAAGACGCGCCATTCTCCATCTTCCCCACCGTGGGCTACAGCGAAAAGCCCGATGTGGTGGCGGGCCGCGTGCTTGAAGGCCACATTGCGATCATTTCGGACGGCAGCCCGTTTGTGCTGACCGCGCCGATGCTTTTTATCGAGAGCTTTCAAACCAGCGAAGATTATTATACCCGCACGATATTCGCGAGCATGTCAAGAATGCTGCGCTTTATCGCCTTTACAATCACAGCTTTTGCACCCGCGCTGTACATCGCGCTGACCACATTTCATCAGGAGCTGATTCCCAACACGCTGCTCTATACAATTGCCGATGCGCGCGAAGGCACGCCGTTCCCCGCTTTTTTTGAAGCGCTGGTGCTGGTGTTTGCGTTCGAACTGCTGCGTGAAGCCGGTATTCGTCTGCCCCGCCCCATCGGGCAGGCCGTCAGCATCGTGGGCGCGCTGATTATGGGCGATGCTGCGGTATCAGCAGGCATTGTGGGCGCACCGATGGTCATCACTGTCGCAGTAACAGCGGTGTCGGGCTTTGTGGTGCCGCGCCAGAACGATGCCATCGCCATATTACGTCTCATCGCGATGGTGTTTGCCTCGCTGCTCGGCGGTTACGGCATTGCATTGGTTTACCTCGCCATGCTGCTGCACCTTGCAAAGCTCCAGTCGTTCGGTATTCCGTACTTTGAAACGGTTAAACCCAACAGAGATATGCAGGACAGCTATATCCGCGTACCGCTCTGGAGAATGATTCGGCGTCCCTTGCACATTTCGCGCGGTGACGTAACACGCCGGGATGGGATTGATCCATCCATAAAGCGAGGAGGCCGCCAATGAGAATGAGGCGTGCCGTTTCATGGCTGATATTTCTCGTTTTCATATTGACACTGACAGGCTGCTGGGACGCGCGCGAGCTCGATATGCTATCTATTGTGGCGGGTGTGGGTATAGATGCATCCGATCAACAGGGAAAATATAATTTTTCTTTCGAACTGGGCAAAGCACAGAAATCAAGAAGCCAAGGTAAAGACAGCACGCAAAACGCGCCGTATCTGCTGGTGTCTGCCACAAGCAAAACCATGCTGCTGGCTTTGCAGGAGTTTCGTTTTAAAAACAGCCGCGAGCTGTTCCTTCATCCGAATGAGGTGATCATATTTGGAGAGGATCTCGCCCGTCAGGGAATTGCCCCTATTATGGATATGCTCATGCGCGACCATGAGTCCCGGCTCGAGGTCTGGGTATTTGTCGCAGACGGCACCGCGAGCGGCATTCTTTCCGCCGATACGAAGCAGGAGCCGATCCCCGCAACCGCCATTGAGCGCTTAATGGAGAACGCCTCCGGCATCTCGAAGTTTTACGGAACAAAGTTGATTCAAATGATCTCCCGGCTGGCCGATAAAGGGACATCCACCATTATCCCCATCATTAAAACAGTGAACGAGCCCGACAGCACCGCCCTTGCGCTTTCAGGAAACGCTGTTTTTAACAACGATAAGATGGTGGGTAAGCTGAATGAAGATGAAACCCTTGGATACGTTATGGCCATGGGCGATGTGGAAGACGGTAATATGGAGGTCCCTATGCCGGAGGGAACAGCGATAATGGAAATTACGAGTTTAACCTCGAATGCGCGGCCTGTACTCGAGAACGGCCGGATCATCATTGAACTCAACGTGGATGCGCAGCTTGCCATCGGTGAACTTCAGGGATTCAAAAACAAAAAAATGGATGAGCTGATGCCGCAGCTTGAGAAAGCCGCCGCCGTTGAAATCGTCAATACGATCTCCAATACGTTTGTGAAAACCCAGGCATTAAAAACGGATATCTACGGCTACGGCATTTTGATATACAAATACTACCCGAAGGAGTGGGAAAAGATGAAAGATGACTGGGATCATATCTATGCCGGTATTGAACTGCAGCTCAAGGTAAAAACGCAATTGTCCAATACCGGCCTGATTGTGGATTCACTGGAAATGCGGGGCACAAAATGACGAAGCTCGAAACGGGTCAGATATCCTCTTTCCAGTTTATGTTTTCTATCGCGTGCTTCATCCAATCCTCATCGCTGCTGTCTTCGTTCTTTTTACCTGTCACGCAGCAGGATTCGTGGCTGTGCGTTATTTTCGGGCTTGTTATCGGTATACCGTTGTTTCTCATATTCAACAGCCTGATGACAGCTTATCCTGACAAAAACATCATTCAGATTAACGAGCTTGTGTACGGGCGCGTTGGCGGTACCGTCGTCTCGCTGATTATGCTGTGGTATTTTTTAAGTGTGACCACCTATAACATTCGTGACATGGGGTATCTCGTTAAGCAGACCATCATGGTGGATACGCCGGTGTTTGTCATCATGGTGTTATGCATTCTTGTCTGCGCATACGGCATTTACTACGGTCTGCGCGTGGTCACACGCTATGCCATGGCCTTCTCGCTGCTGTCCACTGTCATTCTGATTGTGGGCACGCTGCTCACGCTCAACCAATGGGAGCTCAACAATTTCCTGCCGATATTCTATCAGCCGCCGCTGAATTATGTTCAGAGCACAAACCAGGTGCTGACCATCCCCTTCGGTGAAATTGTGTTCTATCTGATGATTGCTCCGCAGGTAAAACGCGGGAAAAAGGGGCTGCTGCGCTACCTGCTGGGCGGCCTGCTGATCGGCGCGTTAAACATACTCGTTATTGTGGCTCGGGATATCGCCGTTCTCGGAAACACCGTATCTCTGTTTACGC
Organism: Bacillota bacterium; assembly: GCA_023406895.1. GTDB lineage: Bacteria > Bacillota > Clostridia > Christensenellales > SZUA-584 > SZUA-584. Next base: position 221,437 of record JAEXTV010000031.1, on the reverse strand, counting down.
TGCCGTCTTTTGAAACGCTGCGCATGGTCACGCTGACACAGGCTCTGAGCCGCATGGAAATCCTTTTCACCGTCGTGCTGATCGTGTTGTTGTTTTTCAAGATCATGGTGATTTATTACATCTCCGTGCTGGCGGTTGCTCAGCTGTTTAAGCTCCAGTCTTACAAGCCTTTGATTCCGATTCTCGGCGCTTTCTTCATGGCCTATTCGTTTGTCGTGCATACATCCACCGCGCAGCACGCGCAGTTCTCGCGCGAATACGCCCCCATTCTATGGGCGTTTTTTGAGTATGCGATGCCTCTTCTCACTTTGATTGTGGGCTGGGTCCGTGGTCTGCCGCAAAAAGCTAAGCTGCAGCGAGGTCAAGTATGATTTACGTCATCCTTGTTTTTGTCGGCATCTTTTTTATCAGCCTGTACCCGATGTTTAAGCAAAAACAAAAACGCGACCTGATTTGGGTGGGAATGCTGTATCTTTTGGTGCTGGCCTTATGCCTCCTCGTCACAGCGGGTGTAAAATTGCCCAGCTCATCGATGGCTCTTGCGGATCTTTTAAAAAGCATCGGGCTGTATTACCCGCCGCTGCAATAAAGCGCTTGTTCTCAAAGATAAATCCCTCTACAAAGCCACTCTATCGATTGATCAGCCAGTTGTCTCGTCACAAGGAGCATGATAAGAGTTTTTTTGCGTTTTTTTGCAGGTTTGTTATTGTTGACAATTTAAGCCCGCTTGTGCTAGGATTAATCCAATCAACATGATTAAAACGCGATGACGAAGACGTGACAGGCTTAAACCTCTTTCAGAGAGCACCGCATTTGGTGAAAGCGGCGCAGAGGCAGGTGTGTCAATATCACTTCACGAGCGGCGGCTTTGAAAACGTAAAAGCCGGACGGACACTGCACCGTTACATGCAGAGGGCTTTATAGGGCCCTGTAAAGTTGGGCCGGCAACGGCCAATTTGGGTGGTACCGCGGTAAACCTTCGTCCCATACGGGGCAAAGGTTTTTTTGTTTTCGGAATAAAAAAAGGAGCGTGGATTTATGGATGAAAAGATTATGCTGATCGCAAGACGGCTGCAGGCACTTCGGGAGATTATGGATATCTCCGCAGCGGACATGGCGCAGGCGACGGGCTTAAGCGAAGCCGAATATCTTGAGTATGAAGCGGGCCGAAATGATTTCTCGTTCTCGTTTCTCTACTCGGCGGCCGGAAAGCTCGGCGTGGACATTGTGGATTTAATGACGGGCGAAACACCGAAGCTTTCGATGTGCTCGCTGGTGAAAAAGGGCCATGGGCTAAAGCTCGTGCGCCGCAAAGAATACGGCTACGAGCATCTCGCTTACATTTTTAAAAATAAAAAGATGGAGCCGTTTCTGGTCACCGTGGAGCCGTCGGATGTGGATGCCAAATCGCACATGAACGCGCACGAGGGCCAGGAGTTTGACTATGTGGTGGAAGGCCATATGACACTCTATATCGACAATCAGTCGATCTCGCTCTCGGAAGGGGACGCGGTTTACTATGACGCCACGCATAAACACGCCATGCAGGCCGAAGGCGGCGTATGCCGTTTTCTTGCCATCATCGCAAAATAAGGGGGACAGCATGAGGATATTCGAAAAATACGCAAAAGCCGACTTTACATCATATGAGGATTTTAAACAAAATTTCAAGATCAATGTGCCGGAGCGGTTCAACTTCGCTTACGACGTGCTCGATGTGCTTGCCAAGGAAAAGCCCGACAAACGCGCGCTTGTATGGATACACGACAAGGGCGAGCAGCATACCTTCACGTTTGCCGATTTAAAACGTCTCTCCGACAAAGCCGCGAACTTTTTCCTTTCGCAGGGCATCCGCAAGGGCGACAAGGTCATGATCATATTGAAGCGTCATTATGAATTCTGGTATACGATTATGGCGCTCCATAAAATCGGCGCGGTCACCATTCCGGCAACGCATCTGCTAACAAAAAAAGATATTGAATACCGCGTCAACGCGGCAGAAGTGAAAATGATCGTCTCCACGGACACGGGCGATATGGCGGTTCACGTGGAAGAGGCTCAGAACATGCCGACACTTGCCTGCAAGGCGATACTCGGCGGACGTGACGGCTGGCTTAATTACACGGCGGGCGTGGAAGCGGCAAGCGATAAGCTCGATACCTCGTCGTTTCCGCTGCCAGAAAACGACGACATCATGCTGCTCTACTTCACATCCGGCACAACGGGCATGCCCAAGATGGTGGCGCACTCATACACATACCCGCTGGGCCATATCCCCACGGCGGTGTTTTGGCACAATGCCGACCCGGAAGGCATGCACTTAACCGTTTCCGAAACGGGCTGGGCAAAATCAGTCTGGGGCAAGCTTTACGGCCAGTGGCTCGCCGAAACGGCGGTGTTCGTTTACGACCACGAGAAGTTTGTGCCGGCCGAAATGCTCAAAGCCATCTGCGACCATAAGGTGACGACGTTCTGCGCGCCGCCGACTGTCTACCGTTATTTCATCAAAGAAGACCTGACAAAATACGATTTTTCGCATATGAAGTGGGCATCCATCGCGGGCGAGCCGCTGAATCCCGAGGTGTTTCACCAGTTCTATGAAGCGACGGGCCTTAAGCTCATGGAGATATACGGCCAGACCGAGCTGACCGTGACCGTGGGCAACTTCATCTGGATGGAACCGCGCCCGGGCTCGATGGGCAAGCCTTCCCCGCTTTTTGACGTGGATATCGTGAATGACGCGGGCGAGCCGTGCAGCTGGGGCGAATCGGGCGAAATCGTGGTGCGCGTTGAGAAAGGCACCACACCCGGCATGTTCCTCGGGTACTACAAGGACGAAGAACTGACGAACCGTTGCTGGCACGACGGCGTTTACCACACGGGCGACGTCGCGTGGAAGGACGAGGACGGCTATTTCTGGTACGTGGGCCGCACCGACGACGTAATTAAGAGCAGCGGCTACCGCATCGGGCCGTTTGAGGTGGAAAGCGCGCTGATGGAGCATCCGGCGGTGCTGGAGACGGCCATCACGGGCGTGCCGCATCCGGACCGCGGGCAGGTTGTGAAGGCGACCATCGTGCTCGCCAAGGGCTATGAGCCATCCGACGCACTTGCGAAAGAACTGCAGGATCATGTGAAAAAGGTGACCGCGCCGTATAAGTATCCGCGCGTGATCGAATTTGTGACGGAACTCCCGAAAACCATCAGCGGCAAGATCCGCCGTGTGGAATTGCGAGAGAGAGATAAGCAGAAATAGGGAGAGAGACGGGAAAATACGGGAAGCGCCGCGTTATGCGGCGCTTTTCGTTTATACAATCCTCAGTCAGCATAGCTGACAGCGCCTTTTCAAAGGAACCTTTACTTGATGTGTGAGCCAGCCTCCTTTTGAAAGGAGGTGGCACGCGCAGCGTGACGGAGGATTGTTGATATGCTGCCTGCTCGAGACTATATATCAATCCTCAGTCAGCATAGCTGACAGCTCCTTTCCAAAGGAGCCTTCTATTTGGCGTATGAACCTAACTCAATTCCATCAAAAAAGCCCCGAGTGTCCTCGGGGCCTTGCTGCCAATTCGTTATAGCTTCTCAATCGGAAAAAACAGATAAAGTGTGCCGTCCTTGTCCTTCGGGCTGTAAAACTCGTGCACGGCACCCGCCAGCTTGTAATTGTTTTTGGGCATATACACCTTTCTCATATACCCGAAAGCCTCCGCGTACGATTCCTTGGTGCACTTGGTCACCGCGTAGCGGTACGACGGAATCACCCACTTCGTCCACCCATTCGGCACCGGCAGCCCTTCTGTAACCTCGCAGCCAGCGAGATACAGCCCCTGCTCGCCCCATGGGGCAAACTCACGGTTTGTGTCGCTCATCGCGCCCCAGAACCCCGCGAGATGACCGCTCGTATCCAGCTTGGCCAGATTGAGTATTTCACTTAACTTCTCGCGCGCTTCTTTCCAAAGCGGCGGTATCCACTTGTCACTGCGGTTCGCCTCGCCGCGGCCCTCTTTGCCAAACACCGTGAACGATCGCTTTGTGACCACCTTTACCTCCATGTTCGCCTCCCTAAACCGTTTTATCCGATTTGTCAGCCGCCAAGCTGTTGCTGCGGCTGTGAGCGTTTGGAATCCTGACGTCTATGCAATGATTGCAGATCGATACGTTGGGACGCGATTAAACATCACGTCCATGGAAAAGCTGCGGCCCGTTTAGCCGTTACATGCTGAAATTCAATGGATACTTGATGCCGGTAAAAATGAATACACACATCGATTATATTAGCACAAATTTGCACCAATGAAAAGATAAAAAGGTTAGAATGCTATAATCTCCAGATGTTCTAGCAATATTTTAACGCCCATCAGTATAAGAATGATACCGCCCGCAATTTCCGCTTTGGACTTAAAGCGAACGCCGAACACGCTCCCGAGCTTCACACCCGCAAAAGATATCGCAAACGTGATGATGCCGATGGTCAACACCGCAGTCACAATGTCCACCTTTAAGAACGCAAACGTAATGCCAATGGCCAGCGCGTCAATGCTGGTGGCCAGCGAGAGCACCACCATATTTTTAAAACCGAACGAGTTGCTTGCCTTCACATCACACGAGCGCGATTCGCGAATCATGTTGATGCCAATAATGGAAAGCAGCGCGAGCGCAATCCAGTGATCAACGGTTGTGATGGCGCTGGCAAACTGCTTGCCCAAAAGGTACCCGAGAAGCGGCATAAGGGCTTGAAAGCCGCCGAAATAGAGGCCGGTGATGAGCGAGTTTTTCGCGCTGTGCTGATGCTGCGCCAGCCCCTTGCAGACTGCCACGGCAAACGCATCCATCGATAAACCCAAAGCGATAATCAGCAGCTCCAGAAAATGCATGTTTTTCCCCTTCAAATGAATAAACTCACAGGCTGGTCAATCAAGCCCATGAGTCTTGTTCTTTAAGGCAAACCAGATCACAGCTGTAATCGGTATGTTGATTTGCCACGCGGCCCTGCCGCGCAAACGACTCCCCCACGGAAACGTATGCAAAAATTATACTCCATATTCGTCGGGCGTGCAACCGGTTATTGATGCATGCCTTTCATGATATCATTCAAAAAACTTCTGTCGTGATCACAGCAGCCGTCGTGTTCTCTGTGTGATATCCCCAACACTTATTTCATCTCATCCTGCACGCGCTGCGGTTTGCTTTTTTTCTTTTTGGTTGTCCATTCTTTAAAGCGCTGCATGCTGGCTTCAAACTCGGCTTCACCCTCCAGCACATCGTGGTTTCGCCTGTAAATCCAGTTCTTTAAGAGTATGCGCAGCACGCCGAATACCGGCGCGGCAATCAGCATACCCAGCACACCAAACAGGGCTCCGAATACGATGATGGAAAACATAATCCAAAAGCCGTTAAGGCCCATCGAGCTGCCAAGCACCCTCGGGCCGACGATATTGCCGTCGACTACCTGCACACCAACAATGATGATGAGCATATAAAACGCATAGACCGGTGCGGTCATCAACGAGAGCAGCAGCGCCGGTATCGCGCCGATAAACGGCCCGAACGTGGGGATCATGTTGGTGACGGCGATGATGAGACTGATAAGCGGGGTATATTTAAACCCAAGTATCGAGCAGACCGCAAACGTGAGAATGCCGACGGCGATTGAGCAGATGCCTTTTCCCACAAGAAATCTGTAAAACATGTCATCCGTGATATCCACCACAAACATGAGCTTATAATGCGATTTGCGAAAAACGTTTTGGGACAACACGCGCAGCTGGTTTTTGAGCTCGTGCTTAAACAACAGCATGTAAACAGAAAAGAACAGTCCCAGCACAAAATTATAGAGAAACAAACCCGTATCAACGAGAAAACTGAGCACGCTGCCTGTGAGGTTTTGCAGAAGCACCGTGATATCGTCCCAAAATTCAGCCAATATGGCGCTGATTGAATTGGCTTTGGCAGGGTCAATGCCCACAAATTCATAAACACGCGAGAGGCTCGGGTTACGGCTCCAGTCAAGCAGCACCGCATCCACTGATTTGGCATAGCCCGGGATGTCTCGGGAAATACTGCTGACGCTGTCGATGATACCCGGCATCATCAGATAGAAAAAGGCCACGATGATGCCGATCAGCAGGAGGAACGACACCGCCACGCCGAGCACGTGCGCAAGGCCCTTTTTAATGGGTTTGATCCTGCAAAACAGCCGTTCAAAAAAGTCGGAAGGGCGGCTCAAAAGAAACGCGATAACAAAGCCGATCAGCACGGGCGCGAGCAGCCCCAGCACGAAACGGACCGCATCCCCCACGCTGGAGAAGACAAGGCCGATATTGTCGATGATGCGCATGATTGCGTACAGCACCGCCCCCGCGATGACCACAATGACGGCGATTTTTATATGGCTGTTTTTGATTTTCAAACTTTGTACCTTCCCAACAAGCAGATTATCTTATGCATTTGTATTATTTTACAGCACATGATGCGGTTCGGCAACATTTTACAGCACATGTTCAGACAAAATTCTTTTCATTCTCTCAGGCTCTTCAAACATCGGGCTGTGCGCCGATCGTTCAAACATATAAAAGGCCTTTTTGGGTGCTTCAATTTGATCCAGCAGCTTTTTTGAAAGGCCGAAATTGACCGTGTAATCGTATTGTCCGCTCATAAAATAGCATGGGATATCAAGCCGGATCGTTCTGCTCATCAGCTCGGCGGTAAAAAACCGGTGTATTAACTCTGTGCGGCTTCTTAAAAACGCTCTGGCTTTCCATATGGTGATGCGCTCGCGAAGCGTATAGGCCCGGCACCGCAGAACGGGTATGAAAACGCCGGTCATCACCGACGTCATGTGCCGCATTGTCCCGATGCCGATTTTATGCATGGCCTGATCGCGCAAAACGGTATGAAAGAAAGCCAGCACTGCGTCATCGGAATCCAAAACAGGGTATTTAAGCAGCCTTCGCACCATTTTCATATTGCCGCGCTTTTTGAATTCGCCAAGCATATACGCATACGCGATTCTTTCCGACTCGAACATCTGAGCAATCTGTCCGATACCAATATAGGCATGAAAAAGCTCAGGTGCTTTTTCTGCCGCCTGAATGCCGATATACGTGCCCCACGAATGTGCCATCAGATAGATTTTTTGCTGGCCAAAATGCTCACAAAGATACCTGCTGACACCAATAGTATCGTCAATCAGCTGATCAACAGTCATTCTTTCCGGGGACATACCCGGGCAATAAGACAGCCCCGCACCGCGCTGTTCCCAGTAACAGACGGTGAAAAGGCTCTGGAGCCCGGTCGGGTACGTTACCTCGAGGAAGTATTCGGGCATTCCCGGGCCGCCGTGCACAAACAGCAGCACAGGGTTAGATATATCCTCACTGATTATAAACATCCCCTGCTTCACGCCGTTAATATCAGCAAAGCATTTTTCAGACAGACCAGCCGCTCTTTTCTTCATATGAACCTCGGATGACGAAATTCCATGTTGACATAATTTCGCCTCAATACATCAAATTCCTTTCGTGTTAACAAAAAAAATAGTTATCACGCCTGCCTCATGCAATAAGTCGGCTCATTTGTCCAAAGCCATAAAAAAAACCAATCTGTCAGAATCGGTCGAAGCTGTCGATAAGCTGTGTGTTCGTCTAACATATATTGAAAGGGAATCGTGAAAGCGATGCAATGTGCCGGTGGGGGTGACCCTATTTCAAGCTATTTCTCTCCCCCTGTCATCTATCGGCCACAGTGAACTGAGGAAAAGCAGCGGTATGCTGAGATTACAACGACACCACAGAGCACAGAAGCAGCCGTCAAGACATCGCTTCGAATTAATCTGCGTTACATCATAAGGGCCGTCGTCAAAGGCGGCCACAGTGAGAGGTTATATAAACCCCTGAGCAGTCCGTTAGAAGCAGCCATATTCACATGGGGACCGGTATAGATTTATTTGAGAATGCCGAGTATCTTTTGCACATCGAGATTGACGTTGCCATCGCTCCCCCATGTCGTCAAAATGGAGTAACGTGCCACCGTTTCAGCGCTGTCTGGGTTATCGGGGCGGTAATCGCCATAATACCCGCCATTTCCGAATACGGCATAGCCGGTTATCTCCGCGCCCGATTCATCCAAAGCTGTGTAGCTGATCATGATATCGCCGGATTCGGGGCTGTCCTGAGCTGACGACGGCGTCTCGGTACTGGGATTGTACTGAATTTCATGAACGGTCAGGGATTCTGGGTTATCAAGGGATGCCCTGAGCTCGCGCACACAAGCGACGGCATTTTGCTCAGCCGCTGCGGGCTGGCTTAAGCATATGCCCACAACAACGGCCGCAACAGCCGCCACAGCAAAGAATGCAATAATGAACAGCCTGACCTTGGGCATCTGAGTCTTCTGCATGGCCTCGACTTCGTGAAAAAGCATATCCTTTTTAAATGTCATTTCCATCAGAATCACCTCTTTTTATTACTGATGTGCATAAATCGTTATATTGCTTTATAATAACGAGAGTATGCCAATTTTCTTACGTTGTCAATATCAATCTTTAGCCGTAACGAATTGTTCATACAAGAACATGCTCCGAGAATAAAGCCAAGCGCATTTCATATCATGAAGGATAGAACCGTCTTGGTTTGGGGAGCATTGAAAGGAGGTGATTGTTTTTGAGCAATGAGTATACCGACCTTATCAGCTTAATTGCACAGAGCCGGGAAGCCATGACTTACTTTAAAACGCTGCCCGATAAAACCAAATCGGAGTTAAGCAAGCAGGCTGATCAGATCCGAACGTTCGACAGTCTGAAAGAGCATGCCGGCAGGCTGGCAGAAAAAGCTGAGCACTGATAGTTAAATGCTGAATAGATTCGCATTCCTCACAGATAATATTAAAAAAAGGAGGAATGAGTATGAAACGCAAAATCGCCATTGAACCGGCTCTCAGCAATGTCAAAGATTATTTGACAGATGAAGGGTATGATGTGGAGAGCATGAATTTAAGCGGACGTTCCTTAAGCGACCTGAGTGACTATGATGCCATTGTGGTCTCGGGCGTCAACACAAATCTTTTCGGCATGAGCGATACCGACACGAAAGCCGTTGTGATCAACGCCGACGGGCTGACACCCCCCGAGGTGGCCGACAGGCTGGACGACATTTAAGCACCGAAGCGGCCCCGAATCAAGCGGGGCTTTTTTACTCGTTCAAAAAAGCACATCAATGTATAAACAGCTTTATTTGGCTTAAGATAAATAGCAATACAAGGTCGGTTTATTAAAAGGAGACTGTTATGAAAAAAGAAGAAGAAAAACCCGCGACACCTGATAACGCCAAGCACAAATCACGGCAGGTTAAAAAGAAGAACGGAGATACCTCGGGCAAAAAGGACAGAAACTTGAACCCGAATTCCTTTACGAATCACTAGTTAGCTGTCTCAGCCCCTAAAAAGAGCCTGCCTTTTTCAAAACAGGCTCAGGCCGTCGATATGGCCTGAAAAGTGATGACTCCAAAGGAACGGCCAGTGGGTCACTTGCGGTTTCTAGAGCATAAGTGCCTGTCGGCGCAATCAGCTTAAGCTGAGAAAACAGGGTACCGGGCAGAATAAAATGGCGGCCTCTCTCCTGACGTTTTTGGATACCGATGAATCAATTTGCGCTGGCGGTTTCGCCGCCGAATTCGCGGTCAATAATATTTAACGCAATCTCCTTTGCTTTTGCACCATAAGTGTCGGGCTGGTTGAGCCTGACAGCAAAATAAGTTGTTTCCCCGTCTTTTTCAAACAGTCCGACAAACCACGCGTCACTCCAGTTTGCATCTTTTTTACCGCTCCCCGTTTTGCCGTAAATCCTAAGGGTATCCTCTGTATTTTCAACCAGCATGACATCCTTGATAAGTGCAAGACTTTGATCGCTGAATACGCCTCTATCTTCAAAAATACGTTTTAATACATCGACCTGCTGGGTTGGCGATATCTGCAATGACGATTCCTGCCAAAATCCATTCAATTCTTTGTAATCCTTCATATCAGGAAATATGAGATTATTTAAGCTTCCCTGCCATTCGGTTATGTCACGGTTGCCATAATTCAATCGATTCATCGTATCCTGAACATATGCTCCGCCAATGGTATCAATCACTCTTCTAAAATACCAAATACAAGAAGATTCAAACGCCTGCTGATAATCTATATCCTTATTCCATTCATCAACGGGAAAATTCGTACCATTCCATTCAAGGGTTGAATTCGCCGGGTCTATGGCACCGCTCTCAAGCCCCATGAGGCATGAGATAATTTTAAATGAGGAACATGGAGATGAAGGCTTTTCGGCCAAATCTTGATTGTAAATATAATAGGTGTTTTCACGACTGTTTAAAAATACAGCCGTTCCTTCAACGCCTTGAAAATATGCCGTATAATCAGCATTCACGACTGACGGAGCGGGCGCTTTTGCTTCCCCGGATTGTTCCGGTACTGATGCTAAATTTTCTTTCGGTTCACCGGCACATCCCCATAAAAATATTATCATTGTGGCAAGTATAAGGAGCACTCTAAACTTCATTTTTCGAAATCCTTTCTTATTTGATGGATGATTAAGGAGCCTGTTGAATTGATATGTAAATATGTGGGGTCTCATCTAAGACAATCGTCGGCAAACAATAAGCTTCTCTGACTCGGCAAGCATAACCCCTCTGTATCGGGGCGTCATTCCGCATAGAGCACGTAAAACCTTCGCCGGAGCTGAATGATTATATTAACACGCGGGGACGTGCAGACTGCGCAATCGACTTGGTCACCCTATAGGAGCCTGCCCTGACGCCGCCCCGCCGTCATAAAACGCCAGGTTGCCTTTGCGTTTGTGAGCCATTCAATATGGGCGTCGTTCTTTGTGTTGCTGAGCATTTTGGGTACAAAGAATTCCGCGACCGTCTCAGGCTTGTCCGCCAATATATTGAATATCTTTTTAAACTTCTCATCGGCTATCACATCAGACTCATCGCCGTCCGGTGTTTTTGTGATAAAGTCAGTCAGCATCATGCCCGGCGATAATCTCCCCGCAATGACGCCCGTTCCTTCAAGCTCTTTGGCGAGCCCTTTCATAAAGTACGTCAACGCGCATTTGGTGGTGCCGTACAATATTGTTTTGATCTGGATCATGTTGTTGGAGCCCAAACCCTCCATGCTGTATATCGCGCCGCGGCCCTGATTCACCATGCCCGCTGCCGCCACTTGAGAACCGAATATCATGCCTGTGATATTTGTTTTTATAACGTTTTCCGTGTAAGGCTCGTCCGTTTCCCATGAAAACAGGTGCGGCGCGTTTTGCCCCGCGTTATTGATCCATATATCTATGCCGCCCCATTGCTTTGCAGAGATATCCCACAGATTTTGCAGGCTGGCTTTGTCCTGTACGTTGCACGATACATAAATATACTTTTCCTTAGATGGCGACAGCGAAGTGATGGTTTCTTCCGGCAGCGTTTCGCCCCTGCCGGACAGCGTGACCTGGCATCCGGCCTGCAGAAACGCCTTTGCCATAGCAAAACCAATCCCGCGTGTGCTGCCGGTAATCACAACATTTTTCATAATCAGCCCTCCGTTACGTTTTCGTTCAGCCATTTGTATACAGGCTCAAGATTGATTTCTTCAACGCCATCAAAACCGTTTTCTATAATCGCAATCGATTCCTGCGTTTTGTCGTCCTTGTCGGCGCGGTTTTTCAGCACCTTGACGAACATGGACAGCATGATTTTATCCATCCCCTTCAGTTCGTTCAACGGGAAACACCCGCCGCGTAAATAGTAGAACTGTTTACCTTCAAGTTTATTTCTGGCGATAACCGTTTCGGTACTTGGCTCAGCCGTTCGCCCGGTACCCGAGCCGCAAACCGCTTTGACGTTGTATTTTCGCAGTTTTTTAAGGCCCTGTATCTTCCCGACCTTCATCCAGCCAAGAAAAACAATTCCTTCATTCCGATTCACCTTGGATACATCCTTGACCGGATACACCTTGAATCCCGTCTTCGCAGCGAGCATCTCGGCATATCTTTTGGTAAAGCCTGTTTTGGACTCGTATATTATGACCATTTCAACGTTATCTCCTTGCATTGAACTGTTTAATTATTATGGCTCGCCGGGGCTGCATATCGGCAGACTCTCTTCCATTTTACTGTGCTTCTGCCTATAAAAACAAAATCGTTTGCTGACATTATATACCCTTTTTAATGTTTGCACCACTATTCAGCGTGAGCGCAAAAATTCGATTGAGCCGTCTTTAATGGGCTGTACCCAACCTTGTCTTGTTCTTCTTATTAGCTTTTGTATCACCAAAAGAATCACTTCGCTCGCGCTTTGCATTTTCGTGTTTGCGAGGTATAATAGAAAAACGTGCTTAAATCTATAAAAGCCTTGAAGAGTCACTTCAAAAGGCTTTCTTTAGTTATCAACCTATAATCGGAGGATTTATGAGTATATTAAACGTCGAACATGTCACTCACGGCTTTGGTGCCAGGCGGATTTTAGAGGATGCATCCTTTCGCCTGCTGAAGGGCGAACATGTGGGGCTGGTCGGCGCGAACGGCGAGGGAAAATCCACATTTTTAAATATCATCACCGGCAAGCTTATGCCGGACCAAGGCACGGTGGAGTGGTGCAGTCGTGTGACAACCGGGTACCTTGATCAATACACGACGCTGACCAAGGGAAAGACGATACGTGAGGTTTTGCGCGAAGCCTTTCAATACATGGTCGATCTTGAAACCGAACTGAATGCGATGTACGAGCGCATGGCATCCTGCGACGAGGATGAGATGGCCGCGCTCTTAGAAGAGGCCGGTGATATACAGCACAGCCTTGAGCATAATGGTTACTACACCATTGACTTTAAAATCGAGGAGATTGCAAACGGTCTTGGTCTGTGTGATATCGGGCTTGATCGCGATGTTCAAGACCTGAGCGGCGGTCAGCGCGTTAAAGTGTTGCTGACAAAGCTGCTGCTGCAAAATCCCATGATACTGATTTTGGACGAGCCGACAAACTTTTTAGATGAAAACCATATTGCATGGCTGAAAAACTATTTGCAGGAATACGAGAATGCTTTCATTTTGGTATCGCATGATATTTCCTTTTTAAACGATGTCGTCAATGTGGTTTATCACGTTGAGAACGCGGTGTTTACACGGTATACCGGAAATTATGTACAGTTTCAAGATATGTATAACCTAAAAAAGCTTCAGCTCGAAAAGGCTTATGAACGCCAGCAAAAAGAGATTGGCCAATTGGAGGATTTTATAGCGCGCAACAAGGCACGCGTGGCCACGGCAAATATGGCCAAGAGCCGTCAAAAAAAGCTGGATAAAATGGAAATTATAGAGCGAGTCAGAGAAAAAATTAAACCAATCTTTAAGTTTTCCGAAGCAAAGACGCCGGGGAAAATCATCGTGAACGCGAAGGATTTGGTTTTGGGGTATGGTGATCCGCTCACAAAACCGATCAGCTTCGAGCTGGAGCGCGGACAGAAGGTGGCTATCAAAGGCGTTAACGGGCTCGGTAAATCCACGTTGTTAAAAACTTTACTTGGCCTTATCCCACCGGTTTCGGGCGAATGTGAGCTCGACACCTATGTTCAGCAAGGGTATTTCGAGCAGGAAGAGGTGTTAAGCGACAGGACGGCGTTTGATGAAATATGGGCCGAGTACCCGGGGTTAACAAACGCAGAGGTGCGCGCGGCGCTGGCCAAGTGCGGGCTGACCACAAACCATATCACAAGCCAGATGAAGGTGCTCTCAGGCGGAGAAAACGCAAAGGTGCGCATTTGCAAGCTGATGCTCAAGAACGTTAACTTTTTGGTGCTCGACGAGCCGACGAATCATCTTGATGTTGACGCAAAGGAAGCGCTTCAAAAAGCCATTATTGAGTTTAAAGGGACAGTTTTGCTGGTTTGCCATGAACCGGAGTTTTATGAAGGCTGGGTTACCCATGTGTGGAATGTGGAGAACTGGACAAACAAGATCGTATAAGCCTGTTTATATGAGTGCATGCCATGTTTACTCATATTGGGGGCCCAGACTGCCCCTGCCTTCGACGAGCTTTTCAATTAATGTCTGTTTTTGGTACTGCTAATTTATTATTATTGTTTCATATCTTTGGGCTTTATGTTATAACGTGCTTATAAAGGGTATGCTTTTCTCACAGTGTATACAGAAAAGGGAATGTACTATGAGAGAATATTATCGGCCACACGTTTGCTGTACCACTGCGCATAAGCACGAACTTCTCGACGGAATTTATATCGCTGCTGCTGAGTGAGTATATTATATTTATCCGCTATTGGCTTTAGCGCATTCGATACATGCCCCTGGGTTGCATTGGCTTTACGAACATCGGGATAATATGGAGGAAAACGATATGAGGAATATCACAGCATTAGTACTTACGGTATTGCTGATGTTTGGCCTCGTCGGCTGTCAGCAAACCCCTGATCCACCCGAAACGACTGTAACGCCAGATATCACGGCCTCTAATACTCCGATAACCTCTTGCGCCCCCGATATTGGCGTTGCAATGCCCACCAAGTCACTTCCGCGTTGGGAACAAGATGGTGCCGATATAAAATACCAGCTCGAAGCGAAGGGTTACACCGTAGACCTTATGTACGCCGACAATAATCAGACGACACAGAACAGCCAGATTGAGGAGTTGATCGCCAAAGGCTGCAAGGTGATGATTATCGCCTCCATAGACGGCGCCGCGCTAAATTCTGTACTGGCGGAAGCCAAAGCCGCCGATGTGACGGTCATCGCATATAATCGTCTGCTCACGAACACGGTGAATGTGGACTATTATGTGGCGTTCGACTTTTTCAGATACGGCGCTCTTCAGGGCGAGTATATCGAGGAAGCTCTGGGATTGAAGAACGGAAAAGGGCCTTTCTACATTGAGCTTTTTACTGGATCCCCCGATGATGGCAACGTGATGGCTTACTATAAAAGTGCTATGGGTGTTCTGAAGCCCTATATTGATAACGGCCAGTTGGTTGTGAAGAGCGGGCAGATCGACATGATAGATGTCGCGACAGATGGTTGGAAATCCGAGGAAGCGAAAACGAGAATGGATGGCCTCCTCACTGAGTATTACGCCAGAGATAAGTTGGACGCAGTGCTCTCCCCGAACGATTCTATTGCCCTTGGTATCATCACTTCTCTTGAAGATGCCGAATATACCGAATTTCCAATCATCACCGGCATGGATTGCGATAAGCCCAATGTGATCGCCATAAAAAACGGCAAGCAGTCGATGTCGGTATTTCCTGATACGCGCATACTCGCTGCTGAAGTTATCCAAATAGTTGACGCGGTCATGACAGACGGAGAAATTCAGCATACCGGATCCGAGCTTCAATCCAACGGTATAGCTTTTAGTATGTCAGATAACGGTATAAAGCAAGTCCCCTCCTTCCTTTGCGATCCTTATGTGGTAACGGTCGACAACATTCAGGAGATACTGATCGACGGCGGAACCTACACCGAGGCCGACCTCGATATGTCATTCAAGCCATGCTTGTGGTGGATGCGGAAGCCGGAAATAGCGCCCTCTGCGTAATTTCACAGGGTGCCCTGGTGTGTTGCCATAATGGTTGCACCCATTTTTCAGAGAGTCATTCCTTGTATGCGTAGTTCGGCCAGACAATCGTCGCTTTCAATTACCCGCTGTAATTAATAAAACAGCCTGCCATTGTATCAATGACAGACTGCTTATTTGTCTAAAATGAACTAGATTGATACAATTTAACGGTTACCCGTTTTATTGAAAGAGGGGGTGTATTTTAGCGGAGGGGGGTGCAAACGCCTTTAAGAATAACGAAAGATCTGCGAAACTGCGTGTATGGCATTAGATATTTGCTTGGAGAAAGAACCACTAATTTTTCCTCTTTTGCTTGCAATTCTTCTAATACTTTATTTCAAAAATAACATTAAGCCTGCTGACCCTAAAATCCATAAATATCATCATTAAAATCATTACTTAGAACACACCATCGTAGCGGACATCAATCAATACCATCTCCAGTATTTTGAACCTTGAGCGACAATCAATCTATCTATCCACTTCTCAAAGTTGCCTTTAATATTTACCCAGTCTTCAACTCGTTCCCCTTGTTCTCCATCTACAATATAATTATTAGCCCCAGCTTCGCTTTTCTTAAGATCAAAAACAAGAATATCACAATCACCTAACCAAGTGGCAAAAACAAGCCATTCTGGCTTTAACTCATAGCCCCATCCCTTAACTTCATTAGTTATTTTAATGACTTCATCTAATCCGTAGATTTTACAACCCCATTGTCCATATTGGACATCCTTAAAAAACATTGCACCGTTAGAAATTTTAAGGAAATCCTTAAAATCATTAGGTAGGGCAATGTTGTGTCGTGCTTCAAAATCTTTAATTTCAAAATCAGTAGCAGGATTTCTCCATTCAAATCCCATTTCTCCAGCAAAGCCGCCTTCGCTTTGTACAAATAAAGTGCTATTATTAGTCAATCTATTTTTTAAAGTTTCAATTGATTTCATAGTTCCCTCCTACTCAACCCAGGCCGAGGCGATGATGCTGCAGACATTACCGCTGTTAATGTTAATATTACTATATATTGGTCATCGTGAAAAGACATAATAAAAACAGCCTTATATTGAAACAATGACAAGCTGCTTATGACCGAGATTGATACAATTAATTTTTCCTTTTAAGTCATGTCGTGGGCATTCCACTCAAATGACCTTTTTTTCTTTCATAGCTTTGCAATACTCGTACACGTTATTTTATGATCTGCAGAAGTGCCTTCTCAAACCGCTGGTCATCTTCGCGTGTACGCTTACGCGGCCCTTTGGTTCTTCCTCCGCCTCGGCGAATCTTCTGCCCGACGTGCCGTTCCATGAGCAATCGGTCTATATTGTCGTTTGAAAAAACGAGACCGTTCTGGTTAATTGCTTTTGCAGATTTCCCTAATACAAGGGCTGCAAGTCCATAATCTTGTGTTACAACGATATCCCCACGTTTTACCTGATTGATCAGTACGAGATCAACGCTGTCTTTTCCCTTTTCGACCGTGATGACAGTGCTGTATTGGTCTTTAAGTTCATGGCTTGAATCAATAATCATTGTCACTGGCAGATTATTTTCTCTTGCAACACGAACAATGATATCTTTTACGGGACAAGCATCGGCATCAACGAATATATGCATCTCGTTCCCCTTCTCTCAGTATCACTGCTATGTCAATACAAACATAGCTTTGGATTAACATGCTCATCGCAGTTCTGTTATATTTGATTGCCGCCAGAAATGCGATCTGCAATCTCATTTAAATAGAGCCATCTTTCCATCTTCTCATGCAGCAAGGCTTCAAGCTCTTTTTCTTGCTTTAACAATCCTTCCAGAAGAACATAGTCACTGGCATTCATTTCGATATCCTTTTTTACAGCGTCTCGCTGCTGTTCCAAATCTGCGATGACTTGTTCAATAACCGCAAACTCACGCTGCTCGTTAAACGTAAACTTCGGTTTCTTCTGTTCTCTATCGTTAGGCTGTACCTTTTTTATCGGCTGCTTTTTAACCAATTCCTTAGGCTTTTCAAAACACTTTGTTTCTTCCTTTATACGAATACAGTCTGAATAGCCGCCTAGATATTGTTTCAAAGTTCCATCATCCTGGAACTCGAATATCTTATCAGCGACTTTATCTAAAAAATATCTGTCATGGGATACGGCAATCACTGCGCCTTTAAAATTCTCAAGGTACTCCTCGAGAATCACGAGGGTCATTATATCCAGATCATTCGTAGGCTCATCCAAAAGAAGAATATTCGGCATCTCCATGATTGTTTTTAGCAGAGAGAGGCGCTTCTTTTCACCGCCTGATAACCGTCCAATGGTATTGTATTGTTGATCCGTCGGAAAAAGAAACTTTTCAAGCATCTGTGATGGCGTTAACACCCCATCAACCGTTACGATACTTTCAGCGATTCCTTTGATATAATCGATGACGCGCAGTGATGTGTCCATTTCTTCGCATTCTTGCGAATAATAGCTGACCTTGACTGTCTCCCCTGTCTCGATCGTTCCTGCATCCGGGACTAAATCACCATGTATCATCTTAAGCAGCGTCGTTTTGCCGCATCCATTTTTACCTATGATGCCAATTCTGTCGTCACGCAATATGATATATTCAAAGTCTTTAACGATCTGCCTGTTGTGAAAGCTTTTTGAAACGTTATGAATATGTACCGTCTTTTTACCCAGTCTTGACGCTACCGAATTAAGATCCAGCTTTTCTGCCGATGCCGGACCCTCAATGTTGGTCATTTCTTCATATCTATCGATACGTGCTTTGCTTTTGGTGCTGCGCGCCCTTGCACCACGTTGCATCCATTCAAGCTCCCGTCTCAAAAAACTTCTGCGTTTGCGTTCAGTCCCGATTTCCATCTCCTCGCGCTGCGCTTTCAACTCCAGAAACTTTGAATAATTAGCGTCATAACTGTATAACGATCCATGGTCTATCTCAAGAATTCTGTTGGTAACCCTGTCAAGAAAATAACGATCATGTGTGACCATCAAAAGCGCGCCGGTGTAATTCTGAAGATACTTTTCCATCCATGCGACCATCTCGTTGTCAATATGATTCGTGGGTTCATCGAGGATCAATATGTCGCATCGGCAAATTAGCGCGCTGGCAATAGAAACACGCTTCTTCTCTCCGCCGGACAGCAAACTAATATCTTTGTCGAAATCCTTAAAGCCAAGATTCGTTAAAATGGTTTTGGCCTCATAAGCTTCATGCTCTTTATCTCTTTTTGACGAACCTTTTAATACCTGCTCCAATATGGTTATATTCTCATCGAAAACGGGGTTCTGAGGTAAATACCCGACGCTTAAGCCGCTCGCTTTGGTGACTGAACCCGCGTCCGGTGTTTCAATCTCTGCAATGATCTTAAGAAACGTGGACTTTCCTGTCCCGTTAATTCCAACGATACCTATCCTGTCCCCTTCATTTATATGCAGTGAAATATCCTTAAATAGAGTTTTAGATCCATAGCTTTTCGTTATGTTTACCGCTGAACACAGAACCATCCTGATACACCTTTTCATATTAATAATCTAGCAAGACTTATTATATTGTATCATACCGCTATTAATATTTGCTGTCCTGTATAAAATAATAAAATTAGGACGATAAGCAGCCCGTCATTATGACTCCACACCCCCCAGCATAATTTCATTATCAGTGAGTAGATATAAAGCAATTAGAATCGACACGTGAATATCTGCAAATGCGCCAAAACTGCTTGATTTCAAGGCTTTTATTTTTAAAAAACTGCCTGCCATAACAAGATGCTTTTTTGGTACAGCTAAGTCAACCAAATCCGACCCCGCCCCTATGTGATCAAACGCATCCTCCACCTCGTCCAGCGAAATGGCTTTTGTACTTTCTTTGTAATGATCGGGCAAGTTTCGAAAGCGAGGATGGGTAAAGAGACTATGAGGAATGGTTTTACAGGAATAAACAGGTGGCTGTCGAGAATCAAATCGTAGATTATCAACTGCGGAAAAGGCAGCTCTCCCGTTCAATTTTTATATGCAAAGGATGTTTTGGTTCTGGCTAATATAAAATATCTGATGGAGCCACTATTTGAAAACTTGAAAATGCAGGAACGTCAAAAGAATCATTTAAAATGTTTTTTGGGAAATAGTCAGAATTAACGAAGCCTGGTCCATCTTTGAGATCAGGCTTCTTATATGCTAAGTCTAATAACTCCTTGGATTCACAGATTTACAAACAGTTCGTTAATGCAGTATCAATTTTTCGACAAAGCGCTTCCTCTCGAATGACACCCGAAAATTTACCAACGAGTTTCCCCTTAACGAATAAAGCAATGGTTGGTACGCTCTTGACATTATATTGCTCAATGACCTTTGAGCAATTATTAATATTAGCCTTATAAACCGAGATCTTCCCGATATATTTGGATCTAATCCCATCAATAATCGGCTCCATCATTTTGCATGGGACGCAGTTTTCCCCCCAGAAGTCAATAAGTATAGGGGCATGGGACATAATTGTTTGCTCGAAATTCCTATCAGCCAGGTTCATATTTTCTCCCATCACTTACACTCCTTTCACTTATAAATATTCAAATTGTACCATATATGTTCAATGAATCAGTTCATATATATTTACTATCTATTCTATACGTTATCAGATATTATCAGGCAATCATATTGGTTGCTTTTAGATGTTCCTTGGCTGTGTTGTTGATATGCAGAATCACGGTGCCGACCTAATTATTTGATGGCTTACTGACGGGTTCATCATCAGAAGTTTCAGCAGTGACCTTCATAATATGAAAACAATGCTATCTGACATTATAATACGCCACATACCACGCCGCAAACTTCCTTAGTCCTTCTTGTATCGATACCTTTGGCTCAAATCCTACTGCATTTTTTATTAAATCAATAGATGCATAAGTGGCGGTGACATCCCCCGGCTGAATAGATTTATAAATTCTTTGAAAAATGACGTCTCTTCCGGTTGCCTCGGTTAAGCTTTTCTCTAATGTCTCTATAAACGTATTAAGGCTTTCCGGATGGTTGCTTCCAATATTGTAAACATGATTAGGGACGATTCCGGTCGGGAAATCACCCAGCAATCTTTCTATGCCTTCTACAATATCATCAATGTAAGTAAAATCTCTGTATATGACGTTTTCACTGTCGCCATCTTGATAGATCGTAATGGGCTGTCCTGCAAAATATTGATTTGTAAATTTAAAATATGCCATATCCGGACGTCCGAACGGGCCGTATACAGTAAAAAAGCGTAAACCTGTCACAGGTATTTTAAAAAGATAGCTATATGCGTATGCAACGAGCTCATTGGACTTCTTGGTCGCCGCGTACATGGATATTGGCTTGTCAGTGAAGTCAGATTCTAAAAAAGGGCCCTTTTCTTTGAGACCATATACCGAGCTGGATGAGGCATAGATCAGATGCTGAACGGGGTATTGCCGACATGCCTCAAGAATATTATAAAAGCCTATCAAATTGCTTTGTATATAGGCATCCGGGTTGACTAACGAATACCTCACTCCCGGTTGGGCAGCCAAATTGACCACAATGTCCGGCAGGTACTCACTGAAGATATCACTCACTGCTTCCTTGTTTGAGATATCCTTTTGAATAAATGAAAAGCCCTTGAATAATTTTAAGCGTTTTAAGCGTTCATACTTCAGATTCACGTCATAATAATCATTCAAGTTATCTAAACCAATAATTCGGCAGCCTTTCTCGAGTAAGCTTTTACACAAAAAGTAACCGATAAATCCAGCCGAGCCGGTAACAAGATATACCTTTTTGGCGTCTATCTCAACATTATTCACTTTCCGTTTCCTCATTCTTATTAAAAGCAGTTTACAAATCTGAAAATCTTACTTTGTATAATGGTCTTCCCTCAAAGCTCCAATGTGATATAAACAAGGATGTTCTTTGTTGCAGAACATCCCTGTTTATCCATAAATTTTGTTTAATCATCTTCAAACTCATCAATGTCAGCTTTATCCTCAACCGTGACCTCCTCGATATCATTCACCTCGCTGACAGCATTCATGACTTTCACGTTTAAAGTTGTCAGACCAACGATCTCAGCACCAAGTTCATATTCGACCTGAGCCTTGACACAAGCTCCTTCAAGCCCATCCGTAATCGAAGTTCCGCAACACTTTGGGGCTTGCGCGATCCAGGCTCTGATTTCCTCGTCACTGTACATCTCCGCACCCTGTGCATGGACGGTGATAACATCAGAAAATTTTGTACTGACCTTTGCCACCTTTGTATCGCCGTCCAGACCATACCACAAGTGGGTATCGAATTTCCCGTTTACCCTGACAGCCTTTCCGTTTTCTACGTTCCCTTCAAAAGTACAGCCCGAAATTTCAGCATCAGTTATGATACATCCAAGAACTTTCGTGGGTCTCTTTCTTTCATAAGTATTGATATCGATACCTTTGCTGAAAACTTTCGCGCTTTGACCATAAGCGGCCTTTGCTATAATTTTCTTAATTTGCTCCATTATTCTCCCTCTTTCCGCTGGCTATGCGTCTACTCACACAGATACTCATAACCGTCTGATTTCAAATCATTCCACAACTTCTACCATTAGCCTTGAATCTCCGATAACTTCTGCCGAGATCTCTATTCGGGCCACAATTCGGATCTTATTCCCTTCCAGCTTCGCTTCTGCAAACACTGGAGCTTCTTCAATTCTCGCTGAGGCAGTAACCGAGCCGACCGGTGTCGCGCTGCGCTCTTGAATGGGAATGTTCTCATGATAAACAACCGATGCTGTGCCAACAGCCGTGTCATGTCCATTGTTATGTGCATACCAAACATGCATATCAAAAGACCCTTTTACCGGAACATAATAACGGCTTTTTTCGGGCACTTTCCATTTAAGCGCTTTTGGCTGCTCTACGTTCGTAATGGTAGATCCCATTATGCGGTCAGGAATTATATCCTTAGGCAGTTCTATATATTGAACATACTCAATGACCTTGGATCCTCTCCCACAGGTCGTTTTTACGATGATCTCCCGATGATTATTTGATTCCACCAAAAATCCCCCTTCGACTATATTATTGCAGGTATACCATATCGTAATTAGTCACATATTTGATCTGTTATATAGTATTCTTAATTCAAACTTATGTGACTGGCTGCACCCCTCTCTATTCAAAACCACCAGTTAAACTGGTGGTATGCACCAGCCCTAAACGGGCATATTACTGGCTGCGTCTCAAGACGTACTGAAAAAACCACCAGTCGCATGACTTGCCCTACGACTGCTAAAGCAGTATTCGTCATAATGAGTGTTATTCTTGACGGTCACTTTTTGTGTCATTCGCTCCGCACACTGCTGTAAGCTGAAGCATTTTTTATTTGCGCCAGCATAGCTGGTGGATTATTGCGCTAAAGCACATAAAAAGGGACTCAATCTCACCTTGAGTCCCTTACAGAGTTTATGCTGTAATAACCGAATGAAATATCTTCTAGGATTCAAATAAACCCATCAGATCCGATGCAACTCTCTCCCATGAATACTTTTCTTCTGCAAGGATCCTTCCGGCCCTTCCCATTTCCAGCGCAATAGATGGCTGATCCAGCAAATAAGTGATTGCATCCGCGAATGCTTGAGGTTGGTTATATTCACTGATAACAATACCATTTCCAAATCCCCTGACCACCTCGGCATTACCCCCTTTGTCCGTCGTAATAATGGGGAGGCCTGCCGCCATTGCCTCATAGTGTACTCTGGCCAATGGCTCTCTCCATTGAGATGCGCAAACGAAAATATCTCCGAGGTAATAATGAGCAATCACTTCTTTCGGGGGAAGAAAACCGGTCAGAATGGTATCTGATTTCAACTCTTCCGACATCTGCTTAACCTGCCGTACATAACTGTCTTCTTGATTCTCGCCATACCATTTGCTTCCGACAAGCACAAGAGCCGTATTCGGATGACTCGTCAGAACTTCTTTAATCGCTTTGATAAGAATATGTGCACCTTTTTTGGAACTCAGTCGCCCGACGAATAGCACTACTTTTTTGTTGGATAGCCCATACTTGGCCTTTAACCGATCTCTTATCTGCATCGCTTCTTCAGACCACACAGGCTGATACCGATTGATATCGACACCGGAATAAACTGTGTGAAGCTTTGATGACGCATCCGGATAGAGCTTTTCTATACCTTCCGTAATAAACCTGCTGACAGTCGTTATAAACCTAACTTTCTTAATGCATCTCTCACCATCCGCTTTAGATATCTTGGACGGATGAAACATCTCATTGTGCAGACTCAGGCTGATTGCGGCGTCCGGAAAAGCATCGGCTATCATATTGACCCATTTGGGCCGGTTGAAGACATGTATCAAATCATATTTCTCTTTCATATGAGCGATAACATTATTAATATAATCCTGCTTCGGTTTACCGCTAACCCGTATAACGTGTGTATGACGGTTGTCATCCCTAAGCGACAAATCAGGATCTTCTACACTAAACACGGTGACATCATGTTTTCCCTGTATATAAGGCATTATTGCATCTATATATTGCTGGATAGCACCACCGCGAATGGGGGGTACGGGCAACTTTTCAGTACAGATCATCGCAATTTTCAAGTCTCTTCCCCCTCTATTAACCCACCTAAGATATTCTGTTTCGACAGCTCGAGTTGTGCGATTTGTTCTATGCTCGAGGCTTTCACTGATTTATTCTTTATAAATTGATTCTTGACGCAACCGAAGAAGCCGTGCGGAAACAAGCTGTCAATATAAACCATCTTTTTCTCGTCAACAGACAGCATATTGCCCTTTGCATACCATGCGATGATATTTTTCATGGCTTGCTCATTCAATCCGCTTTGGTTTTCCATTGTCTTGAGTATGATTTTTCTTAAATCTCTGGCTGCTAATTCATAAGTCACTCCATCCAGATCTAATACATACACACCTTTAGGTGTAAGCAGTGCGTTGCCCTTGCCGAAATCCTGATGACACAAGACAACAGACGAGGAACCCAGGCATGACAATTCACCATACCGGGATCGCTCAAGGTATTGGATTGCTCTTTCTCCCAAAGCTATGATTGGATCGATCCATGTCAAATACGTGTTGTAAATAGCAACACCTGCATTCTGATGCGCCGTATTCTTCCATTCATTCATCCTGTTTAACATCGACCGGTATTGTTCCGGCCATTTCGAGAGCTTTGTTGATACTCTGGCTTCTTGCGGCGGCTCATATCCTTGTGAACATTTATGAAACAGTGCCAATCCCTCCATGGCTGCTTTAAAATCTTCTTTGACGTTAAAATTTAGCTGTTTACCGTCAACCCACTCATACAAAACAAAAAACTCATTATTATACTCCGTAATCGACTTGCCCTGTTTATTATCAATGATACCCGGCACTAGCCCGCCATTGGCTTTTATATACTTTTGAGCCTCCACCGAGAATATCGCCTTGTCGAGCGATTTGTTTAGTCTTTTTAAACATAGCTCATCCTTGCCCAGTATAATTCTCCATACAGTCTTGATGCCGCCCTGTTGAATAATTTGTATTTTCACCGGAGCGACATCATATTGAGCCAGAACGCTGCGCGCAATATCTTCCATGCTCATATTTTGCTCTACCATTTTTATTCCCCCACAAAAAGTTTACTGAAACTTTTTTATAATCGTGTCGTATTGATCCAGCACACTATCTTTTGACCGTTCAACAGCAATCATTTCTCTTAGACGGCTGATATATTTACCTTCCGACCAATCCCTTTCCCTGCGCCGGTAATATTTATCCATTATGCCGTTGAACAAATGCGGGAAGTTTAAGTCCATTTTAACAACTGCCCATTCATCGGCAGTCAGCGGATTGACTTGTTGATACCATCTCAAAATATCATGCAAAAGAGTTAAGTCCCATTTTCCGTTTTTCTTCATCACCTTATTCAGCAGCTTTCTGATATCTCTAGCGGGAAGATCAATAGTCAGTGAGTCAGTATCCAGAATATATACTTTCTTGTCTGAAGGATTTATTAAGATATTCCCTGCTGCAAAGTCCTGATGACACAGCCCTCCCATTGCTGCAATTTTTTTCACCCATTCTCTATATACGATAGTGCTTAACCCATGTAAGGTATCGATCATATTCTTGTGAAACGAAGGGAACACCTCAAGAATGAGCTCTCCGAACTCTCCATGCTCGGTTTTGCTTAATTCTTGAGTATAAAATTCCATTAACCCGCTGACATCTTCGCCATAGTCTTGCAGCCAATTTCCGAGGTGCTGACGGATCTTTGACTCATTTGGCGGAACAAATCCTGCAGAAGCCGAATGAAATCTCGCCATTTCTCGAACAAGCATTTCCAACTCTGTTTGGTTCTTGTAATCGGGATTCTTCCCTTCAACGGCATCAATAAGAATAAAACAAGTTTCGCCAACTTTAGTATAAAAATCGCCGTTTTTCGCTCTATTGACATTTGGAATGTGTATACCGTTATTTTGTAAATGAGAAACCGCCGCTAACAAAAACAGCAGCATCGATTCAGAATTAGGGTGCTTCTTAAGAATCTTCATACCTGCCGTGGTATCGACCCACCAGACACCCTTTTTTTGTTTATATGATTCGGTTCGAATTCCATTTACTGATAAAGGATATTTCTCTAATACCTCCATCAAGGGCTCGTTGAAATTCTCTATCATTTATTTGACCTCCTGTAACGGTTAAATGAAAAGGATGCTCAAAACATATGGAACACCCTTGCAGCGGTCTATATTCAGGCTATCCAAGGTTCAGAGAAAATTCAGACCATCCTCGTTTATAATATATGTTGCGCTGTGACTCTATGTTTCAAATACTTTCACATTCAATGCGGTATCGCCGATAATTTCAGCTCCCAATGTATATTCTATTTGTATTGCGCTCTGATTCTTTTCCGGATTAATTATGTGTATCGTCTCAAGACATCTCGGGTCTTCTTTCAGCCATACAAAAGCCTCTTCGTTGCTGTAAAACCCCGATCCAAATTTTATAATCTCAAATTTATCGGTAAATACTGTGCCCATTTTAATCACTTTCGTCACATTGTCCACACGATACCAAATATGTATATCAAATTGAACTTCAGTCTTTATTTTTTTGCTTTTGTCAGAAACGTTTTCTATAGAAACAACTTTCGCGTTCGCTCCACATATCGTACAACCTAAAACACTCCCTTCATCATAGGTCATACGTATTACTTTACGAAATGTCAGTCGTGTACGACCGTAAACGGCTCTAACTATTATTTCTTTATTTCCTTCCAAGGGCTTACCCCCTTAACAGAAGTATCAAGTAATTGCAGATCATTTGGTTTTTTAGGAACCAAGATTAAAAGTATGTACCCGGCGAAGAATCTTCACCGGGTATGGGCTCACTCATGAATAAAAAGTTATTCCTGTTCCTCTTCTTCCTCTTCTTCTGCCTCTTCTTCTTCTTCTGGTCTTTCTGAGTTTACCCAGGAAACCTTAACGGCAAGTGTCCCTGCGTATTCATCATTTTCATACTTTATTTTATACGTCAGTTCTTTATCCTCGGGCACAGCGACACTTTCAGACTCAACCACCAGTGCATTTTGTATAAACTTCTTTGGCAGATCCTTCAAATAGTCATAGACCTCAGCATGTGTTCCAATATATTTATCTTGAAATTTCATTTAGTTATCTCCATCCTTTCATAATAGTTATGTGATAGTAACATTATATTCGTAACCAAAACACCTGTGATTGGTGCACTAAATTAAATGTGACATGGACTTATTAAATGTTACCTCCCTATTCCAAAATAAGTGAACCCCCTTTTTTCTATGTCTGAACGATTAAACATATTGCGCAAATCAAAGAAATTATGCTCCTTCATAAGCTCAAAAATCTTTCTTAAGTCCATCTGCATAAATTGTGCCCAGTCAGTAATAATAACCAGCGCCTCGGTTCCGTCCGCAGCATCATATTCATCTTTACAGAACTCTATGCTCTGTTCAAAAGCTTCCAGCATCCATTTGTCCTCTGAATTAACCCAAGGATCGAATATTTTAAGCTTTGCACCCAAGCGCGCCAATCTTTCAATAATTGTTAATGAAGGCGACTCTCTCATGTCATCCGTTTCGGCCTTAAATGTCATGCCAAGAATTCCGATGGTGCTATGATGAAGATCGCTTAACACCTCTGATATCCTATCCACGATCCAGAGTTTATGCCTTTCATTAGATACAATGGTTTGCTGAATTAATGAAAGGTTCACACCATAATCCATTCCTATCTTGACAATAGCTCTTGTATCTTTTGGAAAGCAACTGCCGCCATAACCCGGCCCCGGTTTCAGAAAATCAAGGCCGATTCGTTTATCCAATCCGATACCCTGTGTTAACTGTCCAACGTCAGCTCCAGCCTTTTCACAAACTTGGGCCATTTCATTAATGAATGTCACCTTCATTGCCAAAAAAGCATTGGACGCATATTTAATTAACTCCGCTGTTGGGATATTTGTAAAAAGAAACGGCACTCCTTTGTAAGAATGTTCTTTATATACGTCTAACATCAATTCTTTTGCTTCCGGGGATTCTATGCCCAGAACGATACGGTCAGGATTTATAAAGTCAGACATAGCTGATCCTTCCCGCAAAAATTCAGGATTCGATATAACGCTGAAGGGATATTGTACACCTCTATCTTTAAGCACCTCGCCGACAGTAGCCTTTACTTTATGTCCAGTGCCGACAGGAACCGTAGATTTTATGACAATGAGTTTATATTCATCCATATAACGGCCGATATCCTCACTCACATGAAGGACATGCTTAATATCTGCACTGCCATCCTCCATTGGAGGTGTTCCAACCGCAATATATATGATTTGGCTCGCTCTAACCGCATCAGCTGTATTTGTTGTAAACTTCAATTTGTTTGTCTCAAGATTTCGAATGACTATATTCTCTAATCCAGGCTCGTATATTGGTACGTTTCCACTATTCAACTGGTCAATTTTCGTTTTGTTGTTATCGAGGCATATTACGCTATTTCCCATATCAGCAAGGCATGTTCCGACAACAAGACCTACATACCCCGAGCCAATTACTGTTATATTGTTCATTATTCAATTCCCCTTGCATCCGAACAACAAATCGATATAGGTATCTTGCTGTCGAATTATAGTAAGTATGTTGCACAACAACAATATATTCCCGAAATACTTTAACAGTGCTTATTTACTACTCAGCATATAGAAAGAAATAATAATGCAACTTAAAAATGCTTTTCAGATTTAATCATCTCGTTTAGTATTAAAGATATTGTTTCCACCGTAATGAATCCAGAACAAAAGTATATTTCATGCATATAGTAAACCATGGAATTCACACTTCCATGTCACCAAACAATAATTGTATACGCCTCATCAAGGCCGTCTTGGGATAGACGGCCTTTTTTCCAGGTTAATCTTTGCCGCTAAGTTTTCTACCATGAAGCTTAATCGGGTTACAACAACAACTCCGAACGGCACACAATCGGGTTAACTCGAATATTTATAATGTAAAGTAATACTTAGGCGGTTTATATGTTTTATGTTATATTAGATGCAATAAATAACGTCGTCAATGACGCCGCAATAGATAATGGTGTTTACAAAATACTGTTCTTTTCATTGCTGGGGATTATCATATTGTCTGCAGCAGTATTTCTAATATATAAAAAAAGAACACACCTCTCATTGTTCTTTACTCATACATTCTCATTGTTAAAAAAATACACCTCTAAATCATACGTGTATTTAAAAGGGCTGTTTACAGGCCCCATAGCAGGCTTTGTCTATTCAAAAGAGCAGGATATTTACTATTCCAGTATGAATGCGTGGCAAAGAAGCTTTGGTTATAGCCGATTGTATGATGAGGCGTCGGCTCATTTCGCAATGATCATGGACAGCGAACCCGTCTACTTCAACTATGATAACAAAAGGTGGCTAATTGAATTCTGGAAAGGGCAGTACGGTATGACAACGGGATGTGAAGTCGGCGTCTATAATACAAAACGTCCCGATTTTTATATACCTGGTATTGTAGACGAAACCTTCTATGAATGTGCTGATAACGAGGATATGCTCTTCATCTCTTACACCTTGTTTAAAAATGGCCGAGTGTTATTTAGCAGAGAAGGTAAGCATTGGTGGCTCACTGGTTTCAGGCTTGGAGAATTCTCGCAGCCCTCAGAGCTCACGATGAACATTTCGATAACTTTAAAGGATCAGGCTATGCTGGATGCGTTTATCGAAGGAATCAATCAAACAGGTTATTCGGATAATGAGATAGACATTAATGGTAATACAGTCCGATTTGTATTCGCGAAGCCACGCTCGGCGCAGCCTCACTCTCGAACCAAGGAGATTGAGGTTTTCATGCAGAGATTCAACAAGCAAAACTGTGATTTGTTCCGATCGCTAACCCAGGATTATACCAATACTTCTTCTAAGCTCGCCGTTCTTCGCAAGCATGACCCAGCATTATACAGAAGTGTATTGAGCTTTCGCGGGTTAAAGAAGACTTCTTACATTCATGAGTTATCAAAAAAATTAGGTGGGAGGTAGCATCGAGCCGTATGTCTGCTGTAGAACGCCTTACGAAGATTTTTAAATCGGCTAAAAGAATAGATTTCGATGATTGTTCAAAAATTGTGTTGCTGAGTGATTGCCATAGAGGCGACGGCAGTTGGACTGACGATCTGGCCCGCAACGAGAATATTTATTACTCTGCGCTTAATTATTACTTTAACAATGGCTACACCTATATTGAATTGGGAGATGGCGATGAGCTTTGGGAAAACAAAGAATTTTCCGTGATTGCGGAGGCACATAAAGACACTTTCCTGCTGCTTCAAAAGTTTTATATACAAAAGCGATTTTATATGCTGTACGGCAATCACGACATCGTCAAGCAAAATGAAAAGTTTATTCGCAGTAATCTATGTTGTTATTTTGACAGCCGACTGGAAAAAAAACAACCTTTATTTGAAAAAATCAAGCCAACCGAAGCCTTGGTACTTCGTCATTCCCAAACCGGAAACTCAATATTCTTAATTCACGGACATCAGGTGGATTTCTTAAATTTCAGATTATGGCGACTCGCAAGATTTCTTGTTCGTCATTTTTGGAGACGTCTTGAAGCCTTTGGAATTAACAATCCAACGAGCCCTGCAAAGAACAACAGTAAAAAGTCATCAGTTGAGTCAGTTCTATCAAAGTGGGCACAAAAAGAGAGACATATACTGATCGCAGGACATACGCACAGGCCGGTGTTCCCCAATCTTGGAGAGCCTTTATATTTTAACGATGGATGCTGCGTCCATCCTTATGGTGTAACTGCTATTGAGATTGCCGAAGGATGCGTGACGTTGGTTAAATGGTGTATCGGGACCACGCCAGAAGGTTTATTAATTGTTAAAAAAGAAATCGTTGCGGGCCCGGAAGGCTTACAAAACTTGTTTTCATCTGTAGAATCTTTCACATAATATTTGTATCTCATGACCAAACTTATCACCTTGTTTTTTCCGTCTAAAGACGTATGACACGTTTAGCAGTGATAACGATACCCGCCATTTGGATTAGGATAGTTTTGAGGGGCGCAGTAAAGCCATCTTAGGCTTGTTTTGCCCACGCATTTTCAAAAACATGAAGCCTTATCTTGAAATTTGAATCGAGCGTAATAATCAATGGTAAACATTAAATATCATATCGCCAATTCATTTATTCAATGCATATTTAGTAACAGATTATATAAATCGCAATATCATAATATTGAACAATATAATTCTTAAAAAGGAGGTTCGATCAATGGATAAATTCGAAAACCGTGGCCTATTTGAAGAATTAGAGGAGCACGAAGATGAAGTTA
This sequence comes from Bacillota bacterium, assembly GCA_023406895.1. Lineage (GTDB taxonomy): Bacteria > Bacillota > Clostridia > Christensenellales > SZUA-584 > SZUA-584. The sequence continues at coordinate 189,927 of JAEXTV010000031.1, read as the reverse complement.
TAAGCGTTTGCGTAGAAGATTGCAGATTTACAGGATTACTGTGCTCGGTGCGTTGCGATTTTATAAAGCTGATTACGCATAGAAACTGCTGTCCCTGCCGGAGCATATTCGGTAACGTGACACTTATCCCGATTCATAAAATAGATGCCATCACGTTCTGTGAAACGGGCTGCTAAACGTTAGTATATATTACGGGGAAGGCACCTAAAGAGTAAGCTACAACAAGACCTTCCCCTTTTTTTGGTGCTAAAATGCATTATTCTATATGATCTCGGTATATTTTAATGTGATTTCAAATCTTCAGCTCCTGCTCGATGAATTCAAGACGTATTCTTCCGTACATGCCGAATTTTGATCTATGTCTTTTGTTACTTTCATTTCAACGCTTCCTCTGTTTTTTCATTTTGCCTAAAGTGACTGAGATTAATGCAAATTAACGGTTACCCGGCTTTAGTGGTCAATGTGCATTTTCTGCTTTCTCCATAAACTAATCCCATTAACGTCTATATTATTAATAACATCACTCAAGTTACAGTGTGATATAGGATGCGTTAATATACTGCATCTTAATATATGAATCTCTGAGAAGACCTCGAAAATGCTCGTTTTCCGGGCTTATCGTGTCAATAACCGGGGCTGATAGAATTAATTTACCTCCCCTTTTGTGATTCAATACATCTTATGGTCACAAAGAACAATAGGTTCAGTGGATAGGGGCAAAAAGCCGGCAAATCAAAATTGAAAGCTACCTCCATGAGAAATGGATTCTGTATTTTTTTATATTTAAAATTTATCCAGATTGAATTGCCTTTTCCCTCATCCGGATAATCATTTACCATTATATGATAATTTTATCTATTCTTGATTATACTTGCTCCGCATAAAATAAGCACGTCTCAAGCATGTTTTTAATATTTATTTCTATTTTAATCGGAGGAACTATGAAAAAGATTTTTACAAAGACGGTTCTCACCGGTGCCACGGCCATCGTCGTTTATTTGATGGTCATGAATTTTGTTCTCCATATGGCGGTTAACTCAAAGTACGGGCTTTTTTTTGACGAATATTATTACTACTCAATGAGCAGCCATTTGTCCTTCGGTTATCTGGATGCACCGCCGATCACCGGATGGCTTATGGCACTTTCGCGTCTGCTTCTGGGTGACTCGATCCCGGCGATGCACGTTTTCCCAGCGCTGTCGGGCTCGTTTGCTATGTTGTTCGCCGCTTTCACGGCGCGGAGAATGGGCGGAGGACGGCTCTCACAGGTTTTAACAGCCTTAGCGGTAATGCTGGCACCTGTGTTTATGACCTTTTCCGGTATGTTCACCTATGACGCATTCGATCAACTGATGTCAGCCATTTTGATATTCCAGACCGCCAAAATTCTAAAAGGTGCGGCCACCCACCGTACATGGGTCCTGCTGGGCTTCATTGCCGGTATTGGGCTGATGGTCAAAATTACTATGGGATTCTTGCTGGTTTGTCTTGTTATCGGCATGCTGCTCACGCATGCGCGCAAATACCTTGCGAGCAAATGGTTCTTTATATCCATTGCTATTGCGGCCGCATGCTTTGTCCCTTTTGTGGTTTGGCAGGCTGTGAACGGTTTCCCCATTTATGAATACCTGCTTGCGTACAAGGCTGCCCGCACAGCAAGCCCCACGGCGATAGACCTGCTTCAATATGTATTTGTGGTCATGAATCCTGCCAATGTGCTGCTCTGGCTGGGTGGTTTGGTGATGCTTTTTACCAAAAGAGGGCGCGTATTCAGGCCGTTTGCGTGGGCTTTTCTTGCTTACTTTACTCTCTCTGCCGTTTTCTCGGTGAGATTTTACGCGCTCGCGGGTGTGCTTCTGCCTCTGGTTGCCTTCGGCTCCGTCTGTTTTGAGAATAACTTCCGCAATGCGCCGCTGCCTTTGTCTGAAGCCGGGAATACCGAACCGCAAGCATGCCCAAAAAAGAAAAGAAAGCTCAGCTGGACTTTGAAGGTATGTTACATTGTCGTCCTGTGTCTGCTGGGTGCCGCACTCACCCCAGTGAGTATACCTATGCTGTCTCCAGAGGACACTGCCGATTACAACGAAGCCATCGGCTACTCCGAACACGTGGGATGGGACACTATCATATTTACGGGTATTCCTACATTCTTCGCAGGGCGCCTCGGTTGGAATGAACTCGCGAAATCCATTGCCGACGTATACCATTCATTGCCCGAAGAAGACCAAAAGGATTGCACGATATACTGCAGCCTTTACGGCGCGGTCGGCGCTATAGACTATTACGGCAAACAATACAGCTTGCCGCCGGCCATCAGCGCAAGTTTGGGCGCTTATTACTGGGGATACAACGGCTACGACGGAAAATGCGCCATCTGTGTGAATATGGGGGACGATATTTACTTGACTCTAAAAAACTTTTTTGAAGACGTTCAGACCTATCCGGGCTCTGACGCTGTTCCCTATTCGACTCTTTCTCTCGTCGACCGGACAATATACGTATGCAGAGGGCTCAAAATGCCCGCAAGCGAATTCTGGCAATTATTGCGGAGCGCCACATAAGCTCGATCTGAATGTCCGCACACGCGCGAAAGCCACAAATTCTCTTCCTCTTTTTCTATGATAAATGGCAGGCAAGCAAAAGACTTAGTAGTTAGAAGAGTAGTTAGGCTATTTTTCTAACTACTCTATAATGATACCTCCTATCTTGATAAAAAATTGATTGTTGGGCCTTTAAGAAATGAAACTATAAAGAATAAGACTTAAATAGAGGGCTTTCACCGCTCCCCTATTCTTTCCGTGTCAGCAGTAGACAACACTCCACATGCGTCGTTATTAGTTAACTGCTGATTATGTTTCCACACCAAGGGAGCGTCGTTACTGTTCTCAAAAGACCGATAAAGTTTTTGATATCAAATACTAATGCTATAATTACAGTCGCTAGAAAACCAATAAAGGAGCCGTATACATGGGTATAATCTACATGCGTTTAAAATAAGTCCGGCAGTAAAAAGCAGATTCTATCCACAATGATGGGTTTTGGTGTTTCATCCAGTTAATTTGAAAAAGCCCATATGTCTTCTCCTGGATGAGGCTTGCAGCCCGGTAAGGTGTCAACAACCCACGAGCATGCTCGAAGCGTGAAAATATTGTTATCGGAAGTTTGATTTTTTTATAATACACACTAATAACTTGTAATGAAAAAACTTGCCGTCTTTTCCTCTTTATAAAGAGTAATAAGAGCATTCTTATCTTTACAATATACAGCAGCGTGATTATGTTTTACAATATTGATTCTTATAAAAATATTTTCAGAAGCGTCTGCCCACCATTCAAAATAGTTATTTGAAAAAGATTTGTTTTCTATACGAATTAATTCGACATTATTATGAAATTGTAAAACTTCATTTGGAGTTGCCCCTCGTGTAAGCCAACGTGCTTCAGGATTATCGTTGATCATATGAAATTTGACAGCCTCATCTTCTAAAAACTCTTCAATGGTATCGGCAGTTATAGAATAATTTCCCATTCCAAAATAATAGATTTTGCCATCTTCATCAATACATGGCCCAATATCACCTGCATAATGATAATCCATACATTGGAAGTAGAATCTGTCTTCCTCCTTGCTATAATAATGGAATTGGTATTTCCTCTTAACATCATGATAATAAAATAGGTCCATACTAAAACCTTTATGGTATTTTGGACCAATTTTATACCAAATACCACCATAGAGATCTTGAAATTCTATAACTTTTGGAAATAGGGGAATACCTTCTTCAATAAATATGCTCTTTATATTTTCAATACCTTTGACAGTATCTACTCTCTTTCCTGATAGTAACATTTGCTGAGCATTTGAAGATAATAATGTGGTATCCATCTTTTTGTTATGCATTTTAGTTTCCTCATTATTTAAATCTAAATCCATCAAGTCCAATTATAACACAGAATTTTAGAATTTATAAAATACGAGTTTATTCTGTAGCCTTAAACCTGTAATACGGCGTATAACTAAATCAAGAAATCCATTCTATGACGGTGCGTCAACGTCTGGAAAAACCGGCCTGTTCTGCGATGCCCGCACGGTACCAGAAAGTGCCATAGTACAGTACTGGTCAGCACATCAATGATACATTTAGCAGCAGGCAAGTGACATCTATTTTTTCATTGAATCTTAGATGCTCAAAATACTCTAAAATTATTGCCAATTAAGCAAAAATGCTCATAATCATCAAAAACTAATTTTCTAACAATGTGCCGTAAATAAACAAATGTACCAATTCCTATACACTTAATAAGCCTATTTCAGGCCATTTTCGGCCTCCCCTATTACTTCTATTTCAGCAGACAACAATACTCGACGTGCCTTGTCTGTAGAAACATTTCATCTAAAAAATCGGCTTCAAACTTTTAACGATTCCTATACTTTTTAATTATTCGTCTTCTTGTCTACGAGGGGGGTGCATATTATTATTACTCGGGTGCTGAAACCATGCTTAAAGCATAACGTCTAAGATTGATATTGGCTCTGAAATGTCCGAAAGCCCATATTTCACGCTGGTTAAAAGCATCTCGCCAAATTAAAAAAGCTTGCCATTGTATTAATGACAAGCTACTAACGTGTCTAAAATGAACGAGATTGATACAATTTAACGGTTACCCGGCTTTAGTGGTCAGATGGTGGACTGCTTGCGGTCGGAATACCATGCGTGCTTACCCGTTTTATTCCATCCAAACACAGTGGTTTGATATGGTGAACCTCTTCCGCAGGTGTAATCTTCCCGTACGGCAGGACATGTAAGCGTGTCCGCGACCGTTATATTACAATCAATCAAATGTGCGAACAGTGCAGAAAAACCTCACGTGAACAAAAAGAAAAACCCTCGCGGGGAATCCCCGTGAAGGATTCAGGTTATTTTCTCATGTTCTCATTATAGCGTATCCGCGGCGGACAAAACGGACAATTCTTAATTTTTTCAAATCTTTATAGAAATGTCGCTATGACACAGTTCTTTCCGTTACGCTTCGCCCGGTACATGTTTTGATCAGCCACTTCAATCATCTTATCCGAAGTCATCATTTTCTCTCTTACTGTTAATATCCCTATGGATACTGTCGTTGATACGTTTGAGCCGGGAATATCAATGCCATCTTCCTCAATCTGCTTTCGTATACGTTCAGCGATAATATATGCTGACTGTTCATCTGTATTGTTTAAACAAACCACGATCTCATCTCCGCCATATCGCGCAGCCCAGTCAACATTATTCCTGATGCTGCGAGTGATTATATTACTGATTTTTCTTAAAGCTTTATCGCCCTCTTTATGTCCGTATACATCATTAATCGTTTTCAGGTTATCGATATCCATAAACGCAATGGATATCGGCCACTTTTCAATTGTTGATTTAACAATATCAGCAGGGAGCCGCTCATCAACATAGCGTCGATTATACAGTTTTGTTAATTCGTCCCTTACAATCAGATTATTGATTTCAGCTGCAAACCGGTACATCCTTTGCCCTTCGTTGTAGTCTCCAGTTCCTACCATCATGCTCTGGGTTGCGTTTTTCAACAACTCCAATACTGTTGGCGTATCAGTTTCAACTGGAATCGCCGTTACCATCATGAGCGCTTCAGGGCTTTGTTCCAGCTTATAAAAACATTCATTGTTTTTATGGGCTCTTACAGATATACAATTATCACATATTTTTTTGTTTGCCCAGTAATCATAACATACTTGATCAGATGTTTTTAGCGTTGTATTATTCTGTTCAATAACCCTTTTGTTTGAAGGATCAACGATTCGCACGCAGTCATACATTTTGCTGAAAAAGTCCAACTGCCCGGCAAGCTCTTTAAGAGTTATTCTATATTTCATTTTGACCCCAAAATTGCATTTCATGTTTTTTAATTGATTATATATTGAAGTATTAATCATGTCAAAGCATCGCACGTACCTGCAGTAAATAAAACGTAAAACCTTACTGCCTAGATAGAAATTTCTCTCTCTTTTAGAGACAATACAAGATCGCGCTTTAGGGCATCCACGTATTCCATCTCTTTCTCCGACAGCCGGACGGGAACCTCGTTCATCACCAGTTCCGGCAGTTTAAGATAATCGCCGCCCTTCATGCTGATGGTGATGTCGGATATGAGGCGGTAAATGGCCTCCTCCGCGCCGGGCTTCGGCTTGTAGGAAAACACTATCTGCTGGCTCCTTTTGTCCGGTACGAAGAAAGTATTGCGGTAATGCCCGATGAAACGCCCGAGCCGTTGCCCCATATCCAACAGTCGGAATTCCGCCCACAAGTCCATAAGGCCGTTGGAAGAAGGTGTCCCTGCCAGTCCAACTATTCTTCTGACGGACGGCCTGACTTTCAGCAGACTTTTGAACCGCTTTGCCTGATGTGATTTAAAAGATGACAGTTCATCGGCGACCACCATATCGTAGTCGAAGGGAAGTCCGCTTCGGCAAACCAGCCATCAAGCACTATAACCAAAGCGCGGACGAATACACAAGCGTTATAATAAAGCTCGCAAGATCGGAGCTATACCATATATTCCAACTGACATACATCGCTAAGAAAGGGTGAGGTTTTTTGACAAATGGGAACACCCACTTAGGGGGTGCATAATATAATTATCAGGGTGCAAGAATGCAAACATGTTATTATAAAGTGAACAAAATCGGCATCTGACTTTATGCAAAAGTACCGAACCCGCTTGAATTCTGAGCTTTTCATATAAATAAAACAGCCTGCCATTGTATCAATGACAGACTGCTTATTTGTCTAAAGAGTACGAGATTGATACAATTTAACGGAACCTGACTTTTGAGGTCGAGGGGGTGCATTTTCGCTAGAGGGGGTGCATTCGAACTATACGATGGATTGCAGTAAACAAAATCAACAACCTACTCGAAATACGAAAGATCATCTAACAATAAATACAATTGAGAGCTATCATCGACAGCTTCGCAAAGTTACCAAACTCGTCATACGTATATCCTTCAATGTTCTATGAGTCTAAATCTTCCATTTCCTCATCTAAAGGTTTCCTTACTTTGGATAAAAAACGCATGTCTGATACTCCATACTTTTTAAAATTCTCTCTTGCTTTCAAAAGAGACACGTCATTAGCTCCACCCTCAAGATGTGGCATTGACAATTGCAGTCCGTCATCTTCCCAAAAACAAACAGGACAAATATAAAATGTATTATCTGGTTCTGTGTCAAATGTTAAATATCCACAACAAGGGCATTTAAACTTCTTTTTCATAGTATCCTCCTATTTTGGTGCATACTTAGCAACTTCCCCTAGCCAATATTTCATACCATATTCTGGCGCAAAGTATGTTGAAATGGTACCAAATTTACTACCAATTGCAAACTGATTAGTTACATTATTATATCTAAATACTGTTCCAGACGAACTCGTAAAACCCTCAATTGAACCTGATACTGGTGAATTAAGTAAATCTCTTGCGCCCTGCAGATATGTTGAAGAACTAGTATATCCCATTTCAGCCCCATGTCGTCCAAAATGATTCATTAATAATTCTTCGCTCTGAAAGTCTAAGAACGCATTTTTTGCCGCCCCCGGCGCTGTACTGATTCCACCTCCATTTAACGAAGCTGCTCCGCCTTTTCCTGCAAAATTCGCTCCACTTTGATATATACTATACACATATAAGAACCCATTGATATTTGCCATCCAATGATCAAGTGAAAGGGGCTTATCATTATTGAACATTCTGTCCAAATCAATCCCGTTCATTGTAGCCCACTTTACGAATGTCTCTATTCTTGGATCGTTCTCGTATTCAGCATAATTCTGTTCACAAGTCTCCGCCATACGATTAAGCACAAATCCTGCCGGATTTAAACCTTCTAAAATCATTTCCAATGCTTGTTTAAGTAAAATATCTTTTTTCTGTTCTTCAACTTCTTGAGGACTTGTGTCATTTGAATATTGTGTATTTCCATCATACCAAAAATGTCCTGTCGGATCAATCATGTTAACCGGATTGTTCCCACAGTAGCTATACAAATGCTGTGTCCACGGGTCATACGCATTCCCCGTATGTGTATCTTGGCTTAAGAAACGGCCTGTACTCGGCTGATAGAACCGCGCGTTCATATATTGGAGTCCGCTTGATGTATCGCTGACACTTCCCGTGAATGTCACTTCGTTCAAGAAGCTGCTGGCTCCGCTCTGCGCAAGGTTGCCAAACTCATCGTATGTATATCCTTTAATCAAGGTTCCGTCCGGCTTTAATATCGCCGTTGTACTGCCGCGTTTGTCGTAATGGTAGAAGAAATAGTCATCCGGTACATCCGGTGTCTCATCCTCAAACCGAGCCGAGGCGATGATGTTGCCGATACTACCGTTGTTAATGTTACTATATATTGGTCATTATGAAAAGACAATAATAAAAACAGCCTGCCATTGTATCAATGACAGACTGCTTATTTGGTACCTCCTAGGGGAATCGAACCCCTGTTACCGCCGTGAGAGGGCGGTGTCTTGACCGCTTGACCAAGGAGGCGTGTTGCGAAAATTATTCTAACAGAAACGCGGCGATTAGGCAACCCCTTTTTTTCACCCCTACGTTCGGCAATTTTTGCTTAACCGCCGCGACCTGTTCATTATCAGAAAAGCAGCGCTTTAAGCTTCGCTTCCGCCCGCTCGTCCGCAAGATTAAGCGACGCCCAGCCGGTATCCCGGTTCTCCATAATATGCAGCCGCAGCTCGGCATCTCTGCGCGCCGACTCATCGAGCAAATCAGGATTCTCGATCAAGAAGTCACACGTGTCCGCCAGCGCATCCCCGGGCAGCGAGAGCAGATATTCAACGTCAATCTTGCCCGTGCGCTCATACCGCTTGATATTCTCCCCCGCGATATACCGCTCTGGGTTCACCGCGGCAAGCGTACAAATATATATCAGCGCCGCCGCCGCAAAACACCGCACAAGCTTCACCTTATCCGAGAAGATACGCGCGAGCATGACAATGTTAAAAATCACGAGCAGCAGCATGAATGAATGCGACAGCAGCCGCGCGACGGTATCCCCGAAAGAGACCACATAGCAGGTCATGCGCATATGCGCCGACGCGAGTATCACGAAATTAAACACAATCAGCAGTACGTAGAGAATCGTTAAATACGGCTGCGTTTTTCCGTCTTTCTGCTGCGTGAAACGCAGTGCCACCACAATCAGCACAAAGTTAAAGCACGTCATAAACATCATCTCGCCGAAGCCGCGCACCGCATACGCCGAGCTCGTGAGCCCGAACACTGCAGCAAGCGTCTCTCCGGGTGAAAAGAAGTAAGTGAACTGCACCGCGGCAAACAGCACGTACACCGCAGCGACCATCGTAAGCGCAACGCCGACCGTCACCGCCGGTATCGGCCGTTTGGTGAAATAAATGGCCCTTCTCGGCCCCGTGCTTTCAGGTTCCAAAGCCGTGGACGCAGGCCCCATGATCATCGAAGCGCCGAGCAGAAACATAAACACATAGAGGAAAATGTCGCCGAGCGCGAGATTTTCAATAAAGCGCCCCAGCAGGTTTGATACGTTGGCGTCCGCGGTGACCAACAGCGGCACCACAATGAGCAGCAGCAATATACCGACGCCCACCCCGGCCAGCGCCCCTGCCTTTTTTCTTCCCTTAAACAGCGCGCTCATGCCATCACCCACGAACCGGACAATGCCGAACAGAAAGCGGTTGATGCCCGTCATCACGAGATCCACGATGAAGCCGCCTTCATCCCAGCGGTTCAGCGCGCTGCCCGAAAGCACCGTGTACTGCACCACCATCACAACGAATATCGCGAGAATGCTGAAAACGTGAATATAAGAGCTGGTTATAAAAAGCGAAAGGCTTAAGAACACAACCGGTATGGCAAACAGATAGAGCAGCTTTTCCTGCCGGAACGGAACGGCAAAAATCGATTTTCGGTTGAACGCGGCATACGCGTAAATGAGAAGAAAGAATATCGAGAGGTTCAGGCCAAGGCCCTGATTGACGAATATTGCCGCAAACAGGATACCGAACACAGCGGCGCTGATGAGCAGCCGCAGATTGGCGCGGCGTTTGGGCGTGCCCTGAATGTGGGGAGCTGTCATATCATCGTTCATGACTTTTTGCCCCCTTTGCTCTTTTTAGGCTTAGCCGTATTTTGCGGCTTGACGGGTTTTTTATCGGGCTGGCTTTTTTCCATAAAATATTGGAAAAGATAACTGGTATCCGTCATAAACAAAATGCCTCCTTGAATGATCTCTTTTCAAGGAGATCGTAGCACGGAGTTGAACGTCTGTCAATTAATTTTTATTGTTTATCAATAATTATTTTTCGTTGTTCCGAAAATAAAAAGATGTTTATACCCTCCGACGGTAACGAAATTAATCAAACGCCGCATGCCCGTTCCCAAAAAACAGAAACCTGTACGCCCGAAGGGCAAGGTTATTCGGCGCGCGATTAAAGCTGTGGAGCGTTCCGTATCGACCATACTCCTTCGGAGTTATAGGACTGTTTATTTAATCATTTTCATTTCAAAAAACGAAAAAGCAGAAACCTGTACGCCCGAAGGGCAAGGTTTTCGGCGCGCGATTAAAGTTGTGGAGCGTTCCGCATCGACTATACTCCTTCGGAGTTATAGGACTGTTTATTAAATCATTTTCATTTCTAAAAACGAAAAACAGAAACCTGTACGCCCGAAGGGCAAGGTTATTCGGCATGCGATTAAGGCTGTGGAGCGTTCCGCATCGACCATACTCCTTTGGAGTTATAGGACTGTTTATTTTATCATTTTCATTTCAAGAAACGAAAAAACAGAAACCTGTACGCCCGAAGGGCAAGGTTTTCGGTGTGCGATTAAAACGCTAGGAAAGGCACAGAGGCCGTTTCCAATGGATTCCGGTTATTATTTCGAAAGCACGTCAAACATGCTGAGAAAATCGCGTTCGACATCCGCCATCGGCTTGTATGCAAAATCGTGCAACATCGTGATGACAGGCGCAACGTCTCTGATCTGTACACCCGCGAGCGCCTCAAACTCGTAGTAAAGCATCGCATCGTCTATCTCTTTCACCGCGCGCAGCTCATCCCCGCTCATCTGGCCGAGCCCAAACCTGCCGAATATCACGCCGAGAACAAAATCCTCTATCTGCTCGTAGCCCTCCAACCGGTGCTTCACGGGGCGCGTTACATCCGAAATATAGCTTTCCGCCGCATCGTGCAGCAAACAGGCGAGCTGAATACGCCGTGAAAGGCCGCGGTTACCTGCCTCCAGCGCGCAGTTCACCGCGTGCTGTGCCACCGAAAAAAAATGGCGGATATGCCCGTTGGCCCGCGTCATCAGCGAAAGCGAATGCGCAATATCAAGAATCTCAACCTGTTCGGGCGTTATCACATACGGATCAAGATAAATACCGGTAAACGTTCTTATAAAATTCCTTGGCTTCTCCATCACAATCACCTCACAAATAAATTATAAAACCTCCCAGTGGACGGCAAAGAAACACGAAAACGCCACAGCGAAAACTGAAAAGACGACGGTCAGCAGGACATCCAGCCATCTTCGCCTTGCGGCCGCCGCGAGCAATGGAAACAGCACGGCCAGCCCCATATAGTAGCGCAAACCCGAAAGCAGCCAGGTGGGCGAGAACGCCACAAACACATAAGCCACCGCGTAAGCACCGTAAGACACGCGCGACTTTTTGCTGATGAGCGGCAGGCTTAAGCCGCCGAGTATCAGCACGATAAACTGCAGCACCCACAGCAGAAGCTGCCGCCGGATGGCCGGCTCACCGAGCATCTGATTGTACGTGGTCATCAGCGAATTCGCATAGCTGCCAAAGCTTTGAGACCAGTGATCCTGCTGGTGCTGCATGAACGCCAGTGCGTTGCCGAGCATCGCGTGGTTCAAAAAAAGATACACCAACGCCCCTGCCCCTATGATCAGCAGAGACGCAAAATCCTTGAGCGAGGCTTTGAGCTTCTTACCGAAATCCTGCCTGAAATGATGCGGCGTCAGAGAGTGGGCACAGAGTATTTCGATGAATACCGGCACGGCGAGCAGCAGCCCCATGTTGCGTGTGATTGCGGCGAGCCCCGCCATCACGCAGGCCGGTACAAACTTTCGGAGGCGCGCGTAATACAGGCACCCAAACGAAAACAGCAGAAACATCGATTCGGTGTACGGCGCGCCTAAAAACACGGTGCACGGAAATATGAGAAGGAATTTGACGGCACGGAATGCCGTATTATGATCCGCGTCTAAGAGCACAAGCTTGTACAAAAACACGCAGGCACCGCACAGGCACCCCCACGACGCGGCCAATCCCGCGATGACGTCGTTCACAAATATGAATTTAAGCAGCCAGACCGCAAACGGGTATAGCGGATAGAACACGACGCGTATCCAGCCTTCGTCGGGGCTGTAGAAACCGTTGTTCGCTATCCAGAGATAGCTTTGCGCGTCCCATTCGTTCCAGACGTCGAGGAAATCCCTCGGATAGCCGATGATATGCGTAAAAGCAAAGCTCAAAAGATACAGGACGATGCGCGACAGCAGCACGGCGGCGATGATTTTAAAAAGTATGCCCCCGCCCAGCTTCTGCGGCTGCGCAAGCAGCGCGACGGTTTCTTTTCCCCGAAAGAACTTAACGGCCAGTATCGCCATTGCTGCCGCGAAAACAAGCCACGCGAAGATTTCAAATACGATGTCCAATACGAGTCCTCCAGATCATTCCTATAAATCATAATGTTTGGAGGTAAAAAAAGCAAGATGCCGAAAAGGGCGCCTTGTAAAAAAGGTTATATATTGGGGAAAACGAAATGTTTTAAAACTTTGCAAACACGCGTTTGAACGCTTCGACCGCCGTGTCCATCTGCTCTTTTGTGTGCGTTGCGGTATAGCTTGTCCGCAGCATGCACTCTCCGTCCTTCACGGCCGGCGGAATCACGGGGTTCACATAAACACCCTCATCAAACAGCATCTTGGTGATGACAAACGTTCTGTGCATATCGTAGGTAAACACCGGTATCACCGCCGTTTCACCCTCGATGATCGGTATGCCCGCTTCTTTGAGTTTGCCGCGCATATAGTTCGAAATATTGATCAGCGCCTTCTGGCGCTCCGGCTCCGATTTCATGATGCGCAGCGCTTCACGCGCGGCAGCGGCATTCGCCGGCGGTATCGACGCGCTGAAAATGAACGGGCGCGAACGGTGCTTAACATAACTGATCACGTCTTCATCCGCGGCGATGCATCCACCGAGCGACGCGAACGATTTGGAGAACGTCGTCATGATGATATCAACTTCTTTTTCGAGACCGAAGTAGTTCGCGGTACCGCGGCCGCAATCACCCACCATACCCGCGCCGTGCGCGTCGTCCACGAGTATGCGTGCCTTGTATTTCTTCGCGAGTTCTACAATCTCAGGAAGCTTTGCGATATCGCCGCTCATCGAGAACACGCCGTCTGTGATGATCAGCTTGCCGGCGTCCAGAGGCAGCCGCTGAAGCCGCTCCTCCAGGCTCGCCATATCGCTGTGCTCGTATTTGAGCACATTCTTCGCAAAGGCCAAGCGGCTTGCATCGATAATACTTGCGTGGTTTTCCGAATCGTTTAGTATATAATCATGCCGTCCCACGATGGTGGAGATGATGCCAAGGTTCGTTTGAAAACCAGTGCTGAATGTGAGCGCTGCATCCTTATGGAAAAAGTCGGCCAGCTCTTCCTCCAGCTGCTCATGCAAAACGAGCGTTCCGTTTAAAAAGCGAGAGCCTGAACAGCCTGTCCCGAACTTGTCCAGTGCGTCTTTGGCTGCCTGAATCGTGCGCGGGTCGCTTGTTAAACCCATGTAGTTGTTGGAGCCAATCATGATGATGCGCTTGCCGTCCATCACCACCTCGGTATCCTGAGCGGAGTGAAGGGCATGAAAGTATGGATAAAGCCCTGACGCAATGGCTTCTTTTGCATCGGTAAAGGAATAACACTTTTCAAATAAATCCACGAATATATCTCCCTCGTCATATTCTGCATTAATCTATGATTGAGTATACAGATTATTTGATTATCTAACAAGTTCTTTCTGTTAAAATTATTGTTATGCGCTTGCAAACATTTTTTAATCACACATCTCCTATGCTGAATGCCAGTTTCGCTGACCGATTTCCTCGCCTGAGGATTATCGCCAGCAGGCGGCAGAACTGAAGAACAAACCGCACTCCTCGCAAACAGTTTTTTACTATCTAAGCCGATAGCTATTGTGTTATCATTTCACCGGCTTTTGTATAGATTATAGTATGGCAGGCAACCGGTTTGTGACTTTATTGTCAATGCAGGAAAAACGGATTGTATATCGAAGTATTCAATATCCAACGTACGTTTAAGAATGCAGGACATCAGTGTAGGCTAATGAAACATTTGTTACCCCGCGCCTTTTTGGCGACTTCAAAAAATAAGGAGGTCAAGAATAATGAACATCGTCAGAAGGAATTTTCACGAGGCTGGTATATCCTACAGTTACGAGCTTGAAGACGGTACCAAGTTACATCATGACCACTGGTTCGGCGAGGGCTACAGGCTGAGGGAAGAGGACATCGACGTGCTGTATGTCCCGATTGAGAATCCGGTTCCTTTCGATAGTTATGGTGAACCGGATTACTACGAAGTGATCGGCTTTGATAAAAAGTACATGTAAGAATGATTTTACGGGATGCTTTTAAGCATCCCTTTTTTTCTTCTCTCCGCAGGGGTGGATTGGGAGGCATGGGTTCGTGCTTTTTTGATAGTATTGGTTCACTATTGGGTCGTTTGGCAGATCGATATGATCCTCGCCATGCTTCAAGTTCAGCCGACACCTTCTGGAATTCATCTTATCTCGAACAATTGGCTCCCTCTGGAGGGAGCTGTCGCCGTTAGGCGACTGAGGGAGGCATCACGCGAAATAAATTACAGCGCCGAGTTTTCACCCAGCGCTGCTTGTCATATCTTTATTTCAGCTTTGTGCCGCACTCGCCGCAGAACCGTACGCTCGGGTCGTTCTCCGCGCCGCAGGTCGGGCAGGTGTTCTGCGCTAAGTTCGCGCCGCAGTTGGTGCAGAACTTCGCGTTGCCCGCAGGCTTTCCGCAGTTCGGGCAGAACGTCGTCTTCTGCTCAATCTCACCCTGAAACACCTGCGTCTGATCCGCTTTATCCCATATGTCGCGTTTCATCTTATCGGCTCGTGCCGCCGCGATTTCCACATTGGCGCGCGGCGCACACTCGGCACAAAGGCCCACTTCGTCGTTAAAGCAGGTGTCGCACACCCAGCTGTGGCACTTGTGGCAGCGGTGAAAATGCTGCTTGGCTTCGTTCTGCGCCATCGCAAACGCCTTTTCATGCTCCTTCTGCCATTCGGGCGACATGCCTTCGAAACGCTCTCCGAGGATGTGCTCGCCCTGATAAGCCGCGCTGCTGATGTTGCCGAGCGCCCCGCCGAACAGGCTGCCCGCCGCCCCGATGCCGCGTGTAAGGCCCCGGAGCAGGCTCCCCTTTTTATATGTCGCCGATTCGATGAAAGACGTTTTGAAACCGTCGTGGCACACGTCGCAGTAAAACGTGAACTGAAATCCCGCATCGGTGCTGTTATCCTCATAATTGCGCGTAAATGCCTGCATCATAACCTTACTTTCCTTTCTTATGCTTTATTTTTTTGCCGCACAAGGTGCACTTGGTGTTTTCAAAGAATTGAAGACCTTGACACAGCTTGTTTTCGCATTTGATCATCAGCGGCTGGTGGCAATTGTCGCACTTCTCGGCCACAAACGTTCTTTGGCCGCAAAACGGACAAACGGTATACAGATCTCTCCCGCAGGATGGGCAGCGCTGCCACCCGCGCTTGATTTCAATGTTGCATGCGGGGCACGCGTCAAAAAACGGGCTCTGTCTCCCGCACACGGGACAAAAGTGGCTGTCGTAGCCGATGAACGTACCGCAGCCGATGCATGGTTTATCGTAGCCTGCCATAGAGTTCCTCCTCAATACCACATTTCATGGTTATGGATTGATATACCCGTTGAGCGCGCGCTGCCATGCGTCAAACCCGCCGTGCGCGACGCGCCCCAAATATTGTTTTCGAAGTGTCCCCAGTGCGGGGCAGCGCACAATCGCGTTCCTGTATGCCTCGTGCTTTTCGGATGCGAGCGCTTCGTCGCTCATGTAAATCGGCTCACGGCGAAAATTGACCGCGAGCATGCTCTCATTAAACGCGGGCAAAAAGGCCTCCCACGGCGTTTGCCCCATATCGAACACATACGTGGCTGCCGCCGCCTCGCCGAGGCTTTCCATAATCACCTTGTTCTCGACAGACGCAAGCAATATGATGCTTTCTCCCGTCAGCGCACCCATCAGCCCGCGCTTGATGCCCACAGCCAGCGCGCCTGAAACAGACTTTAAATAACCGTACTCATCCGGAATCTGTTCCAAAAGCTTTGCATCGAGCGCATCCGCGAATGGCGCGGATATGTCTCTGATCTGCCGAGCCGGTACCACAAGCCCTTCCGTCATCAGCTTGGCGAGCGCATCGCTGACCGGCGCGATGGTTTGCAGCCTTTCCTTCGTAAGCTTTAATAGCTCCTTCTCGCGCTTGGCAAACTCGCGCAGAAAATCGTCGGTGGCGAAGCCGAGCTTTTGCAGCACATGGCTTTTGCCCCGCTTTTCCGTGATGGTCAGCCGGTACGGCTCGTTTTTGATATCGGCCATCAAACAGAACGGAACGCGCACGAGCGCGTGCGTTTCCGGCAGCACCGCCAGCGCCGTCTCGCAGACGCGAAAAACCGCCGACGACGTTTCGCCCGTGGGCGACACATACTGCCCCTTGGCTTCAAAGTGCACCGTCTCGCTCATCAACGACTCGTGAAACACGATCTCATTGAACGCGCTAATGAAGTACCGCACAAAATCCTCATAGAGATGGCCGATCATCGAGAGTGTGATATCTCCCGCTTTATGGCGGACGATCATGCGGTAATTGCCCGGCTCCACTGCGGAAAGTGTGCTCAGCTTGAGCGTACGCGAAAACCCGGCGCCCGACATCTCAAGCACGTCGGCAAACAGCTGTGCGGTCACCTTTTCTTGGCGCACACCGCCGCATTCGTACGTGAGCTTGGCAGTGATCAGCGGTTTTATTTCTTCTGCATCCTGCGTTGCATCGGTCACCAAAGAACCGGCATTTGTCTCTTCGTCCAAAAGCGTCTCCTGATCAGTCAATATTAATTTATTATATCAATATACGGTATGGTTTTCAATGATTTGGCATGGAAGATATAAATGTATTGACTGTCATATCAGCATCAGCAGTTGCCGATATAGACGTGTGTGAGCGACTCGCGCGCGACGGCCGCAAGATGTCTGATCGTTTCCACGGACGTCGGTGCCGCGTCTTCCATATGGTAGCGCGGAAAAAAGCGCGATATGTGCAGCGGAATGTCCCTGCTGATGCCCGCAAGCCACGCTGATTGTGCACGCATGTCCTGTTCGCTGTCGTTTTGCCCGGGCACAATCAGCGTGGTGACCTCCACGTGGCAGCGCGGCGCGCAAAGCGCAATCGTGCGCTTCACGGGTTCGAGTTGCCCTTTAAGCGTTTGGTAATAGCTTTCCGTAAACGCTTTAAGATCGATGTTCATCGCGTCAATCAGGGGCAGCAGCTCACTCATCGGCCCTTCGTTGATGTAGCCGTTGGTCACGAGTACGGTTTTCAGGCCGTTGTCTTTAAGCAGCTTCGCGCAGTCGCGCACGTATTCGTAGCCGATCAGCGGCTCGTTGTACGTGAACGCCACGCCGAGGTTATCTTTGATGGATAGCGCTTTTTCGATCAGCGCTTCGGGCGACACATATACGCCGCCGAGCTTCTCATCCGCCATGGAGATTTCGAAGTTCTGACAGAACGGGCACCTTAAGTTGCACCCGTAGCTGCCCACTGAGAGTATCATGCTGCCCGGGTGAAAACGCCGCAGCGGCTTCTTTTCGATCGGGTCGAGCGCCAACGACGTGACACGCCCATAGTTGTTCGCGCTGATCTCGTTGCCGCAGCGTGTGCGCGCACGACAGAAGCCCGTTTGGCCGTCTTCCAGCATGCAGTTTTGCGGACAGATACCGCAGAGCAGTTTGCTCATTTGTGCCGCACCACCTCAAAGCGCTCCATTGTGTATTTGTCGTTGCGCAGTATGCCTGCCTTTTGCAGCGCGATATTCACCTGCTCTTCGGGGGTGTTCACGCCCTCAAGATTAGGCAGCAAAAGACCACGCTTATACCCTTTGGTGACAATCACGCCATAGCGCTGCACATCCAGATCGTCCATTGAGGGTGCGGGCTCCGCCTGTCCGAGCACATCCACACTGTAAACAAGGGTGGGCAATTCATCCTGCGTGACCGGGTCGAACCGCGGGTCGCCTGTGCCCGCGCTGACCGCGTTGCGCAGTATCTCTTGCGCGATCGACTCCTCAGCCGGCTCGATCGTGCCGATGCAGCCGCGCAGCCGCCCGTTTTTCTTGAGCGAGACAAACACGCCCGCCCGGCTGTCTGTCATGTCCTTCGGAAGGCTCTTGGGCAGCTTCGCGCGTTTGCCCGTCGTCACATAGGTTTCAAGCGACAGCCGCGCAAGCTTCACATACGCGTCTTCCTTCTCCTTCGTTTCCGCGAGCATTTGCGCCTGTTTCAACTCATAAATGTCCGCAAAACGGCGGTTCTCGTCTGCTGCGCCGATCTTGTAGCCGCAGACGCCATACCCCACGCCGAAAGGCCCTTCATACGAAAACGCCGTGGGCTTCACGGCAAGACCGTCGAGCGCGCCCGCCATTTCGATGAACGAGCGCAAACCGCACTCCGCCGCCGCCTCGGTAAACGTTTCGGCGAAATCGAAGAAACGATAGAAGTCGCCCGCGGGCATCGCTGCCGTCACCTGCTCGTCGAATTCGGGGCCTTCGGCGGCAAAGCCGTATGGGCCGCTTTTCATAAGCTTGTGCGAGAGGTCGCCGCTCGCGACGAACACGGTTTTGCGGCCGAGCTTTTGCGCCGCTTGTGCCACGCAGCTGCCGAAGCGGTAATGCTCCAGATACGAGAGACCCGATAATGACACGCGCACGAGGCGATAGTTTTTATAATACTGATCGATGAAGTAAAGCGGCACCATTGTGCCGTGATCGAGCTCCGGGTCCCGCTCGCCCAAGGTGCCCGCGTGGATGTTTTTATCGAATACGATATCCGAAAGCGTGCTCACAAATTCGGTATCGTATGTTTTTTCGAAGCGTTCGTGCGGCGCGCCGAAGTGATCGAACCCGCCCTCCGCCGATTTGCCGGGAGAAATGTGGATATAGTCGCCGTACATCACGGCATGCGGAGATGCGACCACAATGGTTTCTGGCATGATGCGCGCGATCTCTTTGGCAACCTTGTGATAGTTTTCCGTCGTGGCGGCGATTTTGCTTTCTTTTCCCCTGCCGACCGCCGGAATAATAAGCGGCGGATGCGGAACGATACATGCGTATTCAATAGCCATAGGACAAACCCTCCCTTGGCCATATTATACCACAGCGGCATTCTTCTATCACAGACTTATCCTTTTGTTTTCTTGAATCAATAAATAAAAGTGATCATAGATAACAGAATGTTTTCTATGATAAGCCCGGTTTGCGAGATGTTCGCCTCGGAAAATAGTTTTTCTTTATTCCTCTTGTTTTTTACTTTTCGATCAATCAGCAACCCGCAGCTTGATAACAAAATGAGAGCTCCGATTATCCTCGTTGGTTTGAAAAAGTAGAAAATTAAATATGAAAAATTGTTATCTATATAGACAAGGAAAACCACGATGTAAACAATCAATGCAATGGAAATAAAAATGGAGCCAAAAATAACGCTCGCTTGCAAACGTGCTTTGCCGGCATTCTCAACTTCTGTGTTGCTGGGTTTCATACGAAACACTCTCATCGAGAATTCATAATGGGCTTCGGATACCTGCTGCATGGCTTCCTTATATTTGACGGAAGGCTCGATCTGCAACCAAAAACCCAGCGAAATAAACAAAAAGGTCATTGCAAGCGGCGCAACAGTATTAAGTGAGTCGAATGGTGTCAATATGCAGATTGCAATTTGTACAAGCAATAGTATTTTGAGAATTGTATTTACTAATTTCATGTATCACCGCTGTTTCATGCAAATATATCCATCCCGCACTAAACGTATCACGGAATGTTATGAAAGTCAAAAATATCTAATTATACAAAATCAAACGAAATATATATAATGCTATTCTTCGTACAGCAGATTTAATAAAAGCGGAATTGTTGATGTTCTGCAATCTTCATGAAGTATCTCAAAGACATCCGGGAAATCAATAAATCGATTCTTTTTATAAAAACCGACGACATCTTTCTCTGAAGATAGTATGAGAACTGTGATTGCTGAGAATGATCGTGATATCTCAATAGATTTATATATTATCTTCTTTAATATCTTACTGCCTAACCCTTTTCTTTGATATTTCTTGTCAATGGCAAGAAACACAATTTCTATGGCCGGATAGCCCCTTAAGGTATTTGCAGAAAGAAATAAAATACACGTATTTTTGAGCGTGTAATAACCTATGAGTGTCGTTTTTCCGGGTAATTCTTGACGATAAGTGTGGTTGTTGCCTTGTGATCATTTTGGTCTTTCAAAGCCACTTCTTTTAAATAATTGTCTAACCCTTCTTTGCCGCAGCAAAAATGGCTGATGATATCAGTATTTTCCTCAGTAAGCGGGATCGTGTTCAAAACAAGACCTGCACTATTTGATTTTTTTAGAATCTTTGATGCTGTCGGCTGCCTTTTTGCAATCTTCAAGAAATTGCTTCGAAATCATGGGCTTTCTAAGCATTTTCATGAATTCGCTTGTCTTATCAGGCTTCACTTCAAAGACTCTTTCAGTTAAAGCTGACATCTTATCACCTTGTTTTTCTTTATCAATATCATTCTCTGTATACATAATATACCACCAAAAATACAAAATCAGGCGTTTGTATATTATATGCCGATTAGCAATTTATAAACTATCAATGACTATACAGCCTTTCAGCCCAGGTTATTCGCCTCATCAGCCCTGCAAACGCCGCCCAGATGAGCATGAACGGCACTGCGAAAATATCGCACACGAGCACACCCAGCTCTTTACCAAGGCTGCTGCCGGTCTGCGGCTTTCCCTTGAGCCGGGACGCAAAAGCGCCCCAGATGTTGCCCTGCGCGTTGCCCGCCATAATCATACAAATCGCCGCTCGGATGCCGCGCGCTTTCCGCACGCCGTATGCGGCCACGATGCGCCGCCACGCATCGGCATCCACAGCGCCCAGCGTATCCGCATAGTGCTGCGCAAACACAAGCGCCGCCGCTTCATCCCTGGGTGTGTCACGCAGTTCTCCGTCAAGCAGGCGCGCTATCTCGTCCTGCGGCATGCCGATTTTGAGCGCTTCGCGCGTATGAAACCAGCTGCACAGCGCACAGCCGTTCACATGCGTCACGGCCAGCATAATACGCTTCACAAACTTCTTATCGATGTCGCCGTCTTTCTCGGCACGGCGTAAATCACCGATGCTGATTAAAAAATCGCGCATCAGCTTTATCGTGATGCGCGCGCCATAAATGCGTTTCATTTCATTCTCTTTTATCTGTACTTGAGGCTTTTCTCCACGAACGCGGCAATCTGCTGCTGCTCGCGCTCAAGCTGCTGCGCGGTGATTGGCCCGCGCCCGAGCCTGTCGGCGAGGCAAAGCAGCGCCACCTCGTTCACGTCCGTCTGTGCCATCATCGCTTTGGGGTTGTAAAACGGCAGGTTCTTGGATGCGAACAGCGCCTGCATATGCCAGCGCACGAGCGCGCTCACCTGTCGGCAAAAGTCATCGCTCTGTCCGCACGCCTCGAGGAAGCTCACCGCAAGCCGCTCCCCCGCCTTGTCGTGATCGTACGCGGTGATGCGGCCTTTTCGCAGCTTTGTCGTTTCCTTTTTGCCCGTGTCGTGCAGCAGCGCCGCCCACATCAACGCGCGCGGCTGTCTGCTGAGGCGCTTGATCTCCGCCGCGTTGTCCACCACGAGCATGGTATGCCGCCATACATCGCCTTCGGGATGATGCGTCGGCGACTGTTCCACGCCAATCAGGTCGGTCAGCATCGTAAACGGATACTGCTGCGGAAACGCTTCCTTCTCCACGAGTTCGTCAAAATAGACGGAAGGCTTTTCATCTTCCATCAGGTGCTTATCAAATTCATTAAAACACGTCTGCGCGTGATTCAGCATTGTCATCGTCGTCATGGTTCTATTATTCTGAATCGACGCGGCGGTTATGCGTGAACCGTCACGCTTGCTCTTTCGTAAGCTCACATTCGGTTTTGCCGCAGCACGGGCATTCAAAATCGACCGGAACCGCTTCGCTCAATTCCTCATAGTCGGGTTCGTTGTTCTCGTCGTAAAAGGTGTAACCGCACGCTCTGCAAATAAACTGTGCCATAAAAATACCCTCCTTTAAAATATGTCGATAGATACCGGGCAATGATCTGAGCCCATCACATCGCTGTGTATTGTGAATTCACGCAGCTCGCTGTTGAGCCTTTGTGAAATGCACGCGTAATCAATGCGCCAGCCCGCGTTGCGCGCCCGCGCGCCGAATCGGTAAGACCAATAGGTGTACGCGTCTCGCTTTTCGGGATAAAGATGGCGGAACGAATCGGTAAAGCCCGCACTCAGCAGCTTGGTGAAGCCTTCTCGCTCCTCATCGGTAAAGCCCGCCGTGTGCTTGTTGGAAGACGGGTTTTTCAAATCGATCGGCTGATGCGCCACGTTAAAATCGCCGCAGACGATGACGCTCTTTTTGGCATCCAGCGATGTGAGGTAGCCGCGAAAGGCCTCGTCCCATTCCATGCGGTAGTTAAGCCTTTTGAGTTCCTCTCCCGCGTTCGGCACGTACACGTTCACGAAATAGAAACCGTCGAACTCAAGTGTGATCACGCGGCCCTCATGGTCGTGCGCGTCCATACCGATGCCGTAGGTGACCGCAATGGGCTCTTGCTTGGTAAACACCGCCGTGCCCGAATAGCCCTTTTTCTCCGCATCGTTCCAGTAATCAAAGTAGTCGGGCCGGTCAAATTCAAAATCGCCGCGCTGCAGCTTTGTTTCCTGAACGCAGAAGATATCCGCGTTGCCTGCGGTGAAAAAATCTGTAAAGCCCTTGCCGTAGCACGCGCGCAGGCCATTGACGTTCCATGAGACGATTTTCATGACTCTTGACCCCTTCTTATTCGGAATATTTCTCGATAACGATTATAACATAAGAATGAGAATTTGGCAAATAAAGAAACACAATTTAATTCAACTCAAACAGAATATTCGGTCATTCAATCTTGTGGTGCGCTAAGAACGTATGTAACAAGCGAGCGACTCTTCAATCGTTCATACGCTGCCGCAAGACAGTGACTAAACCGACGGACAGCGGCATTCTTTCCGCTATCGTCGCGAACGCGCTTCGCTATGTGACCGCGACAGCGGATAAAAAATCCGTCTTAACTCATCCTATTCCACTTCGCTATCGTCGCTTCGCTCCTCACTACGAAGTGGACTGGATGACCGATGAATTGCTTTTCACAGCAATGACATAAGCAGCATTTTTAACAAGCAGAAAGCTGCTACTCAAACAGCTTCCTGTATTCGCCGTATCCCTCTTTTTCAAGATCATCAATTGGCACGAAGCGCAGCGACGCCGAATTGATGCAGTACCGGAGGCCCTCCGGCCCCGGCCCGTCCGGAAACACATGCCCGAGATGCGCATCCGATCCCTTGGTTCTCACCTCGGTGCGGATCATCCCATGGCTCATGTCAGTCTTTTCTTCGATGCGGCGCTTATCCACCGGCTTTGAAAAGCTCGGCCAGCCGCAGCCCGAATCGAACTTATCTTTCGACGTAAACAGCGGTTCTCCCGATATGATATCCACATACAGCCCCGGCTCGTGATTATCCCAGTATTCGTTGCGAAACGGCGGCTCTGTGGCGCTCTGCCTTGTGACGCTGTACTGAACCGGCGTGAGCCTTTGTTTTAGCGCATCGTCGCCCCACACGCTGTGGATATACGCCTCGCGCCCCGAACCCGCCTTGTAGCGCGTATAGTGCGTCGGGTTCTTCTTATAGTACTCACAGTGCCCGCCCTCCGCCGGATAAAACACAGCCGCGGGCAGTACCTGTGTGCGAATGGGTTTGTCGAACAGGCGCTGGATGCGCCGCACCGAGTCCTCGACGATGCGCTTTTCCTCGTCATCGCGATAAAATATTGCCGTCTGATACTGGCGGCCCCTGTCCGCGAACTGTCCGAATGCGTCCGTCGGGTCTATCTGGCGCCAAAACACTTCCAATAATTGCTCAAACGACACTTTTTCAGGGTCGTACGTGACTTCGACGGCTTCATAGTGGCCCGTGCCGCCCGCACAAACCTGCTCATAAGTGGGGTTCTCTGTCTGCCCGCCCGTGTAGCCCGGGAGCACCTGCTTCACGCCGGGAATGCCTGCGTACGGGGGCTCCATGCACCAAAAGCATCCGCCCGCGAATACCGCCTTCTTATCCATCGCTTATCCTCCTTTTGCGCACATCGTTTAATATCCTCATAAACGCCGTGGGAATGGGCTTTTCATCTATTGATTCCCAGCTGACAAACTCCCATTCGCCGTCATCCGGTTTTATCTCATTTTGCGGCCTGTATGCGATCACGTCCATCTCCCAGCGCTGGTGCGTGAACACGTGCGCCGCATGCGTTAAAGCTTCTCCATCAGTCAATTGAATACCGTACTTTTTAAAGAACGCAGTCTCGGCTGAGTCACCTTCCTGCTTCTCTGCGACGGGCAGGCCCCAGAGCCGCCCCAGCAGCGTATCTCCGCTTCGGTAATGCAGCAGCACGGCATCCGGCGTTTCGATCAGTGCCGCCCACAATGCCACGGTTTTCACCTTGGCACGCGGTTTTCTGACAGGCAGTTCATTCACGATATCTTCACGAAGCGCCGCACAATCCTCTTGCCATGGGCAGGCCGCGCAATCGGGCGAAACGGGACGACAGACCAGTGCACCGAGCTCCATCAGCGCCTGAGTGAAATCACCCGCGCGCTGCGCCGGCATCATCGCGGCCACACGCGCTTCGGTCTGCTTGCGCGCCGCGGGGCTGCTGATGTCCTCTCGCAGCGCAAAAGCCCGCGAAATCACGCGGAGCACGTTGCCGTCAACCGCGGGATACGCTTTTCCAAAAGCGATGCTCATCACCGCGCCCGTCATATATGGCCCGACGCCGGGCAATTTTCGCCACGCTTCAAACGAATCGGGAAAGTCGCCGCCGTATTCGCTGACAACCAGCTTCGCAATGCGGTGCAAATTGCGCGCGCGCGAATAATACCCGAGCCCCTTCCAGCAGGCCAGCACCTCTTGCTCATCCGCCGCCGCAAGCGCATGCACATCAGGGAAGCGCTCAAGGAACGGTTCATAATAGCGCAGCACCGTTTCCACCGTGGTTTGCTGAAGCATCATTTCAGATACAAGCACCGCGTACGCGCCGCTGCGCCGCCGCCACGGCAAATCACGCTTGTTATCATCATACCACCCGAGAAGCTTATCCCTCATGCGTTACTCCGAGTATGTCATAAAGCTGCGTAAGCCTCGTGACCGTATAGGTGATGGGCAGATCCTCCGCGCTCTTCTCCGGGTTTCTGTTGAACCAGCAGGTATCGATGCCTGCCGAAATGCCTCCCCTGATATCGGTCGTCAGTGAATCGCCGATGATCAGCGCGCTTTGTTTATCAAAGCCGTCGATATTCGCCGCCACATGATCGAAAAATTCCTTCGCGGGCTTCTGATAACCGATACTCTGCGAATCGAACACCGCCTCAAAAAGGCTGTACAGCCCACCCGCTTCGAGCCGGCGCCGCTGCGTTTCCCTCACACCATTGGTGACCACGAACAGCCTGTATGAATTGCGAAGGCGTGTGACAACCTCTTTCGCATCGTCGATAAGATGCCCGCCTTCGCCGAGTAGGGCCTGATAACGCAGCTCCCACTCCCCGCTGTCCACCGCGATGCCAAACTCGGCCATAGTCTGCCCAAACCGGTTATTGAGCATATCGCGCATGGCCACGCGGCCCAGTTCATAGTCTGCCCAAAGCCCTTTGTTGATTGTATGATAAACCTTCAGCAGCTCCGCGGTGAGCGGATGCCCGTAGTATTCAAACAGCTTGTGCAGCGCTTCCGCTTCGATCTTTTTGAAATCCATCAGCGTATCGTCCACATCAAGCAATAAATATTTGTACTTTTTATTGATCTTTGCCAAAGCACTTCAGCTCCTTATTCATAATGATAATTAACTGGTAAAGTATATCATGCTTTCAACCCAAAATAAACCTTAAATCAATGATAATCCGTAGCAGCTTCATACAAAGTATACCGTTATTGTTGAAATGTATATATTTATGGTTTATTATGTATAAAGTGGTGTCATTGGGAGGGCTTATGGCAGTAATAGGTATTGATCTTGGAACCACCAACAGCCTGTGCGCCATTTGGCGCAACGGCAAAAGTGAATTGGTTCCGAATAGTTTTTCCGAATTTTTAACACCGAGCGTTGTCAGCATTGATGAGAACGGCACTTTGTATATTGGCAAGATCGCAAAAGAACGCCTGATCTCTCATCCTGAATTGACAGCGGCACTTTTTAAGCGGCAAATGGGGAGCGGCACCGAATTTCATCTGGGAAAACAAGCTTACCTGCCCGAAGAGCTGTCCGCGCTTGTTCTTCGGCAGCTGCGTGAAGACGCGGAGCGTTTTACAGGGGAACCCGTTACTGAGGCTATCATCAGCGTGCCCGCTTATTTTAATGATTATCAACGCAGCGCAACAAAGCGCGCGGGAAAACTCGCAGGGCTTCATGTGGAAAGACTGGTGAATGAACCATCAGCCGCTGCACTTGCCAGCTATATGGCCGGCGGTGATCCGACAGCTTATCGCAACTATATCGTGTTTGACTTCGGCGGCGGAACTCTTGATGTCTCCGTTGTCGAATGCTTTGAAAACATCGTCAGTATTCTGGCCGTTTGCGGCGATAATCATTTGGGCGGCAGTGATTTTGACGAGGTGATGGCACAATACTTTTGCCAGCAAAACGGTATTCAATTCAAGGATCTTTCCGAGACCGGGCGAGCTATATTGCTGCGGCAGGCGGAGCTGTGCAAAATTGAGCTGTCAAAAAAGAACTCGACGGAAATGAAGGTGGTTAATCAAGAGATCACCGGCAGCATCATTATCGGCAATCAAAAACTCATCGAAATTTCCTCAGCGCTGTTTAGACGCATCGAGCAGCCTGTACGGCACGCGCTTAAGGACAGCGGTCTTGGTAAAGAGGATATTCATAGCATAATTCTCGTGGGCGGTTCTTGCCATATGCCTATCGTCAAGCAATATCTTGAGCATATTTGCGGCATCAAAACCTGTGAGTACGGGTCGCCCGACACATCCGTTGCTCTTGGGCTCGGCGTCTTCGTGGGCATAAAGGAACGCTGCAGCGAAATCAAGGACTTCTTGCTGACAGACATATGCCCGTTCTCTCTAGGTATCAACGTGCACAACCGAATTCAGCCCCATCGCTCACTCATGTCAGTGCTTATTGAGCGCAACAGCGCGCTGCCGACAAGCAAGGAAAGCCGTTTTTGTACGGCGGGAGACTGGCAAAAGGACATCAGAGTGGGGGTTTATCAAGGGGAATCCATGTACACGGAAGACAATGTTCTTCTTGGTGAAATCAATATGTCAGTTACGCCTGCGCCTCGCGGCCAGGAAAGTATTGATGTGCGTTTTACTTATGATATTAACGGCATACTCGAGGTGGATGCGGTCAACGTTTCCTCTCAGCAGAGGGAACGGCTGGTTATTATCAGCAAAGGCAGCTCATTGACCGATTATGAGGTTGAGAAGCGGATCAGCGAGCTTGCCAAGCTTAAAATTCATCCTCGTGATGAGGACGAGAACAAACTGGTTTTGGCGCGAGCGGAACGGCTTTTTGAAGAAACGACAGGTTCATTGCGCGAAACCATTATGCACAACTACGAAGTATTTATGGGGATACTCGAAAAACAGGAGCGTTTGGCTATTAAAAAAATGCGTGCTAAGTTTATTGAATTTCTTGACCAGTTCACCACCGGTATGAGCGATCAAAACTCGGTGTTATTTCGCTTTGATAATGATGGAGACGATAAATGAAAGACCCTTGGCGTCTACTGGGCATCCCCAGAGGTTCAAATGCCAATAGTATCCGCAAAGCATATGCCGCAAAAATTAAGCAATTCCACCCCGAAGAACACCCTGAAGAGTTTAAACAGCTCAACGATACAGGCAGGCCATTGCTGACACCGTCCAGCAAACGGTCTTATTTGATGACAACATACCGGAAACGGATATCTACGAGCCTCAAACCGCCGAATATGAATTCGGCCGCTCCCCGGAAGACGCAACAACAGAAAATAAAACACCCAAAGGTGATAACTTTGACTACGATGAATTCAAGACCAAACCTGCACCTAAAGGGTCCGAATACCTGACCCCAGCAGATATTCTTAAGAAGATCCAGGTATTTATTACGATTGGCGAAGCTCGCCTCGATGTATGGCACGCTTTTTTTAATAGCGAACGTTTTATTAAAGTGATGGATGAACCGGTATTCATCGGCGAATTTACCGAGCTGCTAAGAAAACATCGTCATGATTTCAACCCCGCTATATACAAAATGGTTAGGCGGCAATATTTCAAAGACAACCACCGTAATCCTAATCTCCCCCCGTACAGACAGCTTGCGCAAATACTCAAAGAACAGCTTGGCTTAAAAAGATATTTATTCGTTTGTGTGTCATTTATTGCAAAGCATATTTGGCTGATTATCTTGATTTCAATATTGGCTTCTCTTGGGCTTGCTTACTTGGCCAAAAATAATAATAGCAACAAGATCGTTTCTGTGGCTGACAGCATACTGAACAGCACCATACTGGAAAACGTTGAAACATATATCAAAAATGAATATCCCGATATCGATATCAAGGTATTTGAATCCTTAATAGAAGACGATTCAGTTCATACTTTTGAGTGTACGCTGCCCGAATACAACAATTTGGTGTTTAAAGCCTATGCAAGCCCGCCTTTTGATTTGTCGTCAATTAAGGATAACCTAGCGGAAACGGCTGTTGAATACGCTTCTGATCTGTTTATTCCCCGAAACAACTGTTCAGACGTTGCGTACTATTATTATAATAGCGACGCGTACCTTGAAGAAATGTCCGACTCTTTAATGGCTCTTCCGGAAAAGTGCTCAAATTTGTATCCGTTTGTTCGCGAGTTCAATATAAAAATCACCGTTCTGCCGCAGCAAGTTATATTTCCTTTCGCCAAGATCACAGCATACGAACTGTATGACGGGCACAACCGGCCTCGCGACAGAGAAGGTATGCTCAAGCTGTTTAAAGACATGCGCACAGAGTACACGATCAGATATGAACCATGGGCCAATCTTGCGTTATCACAAGAAAACAGCAACGTTTATCTAAGCTATGGGCAGCCCGTGACCGTGCAAGCGAATGATGTCACGCAAACATTCGAGGATGTCCGGGCAGAGAACGGTGTGATATCGGCTGGGGATATTTACAGGCTCTGTAAACATCTTGATATACCTTTCCTAGCCAAAGACAACAAGCTGAATTTTTATAATCATGAAAGTTTTATCGTATGCTCCGAGGAGGGGACGGCTGACATCGGCGAGGCTGCACAGGCTTTGGGCATCACGATTATATCAGAAAATTAACAAAGTCAGGAAGAGATGCTGCTATGAATGTGTGGTACATGCTTGGTATCGAAGCCAATTCAGACGCGGATACAATTCGCAAAGCCTATGCTCAAAAAATAAGACAATTTCACCCCGAAGAGCATCCGCAGGAGTTTCAGAGGCTCAACGAAGCCTATCGCAAGGCGTTGGCTATGGCCTCATCGTCGCAGCCCCAACGGGCGGCTGACATCGACCAACCTGTGTTAGGCCCTTCCTCCCCTGCGCCGGAAAAACCCGTCAGTTTTGATTTTACCCAAAAAAGCTTGCCCGAGAACGACCAGACTCAAGCGGAACAAGACAGATATGATTTTGAAGCTTTTCCTGCCGAAAGCTTGCAGTATCTTGAACGCAAAGAACAACTTCTTTTTATCTCCGTCCTGAACAATGCATACAAGCTGCTTTCCAATGGCAACTCCCAGAAAAGCGTATGGTATACTTTTCTCAACAGTGAAGACTTTCAGCATGTCATGGATTCACCGGAATTCATCGATGAATTGACCAAGCTTTTATACAAAGATTTTTACACGATCCATCCCGTGGTTTACGATGCCATCCGGCGGGCATATTTCGCAAAAAAGAATCGAGATCCCAATCGTCCTCCCTACCGTCAATTGGCCCGGCTGCTCACCACGCTTAAAGCGCGGTCAAGGGCACGGCATCCTAACCGCAAGCTGAATATTACCCTTGGGGTTTCTCCAATCGCATTGGTGCTTGTTCTTTGCGTTATCTTGCTGCTCAACGGGCAAAATGGCACTAAATATTTTCCGCAGCCGACACCTGAATCCATCCCCATTGTTCAAGTTGTTACCGGCCCGGATGCCGTACAGCTTTATTTAGGCGACAAGTACCCGGATTTAACCATCGAAGTTTCTGAAAAGTATGAGCAGGCAGATACGGGACACATTTACACATGCAGCCTTCCCGATTATGGTGATCTGGAATTTAAGGTTTATGCCATACTCGATACCGCTGATTTGATGAGAGATAATCTTTTAGAATCTGCGTTTGAAGAAACGCTTCGGTCGTCAGGTGTGGACGGCGCTTACGACATGTGCTATGGCACCATATATCTGCCTGTCGCAAATGATGAGGAGTTAAAGACACTGGCCTCCATACTTCCGTCGATCCCCGAAGACTACCTTGAAACATATCCTTTTGCTCGCGGCGCAGACCTTTATTTCGGGGTGCTTCCCCCTGATTCTCCATACCCTTTCCCCAATGGTATCCCGCGACCCGTGCTGACTGATAACGACTGGCTTTCCAGCGAGGCCTCAGCGCTGAAGATGCTCCGGCACATGCTTGATGTTTTTACCAGTGATTATACGCCATGGAAAGACGAAAAAGCCTTACAGTACAAACTGTCATATGGTGCGGCTGTGACTGTACTGATTGATGGCGAACCGCAAACTTTCTCCGACGTGCGTGTTGATCAAGGCTTAATGACTGCGGGAAGCGTCTACCGCTTGTGCCTGCAGCTGGGTATTCCCGTCAAGATAGAACCAAACGGTGATTTCATTATTGGCAACGAAGGCCAAAGAATTGTTTTTTCTTACAGAGGGGATCTGCTTATTGATGATGTTTCAAATCAGCTGGGCATCACATTTGCCAGCCAACAGTCTGCGGAATGAAAACAAGAAAGTCCATGTTAGAAAAAATAAGAAAGTCCATCTTTTTCTACCCAACAATCTCATTCTTTGGTATACTCGAAGGGTATTTATAACTCTAAAATCATTAAGGAGGGTAATCCATGGAAGAGCAGAACACTCAGAATACTCAGCCCACTCCGCCTGCGAATCAAAACGGAATGGCCATAGCGGGTATGGTCCTTGGCATATGCGCGGTTTTCTTCGCCATCTTCTTCTGGTTTCTTTGGTTCATTTCAATCATTCTCGGCGTTGTCGGCCTTGTGCTGAGCATCTCGGCGAGAAAGCAGAATCTGACCGGCATGGCCACAGCGGGTCTTGTGCTCAATATTGTCGCGTTGGCTTTCTCGGTTATTTTGGTGCTGGCCTGCACCGCCTGTCTCGCACCGGTCAGCCTTATCCGCTAAAATTTGCAGTGAGAACATATGAGAAAGAGTGCTGCACTCTTTCTCTATTTTTCTAATACACACCGAAAGGATCAAGATGCTCCCGACGATCACCGTTTTCTCTCTGACCATTCCGATGTACGGCCCGCTGATACTGCTCGGCTGCGTGCTTGGCATACTCGTTGCGGTCTATCTGCCGGTGCGGCGAGATATACCCAAACAGGATATCTTCTTTTGCGCGCTGTATGCGCTGATCGGGACGGTTGTTGGGGCGAAGCTGCTTTATCTTGCGATCTCACTGCCGAGCTTTATTGAAGCGCACGCGGGAACTGCCTGGACGCTTAATGATATCACCTTCCTTTTCACGCATGGCTTCGTGTTTTACGGCGGTTTAATCGGCGCGGTGGCGGGTGTTTTTGTCTACAGCAGACAGTATCGTTTAAAAGCATGGCCGTTGACCGACAGCCTGATCCCCTCGGTGCCGCTCATGCACGCGGTGGGCCGCATCGGGTGCTATTGCGCGGGCTGCTGCTATGGGCTGCCGATGGACCCGCCCTGGGGCGTGTATTTTCGCGCCGATTCGGTCGCGCCGCACGGCATCGCATTCTTCCCGGTTCAGCTCGTTGAGTCTGCACTCAATCTCATACTCTTTTGCATTCTTTTCGTCTATTCGCGCAAGCCGCGTGCCGACAGGCAGATCACGGGCCTGTATATCACAGGCTATGGCATCATCCGTTTTGCTCTCGAATTCCTGCGCGGTGACGGCGACCGCGGCGCGTTCTGGCTGCTGTCCACATCGCAATGGATCAGCCTCGCACTCATTCCAATCGGCCTTTATTTTGTGATCAAAGGCGCAAAAAAGCGCGGGGATGCCGCGCAATAATTCGTATCCCCGACCGGGGCGCAGTACCCCGGCGTGGTTCACAAAAGATATCAGAACACCGCATCAGCCGCCTGCCGGCAACAGCTTCCCCTCAAAGGGGAAGCCGTAAATGCACAGCTTCTCAAAGGCGAATCACCAAGCTCTCGCGGCTGCAATTCATCTAAGAATACATAGGACAGCGACAGTAAAGGCGGCTTTAGCGGCTCATTATTGCAAACAGCATTATTCCTTAGAGCCTCCCGGGTTCTGCTTCATCTGCTCAAAAGGAAACTCATTAAGCGATTTGAGCTTGTAGCCCATGCGTTCCCACTCGGTAATCACGCGATCCAGCACATCCGCGTTGGTTTTGGAGGTGGCGTGCAGCAGCACAATCGCACCCGGATGCGTGCGTGTTGTGATGGTTTTAAACGCCTCTTCTTCGGACGGCTGGGCATCCACATACCAGTCTTTATAGGCAAAGCTCCAAAATATCGTTTTATACCCGAGCTCCTCGGCAAATTTTATACTGCGCTCGCTGAAGCGGCCCTCCGGCGGGCGAAAGTATTTTGGAAGCGGCTTCCCGGTCAGCTCCTTGTATGTGTTTTCAAGCTCTTCAAGATCCGTTTTAAACGCGTTTAGGTCACCGATGGCCGACATATCTTTGTGGTTCATCGAATGGCTGCATACCAAATGCCCCTCATTCACCATTCGGGTGATCAGCTCTGGTGCCGTTTTGATATAGTGTCCCACCACAAAAAACGCGGCGGGCGCGTTATGCGCTTTGAGCACATCGAGTATCTTTGAGGTGTAGCCGTTCTCATATCCCGCGTCGAACGTCAAATATATCGACTTTTCCTCGGGATCACCCACCCAAAACGCATCCCTGCCCTTGATGAACGAAAACTCCGGCAGGTCTCTGGGCTGCAAACCGTCACTGCGCGGCACAAAATACCAGTTGTAGCTGGCATCTTCACTATGCGCGGCTGTAAAAAAGCACACCTGTGTATTGAAATCAAAGCCCAACGACAACGCAATGAGCACCACATCAAGGCAGGCCGCTACAAACACGATGAGGCTTTTTCGTTTCATGTCAAGCCTCCTTTCACCATACTATTCAAGTAAACGATGATTAAATGAGGAGTGATGGATGGATGAGTGGATTTCGCGCTATGCAAGGAGCGAAGTCAAGGGAATAGCAGAGCTATTTCAAGATTTCAGCGACACCGCAGAGCACGCAAGCAGCCATCAATACAGCGTTCCGAATTAATCAGCGTTTACCTAAGGCTATGCGCCCCACATTGGCGATATGCGCTTTTTGACAGCGCCGATAGAGATCACAACTCTATCCCCGGAACAAAGCATCTCCGCTTTGGAATATGGTCTGCCGATATCGATACAAGCCGCCTGTGAGCATCTGATGAGGTGGGCGCACGGTCTGCACTTGCCTGACAAAAAGTCATCTTTTTTTAAACACTGTCATCAGCGTTCAATCGCTCTCGTCATTCAAACTTAAATGAGCCGCGGACTGTCTGAGAAGAAAAAAGAATAAGCCCTTATACTCAAGGCTTATTCCGTTCATAATGGGCCCTATGTTTCTTACTGATATATCGTCACAAACCTGATGGCGTACAGGTCGCACATCACGAGGTCGTCCGTGAAGGAAGGCTTGAGCACAATGTAGCTTGCACCCACTTCCACCAGCTCGCCCGTTCTGTCAACCAGTGCGCCGGATGTCCCGATTAAAAACTCCACACGCATCGTTTTCCCAATGAAGTTTCTTAAAAATCCGGCGGTGTAATAAGGGCTTTCCACGGTCGTCGGCGTTTGCATGGTGAGTGGCTGCGCCGTTGTGCTGGGCAGATTCCATCCTCCGGGCGGCGGTGTCATCGCAGGGCTCATGCCCCGTCCCGTATCCGGCATGGTCATCCCCTGAGCATCCCTCATTCTGCCTGTTCCCATCGGAGGGCTCTGCATGCCTGCCGTCCTCCCGGTGCTCATTGGCATGGTTTGCATATCAGACATCCTCCCCACGCTTATCTGAGGGCTTTGCATTCCCATCTGTCTGCCCATATTCATATCCATGCCGTCGGGCTGCATGGGTCTTGTCGTCATATCGTGGCTTGGCATATGATCATTTGGTTTCGTTTGACCGTAGCTGTATTGACTGCAGTTCATTTTTGTGTCTCCTTTCTAAATTTTTTATGTCAATGCGTAAAGGCTTGTCGGTTGGAAAAAGCAATGCTGCGCAACTCTGTTAAACTGGACGCCTGTGCGGTTGTACGGAAAATACGGCGGACAATTCGGAATAAACGGGTTCATATACCAAAGCGTCTCGATGGCTCCCCCGTGGACATTCCCCGCAAGGGCCCAGTCCGCCACGTCGTAGTGAATCTGCTCAGGAACCATGTTCCATACATTCTGCGGATTATACACGCCGTTCACCGTGTCCATATAGCAGGTAAATTGCCCCGGCTGGGTCAATACCCGCCGCAGATCCCCCTGCCCTGTTCTTAAGTACTCCCCATATGAGACGTGAACTCTGTTCATGATTGTCGTCGCAACAGCCTTCATGCCGTCTATACCCTCTCCGCCTGCTTCACATTGTATCATTCGTGCAAAAAGTTCTCTTCCTGATAGTTCCATCTTCTCACCAACTTCATTTATGAATTCCTCACTGGCGCATACAGTATAGTATATTGCATAAAGCCAAAAAGTGATAAAGCTTTGGGGATAAAAATAAACTTAACTGAGACTGTTTCCATATAATATACCAACCAAAACTTTAGTTTTAAGGAAGTGATATTAATTTGGATATACATGTAGTGAAGCAGGGCGATTCGCTTTACAGCATCGCCCGGCGGTACGGCGTTTCCCCCGATGAAATATACCGCGTCAATGCGCTGGGTGATATTCCGTTCCTTGTGGTTGGGCAGGCGCTGGTGATCCCCACACAGGAAATTTCGTATACCGTCGCACCCGGAGACACGCTTTTTTCCATCGCGCGGCGCTTCGGGACCACAACGGGCAGCATCATCGCGCTCAACGGCATAACGAACCCCGATGCGCTGACCCCCGGCACGGTGCTGCGTATACCGGTCAGAGAAAAGAATTACGGGTTTATCGAAGTCAACGGCTACATCGAGCCCTCCACACCCGAGACTGAGGCGCAGACCGTTCGCGAAGTGGGTGAATTCCTCACATATTTGAGCCCGTTCAGCTATCAGGTGCGCGCCGACGGCAGCTTAAAGCCCATCAACGACGCGGCCATGCTCGCGGCAGCCCGGCAATTCCGCATCGCCCCGCTGCTCGTGCTCACGAACTTCGGCACAGGCACCTTCGATACGGAGCTCGTCGACGCGATATTGAACGACACGGCGGTGCAGGATACGCTGATTAACAACATGATTCAGACAATGCGCACCAAAGGCTACTATGGCGTCAACATCGATTTTGAGCGGATATCGCCCGAAAACGCTGAGCGTTATAACGATTTTCTGCGGCGCGTGGTGGCGGCGCTGCATCCCGCCGGGTTCGTGGTGTCCACGGCGCTCGCGCCCAAGAACTCCGCCTCTCAAACGGGCACATGGCACGGCGCGCACGATTACAAGGCGCACGGCGAAATCGTCGATTTTGTGATCATTATGACGTATGAATGGGGATGGTCGGGTGGGCCGCCGTATGCCGTTGCCCCGGTGGACCTCGTTGAAGAGGTGCTCCGCTACGCGGTGTCCGTGATACCCAGCCGCAAGATACTGATGGGTATGCCGCTTTACGGGTACGACTGGATGCTGCCGTTTATGCCGGGCGGCAAATGGGCCAAACGCTTAAGCCCGCAGGACGCGCTCAAGCTAGCGGCGCAGGTGGGCGCAAATATCAGCTATAACGAGCAGACACAAGCCCCCACGTTTAAATACTACGACAGCAACAGTGTTCAGCACGAGGTTTGGTTCGAAGATGCGCGCAGCGTACGCGCCAAGCTGCTGCTCGTCAACAAATACGATCTGCGCGGCGTGAGCTACTGGCTGCTTGGCCTCGAGTTTCCGCAGAACTGGGCCGTGCTCGACAGCATGTTCAGCATCGTCAAGGTGGTGCCGTGAGATAGCATTCTTCAAGCAAAGGCGCTTGACTCAACGTCGGCGTCTTTTTCGTTGTTCATCGTTTGTTTAAATTCCATACGGAATGTTGTCATGAAATGCTGATATGATAGTCAACGTTGGCAAGAGCCAAAGAGGCTAGCAAAGCGGCGGGCATAGAGACCGCGCATCCGCGAAGAAGGCGCAGACGAGCTTGCAAAGAAGCCATACCGCGTCCGGCGACACGTCTCGTGGCGGCGACAATGCTCAGAAGGTGAAGGCGATCACCGGACGGCACGTCATGAGGCGACGACAATGCACCGGGCGGTATGACAGCGCAAGCATACCCTGCAGGCCGACATATTCACAGCTTAAAGAGAACCGTTTCATAGTTTCCCCTACGATATGCAAGGAAGGCCGCACAAGAGCAGCCTTTTTTGTTTATTCGGTGTTCATAAATTGTTAATGTCGCTGACAGAATGCTGTTAATATGCGCTGATATGATACCCGTAACAAGTAAGCAAGAGAGGTTTTAATTATGCTGAAAAAAGGATTCATGCTGATGTTTGGGATATTGAGCGCTTTTATAATACTGGGGGGATGTGCAAGCAACGGGGATGACAGCGCCGCTGCAAATTCGGTATTATTCGGGCAAATCACAGCCATTGACGGCACCAACATCACCATTGCCGCTGGCGCACCGCCACAGAGGCCACAGATGAACGAATCTCAAAACGGAGCCGATGCAACATCGTCGGCGACCGCGAATGGAGATGCCCCAACCGGCCCGCAGGACGGTAATGGCCCGTCTGGTGACATGCCTCAACAGAACGGCAAGGTGCCGGGTAATCCCCCGTCCGGCGGCGCGTTTCGAGGTGACGGCGATGTGCCGGGAGGCATGACGCTGACAGAAGAAGAAAAGACGATCACCGTTTCGGACAGCACCGTGATCACGATACAATCCGGCAGCGACTCAAAGACAGGCTCGCTGGCAGATCTTCAAACCGGCGATATCGTAACTGCTCAAACTGACGGCAAAGAGGTAATGAGCATCACGGTGATGCGGATGGCGGGAGGCTTTCCCGATCAGGACGCAAACCCCGACAGCCAAGGGATTGACGACATCATCGGCGATACAAACCAAGTGTGAATAACAAGCTAATCGACTTCATCTTCCCTTA
Organism: Bacillota bacterium; assembly: GCA_023406895.1. Lineage (GTDB taxonomy): Bacteria > Bacillota > Clostridia > Christensenellales > SZUA-584 > SZUA-584. The sequence goes on along the minus strand of JAEXTV010000031.1, from coordinate 151,874 downwards.
AGCATACAAGGCAGTGCAAGAGCGGCCCTTCTTTGCTGCATACCAGAACATGATGTGAATCCTCTTTTGCTAAAAAACAGCCTGCCGGGAATTCCGGCAGACTGCATCTTATAATCTTAAATTTTGATAAAAATCCTATTGCCTGATCACCGTGATCACGTATTCCTTCGCATTGCCCGCCTGAGACACCACCGTCACACGCACAACGGTGCTCTGTCCGTTTGCGAGCGTCACCTTCTTCGATGACTTTTTCGCGCCGTCGATATAAACCGCAGCCTTGTAGCCGGCCGCCTTTGCGGATATGCTCGCTGAGCTCTTGTTTGCGGGCAGCACGATGGTGTAATTCGTATTGCCCGGGCTGAACCCCGGCGCCATCCCGTTCGCCTTGAGCGACTTCAAATCGGCGTTCGTGGACGCCGCCCGCACGACATGGATCGTGTATGTCCGTTTTGCGCCCGACTGCGCCTTAACCGTGATCTTTACATCCTTGCTCTGCCCGTTGTTGAGTGAAATCTTTTTGGACGAAGGCGAAACGCTGGCCGCTTTGCCCGCGGCGGCGGTTGCCTTGATTGACGTGCTCTTCGTGTTCTCATCAAGATTGAGCGTATAATTGAGCACGTTCGGGTTGAACGGCTGATCCAGCGACCCGCCGATGACAGACAATGAGCTCAGTGCGTTGTTGGATGACTTTGCTCTCGTCACGGTGAACTTATAGGTTTTAGACTTCTTGGCGAAGGTGACCTTCACCTTGATCGTGGTGCTCTTGCCGTTGGCGAGGTTCACGGTATAATTTGAATACGGCTTGCCGTTGATCGTCATCGTCGCGCCGTCGTATTCCTTCACCGGCGTCAGCGTAAAGCTGCCGTCGTTCTCCCCGATTGTGATTTTATAGCTCGTCACCGTCTTCGCAAAGCCGCGGTTTAATGAGCCGCTCGAGAGGCCGACCCCGGCAAGCAGATTGGTTTGCGGCTGCGCGTTCCACCTTGCGGTCAGCGTGGCGTTATCCGTCACCGTATACGGGAACGAGACGCGCTGGCCGGAGCCGTTAAACCAGCCCGCAAAGTTGTAGCCGGGCCGCGATGTGGCAGGTTCGGAAGGAATTGTTTCCCCGTAGTTCTTTTGCACGCCCGCTACCTGAGAGCCGCCTGCCGCGTCAAAATTCACGGTACAGACGGTTGATACCCATTTGGCATACAGCGTGGTGCTTCGCGTGACGATAATCGGGAAAGAGACCTTCGACGTGAGCCCGGCGTCGAAATACCAGCCTTCGAGAGCGAAGCCCGCCCTTGACGATGAGGGCGCGGCGGCTATACTGTCCGCGTGGTAATAGTCCGGTGCGGAGACGGGGCTGCCGCCGTTGGTTTCGAAGCTGACGGCAATCTGTTCTCTCTTATCCGGCTCAACCGCGCTGATGTAGACACTTGCCCCCTCACTGGCGGCGACATAGGCGTACTGCCCCGCGTAATAGATCTTATGCCATACGATGTTGCCCGTGGTGGTTGCATTGGCCTGAACCACCTCTATTCTTGCCCCGTTCGGCAGCCTGTTGAGCGTGCTATACGAGGTTCCGGGTCCGCTTCGTACGCGAACGAGATCGGAAATCATAGCTGCGTTTGAATGGTCGGGCAAAGACGCTGGCGTCAGGGCGGGAGGCTCGTAGGCTTGCACAGTCAGCGTCGTTCCCGGGTAATAAAACCCGAGTATTTTATCAAAAGTGTTCACGGTGGGTTCGGTTGAGTTCGCTCGCTGTTTGGCTCCCTGCTGTGAAAGACCGATGCCGTGACCAAAGCGTTTTTGGGAGATCGAATATCCGCTTACCGTTCCTTCCGTCATGACGGGTGCAACGACAAACAGCGTTAAACTGCCTTTGAAAAAAGACTTATAATCCGCAACGCCGTTCGATGCATCCAGATAACGAAGATCGATCGGTAAATCCGTGACGGATACGGTGGCACCGGTTGCCGGTACCAGTACAGTAAAGCTGCCCGTTGCCACATATCGATCGGCACATACGCCGCCGCCGCCGCCCGGAAGGCTGTGGTTTTCGTCACCGTCAATATCAAAATTCCCATCAGCCATCACAAGGCTGGTCACACCCGTGAGTGTAAAATCGTCTCGGGTGGCCACACTTTGGCCCGCTTTCTCAATCTGTTTGGATTGAAGTATCATTTCCTTAATATACGCTTCCGCATTGGCAGCGTTCGGATCAGAATCTTTGATATTGTCAGAAGGGGTTATTGTGTGTGCGCCGTCTATCACAGCAGGAAAGTATATCGTCTCAAAAAGGCTGTCAGGATTAGCCGCGTCAAAATCATCCGGGGTGATTTGAAAATATGGAACATCAGGACTGCCCCACTTATGAAGCGGTATATCCGTCCAGCCGCCGTTGGACGCTCCAAACAAACCTTCGATGATCTTGCCTTCATACGTCAGAACAGTTTTGGCGGTGCCTTCAACGGCAGTTTTCGAATTGGTTAATTCGTTATATCCTTTATAGACCTGACTCCTTGTCGAATCATAGACATCATAAGGTTGAGACGGCCTCAAATGAAATTCGACGTAGCTTCTCGAGGCAATCGCCTGCGATTTCAAGGCCTCAACGTGTGAACCGTTTTCCATCTCACTCGGCACCACGCCAATGAGATAATCCTCGATATACACATGGTTCACAGCGGTAATATGCCCGCTCTCAATGATAAACTCCATATCACCGAGATATTTAAAATTCTTATTCGTGCCATCGGATGCCTGCTCGTTGTACATCCAAATGAAGTTGTTCCTTCCGTCCGTGGCCGTGTGCCGCACCAGCTTAATTGATGCGCCGCTCGCGAGCCTCTCAGATCCGCAGTAAAGGTTCAGCGTCCCCCCTTCGAGCTTCACGGTATAGAGCTGCCGCTCTAGCCCCGGGCCATCCGTACCGACTGTGTAATTGCCGTCCGCAAAGAACGAAAACTCGGTGGGGTCGCCGATGGAGAGCTTCACCCGTACGATGCTCTGCTCATCCGCGGCGAGCGCCGAAGCAGCCGTTGCAAGCAAAAACGCCAATATGAAAATAACAGTGATAAAAAACTTGCGCCGCATTGGAAATACTCCTCTTCATGTATTCCCACCACTCACAATTTGATTATATATACCATCACCGACGTTGATGAACCATTATGCCTTATAACGTCATATCTTTCCATATTTTATCATAGCTATTTACGCTTGTACATACGAAAAGGTAAAAATTTGCTATTCAAAAGGCTATGGATGTTTATTAAAAAATGGTAATATTTTCGTTGACATTATTCTACCTGTATCATATTATATAACTTGTTGAATATTAAAAAGAGGTGCTGACATATATGGCATTGCGATACGCGTTACTCGGCCTGCTCAGCTATCATGATCTGACCGGATATGAATTAAAGAAGATGTTTGATGAATCCATACGCAACTTTTGGTACGCAAGCATCAGCCAGATTTACCGCGAGCTCAACACGCTCGAAAAGGACGGGCATGTGAGCTCCGTGATACAGCCGCAAACCGACCGTCCTGACAAGCGCGTTTACAGCATCACCCCTGAGGGAAAACAGGCGTTTCAGGAATGGCTCGCGCATTTCCCCGAACAGCTGTCGAAAGAGAAGCGCGACGAATTCAGCCTGCGCATATTCTTTGGCTCGAATCTTTCTAAGGAGCAGCTCATCGCGCAGTTTGAAAGGCTTATCGAAGAAAAACGCGGTCAGCTCACTGACGTTGAAGGCTTTTTGAATCTGACACGGGATTATACGCAAAAGCTTGCGTTGATGGGCGGCGAGGAGATGTACTGGAAGTTCATCCTGCGCCGCGCGGCGATGAATTTGAACACCACGATTGAGTGGGCGAATGAATGCATCGCAGAGCTGAACAAAGGTTAACCGGAAAGCAAATAAACAAAGAATGTTACAATCAATCCTCAGTCAGCTTACGCTGACAGCTCCTTTTCAAAGGAGCCTCAATTCGCCGCACGAGACAAGCCTCCTTTTGAAAGGAGGTGGCACGCGCAGCGTGACGGAGGATTGCTTTCGATAAGTTTCTGCGGTGCAATCGGCGCATAAGCGCCCAACAGGACTCTTTTTTAGATCAAAGTATGAAAAACAAGCCTCCTTTTGAAAGGAGGTGGCACGCGCAGCGTGACGGAGGATTGCGGAATTGCTGCCGACATCCCGAAACTACCGAAGTCTGTTTTCAGGTCAATCCTCAGTCAGCTTACGCTGACAGCTCCTTTTCAAAGGAGCCTTTGACGGATGATTGCGCAATTGCTGCAGACATCAGGAAACTTCAGATCATCAACTCCCTCCGTCAAATGCCGGATTGAGATCCGTCATTTGCCACCTCCCTCGTTGAGGGAGGCTTGGGTGCTTCGCAATAGAAGCTGCAACTATGAAAATTAAAACCGCAGGCCTTATTAATTGAATCAGCAATCAACACCCCTATCGGCACTAACTGCCAACGTGCACCTCTGGCTCCCTCGTTGAGGGAGCTGTCGCCGCAGGCGACTGAGGGAGTTAAATGGCTGACTAACACGCGTTGATAAGAACTCATCGAGACGGAGGATTGCGGAATTGCTGCTGACATCAGAAGACTGCCGAAGTCTGCTTTCAGGTCAATCCTCAGTCAGCTTACGCTGACAGCTCCTTTTCAAAGGAGCCTTCATTCGCCGCACGAGACAAGCCTCCTTTTGAAAGGAGGTGGCACGCGCAGCGTGACGGAGGATTGCGGAATTGCTGACAAGAATTATGCTTTTGCATTCAAATATTTTAAATGAGGTAATCAATTATGAAAATCACGGATAAGGTCTCCATGCTGGACGGCACACATTTCAGCCATGTTTTTCTCGTCTCCACCCCCGAGTTGGTGCTCATCGACACAGGTATGGCGTTTCAGCGTCAAAACGTGCTGCGCGCCCTCAACGATATGGGCGTCAATTTCAAAGACATCAAGCACATCATCTTCACGCACCACGATGTAGACCATACCGGCAGCGCTTTGCACCTGCAGCAGCTGACAGGCGCGACGCTCTGGGCCTCCGCCGAGGACATCCCGTATATCACGGGCGAGACGCCCCGGTACGGCTTCAAAAAATACATCGGAAAATTGCAGCGGCACAAGCCGCGCGGGCTGCGCGCTTTTGAGGGCGGCAGCATCTGCGGCATTCAGGTGATCCCCACGCCCGGACACACGCCGGGCCACGTCTGCTTCCTTTACGACGGCGTGCTGTTTGCGGGCGATCTGTTCGAAAGCAAAAAAAAGGGGCTGATCCCCTACCCCGCTCCGTGGAACTGGAACGATGACATGATGCGTGATGCCGTTAAAATAGCGGCCGCGCTCGATTTTGAGTGGCTGTGCCCCGCGCACGGCAGGCCGGTACTGCGGGCAGATCAGGCGATATTAAACGGCTAGCGGGTGATAATGCGCCAGCCCGCCGCCTCGGCGTGAGCTTTGAGCTCCGGCTCGGGGTTTACCGCGACAGGCGTGCCAACGAGCTGCAATATCGATAGGTCCGAAAGGCTGTCTGCATACGCGGTGCTCCCCTGCCAATCCACATCCGCAGCGTTGAATGTGCCGCGAAGATGCGTCGCCTTGTCGTCACCGCAGACGATGTCGAGCGGCTGAGACACATCCACGCGCCCGTTCTTATAGTGCAGCGCCGTGCCGATCACCGTATCGAAGCCGAGCGATAAGCCGACATACTCCATGAGCCGCTGAAAACCGCCCGAAAGCAGCACGGTGTGAAAGCCCTGCTGCTTTGTTATTTTTATCTCGTTCACCACGTCGGCGTTGAGCTGCGGCAGTATCAGCCTCGCGCAGCGCTCAAAGAACGCGTCCACATCCTCCGTCTTCATGAGGCGGAATATCGGCGCAAAACGGTCCATCGCCTTGCGGCGCACGTATTCGCGCGCGTCCCCATCGTAAAGCCCGAGCTTGTAGCGCACGAACAGACCGCCCACCGAGGCGCACGTGCCGATGAAGCGCCGCCGCCCCATGTGCTGCTTGTTCCACTGTTTTAAGAGGAACGGCAGCGTGTCCTTCGGGAACAGCGTGCCGTCGAAATCGAACACCGCGAGCTTCATATCTATCCTCAGTTCAATGTATTGCCTATGTTTTTCATTGTGAGCGCGATGCGCTTTTTATTCACGTCCACGCTCAGCACGCGCACCTTGACGATGTCACCCGTTTTCACCACGTCCATCGGGTGCTTGACGAACTTATCGGCAAGCTGGCTGATGTGCACGAGGCCGTCCTGATGCACGCCGATATCCACAAACGCGCCAAAATCGATCACGTTACGCACGGTGCCCGTTAAAACCATGCCCTCTTTCAAATCCTCAAGGTGCATCACGTCGGAGCGAAACACGGGCTGCTCAAACGCGTCACGCGGGTCGCGGCCCGGTTTTTTGAGCTCCTCTAAGATATCCTTGAGCGTGGGCACACCGATGCCGAGCACGTCTGCCAGCGCGTTCACGTTCCACGCGCCGATCTGCGCGCGCAGCGGCTCCAAGTCCTTCTCCTGCTTCACCTGCACGCCCTGCTTTTCAAACAGGCGCGTCACCGCGTCGTACGATTCGGGGTGAATCGCCGTGGTATCGAGGATGTTGGCCGCGCCCGGTATGCGCAGGAAGCCCGCGCACTGCTCGAACGCCTTGCCGCCGAGCCCCTTCACCTTTTTGAGCTGCGCACGGCTTTTGAACTGGCCGGTCGTCTCGCGCATCTCCACGATGTTTTTTGCCACGGCGGGCGATATGCCCGAAATGTACTTGAGCAGCGACGGCGACGCCGTATTGAGATCGACGCCGACCGCGTTCACGCAGTCTTCCACCACACCGCCGAGCATCTCCGCGAGGCGCTTTTGGTTCACATCGTGCTGGTACTGACCGACGCCGATGGCCTTCGGGTCAATCTTCACGAGCTCCGCGAGCGGGTCCTGCAATCGCCGCGCGATGGACACCGCGCTGCGCAGCGCGACATCGAACTCGGGGAATTCCTCGGTGCCGAGCGCCGACGCCGAATACACCGACGCACCCGCTTCGCTGACCACAAGATAGTATATTTGCTTCGGCAGCGTTTTGATGAGTTCCGCAACCACGGCTTCGGTCTCCTTGCTGGCGGTGCCGTTGCCGATCGCGATGATATCGACGTTGTGCTTTTCGATGAGCCTTCTCAAATAATCCTTGGCTTTGGCGGTGTCGTGATGCTCGAGCGTCATGTAAACGACGCCCGTTTCGAGCACCTTGCCCGTGGCATCCACCACGGCCACCTTGTTGCCCGTGCGAAAGCCGGGATCGAGCCCGAGCACCGTTTTGCCGTGGACGGGCGGCTGAAGCAGCAGGTTTTTGAGGTTCTCGCCAAACACCCGTATCGCCTGCTCCTCGGCGGTTTCGGTCAGCTCGTTTCTTATCTCGCGCTCGATGGACGGGAATATGAGCCGTTTATACGCGTCTTCAATGGCCGACTGCAGATAAGCGCTCTGCCAGCGCGGCTGGAATATGACGCGGTGCATCAGCGATACGGCGTCCTGCTCCTCTGCCTCGATTTTCACATTGAGTATCTTTTCCTTCTCGCCGCGGTTCAATGCGAGCACGCGGTGCGGCACGAGCTTTGAGATGGGTTCTTTAAAATCGTAGTACATATCGTAGACGGTGCTTTCGCTCGTCTGTGTTTTGGAGATCGCGTCGCCGCTGCGGCGCAGATAAGCGCGCAGCTTGCCGCGCAGATCGGCATCGTCGGAGATCATTTCCGCAATGATATCGAGCGCGCCCGCCACCGCGTCGTCGGCGGATGCCACGTCTTTTTCTTCATTGATGTATTCTTGAGCCTTTTGTAATACAGCATCGTCGCTCGTCTGCTGCTGCCAGATGAGGTCCGCCAGCGGCTCAAGGCCCTTTTCCTTGGCAATGGTGGCGCGTGTGCGGCGTTTGGGGCGGTACGGGCGGTAGATATCGTCCACCTCGGTGACGCCCTGCGCGGCGTTGATTTTGGCGCGGAGTTCGTCGGTCAGCTTCCCCTGCTCGTCGATGAGGCGAATCACCTCTTCCTTGCGCTCTTCGAGCTTGCGAAGGTAGGCGAGGCGGTCGGCAAGGTCGCGCAGCTGTTCGTCGGTTAAAGAACCGGTGACTTCTTTGCGGTAGCGCGCGATGAACGGGACGGTGTTGCCTTCGTCGATAAGCGCGATGGCGCTTTTGGCCTGCTCTTCCCTGATACCGAGTTCCTTGGCGATTTGGCTGGCGATGCTGATCATGAAAGGACTCCTTGCGTGTGGATTTTTCGATAAAAGATTATAGCATTGCGGGGAGGATAGGTGCAAGGAGGAATATGGGAAAGGATAGGGATGAGAAAACTTTGATCGAGCGCTACCCCCCGAAGCATTAAAAAAGCTGCGTTTTATGCGGCGCAGCCTTAAGTCCGTTTCCATTTGAAAAGCTACATTTGATTGTAGCATCATAAGTTGTAAAGGGGGCAATAATAATATGCTTTAAAATATCATTAGTAATTTATCTAAATCAACACCTAGACTAACAGCCCTTTGTTTAGTATAAGCAAGAAATTCATCATTCTCTCTTATAATACCAGAAAATAACGAAAAAAGCACTCTAGTTTGTTCACCTTCAGGAATGTATGTTACATTTTTCAGAAACATATCAATAATATCGCTTTTCTTTATTGTAAAATTATATTTAATATAAAACTTCATAAACTTGTTATTATCTTTTAGCCACCATTCAAATGCCTTGCCTTCAGATAGCGCTTTCTCAATTATATAATTTAATCGTTTTACATATCCATACGGGATTAAAAATTCTAGCTCTTCAACTTTTGGAATATGGTTTTTGTTCTTATAAATACAATCTTCAATTAACTCATCTATTTGATTCGCAGGTACTATGGTATTTCTCAATAGTACACATGCTTGCTTTGCAGTTACGCTATCACTTTTTTTCCATAGTTGTCTAATATACTCAGCATTTTCATTCTTGAAATAAATCAAAAACTCAGGTTTATATCCGAATAATTCTGTAGAAATTTTACTATTACTAAGAACAAAATTCTTTACTATTTCACTATAACTCTCTTCAAGCTTCGTTAACATACTATAAAAAAAACCTGCATATTCATAAGTATAATATAACCATTGCTCTTCTTCTACTTTCAATAGAATTTCTTCTAATTCTAATAAAAAAGCCGAAAAGTTACTTAAATCGACTGATTGAGGAATATCAAGAACAATTGAAGAGAAATCACTCCCAATTGGTGTGCTGTCTTCGTCATAATGCCTTAAAATCCTGTTTATAAAATCATTTTGACTTCCAACTATAGAAAACCTATTTATATTACTCATAATGAAGTTCCAAAAGGTTTCCACATGTGCACTGTCGATTTTATTAAGCTTTAAATGAGCGCAATCATTTCTCCTGTCCTTCCAGTATTTTATTTGATTTCGTAATGAGTCGTTCAATTTAAAATACTTGTTATCAGTTCTATTTAAAATATCAAAAATCTCTTTATCGACTTCAAAATCATCAAGCAGTTTCTTCCTTTTATTATCCCATTCTCCTTGGGTTACTTCATCGGGTTTGTTGGCTTCAAGCAAACGATTTTTAATTAATTCTATAAAAGCAATATATGAAAAGAGCAAAGCTGCTCTATTTGCTCCAGCTTTGTAGCAGATTATTGCTTCATTAAATAACTCTTTAGTGTTAGCGCTTAGATTTTTTTCATTTAACCAAAATTCAAATGAAATTTTCATAAAATTACCTCAAATAAATTTATCGTAAGTTCTCATCATTATTTTCTACCACAACAGCTCTTAAATTTTAGACCAGATTCACAAGGACAGAATTCATGACCTTTACGAATTTCTGAAAACTTTTTAATTAGGAATTGATATAGATATAATTCTTCTTGTGATAAATAAAAACCTTCCTCACTTATGGAACGTTTCTCATCAATACTGTCTAACAGATTAACAAATTGCTTAGAATATTCTGAATCTGTAAGTACTTCAAATCTACTTTTAATGGGATTTTCTAAATTTTGAAGACCACTATCTTTAAGGAATAACACCCTATTTTCCTTTTGTGGTGATACATCGACAAGACCAAGCTTAGATGTTTCTACTACAGCATGTGATTCAGCTTGAATAAAGATATTTTTATAAATCCAAATATTCCACCCAACGATCATCTCTCCCCCAAATTCCAAGATATATCTTCTTACATTGTCAAAGCATTTCCCTGCCTCACCACTTCTATATTCTAAACACTTGATGTATTGTGGCTTATTAAGAGTATCAATTCTATCGCAGAATTTTAAAATTCTATTATTGATTATAGAAGGTGTCTTTATATTAATAGCAAAATTCAAAGTATCCAATTAGTTCTCCTCAGCAATTTAAATACTACGATTACTTTCAATAAGTTATTGTATCAAATCTTACACAATATTTCAATTTACCCCCTCATTCACCACAAGAAAGACAGCATTCCCACGTACTTCCTTGCTGCCTCACCCTTCATCCATGTATGCTCTGTTACAGGTTTCACCCGCCGCGCATACAATAATACCAGCCGGATTTTATAAACCTTTAATCCGCGTGAATTGACGAATACAACTTCATCAGCGCTATAAACATAGCAAACTGCCCGCGTTGTAGCGCTAATGAATAAAGACTGTCCAACTTGTTTTGGAGGTAAATAATGAACCCGTATGATGACGAAGACTATTTTTATAACCCGTATATCGCACAACGCGAGACACCGCCCCCGATGCAGCCGATGATGCCGGGGCTGCCGGAACAACCAGTGGTGCCGCCGATACCGACCCCCATGCCGCGCCCAAGACCGCCTATGTCGGGGCCAAGACCACCGATGCCGGGGCCGAGACCTCCCATGCCGGGGCCGAGACCGCCGATGCCGGGACCGAGGCCACCCATGCCGGGGCCGAGACCGCCGACGCCGGGGCCGAGGCCACCCATGCCGGGGCCGAGACCTCCCATGCCGGGACCAAGGCCACCCATGCCGGGGCCGAGACCGCCGCGTCCAAGGCCGCCGATGCCTCCACCACGGCCACGTCCACGGCCACGTCCGATACCCGTACCCGTGCCGGTACCGCAGCCGCGTCGCCCGCTCAACGTTTATCTTTGCAGATTTTTCAGCGCGGCGGAGGGCATCAACTATTGCCAATATACAGTCGCTTTTGGGGATCAGCCATTATCCATTAGCCCTGGATGCAGATTTGTGGCGGGCCCGTTCTTTAGCCTGCGCGATGCCGAAGCCTTTATCGAATCCTTTGGCGTCAGGCGAGATCAGGTTTTCATATGCTGATTGACATTTAACATGGCTCATGGCATAACAAAAGCGCCGGTTCTCGGAATTCGGCGCTTTTCATTAAAAAGAGAAACTGACTAGTCCCGTCATTCTGAAGACGGTTTCTAGCCGGACGATGGCTCTGTTCTGATAAAGACTGCTACGTCAACAGATTCTTCACTTCGCTTCGCTCGTTCAGAATGACACGATGAGTTGATGGAGAGCAGACAATATCTCTGCTGCCCTTTGTGTTTTCAAAGAAGCACTATTCCGGTCATTATGAGGAAGGCTGTGACGGACTAAGACTCTGTTCTGATAAAAGCTGCTACGTCAACAGATTCTTCACTTTGCTTCGCTCGTTCAGAGTGACACGATGAGTTGATGGAGAGCAGACAATATTTCTGCTGCCCTTTGTGTTTGCAAAAATCTATAAAATCGCTTTACAAAAACGGAATCAGTATCGTTTTCTCGTACTCTGTGTAGGCCTGCCCGAATGTCTCCCTCAGCACCCGGTGTTCCTTACGCGTGAAAACCTTATACGCCAAGTAAGCCGGGATCATTGTGGTCAGCCCGAGCCACGAATTCACAATCAGCATGGCGCCGGGCAGAATGAGAAAGATCTGCGACATGTACATCGGATCGTGAACAATACGGTACAGCCCTGTTGTCGCGAGCCTGCCCTCATCGCGCGCGCGTCGCATGGCGGACAAAGCGGCAAAATCGGCAAAAAGCCCAAGCGTGAGAATTATGATACCGAGCGCGTTTAAAAGAATGCTTTTGTCGGGTACGATGCGAAACATGGGCGCAAGCTTTTGATCAACGATCAGTGCCGCGAACAAATAGATAAGTGTAACAATAAGAATTTTGACGCCGGCGCAGCCTTTAAGTCGGTTCTCCATGGTGAAAATCTCCGTTTTTGTTATATAGTATCATTGGTGGATTTCCGATGCAAGTCTGACGTTTTTCTGCATTTGCGCACTCCTATGCGACATAAAAAAGGCAGCATTCCTGCTGCCCTTTGTGTTGCTGTAACGTCAGCACGCACCTTCAGAATGACACCGAAACATTCATTGAGCAATATAATCACCTTGGGCTATGCGGTCTCCCCCATCATTTTGCTTATCTCATCGAGCAGCGACTGCCGGAGCTCGGTCAGCGCGTCCATGTCCACGTCCATGCGCTGGGCGATGTATTCCTCCGGCGTGAGCATGTACGAATGCGCCGACGCAAACTCATACGTCTCGCGGATGATGCTCTCGCACTTGTAAAGCTTTAAGAGCTGCCCTTCTACCCGCTCGGCGGGCGTGCTCATTGAGAGGGTATCCATCATGCGCTCAAAATTGCTGTCGTCACGCTTGTAGTCCTCAATACAGTCCATTGCGGCCAGCGTTGCGTCATCCACCGCCTGCATCGCCGCGCCGAGCGCGTCCACCGCGTCCTGCGCCGTTTCATCCGTCAGCAGCGCTTCGCACTTTTGCAGCCGCACTTCGAGCTTTTTCGCGTAGTAAATGCGAAGAAGCGCGGTCTGCACGTCAATCGGCAATTCACCGTCAATGCGCTCCGCCGCTTCAAACGTCATCACATCCTGCGCGAGCTTTAAGTATTTGTTTGCCGTTTCAAGAATTCTGTCGTCCATACTCATCACGCCCTCTGCTTTTTGTTATAGATTACCATGCTCAGCGCAAACAACACAAGCGCCATGCCAAAAAGCACGCCGATGTTGAGCACAATATCGCCAAAGCCCGCCCCCATCACCGCGAGGTTCTCCGCCGCGTCGAGCGCCCAGAATTGCGGCATGCCCTTCGCGATGCCGATCAGCACATCGGAACCCACGATGGACAGCGGCCACATGCAGCCGCCGAGCATGCTCGTGCCCACAATGATCACGGGCACCGCCGCGTTCATCTGCTCGTACGCTTTAAACACGGTGGCAAGCAGCAGCCCGAGGCACGTGGCCGCCAACACAAACACCGCAAACACCGCGAACACAGGCAGCAGCGCCGCGCCGAGATTGATGCCAAACAGCAGCTGCCCGAAAAACAGCACGATTGCCATTTGGATCAGGCCCACCGCATAAGCCGGAATAAAGTTGCCCGCAAGCACCGCGCGCGTGGAGAGCGGAGAGATGCGGATGCGGTTCCACGTATGCAGCTTTTTATCTTCGAGTATGCTGCTGAGTGTGAACACGATGCTGAACATCACAAAGAAGATGTTAAAGCCCATCATGTAATGGATGTTTTCCGCGAACTTCTCGTCGTAATCGTCCGCCGCGAGCAGTGTGTAATTCACCGTCACCGGTTTGCTTTCCAATGCGGCCGCGAGGCTTGCCTGCACCTCACTGAGCGACGGCGCTTCAATATTCGCGAGCTTTAGCGTATCCGCCAGCGCGCCGTGCAGCTTAAAGCCGTGCACAGCATTGCGGTATGCCGAATTCACCGCGCTTTGCAGCATGAGAATGTCGGCGCTGTCCGCCGTGCGCAGAACGGTCACCTCTGCCGAGCCTTTGAGCGCGGCGTCTTCAAAGCCCTCGGGGATCACGATTGCCGCGAGCGCTTCGCCCTTGGCCACGGCGGCCTGCGCGTCCGTTTCGCTCATCTCCTCCAGCGCGTACGCGTCCGGATCAAACGCGCCGATTAACGCGGCGGAGAGCGCTGAGCCGTCGCTATCCGCCACATACACGCGCTGCGCGCCGCCGCCTCCGAACATCGCGTTGCCGAATATGAACGTTAAGAACAGGGCCATAAACGTCATGATCACGTACATCGTCACATCCTGCCGCATGCGCTTCCATTTGAGCCAAAGTATCGCGGACATATCAGGCCCTCCTTTCTTTGGGGAACAGCAGCAGCCCCAGACAATAGAGCACAATGCCCATCAGCACGCTGCCGCCGAGGTACGGCAGTATCTCAGCCAGCGGCGCGCCCGATACGTTGCCCGTATACGCCATCACAGCAAGGCCGTTGGGCGTGAACAGCGCGACGGTTGAAAAGAACGCATGCAGCACGGCCAGCGGCAGAAAGCTGCCGCCGAACAACGCAAGTACCTGCGCGATCACGCTTTGGAACACACTGCCCACAGCCGGATTGCCCGCGCGGTACACGAGCACCATCAGCAGCACGCCGAGCCCCGTGATGGAGACGGCGACGCAGACGGATATGAGTATAAACACGAGCGGATTGCCCCAGTCGAGGCCAAAGGCCAGCGTCGAAAACCCGAGCAGCACGATGAGCTGTATGATGCTGAGGAAAAATACCGCGACGGATTTGCCGAGCAGCAGCTTTTTCACCGAAACGCCCGCTGCCCTTAAACGCACGAGTGTTTTCTCCTGACTCTCCGTCAGCAGAAACGAGCTGCCCTGCCCCGCCGAATACAGCAGAAACATACACGTAATGGCGATGGAATAGTACGAGAAGCTGCTGAGCGCCTTGCGCGCATCAATGCCCTGCATGGTCACGTTGATATCGCCGGGCTGCGAGAGGCTCTGCATGAACGACGCAAAATCCAGCTGCGCAATCGCCTCTTGCGCGATACCGCCGGACAGCGCCGTTTCCATCAGTATTTTGATGTCTGCCGACATCGCGGAGAGTGTATCCGTGTACGCGCGGACAATACCGGCCACGATGCCCGACTGCATCGCTTTGTTTTGGGCGCCCGTCACATCAATTTGCTGATGGCTGCCGCCGCCCGTCATCGCCGTCATGATGCCCATTGTGAACCCTTTGGGGATTGTGACGACCGCATCGATACTGCCATCTTCGAGTTGTTGCTTTGCCGTCTGTTCATCGGCCACAGTGTAGCTTAAAAATGCGGCCACCTCTTTCGAATCAAGCACGGCATACAGCGACATCGCCTTGGAGTCAAAAGCGCCTGTGCCGTTGGCAGATGCCATCTGCTGCAGCCCCTGCGCTTCATCGTCATCTGTAAAGTCCACCACGGCAATGTTCAAATGCCCAATCGATACGCCTTCGGATGTGAACATGCCGCCCAGCGCAAAGCTCAATATCGTAATCAGCACAATGGGCATTAGGAATATAAATATCAATGCCACGCGGTTGCGAAGCACCACGCGCAGGTCTTTTGCAATAATATCGGTCATCCTCATGGCTCAGTCCCTCAGGGCGCGGCCTGTGAGGTTTAAAAACACCGTCTCAAGGCTTGGCTTTTTGGTGTCGAAGGAGAGCAGCGACGCGTGGCTTTTGTTCACCGTATCGAGCAGAGCGTGTGTGGCTTTATCAGCATCATCCGCAACGATCAACACATTGCCGTCTTCCGCGCTGAGTTTTTTCACTTCGGGAAGCGCCGCAAGCTTTTCGCAGAGCGCCGCATCAGGCTTGGCAAGCTTCAGGCTCAATTCGCACCCGCCGCCAAGTGATGACGTGATCTCGTCCTTGGTGCCCGCCGCGATGATTTTGCCCTCATCCATGATGCACACGCGGTTGCAGAGCATCTCCACCTCTTCCATGTAGTGGCTCGTGTAGATGATCGTTGCACCCTGCCCAGCCAGCGCCTTCACCGTATCAAGGATGTGGTTGCGCGACTGCGGATCGATACCCACCGTGGGTTCGTCCATAATGATAAATTCGGGATTGTGAAGCAGTGCCGCGCCGATGTTGAGCCGCCGCTGCATGCCGCCTGAATATTTTTTGACGCGGTCCTTGAGTCTGTCGGTGATACCGATCACTTCAGACACCTCATCGATGCGCTTTTTGAGCTTAGCGCCCGAAAGCCCGTATGCTCTGCCCCAGAACTGCAGATTTTCAATACCCGAGAGACTTGGGTACAATGCAATCTCCTGCGGCACGAGCCCAAGGCACTGCTGTATTGCCCTCGGGCTTTTCGCGATATTCTCACCTTTAAATTCAATCGTCCCGCTATCGGGTGCGGCAAGCGTCGCGATCATCGAAATCGTTGTCGATTTACCCGCGCCGTTCGGGCCCAGCAGCCCGAAAATATCCCCTTTTTCTACACTGAATGATATGCCGTCTACCGCTTTGATGTTTTTAAAATACTTTTTTAAGTCCTGAATGTCGAGCAGCGCCATACGCCCTCCTTTATAAATGGTAATAAATGATTCCACCAATGCTGCCATCATATCACAGAGCCCACGCTCATGCAATTTTTTGAGAAAAGCGCTTGAATGGGTATAAAAATGATTTAATTTCCACCTCTGCAGGTCTTCATCGACTCATAATAATATATGGTTGCTTTCGACGTGGTTTATCACGTCCTCTTCGCGGCAGCCTATCCACCGCAGATGAAGCCCATTTGATAACTTGGCCGATTGCCGCTTAGCGATGCCTTCACCAGTCAGCTCAAGGGTGTTTGTTTTCATTGAATCATATGGAGCAGTCTGATTGAGTCATCGTCTTGTATTGCGGCTCGTATACGCAAACAGCCGGCTGCATGATGCAGCCGGCTGTCTGTGATTATGAGATTACTATTTATTCTGTTATCAAAGCATACCAAACAGGGACACGGTGCTGAAAAGCACAGCTGTCAGGTTCGCTACGAGCGAAACCACGGTGATCTGCGTGTTGATCGAAGGACCTGCCGTATCTTTGAACGGATCGCCGATCATGTCGCCGATAACGCCGGCTTTGTGAGCAATGCTGCCCTTGCCGCCGAAGTTGCCCGCTTCAATGTATTTCTTCGCGTTGTCCCATGTGCCGCCCGAGTTCGACATGAACAGGGCGAGCAGCAGACCGGAAGCGATATTGCCCACGAGGAAGCCGCCGATTGCCGAGATGCCGCCGAGGAAGCCGACAGCGAGTGTCACGACAATTGTCATCAAACCGGCCGGAGCAAGCTCGCGAAGCGCGCCTCTGGTGGCAATGTCAATGCACTTCTCATACTCGGGGTGTACGCCTTCTTTGCCCTCTTTAAGCCCGGGGATTTCGTTGAACTGTCTGTGGATTTCCGCCACCATGCGCTGAGCGTTTTTATCCACGCCCATAATCAGCATCGCTGAGAACATAGCAGGAATTCCCAGACCAACAAGAAGACCGAAGAACACAAGCGGGTTCATAATGTCAAAGCCCGTGATACCCGTGTTGTTCGCTTTCGCAATTTCAAGGAAAGATGCGAGCAACGCGATAACCGTTAAACCCGCTGCGCTGATGGAAAAGCCTTTCGTGATTGCTTTGACGGTGTTGCCGGCTGAGTCAAGGTCGTCCGTGATTCTGATAACATCGTCACCAAGGCCACCCATTTCGGCAAGACCGCGGGCATTGTCCACAATCGGGCCAAACGCGTCATTCGACACAATCATGCCGACGATTGACAGCATGCCGAGCGCCGCCATCGAAATGCCGAACATGGCATATTGTACGCTCTCTTCGGGAGTCGCACCCATCGGATAGCAGAGGAAATACGCGATAGCCGCCGACGCGCCGATACCGATCAACGAAGGCAGCGCGCTCTTAAAGCCATATGCTACGCCGCTGAGCACCGTAAACGCCGGGCCCGATTGGCTGGCTTTGGCCACATGCTGAACGGGCTTGCGTAAGTCGTTTGTGAAGTAGTCGGTTGCAAGACCGATAATAACGCCCACGAGCAGACCGACAAACGTCGCGCCCCAGAAACGGAAGTCGTAACCGAACAGCAGCGAAGCGCCTGCTGTCAGCACCGCGTACAATGCGGTGGTGATGTATGTGCTCATATTAAGGGCTTTGCCCGGATCGTTGCTTTTGCCCATTCTGGCCATCAGCACGCCGATGATGGAAGCCAAAAGGCCGAGAGCGGTGTAGCAAAGCACCATGTCAACTCTGTGCAGTATCACGCCGATAATTGAAGCCGCCGCAAACGCCGCCACGTTGGAATCAAAAAGGTCAGCGCCCATGCCGGCCACGTCACCCACGTTGTCGCCCACGTTATCAGCGATAACGGCAGGGTTTCTCGGGTCGTCTTCTTCAAGGCCAAGTTCCACTTTACCGACAATGTCAGCCGAAATATCCGCCGTTTTGGTGTAGATACCGCCGCCCGCTTTCGCGAAGAGAGCCAGTGTGGATGCGCCAAACGAGAAGCCGAGCACGGCATTTTCGCTGTTCGTGATTAAAAGCAGCAGGGAGCAGCCAAGCAGCGCCGATCCCACAACGGCCATACCCATGACGGCGCCGCCGCGGAAACCCGAGGCAAAAGCTTTCTTGATACCGTCTTTGGCTGCGACCGCAGTTTTGACGTTGGCGATGGTAGCCACTTCAATACCGATCTTTCCGGCCAAAGCAGAAAACACGGAACCGGCTACATAGGCAATGGCCATCATAATGTTGAGCGTGATATCCGTGGTCGACCATATCGGTGCAGGAAGAAACAGAAATATCAGTATGCATGCACCAAGAACAAACCAAACGAGAGTTTTATACTCTCTGCTCAAGAATGCCCGCGCACCCTTTTTGATCATCATCCCGATATGCTCCATATCAGCCGTACCTTTGGGAAGCTTTTTAATCCAAAAGTAGAAATACACAGCTACAGCAAAAGCGAGCAAAGAGATAATAACGCCAACGATTTCAAATAGAAGTAGATTATTGCTCATAGTATTCTCCTTTTTGTTATTCTATCAGTAAGTAAAACGGTAACGAGATGCCGTGCTAATGGTGCTTACTGTGGCGTTATCCACTCTCAAGTAACATCATGTTCATGCTGTAACCTCCTGTAAAATGCATACAAAAAACTACTGGGGCAAAACATTGACATCTTGTTCCGGGCTATAGTATTTAACAATGGTGGATGAGATTGATCCTCTTTAAGCTTTCTTTTGATTATGTCTCAGTGTCTCAAAATCAAGTTCTAAGATAACATTTAAAATAATATTTCCAATCCTCCGCCATTTTACATGGTACACCTTGTTTCATAAAAGTCAACAGTAAATTTGTCAAAACCAACAGAAAAACAGGGTAAAATCAGTTTTCTTGCCGTGAAAGCATTATCCGGCAATAACCTGCCACCTATGCTTCCTTTATAAGGAAGTAATTTACACTTTACGCAACCCGAATATCGGCGCTCAGCATCTTTTTAATCACCGAAGGCAATGCTCCAAATGACAAAAATTACAATGAGATTATTTTTCTTGCGAGGCACACATTAATGTGAGAAACGTTTATTTCAGCACGGCATAAATTATATAGAACCGAAAAAAAGGATGACGTGAATTGGATATCGTAATTGGAATTGAAGATCAGGGCCTAGAGCTTGCACCGCTCATCACAAACAGGATGCACGACGCGACGCGGCAGGGCTGCATGGTCAGCATAAATGAGATGGACGGATCGGACGGACGCATTGCCAGTGTCTGTCTTTCCGACAGTGATCACTGCGCTGACAAAGAGCGTACGATACTTTGCGCGATACTCGCCGACATCATCGTGGAAAACCTGCAGATTCGCCATATGGTGAAGCTTTTAAAGCAGGACTACTATTTTCTTTCGGAAAAAGAGCAGTGCGACATACTCGTGAAAGCCTTAAAGAGGTTATGGTACGGCACATCAGGGCAAAAAAACGAGGTCGCTATGTGCAAGATCGAAGTGAAACAGCGGCTTTCGGATATGCTCGCGCAGAATGAAGCAGACACCGTGATGCTTGAGGGCTTCATGCGGTTTCGTATGAAGGATTACCTTGAGACCTGGGAAAAGGAGCTCGCGCTGTGCGTGGAGGAATACGTCAGAAAACGCGAATACGTAGAATTCGTTGAAATTCTGCGGCTGTTTGTTAAAATACGGATACCGCGTGTGCGCAAGGTTCACATTTGCGTGGACGGCAACGGCCAGTATTTACTGCTGGACGACCGGCTCTGCCTTTTGAAGTGCCAATACACAAGCCAAAGCATGGATAAAGACGACGCGCTGCTGAGCGCGCTGGTGAACATGGCACCGCTGTCCATTATCGTTCATAATAAAGAGCGTTTTATTGACGCGCGCATCATTGAAACCATCAAAGATGTGTTTGGCCAGCGTGTGGAGTTCTCCGAAGACATGATATAAGCTGCCCGGTGACCCGGGCAGCTTATTCAGTCTAAAAATGACCGGTGCCCTTTAAACCTTTGGCATGTTTGTGTGAGACATCGCTTTCTTGTATCGATAACGGCTCCGCCGTCTCTTGGAGGAGCGGTGCCTGACTCAAAAAGTATTTTGTTTGCTAAGTAAACCGATAAATTCGAAACGCTGTTTTGACGGCTGCTTCCGCTCGTTAATCCATCATTCCTCATTTAACCATTGTTTACCTCACAAGATATACTATCTTTACATGGTATAAGCTAACGACATTATTGATTTATTGTCGTCATATTTTTATCCGATTGGCGCTATAAATTGATTTCTCTTTAATTAACCATGCGAGTGGTGTAAAATGATATTGATTAAAAGCAACGGAGTACGGAAGTATGGTTATTGATTTTCACACACACTGCTTTGTGGACGCGCTTGCGCCCGCCGCCATCGCGACGCTGGAAAAGAACGCGCATATCACGGCACTGCACAACGGAACACTGAGCGGCTTAACCGCCTTTATGACCGAGTGCGGCGTTGACAAATTCGTGGTGCAGCCCGTTGCAACGAAGCCGTCGCAGGTTCCCGTTATTAACGAATGGGCAAAAAGCAATTCAAATGAAAAGGCCGTCTTTTTCGGGGCGCTGCACCCGGACGACCCGGATTTTATATCGGCAGCGCAAAAGCTTAAAGCGGACGGCATTAAGGGCGTTAAGTTTCACCCCGATTATCAGAATTTTTATACGGACGATAAGAAGATGATGCCGCTCTATGAAGCCCTGAGGGACTTAGGGCTTATCACCATGCTCCACGCGGGATGGGACATCGGGCTGCCCGCTCCCATACGATGCACGCCGCTGATGATCAGAAATGTGATCAGGAATGTACCGGGGCTTAAGCTGGTGGCCGCGCATATGGGCGGCCACGCGCTCTGGCGCGATGTGGAGGAAACCCTGCTCGGCCTGCCGCTTTTTATTGACACCTCGTATTCGCATTATGTGCTGCAGAATGAAGGCATGACGCGCATGATCAAGAAGCACGGTGCTGAGAGGGTGCTGTTCGGCTCGGATTCGCCGTGGAAACGCGCCGATGACGATATTCGAATGATCATGGGGCTTGATTTATCTTTAGAGGAGAAGGAAGCCATCCTCTACAAGAACGCTGAAGATCTTTTAAAATAGTGTGCCGACGGCACCAAAAGAGGGTTTTCGATGGGGTTTTATCAAACACGTTTCAGCTATTTTGAAAACGAATGCATTAAGCGTTTTGGGCTTGACGAAGGAAGCCGCCTTTTCTCGGAAGCGGACAGCTTGCTGGACCGCATGATCGGCGAGATTCCCCCAAGCACCGGCAAAGTGATCAAAGAGCATATGGCTGGCAATATGCTGCCGACCATTGCCATGTATCTCGTATTCAGAAGCAATCCATCCACATACGAGAAGGCCTACGATGATACCCTTGACATCGTTCAAATCGCGGCAGAAAAAGCCAAGGAACAAAACAGCAAACTTAAAAAAATACCTTTCACGTTTCAGATTTTTAAGCTTTTCTGCAAACATATCTTGCCCAAGCAATATCCGGATGAGGGCTGGCATGTTGTCTGGAGACGGTATGACAACAAAGAAATTCATGTCGACTTTACAAGCTGTATTTATCTTGACACGTGCGTGAAATACGGATGCCCCGAGGTTTGCCCTGTGTTCTGTGCCAACGACGAAACAACTTTTGCGGGATATCACCCCAAAATCATCTTTCAGCGCTCTTCCACTTTAGCAAAGGGCCAAACCCTCTGCGATTTTCATTTTATAAACGGAAAGAATACACATCCTTGATAGGAACTCGGCTGCCGATGTCGTCGGGTGCGGCATCCTTGACGCACCTATCGTCGGGTGCGGCTTTCTGTTGCTTCAAACATCTCAAAGTTTAAACTCCCCCAGTCGCTTTGCGGCGCCAGCTCCCTCTAAGGGGGCCATGATTCGTGGTATACATACCTACTTTGGAGGTAACTCGAAGCACCGAAAAAAGAAACCGCATTGCATTTTTCTTTTCGGTTTATACCTTTCGGCTTGCCATCCACCATACGATGGTTTTTTAGGACGCGGCATCCCTAACTCACCTATCGTAGGGCGCGGCATCCCTGACGCGTCAACACCTCAAACACTTGAACTCCCCCAGTCGCCTTGCGGCGCCAGCCCCCTCTCGAGGGGGCCAAGGCTGTCAATAGTTACTTATATCATTTATCATTGCGATGGTCGTTTATGATGCGTTTCAGGTGCGTTTGCGCTTGTAGGCGCGCATCGACGCGGCATAGAAGAAAACCCATATACCGACGCACCAGAGCACCGCCACCCACGCGCTGTTCTGTGCGGGCTCGTTCATCAGCAGCGCGCGCGCCGCTTCGATGATCGGCGTCATCGGCTGGTGCTCCGCAAACGCCTTTACCACACCCGGCATTGAATCCGTTGGCGCAAAGGCCGAGCTGATAAACAGCAGACCGAGCACGGGATACGCAAACGCGGAAGCGCCTTCCGCGCTGTTGGCTAGCAGCCCGAACGTCACCGACATCCATGTGAGCGCGAGCGAAAAGAGCAGCATCAGCCCGGCCGCGCCGAGCCAGCCGAAGAACCCGGCTTCGGGACGAAACCCCACGAGGAAGGCAACGATGAGCACCGCCACCGTGGAAACGGCGCTGAACACCACCGACGTGACCACATGCCCGCCCAGCACCGCGGATTTTGATACGGGCATCGAGTGGAAACGGTCGAACATGCCGCCCGAAATATCGTTGTTGATTCGAAAAGCCGTATAGGCCACCACGCTCAATATGGTGAACATGAGGATACCGGGCACGACATAATTGACATAGTCGGTGGCACCGGGCTTCATCGCGCCGCCCAGCACATACACAAACATCAGCATAATCAGTACCGGCATAACGATCACCGAAATCAGCGTGTCCATGCTCCGAAATGTGTGTCGCAGCACACGGCCGCTCATCACCGCCGTATCACTGAAATACCGTTTGATACGCAAAGCCATATTACACCGCCTCCTCTTCATTCACATTGACAAGCTTTAAGAATACATCCTCGAGCGTGGGCTGCTTGAGTGCGAACTCGGTCACCGTCACCGCGTTTTCGAGCAGACCGAGGACCTTTGAGATGTCCTTGACGCTGCCGTCTGTGGTGACCGAAAGCGACAGATTCTCATCATCGGCAGCCGTTTCAAAATCATTCAGCAGTTTTATAGCCTTGCGCACGTCTTCCAGGCTGTAAAATGCAAGCGTCACATGGCTGTGCGGCAGCGTTTTTTTCAGCTCTTCGGCACTCCCCTGCGCCACGATCTCTCCCTTGTCGAGTATCGCGATATGGTCGGCAAGCTGCTCCGCCTCTTCGAGATATTGCGTGGTTAAAAACACCGTGGTACCACGCGCACCGAGACCTTTAATGATATCCCACATCGCGATGCGGCTCTGAGGGTCAAGCCCCGTCGTCGGCTCATCGAGAAACATCAGCGACGGCGACCCGAGAAGCCCCATCGCGAGATCGAGCCGCCTGCGCATGCCGCCCGAATACGACGCCACTTTTCTGTCGGCGGCGTCCGTCAGGTCAAAGCGCTCAAGCAGCGCGTCGGCTTGCTGCCTCGCGTCGCTTAAATGACGCAGCTTGCCGATCATGCGCAGGTTTTCGCGCCCGGTGAGTATGTTATCCACCGCGGCACTTTGCCCCGTGAGGCTGATGGCTTCGCGCACGCGTTCCGGCTGCCGCAGCACATCGTACCCGCACACCATGGCCTCGCCTTTATCGGCTTTGAGCAGCGTGCTCAATATGCGGATTGTGGTGGTTTTGCCCGCTCCGTTCGACCCGAGCAGTGCGAAAACGCTGCCTTGCCTGACCGTCAGATTGATGCCGCGCAGCACCTTCACATTTTTGAAGGATTTTTCGAGGCCCTTAATCTCAATTGCGTTTTCGTTCATATCCTCACCTCGTCATCAGCGTGACGTTCGCAAGATTCGCGCCGTAGGATTTGAGCACCGCATACGTGAGCTTATCCATTTTCGCGCCCTCAAACACGGCCTTTTGAACATCCTTCTTGTTGTTGTGATGAAAGCTGACATCAAAAAGCACTGCATTTTTAAACGACGCCTCGCCGATCGCTGCCATATTGAACTTCACACCGGTTAAGCTGGCACCGTCAAATGTGACACCCCTCAGATCCGAACAGCTGAAATCCGCACCGTTAAAGGTGCAGTTTTCAAACAGAGTGGTTCTCAGGTCAACCTTCGTGAGCTTCGTATTCGTCAGGCTGGCACCGGTGAACACCGCGCCTCGCAGATCCGAGCAGCTTAAATCCGCGCGCTCAAGCCTGCAATTTGCAAAGCTCGCGTTTTCAAGCGAGCTCATATTAAGCTTTGCCCCGGTCAGGTTGGCGCCATCAAACCTTGCGTTTCTCAAATCGCTGGCTTTAAACGAGCTGCCGGAGAGATCAGAACCGCTGAAATCCGTCCCTTTCAGTGCGCTGCTCGAGAATTTGCCGTCGTGCACAGTCACATTCTTTAAATCAGCGTTCTGCATATCCGACGCAGAGAAGTTGATGTTCACCATCCGCTGCAGTGCGCGCGACTGTTCCGCGATATCCGCGATGGTCTGCTGAATATCACCAACCGAATCGATCGTGGCTGCGAGGGCTTCTTCATCGCTCATGCCCTGCTCTTTCAGGTCAGCCATCCGTTCGCGCAAATCATGCCCCAGTTCTTCCTTCAGCTCTTTGACTGTCCTGAGTTCCTCATAAGGAGAAAATATCTCATCAAGGTAGCTGGTCAATTTTTCATTCATACCGTTTCGCGCCTTTCTATAACAGTTGGTCGAGCACGCGTTTGGCGTACTCCCAGTTTTGTTTGTTTTCCGTATAAAGCAATTTGCCTTTTTCCGTGATCTTGTAATACTTTCTTCTGCCGCCCTGATTTTCATCACCCCAGTACGATGTGATGCACCCCTCGCTTTCAAGCCTTTTAAGGCTCGAGTACATTGTGGCTTCCTTGATCTCATACGCGCCGCCCGAATGCTGACTGATCAGCTTTGTGATCTCATAGCCGTATTGGTCGCCGCTCAGCAGCAGTTTTAGTATCATCGTATCCGTATGCCCCCGAAGCAGATCGGATGAGATTTTATTATCGCTCATTATATCGCCTCCTCGTGTATAACGTACATCACATTACCTCGTCTGTCAAGGTATTTTTATAATTTATGTATTCTATTTTTCATAAAGTCCTGTTTTCAATCTGCCGGCCCACTGTTATGCGGGCAAATTTTTGGCCTGTCAGGGGCTAACACATAACTTCCCCGGCTCATATGATAATAAGGGAAACCAAAACAGCATACGCGGGGTGAAATATGATAGAGCGAGGAGATATATTTTACGCGGATTTAAACCCCGTTACCGGATCTGAGCAAGGCGGCATAAGGCCTGTGCTTGTGATACAGAACGACACCGGCAACCGGTTCAGTCCGACGGTGATCGTGGCAGCCATAACGTCCAATCTTGGCAAGGCACGCCTACCGACGCATATCATCATCGATAATGATAAGCTAAGCGAAAAAAGCGTGGTTCTGCTCGAACAGATCAGAACGATTGACAAGACTCGGCTGATCAAAAAAGTAGGACGGCTAAGCGAAAAGGAAATGCTTCGCATCGACGAAGCCATATCCATTAGTATGGGGTTTGATAAATCGAGGCAGACCGAGGAAGAATAAAGGCGGGAGACACCATCTTCCGCTTTTTAATTATGCTGGTATTTGGAGGAGCCATGAACAGGCGCATAAAAGACTACATATTGATCACAGTGGGCGTCGCGGTCGCCGTGGCCGGGCTGAATCTGTTTCTGGTTCCCAATAAAATCGCCGCGGGCGGCATCAGCGGCATCGCGACAATACTCTATCATGTTTTTGGATTTCCTCTCGGCATCACAATCGCTGTGCTCAATGTGCCTTTGTTTGTGCTTGGCTACAGATTCGTGGGCAGGAGTTTTGCCATACGCACCGCTTACGCACTCGTGCTCTATTCGCTGCTCGCCGAGCTCATGCCGGTACCGCAATCGCAGGACATGTTTTTGGGATGCGTTTACGGCGGCGTCTTAGTGGGTGCGGGCATCGGCCTTGTGGTGCGCTGCGGCGGCAGCACGGGCGGCACCGATATGGCGGCCAAGATGCTCAGTGCCCGGTTTAAGCATATCGGCATCAGCACCTTCGTATTTGCCATCGACTTCGTGGTCATTGCCGCCGCGGGTTTTATTTTTGAGCCGCAGGCAGCTCTTTATGCCATCGCGTCGCTGTACGTCACAACCAAGCTCATTGAGGTGATGACCGTGGGACTTGCCGTATCAAAGGCGTTCTACATCATATCCGAAAAAAACGATGAAATTTCAAAGGTCATCATCGAAAAACTGAGCCGCGGTGTCACGGCGCTTTCCGCAAAGGGCGTGTACAGCGGAAAAGAAAAAGAGGTGCTGCTGTGCGTACTCCGATGGCACACGGAAGGCGCAAAGCTGAAACGCATTGTGAGCAGCATTGATGAAAACGCATTTGTGATCGTTGCGGATGTGAAAGAAGTGATGGGCGAAGGCTTTTGAAAAAATCTTAAATGAATGTCCTCATGACTGTTGTTTTCGTTTCCATTTTGGTGGTATTATTGTCGTAGGAGAAGCATAGACATACGTTTTTTAGCTGAGAGGAGCGTTTATCCGAATATGATCAGTAAAGATAAAACGATGCCATGGTGGTTGGTTGTTTTAACAGGGCTTATTATACTGGCAGTGGGCATTTATCTGCTGGTGTCACCGGAAAGCGGGCTCAAAGCGCTGACCTTTCTGCTGACCATCGGGGTGCTGCTTATGAGTCTCTACTACTTTTATAAGGCATACAAATTCAAGGATGAAAACCGGTTTTTTGTTCCGTCTCTTGTGCATGCGCTGCTAGACCTTGTTTTGTTTCTGCTGCTCATTATCATCAGAAACTCACCCGCGCTGCTCGGTGTGATTCTTTCGAGCTGGTTCATTATTTTTGGGCTGTTCGGCATCATTAACGCGCGGCAGGATGGCGGCAACGCCTCCAAAACACGCATCAGCGCCCTGTTGCTGCTGATTGGCGTGGTGCTCATACTGCTGCCGTTCCTGCTCAGCATCAACCATGTGCTGTTCCTCGGCGTTGTCGCCATACTGATCGGCGTGTTTCGAACCGCTCAGGGCATTGTTTACAAGGTGCAGCGTGACGGGCGCACGTCGGGCGGCCGGTCGAACCTGTATTAAACTTAATAGATTGACAGACACTTTTTGCAGTCATATAATAATGGCTGTACGGATAAGGACAAGTAATTTTCCTGCCAATGCGTTATGAAGAGACGCGCACACCATAGGCTGCAAGTGTGCCGGGCGCGGCAGTAAACGAAACCACCTTAACCATGAATGGGATGGCCCCCGTATCGGCCGATAAAGAGCCATATCGATGGAAGATGGGTGGAACCGCGGTTTTGATAATCGTCCCATGTGCAATGCACATGGGTTTTTTTATTGCATACGAAAACATGGGGAACCTTATCGGAAACCCGCAACACCTCATCAATCGCCTATCGGCGACAGCTTCCCCTCCAGGGGAAGCCATCGGGTGAACATCTGTCTATCGACACCGAGACGATCGGCAGGATAGCCTCCCTCTCGGGGAAAGGTGCGCGGAGCGCCGGATGAGGGGCGATTCGCAGGCGTTCGCCGCAGCACCTCATCAATTGCCGATATGGAGCGTGCTGCTTTAAGCCTATCTCTCCAGTCACCTATCGGTGACAGCCTCCTCTCCAGAGTGGGCACACGATATGAGGACGTTGACTGCTCAAGACTTGGCAAAGCCTATTAGCGATACTGACTCATGCAAAACGATATCGTTGATGAAAAATCCCCGTTGCAGTTCGGGGACAAATATATGAGAAAACAAAGAAAGAGGAAATAGACAATGAAGATCACACTGGCAGACGGAGAACAAAGAGAGTTTGAGAACGGCATCAGCGCGCTGGACGCCGCCAAAGCCATCTCCGGCAAGCTCGCAAAAAAGGCGCTCGCCGCGAGGATTGACGGTACCGTGCATGACTTGAACACGATCTTGAGCGACGGGAGCTCTCTTGAAATTTTAACGTTTGAGGATGAAGCAGGCAAAAAGGCGCTTTGGCACACCGCCTCCCACGTGATGGCGCAGGCTGTAAAACGGCTTTTCCCGGGCGCGAAGCTCGCCATCGGCCCCGCTATTGATACCGGCTATTACTACGACTTCGATGTGGAGAAGCCTTTCGACGCGGACGATCTTAAAAAGATTGAGGACGAGATGGCGCGCATTGTGGCCGATGACCTGCCGCTGGAAAAATTCGAGCTCGGCCGCAGCGAAGCGCTTGCTTTCATGAAGGATGAGCCGTACAAGCAGGAGCTCATCAACGACCTGCCCGAAGACGCAGTGCTGAGCTTTTACAAACAGGGCGAGTTTACCGACCTTTGCGCGGGGCCGCATGTCCTGTCTACCGGCAAAGTCAAATCGTTTAAGCTCTTGAGCGTGGCGGGCGCGTATTGGCGCGGCAGCGAAAAGAACAAGATGCTCACGCGCATATACGGCACGGCTTTCGAAAAGAGCGAAGAGCTGGCGGCATACCTCAACATGCTTAAAGAAGCGCGCGAACGTGACCACAATAAGCTTGGGCGCGAGCTCAAATACTTCACCACCAGCGATGTTGTGGGCCAGGGGTTGCCGCTGATCATGCAAAAGGGCACAAAGGTTATTCAAACATTAAGCCGGTTCGTGGAAGACGAGGAAGAAAAACGCGGCTATCAGCTTGTGCGCACACCGCTGATGGCCAAGAGCGATCTCTATAAGATTTCCGGCCATTGGGATCATTATAAAGACGGCATGTTTGTGCTGGGTGATGAAAACAAGGACGAGGAAGTCATGGCACTGCGGCCGATGGACTGCCCGTTCCAGTTTATGATCTACAATTCCGAGCTGCACAGCTACCGCGAGCTGCCCATTCGTTACAGCGAAAACGCGACGCTGTTCCGCAATGAAGCGTCCGGTGAGATGCACGGGCTGATTCGCGTGCGCCAGTTTACGCTGGCCGATGCGCACATCATCTGCCGCCCCGATCAGCTTGCGGATGAGTTTAAGGGTGTGGTCAGCCTGATTCAGTATATGATGGGCTGTATCGGCGTGCAGGACGATATCAAATACCGTTTCTCCAAGTGGGACCCGAAAAACACCGAGAAATACATCAACGACCCTGAGGCTTGGGAAACCACACAGCGGCTCATGAAAGAAATTCTCGACGACATCGGCCTTAACTACGTGGAAGCGGACGGCGAAGCTGCGTTCTATGGGCCCAAGCTTGACCTTCAGTTCAAAAATGTGTTCGGCAAGGAAGACACGCTGTTCACAGTGCAGATCGACTTTGCCAACGCGGGCAATTTTGACATGACGTATGTGGATTCGGACGGAGAGAAGAAACGTCCGTACATCATCCACCGCTCCTCCATCGGCTGCTACGAGCGCACGCTCGCGATGCTGATAGAGAAATACGCGGGCGCGATGCCGCTCTGGATTGCGCCGGAGCAGGTGCGTCTGATGTCCATCACCGACCGGTCACTTGAATACTTGCGCGAATGGGAGAAAAAGCTTAAGGCCGCCGGCGTGCGTGTGACGGTGGATTCGCGCAGCGAGAAGATCGGCTACAAAATCCGCGAGGCACGCAACGAGCGCATTCCGTATATGGCGGTTGCGGGCGACAACGAAGTGGATAAGGGTACGCTCGCCATACGGAAACGCGGCGAAGGCGACATCGGTGAGATGGACGGCAATGCGTTCCTTGAGATGGTGATACAGCAGATCAGTGAGAAAACGATATTCTAATTTAAAAATCTTGAAGGCGGTACTGATGAATTGGTACCGCCTTTTTTATCGTGCGGGATTGGCTGCGACGCGCACCGTTTCAACCTTACCCCTTCAGGGTTACAGGAACATTTTTATTATTTAGACTTGTCCAGCCCGCCAATTAGAATCACCGATAAACTATAGAGACATCTACATCCCGCAACATTGGCTTTTCAGCACCAGTCTCGGCTTACCCCTTCGGGGTACAGGACTGTTTTTTATTTAGGCTTGTCTAGCCTGTCAATTAAAATCACCGATAAACTATAGAGACACCTACATCACGCAACATTGACTTTTCAGCACCCAGTCTCGGCTTACCCCTTCGGGGTACAGGACTGTTTTTTATTTAGGCTTGTCTAGCCTGTCAATTAAAATCACCGATAAACTATAGAGACATCTACATCCCGCAACATTGACTTTTCAGTACTTAGTTTCGACCTTACTCCTTCGGGGTGACAGGACTGTTTTAATATTTTAGAGTTGAACACTTGCTAGCCGCATTAGCGTGCAAGTCTGCTTTGTGGTCCATGCCTGCCGTCTGCAGTGACCGCAGACGATTCAAAAGCAAGGTGTTTTGTTGACAGTATGCCATCCAGTATATATACTTGTACCCAACTTACGGTATATATTCCAATTCATTTTAGGAGGTATGTGATGAAAAGAGCCGTAACCCTTATAGCAATTTCGGTAACACTGGTATCCCTTTTGTGCGCTTGCGGCGGTCAGCCGGTTTCCGATTCGCAGGCTTCGGAATCGCCGTCTGCAGCCGATGTTTCCGCTTCGACCGGCGCGTACAAGGACGGAACTTATCAATATACCGGCAAGAAGGACGGCGAGGGCTACCTTGTGGAAGGGACGATGGTTATCAGCGACGGCTTGATTCAATCCATGGAGTGGCAGATTGTTGACGATCACAGACACCGCGTATTTGACGAGACATATGAAGAGGTATTCGGCAATGACACTTATAAACAGCAGTGTCGGGATGACTTGAGCGGCATGAAAACGTACGCACCCGCTCTGATCGATAAACAGGAAGTGGGCGATGTGGATGCCGTGTCGGGCGCAACGTGGTCGTATGGAAAGTTTCAAGAAGCGGCAGCGGCGCTGCTGGAGCAGGCAAAGCCATGAAAACCCTGCTGTTTCTGGCTAAGGGTTTTGAGACTATGGAATTCAGCCCATTCGTCGATGTATTGGGATGGGCAAGAAACGATTTCGGAATGAATGTATCTGTTTTGACCTGCGGATTTTGCATGCAGGTCGTGAGTGCGTTCGGCATTCCTGTGTTGGTGGATAAAACGATTGACGAGATCAATGCGGACAATTTTGATGCTCTTGCGATACCGGGAGGTTTTGAAGAGTATGGGTTTTACGAGGACGCTTACGATGGAAGATTTCTTAATCTGATAAAAGAATTTAACGCGGAAAGCAAAATCATCGCATCGGTATGCGTGGGTGCCCTGCCGCTCGGCAAAAGCGGCGTATTGAAGAACCGCAAGGCCACCACATACCATCTAAACAACGGGCTGCGCCAAAAGCAGCTGGCGGAATTCGGCGCAGACGTGGTCAACGAACCCATTGTTGTCGACAGCAACATCATCACGTCCTATTGCCCTCAAACGGCACCCGTCGTGGCGTTTAAGCTGCTCGAGATGCTGACCTCCGGACGTGACATGGAATCGGTACGCACTGCGATGGGCTATTGATATCTCTTAGTAAAGTAACAAACCGGTTCAGCCGAAAAAACCGATTTAACAGGCGATCTTCAGTCATTGAAGAAACGCCGATCAACGGACACTTCAACAAAGAACGAAATCAAAAAGCAAGCGAGCACTACACTCACTTGCTTTTGTTTTTGAATTATTGCTGATACTGAAGCTCGCCTTCCGATTTGCCGCCCGCAATCAGCACCATTTTGTAATGCTCCTTGTCCACAAACCCGAGCACATCCGATGTGCTGCCCATAAAATAAAGGCATGTGTGGCCGCTCATACCATTGTCGGGCAGGGTATCGGCACCGGTCGGATGCCCGAACAGCGATGCCGCGTAAGAATCCGTTCCCACGGTGACCACCACGGCGCGCTTCTCCCACGTGGGCTCCACGTCCGCCGGAACACCGAAGCATTCCAGGAATGTGGCGTAAGCGGCGGCATCCGTCACCTCCACATCCGCATGTCCTGTGCCGCCTGTGCGCTGCACCGTAAACGCTTTGCCGGTATTAAAATCGGTCACGGTGGCCGTTGTGCCGACCGTGAAGGCCGGGTCAACCACGGTAGACCAATCAGCGAGTTGGCCGGGCGCTGTGGCGCCATTGGGCTCACCGACGCCGTAATAAACAGTCACCGACGCGCTTAACGGCTTGCGCACCGCGTCTGCTGCGAACAGCTTGTCGTATGTGATCTGGCCGATCTGGCCGTCTGTATCAAGGCCGTTATTCTGCTGAAACTTCATCACGGCGTCCTGCGTCAGGCCGAAGTACTGCCCGGTAGGCCGATAGTTTAAGTACCCCAGGTCCCGCAGGCGCATCTGTATCTTGAAAACCCTTGTCCCCGAGCTCTCAAGCTTAAGCACCTCAAACGTACTCTGCGAGGTATCCGGGGCTGCGTCATCCGGCATGGGGTCTTCTGTGCCTTGTGTGTCCGTGGTCGTCGGTGTGGCGGAGGGGTCATCCTCGGGCGCACCGAGCGATACCGGAATCGCCATTGTGAAAACAATGGCCATCACCAATATGATAAACAATGCTTTCTTCATTTTCATACTCTCCTAAATATGGCCTGTACGTACGCCAAATTGCCTTTAGGTATGCTTTGGCTTGTCTTATATTATCACAGTTTGCCAAGTCTGTACACCCTCAGCCATTTTGTTTATGCAGCTGTTCAAACGCCTCAAAGCCATCTTCATAGGTCTGCGCGCGTCCGTCCGAGATAAGCACAACCCTGTCGGCCACAGCGCGCAGAAATGCGCGGTCGTGCGAGACAAACAGCACCGCACCCGGGTACGCGCACAGCACCGCTTCCAGCGCGCTGCGCGATTCGGCATCAAGAAAATTCGTCGGCTCATCGAGCACAAGCAGATGAAAGCCCGAAAGAATGATACGCGCGAGCGCGAGCTTTAGACGCTCGCCGCCGCTCAGTGTGGCAGCCTTTTGGTGCACCGCGTCGCGCCGGAACAGCAGGCGCGCGAGTATCGTCCGCACAAACGTCTCGGGGTAGGCCGCGCCGTCCATCGCGTTCTCGATCACGCTTTTTTGACTGTCGAGCGTGCTTAAATCCTGCTTAAAGTAGCCGATGCGCAGATGCGCGCAGGGTTCCACGCCTTCCGCACGCGCCGCGATGAGCTCGAGCAGCGTGGTTTTACCCGCGCCGTTGGCCCCAACCAACGCCGTTTTTCTGCCGTTCGGGATCACAAAACGAACATCATTCAGCACCACTCTGCTGCCAAAACGCTTGGACACGCCGCGCACATCCACCAGCACGGGGCTGTGAATCGCTGTGGCGCGCAGATCAAACGCGATATCTCTGTCCTGCCACGGCTTTTCCACCCTTTCCAGATGATCGAGGCGCGACCGGGCCGCCTTGGCCGCACGGTCCAGCTTGGCTTTCTGGCTTTGTCCGCCCATTTTATGCAGCCGCGCCTCCGAGTTGCCCATACGTTTTGGCGCTTTCTTAACGCCGGCGGATTGCCGTGCTTTTTCCTCCGCCACTTTTTTGAGCCGGCCGGCTTCCTCTGCATACGCATCGTACCGCGCCGCCTGCGATGCTTTTTCGAGCTGCTTTTGCGCAAGATAATCCTCATAACCGCAGCCATACAGTGTGCAGCAGCCGTTCTCAATTTCCAGCACCTTTGTGCAGACGCTTCCGAGCAGCACGCGGTCGTGCGAGACGAGCAGCAGCGCGCCGTCAAACGCCATAAGCGCGCCTTCGAGCCTTTCAATACCCGGCAGATCAAGATTGGTGGTCGGCTCGTCGGCTACCAGTATATCCGGGTTTTGTTCAAACGCACGCGCAATCAGCGCGGAAGTTTTTTCTCCGCCGCTGTGGGCGTTTTCATCGTCCGGCGTATCAAACTGCGCGATAACGCCGAGCTGCCCGCGCACACTCACACGCCCGGCATCCGGCTCCTCCTCCCCCGTGATGAGCTTTAGCAGCGTGGTTTTGCCCGCGCCGTTCTTGCCCACCACAGCGAGCTTATCGCCGCCGTACAGGGCGAGCCTTTTGAGTGACACCACTGTTCGGGTGCCGTAGCTTTTCTCTAGATTGTTGATTTCCAGCAACAAAAAAATCCACTCCTTTTCAAGAGAGGATTACCGTCAATACGCCAATAGTGCATCAAAGCACAAGGCAATTTGAGCACAATAAAAGGCATCATGGAAACGAATGATTTCTCTAAACAGTAATCCTCAAAACGTATGCGGGCCTTTTGCCCGTTTCTTTGTTTTTTGGTTACTGTCTCTTCATTCGCTTCTGCTGCCTCCTTGGTTTTCTTAATATATAATTCAGCTTATCAGCAAACACCATTTATGTCAATAAGCGAATCCCGCCATACATATTCGGGCAAGAAGACAAGTTGATTTATACATTAATGTTATATTATGTTGATATATTGGTTTTATTGTCGTAATATAACATTATGTGTTATTAATACAATTCATTAAGGAGTGTTTCCATGAAAAGATATTTTTGTTATCTGGTTGCCATTGCAATGCTCGTTTTCAGTCTGGCGGGATGCAGCCAAGCGGTTGTTCCGTCTGATAAGAGCAGTGATCCGGCGCAAGTTGAAGAGTCAGAGCCTTTGGTATCTGAAGAGGTGACTGCGCAGGAGCCTGATGTTGAATCGCCTGACGCATCTGTACCGGAAAACGCGGATATTGCGGCTATCGTGCCCCGTACCGATACAACACCCGAAAATCCGGCTGATTTCGGAGAATGGGTGGAGTCAAAAAAGCATTCCTCGGTGGATGATCAAGATCACACGATATATTACCGCGTCACCGACATCCTCCGTTCTTCAGAAAGCGGTGAAGTCCAATCAACCATTGATAAGTACAACTCAGAAAATCATGTTTGGGTTTTCGAACCGCTTGAAAGCGATGATTTAGAGTATTGCCTTGTTAAATACGAAGTGGCTTATCCGTCGGACTACCCTGATGATGATTATGGCATCCAAACGCCTTCAATACAGCTTTATGCTGAGTCACCGGATGGCGGCGGAATTGAATTCAATGGAATGTCCTACATCGGCTTATCGATGATAACGAATATCGGAGAGGAGCCTGACGATTTTCATCCGGGAAATATATATACCACTGGCCTGGGATTGTTTGCCATGGTGAAAGGAGATGCAGCCTACGTTATTGTATCCAAATATTACAATGGTGACGTTGAACATATGGATTGTGTGAAGGGTAAGTATTAATGCCTCCATAAACGCCGGGTGACTTCATAAGAACGCGCCCGGCTTTTTGTATGGACTTTGGTTCATCCGGTACACCCGTTTGCCGAGATGGATCAGATCGTTTTAAAACAAATGACAGTTAGACATCGCGTGCCAGTATCTCCTCAAGCACGGGGATACTCTTGCCCTCCCTCAGCATGGGCGCGAACAGATCTCCGGTTTTTTTCAGCCGCTGCGCGGCATTTTGCAGCGTAAAGTCGCACGGCTTCGCGCCGTTTTGCAGCTCGTCCCATGTGACCGGCATCGACACCGCGCCGCACGGCACAGCGCGCGGCGAATAAACACTGATGATGCTTTTGCCGTGCCCCATCTGCAAATAATCAAAATACAGCTTGTGTCCTCTGTTTTTAACGAGACGCTCGATCGTCATGGTTTTCGGATGCTTTGCCGCAAAATACTTGCCGAAGAACAAGTTGATCCTGCGGCCTTCCTCAAACGTCATACGCCTTGTGGGGATGTGGATCTGCAGGCCAGACGCGCCCGAGGTTTTGGCATAATTCGGTACGCCGAGATGCGAAAGTGTTTCATGCACCAAGAGCGCGCAATCCGCCACGTCTTCAAACGTCTGCCCTTCCGATGGATCGAGATCGAAAACAAGTGCTAGCAGCATCCCGTCAGGCGCGCAGAACGGCACATGAAATTCGAGCGCAGCCGAATTCCCGAGCCAAATCAGCGTTTTTAAGCTGTCGAGATTGACGAATGCCTCGCCCGAATCGTCGGTGGTGATGCTAACCCATTCGGGCGTGCCCTTGGGCGGCCTTTTCTGATAGAAGAATTCGTCGCCCACGCCATGCGGATAGCGCAGAATGGTTAATGGCTGACCGCTCGTGTGCGGCAGCAAATACGGCGCGAGCGAAACGAGCGCTTTCACATATTCGCCCTTCGTCATGCCGGTATCGGGAAACAGCACTTTATCGGGGTTCGTCATGGCCACGCTGCTGCCTTGTACGGTGATCGTGCTCACAGTGTGATCTCCTCTCCGGTCGCTTCCGACGGCGCTTTATCCGAAAAGCCAAGCAACACGGGATGGCGCAGCGTCATTGTCGGCGTCCATTCCGCAAAGCGGACCCAGCAGGTTAAACGCGGTTCCAAACGAATATCGTCTTTACCCATCGGTATGCCTTCGCGCCGCGCATAGTCGGCCATTAGACCCAAGTCGTCCTGAGAGAGCCCCGTCCCCACGTGTCCGGCGGGAATCAGCTCCCCATCATGATAAACGCCGAGGCTCAGCGAAGCCGCCTGCCCCGCGTTGAAATGCACTCCCGTGACGACACAAAGCATTTTTCTCGCTGTTTTGGTTTTGTACCAATCACTGTGGCTTTTGCCCGCAATGTAGCGGCTGCCGCGCCGCTTTGAGACGATGCCTTCCATACTCTTCTGCCGCATCAGCGCAAAAAGCGCCTCACCGTCGGCAAAGCTGTCCGCAAGCGCCATCGAAGCGCTGCCACTGAACCGGCTGTTAAGCAGCTGCTGACGTTTTTCAATCGGCTCATTTTTCAAATCGCATCCGTTCAGCATCAAAATGTCGAACACGACGTAACGCACCGGATACTGCGCAGCCACTGCCGGGCTGTGCACGCGGCTGCGTTTGAGCACATGGTAAAACGAAGGCTTTCCTTCCGCGAACACCACAATTTCACCGTCCAGCACGGCCTGCTTCGCGTCTATGTGCTGGGCGAGCGCGCCCAGTTCGGGATACGCCGCTGTCGCATTGCGTCCGCTTTTTGAAAACACTGAGACGCCGCCGTTCTCAATCACGCAGATGCCGCGGATGCCGTCCCATTTGATCTGATGAATAAAATCCCCCACGGCCACGTTCGGCAGCGTGATGGGCTCCATAACCATGATATCCATATTATTTGGCTTTGCGCTTCGGCGGCGCTTTCTTCATCGCTTTCTCCGTCTGCTCCACGCTTCGTTTCAGCGCTTCCATCAGATCGATCACGTTGGTTTCCGGGGCGCTTGGCTGCGTGACCACCTGCTTGCCCGCGATTTTCATATCAATCACTTTGCGCAGTGACGCGCGGTATTCATCGGTGTATTTCGACGGATCGAACGCTGCCGTGAGGTTTCCGATCAGCTTCTCCGCAATGTCCATCTCTTTTGGGTCCACAACCGTTTGTTTGGGCAGCGACGGCACCTCACTGACCGGGCGTATCTCATCGGGATAGAATATCGTTTCGAGCACAAGCGCATCACCGTAAACGCGCAGCACACAGAGCGTTTGCTTATCGCGCATGGTCACGCGCGCCACCGCAATGCGCCCCGAGCGGTTCATCGCCTCGCGCAGCAGGCTGTAGGCCTTGTCGCCCATCTCGGGCTGCGGTGCCAAGTAATATGTCTTATCGAAGTAAATCGGGTCTATCTCGCGCAGATCCACAAAATCCACGATTTCGATGGCCCGCCCCTGTACCTCGGCTTTGGCCGACTCGATATCCTCATCGGAGATGATCACGAACTTGCCGGGCTCGTACTCAAAGCCCTTGACGATATCGTCGGGGCCCACTTCCTCGTTGCAGATCGGGCAGACCTTTTTGTATTTGATGGGTGTGTGGCACTTTTTATGGATCGAGCGAAAACGAATATCCTTTTCCTCCGTCGCGGCGAACATTTTAATTGGGATGCTCACCAGCCCGAAGCTGATGGTGCCCTTAAACATCGCATGCATGGCAAGTCCTCCATGTGTTGATATGCTTAATGTGTCCCGTTAAAGCGGCGAATATGAACAAGCAATAAAAAAGCTTCCGTCAGTTTGCTGCTAACGGAAGCGCAGGTTGTCGATAAAATCTAAAGAGCCTCTCGCAGATGACTACCCCGAAAGAGTGGATATGGAGATGGGTACAACGAGCTGGAGAGAGTGACTGATTTAACCAATTTCAAGCCATTTTCTCTCCCCCAGTCACCTATCGGTGACAGCCCCCTCGTCAGAGGGGGCCGAGATAATAGGGTTTTTTGACACTCTGAGCTTCCGTCAGTTTGCTGCTGACGGAAGCGGTATCATTTTCAATAGCTTATTATCCGCATGCAAGCTCAGTTTGATGCGGCGAACCGATTTTCACTTAAATGGCGAACATCACCTTTTCGCTGTTGAACATGCGCGTGAGCACATACATAAACAAGGCGGAAACGGCGATATTGGCTGCCATAGTCACAACGATGTGCAACGGATCGTAGGCAAACGAGAAAATGCCGATCATGCACTGCACGCTGTTGTACAGCGGCACGAAGTACCAAGCCATGTCGGTCGGAGCTCCGTTGCCAAACATCGCCGTGATACCGATCAGCATCACGATGATCATGAGCGGCAGCACCGATGTGGTGGCTTCCTTCACGGTTTTCGAGAATGCGGAGATTACCGATATCAGCGAGATGAACAGAAGAATTGTGGAGAGAATGACCACGAGCAGCAGCGCGTAATCGGCCAATGAGTATACCG
The DNA here is from genome assembly GCA_023406895.1 of Bacillota bacterium. GTDB lineage: Bacteria > Bacillota > Clostridia > Christensenellales > SZUA-584 > SZUA-584. The sequence continues at coordinate 112,729 of JAEXTV010000031.1, read as the reverse complement.
ACGCATTCATCCCTTCTCCGCCCATCATTTTTGGCAGCGCCAGCATTGTGCCGATAAAGCTCGATAAACCGCTCAGCAGCGCGAGCGTGCTTAAGCTGATGATCTTGCCGACAGCCAGCTCGCTTCGTTTTATCGGCGTGACCAGCAAGGTGGCGATGGTTCCTCTCTCTTTTTCGCCCGCGATGGACTCGGGGGCAATGCCCATGCACCCGCTGAACATGAATACCATCATCAGCATGGGCAGCATCATCGAGAAAAACTCGCCGGTCACGTCTTTTTCCGAAGCCAGATCGTAGGCGGCACCCCTGTTGTTCACATCAAATCTGTTGGCCAGCCGAGATTCATAGTCATCAAGAAAGCCCAGCATCAGCGAATAGGCATTGCTCGATTCTGTGGATGTGGTGTTGTAATAAATGTCCACATTGGGCGCCGTCTGCGACGCATCCGAGGCGTTATAATCAGCGACAGCTGAGTCGAAATCCTGAGGGAACACCACAAGCATATCGGCATTTTTATCCGCTATCTGCGTTTTGATATTGTCAAAGTCTTTTTCATCTATATTGGTTATATCAAAATTCAACGCATCAATATCGTCGTTAATGGATGACGGCATATTGCTGACATAAACACGGTAGACATATGTTTGATCCACCGACGAGAACGACTTGATTGCGTCACCCATCACAGAATACATTAAGAATATCATCAGCCCGGGCAAAAACAGCGATGTGAGAACCATCCTTTTATCGCCAAAGAACTTTGAAAACTCTTTTTTCATAATCGTTAAGATATTGCTTTTCATAACGTGTCACCCACCGTCTTTGCATATGAATCGAAGAAAACATCCTCAAGCGGCTTTGACGCGGTGATGTCTTCTAGCGTTCCGCAAAGTGTCATTTTGCCGTTGATGATAATCCCGACCCGGTCACAAAGCCTTTCCGCGAGATTGAATATGTGCGTGGATAAAATGATGCTTTTGCCCTGCGCTTTGAGTTCGAGCAGAAAATCCGTGACGACCTTCGCAGTCAGCACATCGAGCCCGTTTGTCGGCTCGTCGAAAATAATGATATCCGGATCGTGCACGATGGATATGACAAGCGAAACCTTTTGCTTCATGCCCGAAGACAGATTCCCGATTTTCACTTCCGCAAATTTATCAATGCCGAATTTCTCAAACAATCTTTTCTGACGCTCGTCTCTGACTGAGGGATCCACCCCGTAAAGATCAGAGAAGAAGCCATATAGATAATTAGGGGTAAAGCAGGTTTCCAGCTTGAGCTCGCTGGTGAGAAAACCGATCTGGCTGCGAACCTTTGACGGATTTTCCGCTGCGCTCTCACCGTTGACCGTGACATCGCCCGTATCGGGACGAAGCAGTGTGGAAATGATGCGAAGCGTGGTGGTTTTTCCGGCACCGTTGGGACCAAGCAGCCCGAATATTTCACCCTTGTATGCGGTGAATGATAAGTCGTTGACGGCCGTTTTTGTTCTCTCGGTCGTTTTTTCTATTCTGCGCTGTTTGTTTGTCATCGTAAAAGTCTTTGTCAGATTTCTGACACAAAGAACTTCTTCCAATTTCGTTTCAGTGTTCATGTCATGCCTCATTTCTTTTGCCGTCTTTATAACGGCCTGCGGTATAGCGCCTAACGCTATATCGTTTGACGATATAAATATTAGCGTCTTGCTGCGGTGTTGTCAATAGTTTTTTGACATAAAGACCCACATTTTTACGAATTATTGGTGGTGATTACACCGTACATATCTTGATTGTTACAATAATCCAGAATGATCAGTAATTGATGACTCCCAATCGTCACTTTCACACCTTCGCCGCAGCTTCAAAAGCTATCGCACCCTTGGCTCCCTCCGAGAGGGAGCTGTCGCCGCAAGGCGACTGAGGGAGTATTTTCTTTGCCCTATGAACTCCTGTCTTGTTGAGAAAAATAATTGCTGAGCTCAGCAGCGATAAAGACCTCTTCTGCAAAGCACTGACATGGGATTCTTCGCTGACGCTCAGAATGACTTGATATGAGATGAAGCGGCACTCAGTTGTGCCTGTCCGATGACCTCATCTGTTACGGTGGCCATAAGAAAAAGCTCCCGAAGGCTGAGCCTGCGGGAGCCGTCGTGTTACACTTTTATTCGTTCCACGGTGCGCCGATGCTGAACGTATACCACGTTTCATACTCGCTGCACTCGCCCGCTTCAATCACAGGGCTTAAAAACCGCGGCGCGTTCACCGCATCCGGCGCAAACTGCGTTTCGAGGCAAAACGCCATGCGTTTTTTCACCTTGCGGCCGCCTTTAATCGGCAAGCCGTCCGTCAGGAAGTTGCCCGAGTAGAGCTGCACACCGTCGCAGTTGGTTTCCACCGTCATGCCGATGCCCGTCTGTTCGCAGTAAGCCATGGCTGCTGGCTTGCCGTTTTTGATGATATCGTAGTGATGATCGAAGCCACCCACAAATTTGATCTGGTCGTGGTTTGCGCCGATATCGCGGCCGATCTTCTTCGGAGTCCGAAAATCAAACGGGGTGCCCGTCACATCGATCAGCTCGCCCGTGGCGCTCACCTTTTCGTTCACCGTCGCCATTCTGTCCGCGTTGATCATGATCTCATGATCGAGCATCGAATCGCTCTGCTGGCCAGCGAGGTTGAAATACGAATGGTTCGTCATGTTGAATATCGTCTTCTTGTCGCTCATGCCGCGGTAGCTCAGAACAATCGCGTTATCGTCGGTGATCGTATATGTCACACAGACAATCAGATTGCCGGGGTATTTCTGGTCGCCGTCTTCACTGAACAGTGTGAGCGTCAGGCTGTTCGGCGCTGTCTGTTCGCCATTCCAAAGCTTTTTGTCGAAGCCTTTGAAGCCGCCATGCAAATGGTTCGGGCCGTCGTTCAAATCGAGCTGGTATGTCGTGCCGTCCAGCGTGAACGTGCCGCCCACGATACGGTTGCCGCAGCGTCCGATCAGCGCGCCGAGATACGGCGGATTCGCCTCGTATTCGGCCAGCGTATCGAAGCCGAGCACCACGTCCGTCATCACGCCGTTTTTGTCCGGTACAAATAGCGATACGATGGCGCCGCCGAAATCGGTGATTTTGGCCGTCATGCCTTTGCTGTTGCTAAGGGTATAAAGAGATGCTGTGCGCCCGTCCTGACAAACGCCGAAAACTTCTTTACTCATTCACACTGTCTCCTTAAAACATAGATTTGGAATTAAACAATATATCTCTAATAAATTACAACTTTTTAAAGCCGTTGTAAAGAAAATTGCCGTCATGAAAACGGCTGAAGATGAATATCTTTCAAAAGGAGCCAAAAGGAGGCGGTGTATATGCAGGTGAGTATTCAGGTGATCAAGGATGATATGTCGTTTAACGGGCGCGTGGTGCTCAGTTATACGATTGAATACCCTTGCGTAACGTCGGCCGTGTTTAAAACCGCAGCGACAACCATTAACCGCTATTACCGGGCCAAGGCGGAATTGTACCGGCAGCGCTACCGCCACAGCCTATTTCACCAGGCTGTGCTCGATTATGAGATGACAAAGGCCAACCCCGACATCCCATTTCGGCCATACGAAGCGTATCTGGGGTGCACGATCACCTACAACGATAACTGCACATTGAGCCTTTACTTTGACGCGTATCAGTTTACGGGCGGCGCACACGGCAACACGCGGCGCACCGCCGACACATGGGACTTAGGGAGCAGCCGCCGCGTGACGATGGCGCGGTTCTTCGCACCGGGTGCCACCTACAAGTCGTACGCGATCAGCGCGGTTCAATCGCAGATACGTGAACAGACCGCATCGGGCAGCGCCATGTATTTTGACGATGATGAAACGAACACGGCGCGCTATTTTAACGTCAACAACTATTACCTCGTACCGGAGGGGCTCATCGTATACTATCAGCAATACCAGATTGCGCCGTATGTGAGCGGCATCCCGGAATTTCTGCTGCCGTTCTCCAAGGATGTGCAGCGCCCGCAGTGCCGCAAAGCGCCGTCCGCCAAGCCCAACCCCTAATTAACCGCGCCTGCCAGGGGCTGTGCCGCACAGCCTCTTTTTTGTCATAGAATTGATTGTGACGATCGGTTCTTCGCGGCATTGCATCTCCTCAACACCATAGCTGACTTCATCCCTTATACACATCAATGTAAAAAAAAGTTGTGTTTAACAAACTTTCTGTTGTATTATCTGTCCGTAGTGCTATAATAAAGTTGTCTTAAGCAAACTTTTTAACGGGGAATTAAAGACTATGCAACATCGGGACATGCATCGACATCATCATCATGGCCACGGCCACGAATCACTCGACCAGCTCGAGCTCGGCGGCACGGCCACAATTGCCGCAGTGAACGGTGAAGGCGCGCTGCGCGACCGCCTGCTGGACATGGGCTTAACGCCCGGAACCAAGGTGCTGCTTCGCAAGGTGGCGCCCATGGGCGACCCGATTGAGCTTATGCTGCGCGGGTATGAACTGACGCTGCGTATAAGCGATGCAAAGAATATAGAAATTGTGAGGGAAGGCCATGATCATCGCACTGGTGGGGAACCAGAACTGTGGAAAAACAACGCTGTTCAATCAGCTGACGGGCTCAAATCAACATGTCGGAAATTTTCCCGGCGTCACCGTGGAGAGCAAGGACGGCGTCATCCGCAGCCATAAGGACACAACCGTTGTTGACCTGCCGGGCATCTATTCTCTTTCTCCGTACACGAGCGAAGAGATTATCACCCGCGACTTTATCACAAAGCAGCGCCCCGACGGCATTATCAACATCGTGGACGCGACGAATATTGAACGCAACCTTTATTTGAGCATACAGCTGATCGAGATGGGCGTGCCGATGGTGATTGCGCTCAACATGATGGACGAGGTGCGCATCAACGGCGGCACGATTCGCGTGAAGGCCATGAGCGAGGAGCTCGGCGTACCCGTGGTGCCCATTTCCGCGAGCAAAAACGAAGGCATCGATGAGCTGATTGATGTCGCGATAAAAACAGCGGGGCACAAACAACGGCCCAAGCGGCAGGACTTCTGCACCGGACCGACCCACCGCACGGTACACGCCGTGGCGCACCTGATTGAAGACCACGCCGAGCGCGCGGGCATTGCCCCGCGCTTTGCCGCCACCAAGATAGTTGAGGGCGATGCGCCGATGATTGAAGCGCTTCAGCTCTCGGACAAGGAGCTCAACTCGATTGAGAACAGCATCCGGGAGATGGAGGACGCGCTTTCGACCGACCGCAAAGCCGCCATCGCGGACATGCGCTACACCTTTATAGAAGCGCTCTGCGAAAAAACGGTGGTGAAGCCCAAGGAAAACAAGCAGCACGCGCGCAGCGTGCGCATTGACAATATCCTCACGCACAAGTTTCTCGCGATACCGATGTTCCTTGCGATCATGGGCGTGGTGTTCTGGCTCACGTTCGGCGTGATCGGCAGTTTCTTAAGCGATTTGCTCGCGGGCGGGCTCGATGCGCTGACGGAAGGTGTGCGGTCTGTGCTGACATCGGGCGGCTTCAACCCCGTGATGATATCGCTTGTGGCAGACGGCATCCTCTCGGGCGTGGGCAGCGTGCTCTCGTTCATCCCTACCATCGTGGTGCTGTTCTTCTTCCTCTCGATGCTGGAGGACAGCGGCTATATGGCGCGCGTCGCTTTTGTGATGGACAAACTCCTGCGAAAGATCGGTCTTTCGGGCCGCAGCTTTGTGCCGATGCTGATCGGCTTCGGGTGCAGCGTGCCCGCGATTATGGCCACACGCACGCTGCCGAGCGAGCGCGACCGCAAAATGACGATTGTATTAACGCCGTTTATGAGTTGCAGCGCCAAGCTGCCGATATACGGCATGTTCACGATGGCGTTTTTCCCGGATCACCGGGCGCTCGTGATGATCGGTCTTTATGTGCTCGGCATGCTGCTCGGCGTACTGAGCGGCCTGATACTCAAGAAAACGGCGTACCGCGGCAACCCGGTGCCGTTCATCATGGAGCTGCCGAACTACCGTCTGCCGAGCGGCAAAACGGTGCTGCGGCTGCTGTGGGACAAGGCGAAGGATTTTCTGACGCGCGCGTTCACAGTCATATTTATCGCCACACTCGTCATATGGTTCTTTCAGACGTTCGACTGGCGGTTTAACGTGGTGGCGGACAGCGCGGACAGCATGCTTGCGGGTATCGGGCATTTGGTCTCCCCCGTGTTTGCGCCGCTGGGGTTTGGGGACTGGCGCGCATCGACATCGCTGATTACCGGGTTTATGGCGAAGGAGGCGGTGATCAGCACGTTCGCGGTGTTGACCGGGGCGAGCGCGGCGGAGCTGCCGATGGCGCTCGGGCAATTGTTCACGCCGCTGGCGGCGCTTTCGTTCCTTGTGTTCACGCTGGTGTATTCGCCGTGCGTGGCGGCCATTGCGACGGTGAAGCGCGAGATGCGCAGCGGCTGGGCGGCCATGGGTGTGGCGCTGTATCAAACCGCTGTCGCGTGGATTGCAGCGGTGATTGTGTATCAGGTGGGGAGCCTGATTGTAGGAGGCTGATTGATGAATTTGATTGATTATTTGCTCATTGCGGTGGTGGTGCTGCTGGTGGGGCTGGATATATGGTATTTGCGGCGCAGGAAAAAGAGGTGCAACGGCTGCGCCTCGTGCCCTTATGCGGGGAGCTGCAGCAGGATACAAAAGGTAAAGAAGAAATAGACGTAGAAAAAGGCTGTTCGAGGGAACGGCCTTTTTTGATGGCGAGATTATATGGATAATCATTTTCTGAGACTAAGCATATAAGTTTTCAATCTATTCCAATTTAAAGTATATTAGTTTTGAAGTTTCATTATCTTTAATGGGTATGTCCTTTTTTCTAAATATGTCTAGCGACTCAACAAATTGTACGAATTTTTTACTTCCAAAGTTCCGCACATCAAAGTCTGGAAAACGTTTATTCAATAATCCTCCGAGTTTGCCTGAAAAAATCCATCCATCATCATCTGAATATTCTTCTACTAATTCTTTCATAGATTGCTTTATGGTTTCTATATTGAAACCAGCCTTTTCTTCGTCATTAATTACATTATCCTGTTCATTTTGGGTTATTAAAAAATCATTATGTTCTACTTTTAAAGTTTTATCTCCGATTTTATTCAAATGCTTTTCACCTGCAATAGTTTGCTGTGCTGATGTTTTTCCGCTACTGCATGCAGAATAAAGCAGATCTAGATATGAAAACTTGCTACAAGCAGATATAAATGATCGCGGCGTCTTTTGTTCGCCCATACCTAATACGAACACTTCTGATTCTCTCAAACGCGTAGCCAATCTTGTAAAATCACTATCTGAAGAAACAATACAGAAGCAATCAAGCCTTCCTAAGAATAATAGATCCATAGCATCAATGATCAAAGATGAATCAGAAGAATTTTTACCACGAACATTACAATACTGTTGGATGGGTTGAATGGAATTATCTAATATAATATCTTTCCAAGAACTCATCTGTTGCATTGTCCAGTTTCCGTATATACGCTTATATATTATATTTCCTATATTGTTTGCTTCGCTCAATATTACTTCAATGTACTTGCTTGCAATATTTTCTGCATCGATGAGCACAGCCACCTTCATTTCTTTTTCCATTGCCAATTCCCTCCTTGGTAGTGAATAAATATATTTGTTTGTTTCTCGTTTTGTAGCATATTTAGTAAGCTTATAAAAATCAGATTGATTCACGAATTGAAGATCTCACTCTTTTTAAAAGTTCTTCATATGAGATAACCAGTTCTATTGAGGAGTGCCACGCATTATTAAATAATTCTTTTCTCTTTTCTTCGCTTATACTTTCATCCCAATATATCAATTTATAAGAATCATATTGCCAACTTGCTCTTTTATGTAAATCGGAAAAAGATTCGAAAATCTCTTCAGATATAAAGATTGCCCTATGGTAAAGGCATGAAGTGAACTCATTTCTTTTTTCAACTGCTTTGTTGTATTCACTTTCTGCATAATTATATCTCTCAACCTGTTGAGGATTAATGGAGGTGATATTCTCAATAAACTTCGGAAATAATCGATATGCAGAGGTGATCATTTCATAGCATTTTGCTAGTAGTACGCCATATACTTCAAACTCTTTTTCAAATCTCGTTTTATCATAATTTGATTTTTGATACAAATCTTGTTTAAATTCTTCTAACTCTTTTTCAAGTATGAACTGATATTTCTTTGAATACCTTTCAGAAAGTATTTTTCCGATCCAAGAAGATATTCCAATAATAATAATACCTACTCCCCCGATGCTGCCTATGACTGTTAATATAGTTCCCCATAAACTTTCCATATTACTTTCCACCTATATTCGAATTATATTGAATAAACTTTTGTCGCTTATATTAAAGTTAGATAATAGACATAATACCTTGTTTATCTTACGTCAAAAATAATTCAAATCACTTTCATATTATATCACAATCTTACATTTTCTTAAATATTTCTCCCTTTTTCCCCATCCCCTGCTTGTCCCACATCCCGCCGCGCCTATCCTCCCGCCGCGAGTTGCGCTCTCAGCGCCTGCTGCACGCCACGCCCTCCACCGTATTCAAATCCAGCACACTGTACATCCAGAACAGCCCTGTCCACCTGTACCCAGGCGCAGCCATTACTATCACTTCCTCACCTTTCATATACTTTATTGTATGAAAACCTTAAGCAAATTTGATGAACGCCGTCACATCAACCGTTATCGTTATGAAATATGTCATATCCGATATATATCAACATTCATATTTGCGGCATATGATAAACAAAGGATTCACAACAATCAGCGGCGACGCGTCCGCAGCTTTGGATAACGACAGGAGGAACAAACATGGAAGCGGTGATACTTTGCGGCGGAAAAGGCATGAGAATGGGCAAGGGAACAGGCAGTTTACCCAAAGCCCTTTTGGACATCAACGGAAACCCGATCATCTGGCATATTATGAATCTGTTCAGCCGGTACGGCGTGCGTGATTTCATACTGCCTCTTGGTTATAAAGGAGAGGAAATCAAAAAATACTTCAACGACTATTATATCAATCATTTAAACTACAAGCTCAATTTGAGTGATAACCATATCGAATTCCTCGATGAATTTGAGCAAAACTGGAACATCACGTTTGTAGACACCGGCATAGAAACTCAAACAGCCGCCCGTTTAAAAATGGTTGAGAAGTTCGTCACCGACGACACATTTCTTTTAGCCTACGGCGACGGGCTCGGAGATATCCGCATTGACAAGCTGATGGAATACCACAAGCAGATGGATAGGCTGGCCACAGTCACAGGTGTCGATTACAAAAGTCAATATGGGATTCTCACGGTAAAAAGCGGGGTCGCTACGGCATTTAAAGAAAAACCGGTGCTCAACCTGATCGTGAACGCGGGATATTTCGTGTTCAGCAAATCGATATTTCAATACCTCACCGACGACAAAAAAGCGTCGCTGGAGTCCACGCTGCTAAAGAAGCTTACTGCCATCGATGAGCTCGCTGTTTACAAGCACGACGGCTATTGGATTGGTATTGACACCTATAAGGATCTGGTGAGTGCGCAGCACAATACCCACCGTTTTATACCGGATCATTAAACCCACTGGCGGCCGTTTTAATAAAGCGCCGCTTTATACATAAGACATACCCGCAGCTACATAAAAAAAATTGAAAGGCATTGTTTGGTGACCGCAATGAATTTAAAAATGTTGCCTGCGGATTTGTTTACCATGACTAACGCAGTTCATACATCCCCCAACAGCATGCAAACCTCTTCCGGCGGCGATAATACAAACTCTGCGGCTCAGCCGCAAAGCAGCGGCGCGTCATGGAACTCCGAAACGCAGGTACATGTGCCAAGCGCGCGTTATTATTTGTGTACCGTGACCGATCATTGGTACCTTCCCAAGGTGGTTGCGCAATACCGTTCGCTGGAGAAAACCCTGTCCGACTTCCATCTGTACGTATGCTGCACGGATGACACGGCTTATCTTGCCCTCTACGCGCTTCGGCTGCCGCGCTGCACCCCTGTGACGCTTGGCCATCTCGGCCAACGCGAGCTTTACACGCTTCAGCGCGAAAGAAAAGCCAACGAGTTCTGCTGGACGCTGAAAAGCTATCTGATGCTGTACCTGTTACGGGATGCAGGGCTTCCCCACGTGCTGTACTGCGACGGCGATATCGGCTTTACGGGAAATCTCGCTCTGCTATATGAGGATTGGGGCGACAGCTCGATTTATCTTTGCACACAGCGCGATGTGGACTGGGTGGAAAGAAAATACGGGAAATATCAGGCGGGTATCGTCGGGGCCAAAAACAACGATATCGGCATCAAAATGCTGGAATGGTGGCGCGACAAATGCCGCGACTGGTGCTTTGCCTATGAGGATAGCGGACGCCTCGGCGATCAGAAATACCTCGACGACGTGCCGGGCCTGTTCAGCGATGTCAAAATATCGTGGAACAAAGGCATCAACGCGGCCCCGTGGAACATCGTTTACAACAACAATTGCAATATTGCCGCGCATAACGGCCAAGTGACGATCGACGGAGATCCGCTTGTCGCTTACCATTTTGCTTGCATTGAAATCTATGACGAACAGCGCTTCGATCTTTGGAAGCTTGGCAGCATCACGGTTCAGCCTGTCGTCCGAAATTCGATCTACGTGCCGTATCTGAAAACACTTCACGAAGCGATACTCTCCTTGAAAGCCATAATCCCCAACCCAAAGTTCCATGATTCCTCCAGCTTCGCGGACGCCAAAACGCCGTTTATCTATTCCGAAAAAAACCTGCAGCTGCTCGAGTGGAATACCGAATACGCGTTTTGCACCATCACCAGCTGCTCATATGTGGCGCGAACGCTTGCTTTGTACAGCTCCATACGCAGGTTTTTGAGCAATTTTCACCTCTGGATCTGCTGCGCGGACGACACCGCTTACGCCATACTGTCACGCTTTTCGCTGGATAACACGACGCTGCTGCATGTCCGCGATGTGGAAACGCCGGAGATTCTCGCGACACGCCCGCATAAAACGATCGCGGAATACTGCTGGACATTAAAACCTGCTCTGTGCAGCTATGTGCTCACACGCTTCAATGTGAACCGTCTGCTTTACTGCGATTCTGATATCTATTTCTTCTCCCACCCGCAGCCGATTCACGAGCTGTGGAACAACTACACCACGCTGCTCAACCGGCAGCTCGGTACTGCCGGGCTGGAGAACAAGCACGGTATGTATCAGGCGGGCATGATCGGCTTCTCCAAGGCATCCGAATCGATTCAGATATTAAACTGGTGGCTGCGCCGCTGCACCGAATGGTGCTACGACGACCACAGCAGCCCGGACCGCTGGGGTGATCAAAAGTATCTGCAGCAAATTCCCGATCTGTTCATTTCCATACGCGTCAACAACCAATACGGTCTTGTGGCGGCACCGTGGAACATCGTGATGAACAACACGCAGGGGCTGCAGGTCAGCCGGGAAGGCAGCGATGTGTATCTGGGCAGCGAAAAACTGGTGGCCTACCATTTTGGCAGCATCAACATGCTCAACGCCAACACATTTGACCTGTGGAAGCACGAGCCGCTCAATTTTGACAAGCACATAATCGAGCATATTTACACGCCATACCTCACTCATTTAAGTGCCATCTGTGAGGCCATCGCAGCCAAGGGATTCAGCACATCCATGCTGTACACGGAAACCCAGCAAGTGCATAATCCATTCACTCTGAACGTGCCCAAGGAGGCCGCACATGTCCAGCTCATGTTTGCTGACAGGTAAGCACCTGATTGTGACTGGCGGGGCCGGATTCATCGGCTCGCATCTCGTCCGACGCCTTGCCGATGAGCACGCGAATGTCACCGTGCTGACAAAGGAAGGCAGTGCGCTCTGGCGTCTCGCCCAAACCGGCTGCTGCTGCCGCATTGCGGCAGCCGATATCATTGATGAAGAAGCGGTCGCTCGTATTTTCCGCGATTCTCCGCCCGACGGCGTGTTTCACCTCGCGGCTTACGGCGTCAACAGCGCGGATCAGGATATCAAAAAAGCCGTCAGCGTCAACGTGGGCGGCATGGTGAATATTTTAAAAGCGATGAAAAGCTGCGGCTGCCCGCGCGCGATTGTGATGGGCAGCGGTGCAGAGTACGGCAACCATCCGGGCCCGATTGAAGAAAACGCGCCGCTGCATCCCGGAAATGTATATGCCAGCACCAAAGCGGCCGCCACGCTGATTGCACACCAGTTCGCAGCCAGCGCCGGTATCGGCATTGTGACGCTGCGCCCCTTCGGCGTTTACGGCGAAGCGGAACCTCGCCATAAAATATTCTGTCACGCAATCCTATCGATGCTGCGCGAAGAACCGCTCGATCTCACGCCGTGTACGCAGTGCCGCGATTATTGCTATGTGGGTGATATCGTGGACGCGGCAGTGGCAGCATTTCAAAACGAGACACTTCAAAATGCCGTCTTTAACCTTGGCACCGGGTGCGCGCGGCCGCTGCGCGATTATATTGAGCAGATCCAGGCCGTCATTCAGCCCAGCAGCAGCGTCAACTTTGGAGCGCTGCCGTTCCGCTCTCATGAGCTTTGGGCTCCGGTGCCCGATGTGCATCTGGCAGCCGAGCAGCTCCACTGGCGCAGCAGGTACAGTTTGGAGGAGGGATTGCAAAAAACGGTCAACTGGTTTCGCGAGAACGGGCAATATTATGACGAGACAGTTTAAGAAGTGGCAGCATGGAACGATTAATCAACAGAAAGAACATATTGGTGGCGGGTCACCACCGGCTTTAAAGGCTCGTGGCGTAAGCAAAGCCCGGAGGGAGTGTCAGATTAACGAATGCAGTATGCCCATGAACAAAATGCAGCTTGAGTAATGCTGTTTTTTGCGGCGCTGTTGTGCGGATGTTTTGGTTTTGAATCATTATGCACTGACGCAACGCAGCAAACGAAAAGTTTGCGGTCATCCGTTATTGTCTAAGTCAACGAACATCGCAAAGTCACTGGGGGACGGAATAACCGACAAAGCTTCTATCCCTAGCTATGCAGTTCCTTCATCAGCCAATCTCGAGTTCAAGCCTGCTATCCGCCATGCCTTCCTCTTAACTTACTTGAGCCCCAGCCGTTCGCAGAGAACCGGCAGGCCTTCCTCAAAATTCACCCCGAAGCGGACATCCGTGCCCGCTTTTTGTGTGCGTTCAATGCTTTGGGCCGTGAAATCCACGGCAATCTGCGCCGATTCCGCGAGAGAAAACCCGCGCAGCACGGCAGCCAGCAGCACGCTCGCAAAAACATCGCCCGTGCCGTGGTAACAGCCTTCAATGCGGCGTGAAAAAGCATAATCCGAAATTCCCGTTTCGCTGTCGTATACGGCTGCCCCCAGCTGCGCGTCGTCGAAATAGACGCCTGTAAGCACAACGCGGCGCGGCCCAAGCGCCGCAAGTTTTTTAAGAATGGCTTCAATATAATCTTGCGTATATGGGCCTTCACGGTACGTCTGCCCGGTGAGCAGGGCTGCTTCGGTCATGTTCGGAACGACAATATCCGCACACGCGCAGAGCTCTCTCATGCCGTCCGGAAAGTTGTAGGGAAATATCTTATAAAGTTCGCCGTTGTCTGCCATCACAGGGTCTACCATGACAAGCGTTTTTTCGCTCCGCAGGCGGTCAAACACCTGCTTCATGATATCGATCTGCTCAAACGACCCCAAAAACCCCGAATAAACCGCGTCGAACTCAAGGCCGAGCGAACACCAGTGGCCCACAACGGGCAATATATCCGCTGTCAGATCGCGGTAGGTGAAGCCTGTGAATCCCCCTGTATGCGTGGACAGCACGGCGGTGGGAATCACGCTGACTTCTATTCCCGCTGCCGAAATCACCGGCAGCGCGACGGTCAGTGAGCATTTTCCGAAGCCCGAAATATCGTGTATGGCAGCAATTCTTTTTTGCATTTTTTCTCTCCTTTGTTGTCTGTACATTATATCTCCCCCGCCGTTTTGACACAAGACAAAATACACCAAAAAAAGTACAAAAAGAACAGCTTGAATGGATAATGCTACCATGAGAATGCAGACTGCGCCGCGGTGCGCTTCCCAACTCTTTATGCTCTTAACCATGGGATTCCTCTTCCGCTCGCGCTCCAACGGAATGACATATGGAAAGGGTATGGTCTATGTAAAGAAAAAACAGCCGGAAGGGCGATATGCTCCGGCTGCTTCTTTTCACCTCAAAGTGCTTACTCCATGCCCATTTCTTTGAGCGACGGATAGTCCCCCGCCTCACTCTCATCCCCGTACATCCAGATGCACGAATGCCAGCCCGGATAAACCTCGAACAGACGGATATCATACGTAGGGTACCCGACGCGCACGAGATAACAGTCGCCGTCGCTCATGCGCATTTTGCAGTCTGCGAGAATATCGACGCCCGGAGTGTTAAAATCCATCTGAATGCCGTCCACCATGATCTCCTCAATGGTTCTGCCGTTGGCAAACTTCTCATTGATCAGCTTTCTGGCCGCTTCGGGGATTTTCGTATCCTCATACAAGCTGAACATCAGATCCCTGCCCTCATCTTTGGCGTACGTTTTTTTGTCTTTACCCGCCGGGGTATGGTTCTCAACGTGACCGACATATCCGGTGACCGCATCCATATAGCCGGTAAAGCTTGCTTTCGCGTATTTCTTACTGCCCGCGTACACCTCAAACTGGTTGTCGAACGTGCCCTCATTGTTGTTGTATTTCACGTAAATATCTTTGCTGCCCGATGTGAAAGCCTCTCCGAAAACCTTTGTAAACGCCATCACTGCAATGGCCCCCGCCTGATCGTAGGTCAGTTCATCCTCACCCGGCTTATGCCGCGCTTCATTGAGCGTCGGAATCACCTTGTAGCCGTCCGGCAGCGCGGGTATCGCAATGCGGTGTGTCTCCGCCGAAACGGAGCCGTTTTCAATGTCGGCAGAGGCCGTTTCGTTATGCTCAACGGCAGATTCCACAGCAGGTGTTTCGCTTTGGGCAGCGGCGGATTCCTCCGCAGGAGCTTCGCTGTGCGCAGCGGGGTCTGCCGACGCGGTGTGCTCAGGCGTTGCCTCGGCTTCAGCCGGTTTCAGCACGGTTTGGCCTGATTCCTGCGCCCGACTGACCCGCATCGCGCCCGTCAGCACGAGCACACCAACGCCGATAATCAGCAGCGTGACGACAGGCATCCATACTTTTTTAACGATTTTCATCATTCAGATCTCTCCTTTCCGAGTTATCTGCCCTTATTATGCGGCCGCCTTGTCAGCAACTTATATCCGAAACATGTTCAAGTTGTAAAACCGTCACTGTGGTTCCTTTTCCTTCTTCCGATTCAATCTGCATCGCGTACCCCAAACAGTCACAGATGCTTTGGCAGATGGAAAGCCCGAGCCCGACACCGCCGCCCTCTCGCGAGCGCGCTCTATCCGCACGGTAAAACGGCTCGGTGAGATGAGACAGACAGTCTCTGCTGATGCCGCAGCCGTTATCGGCGACGATGAGCTTCTTAGCGTCCACCGTCACGCGGATTTCGCCTCTTTCTCCGCACGCACGCTTGGCATTATTGATGAGATTGATCAGCAGCATCGACAGCAGCGTGCCGTCCGATTGCCAGACGGTGCGGCCCGCTTGAAAGCGAACCGCAGCCCCGCTTGCGCCGAGCGTCTTTTGCGCATCGGCGAACAGCGGAGCGAATTTGACTTTCTCTTTGATGGGAGCCGCCACTCTCAATCTTGTGAGCATCAGCAGTTTTTCGGAGAGATCGGCCAGCCGCGCGCTTTGGCGCGTGAGAAAACCGCAGGCCGTCAGCCGCTCCTCGTCACTGACCTCCGCGTCACTTAAATATTGGGCGTAGCCACCGATGGCCGCGAGCGGTGTGCGCATTTCATGGGCGAGGTCGTCAATAAAACGCTGCTTGCTCTCCGCTTCGCCTTTGAGCGCAGTGATCTGTGTTTCAATCGTCTGCGCCATCGTGAAAAATCGCTGCGCAAGCTCCGCGATTTCGTCGCGTCCGCGTATTTTGGCACGATACCCGTAATCCCCGCCGGCCACAGCCGTTGCTGCGTCGGAGAGCTTTTTGATGGGCCGTGTGAGGCTCTTTAATATCACATAGAGTGCCAGCGCGAGCACAGCCGACATCAGCGCGCTGCCGATTGTGAGCGTGCGCGACAGATCGTCCGCACGCTGCTGCATGCCGGTGACACTGCGCGCCGTAATCAGACCGAAACCTGAGCTGCCGATCAGACCGCTGACAAACAGCACCGGCATCCCGCCCTCATCGGCAATCACGGAGGCCTTGCCGCCGTCGGCGGGTATGCGCAGCGGCGCGCTGCCTGCGGGTATATTGGAATACGTCTTGCCGGATGGGTCTTTTATGGTTATAAAAATATTCTGGGATTCGTAGTATCGCGCATAGCGCGTAAAGAGGCTGTTCCATACGGCATCGCCGGTGTCCTCGCCGCGTGACTGTATGGCCTCGATATCGTCCTCCAACGCGCCGCAGATAAAACCGTGCTCCGCAAAACTGCGTTCGCGCTCCGATTCGAGTGACGTTTTAAAAGCCGCCGAAAACAGCAGATAAGCGCCCATGTTGAGCGCCGCGAGAAACAATATCAGCGTGGATAAATATATCTTCTGCCAGTATTTCATGCCCGCGTCTCCAGCCGGTAGCCGAGCTTGTAGATTGTTTTAAGACGGTCCGCGAGCCCAAGCTTTTTGCGCAGCTTTTGAATATGCACGTCCACCGTGCGCGTGTCGCCCAAGAAATCAAACCCCCACGCCAGCTTTAGCAGCTTGTCGCGTGACAGGGCGAGATTGCGGTTGATAATAAGCGCTTCGAGCAGCGCGTATTCCTGCGGCGTTAAATCCACGGTTTCTCCGCAGTAAAGCACCTCGCGCGAATTGAAGTTGACGCAAAGGCCGTCGAGGCTGAACTCGGCGTCATGCCGCCTTGTACGGCGCAGCACGGCCTCGATGCGGGCGATGACCTCCTGCGTTTCAAACGGCTTGATGATGTAATCATCCGCGCCCTGCCCGAGCCCCTTCACCCTGTCGCTCAGGCTGTTGCGTGCCGTGATCATAATCACCGGCAGCTCAGGGTCGGGCCGCTGGGCCATCAGCGACATACCGTCGATGCCGGGCAGCAAAATATCGAGCAGCATGATATCAAACGGCTTATTTTCCAGGCAGCTCAGCGCCTCGAAGCCGTCGTAGGCGCAGGTGCACCTGTGCCCCACCAGCGTGAGATTGCGTCGCAGCAGTTCGTTGATGGATGAGTCGTCTTCGACGATCAGTACATTTGCCATCCGCATACCTCCGTTCACATTTTACTTCAGTGATGTTATGGAGTTGTTACCATTATCCTTCGAGCGGAATTACTTTCGATTGACCCTCAGCGATATTGAAATCCATATCTCATAAAAAAGGGCAGGGAAACTCCCCGCCCATCACCTATTCTGTTCGAACCCTCCGCCTTTGAATTAAGCGGGAGGAACCGTTTCCGCCGGCGGCGTCACCGGTGTTGCATTGGCGGGTGCCCCGGTTGCGGGCCAGTAGTAATACGTGACGCCGTTGACGGGCTTGTAATCGGCGCGCTCAAACAGCTTCTCCGAAAGCTGCGTGCCATCGGCTGAGAGCACGTATTTATAAACGTCAATCTTGGTTCCGGCGCGCGGCGTGGAGAACACATACACCGGGCTCGCAGGCGAAAGCACCGTGCCGTCCGGCGCCGTTTTGGTATTGTAAACCGATTTGGAAGTGCCGTTACCGTAGCGGCTCCCCTTGTTGTTCGAGCGGAAATCATAGATGATATTCTCGCCGAATTCGGGGTCCACGGGCAGCTGCCCGTAAACCTCCACCGTCACCGTCTTCTTGTGCGGATCGACATAAGACACGAGGTAAACCGGCATTGTATTGTCATTCTTAAGCTTTAAATCCTGCGCGCCCGTGTTCAGCGTTGCGTCGAGACCTTTGGAAATATAGTCCGACGGTGTGGAGTGATGCCACATTTCTGCGATGGTCAAGTTCGCGCGGAGCGCCGCGTTGTATATGGTGCTGCCAAGCTGACAGACGCCGCCGCCCACTTGCTGCGTGGTGCCGCCGTTCTCAAGGCCCGCCGCCTTCTTCCAGCCGATTGTCCTCGCGGTGGAATCCGTGCGCGGCCCGGCGGCATCGTTGGCCGACCACACATCTCCAGGGTTAATAACCGATGTATTGACAAAGCTCGACATACGCGAGACATTCCATGCGCGGCTTTTGCCCGCATGCTCTTTGTAGCTCGATGTCCACGACGAAATCAGCTGCGTGGCCGCTTTGATATCATCAATCTTCACCTGCGCTTCCGACACCTCGACAGGCACCACGATTTCGCTGAAATCGACGTTGCTGACCGCGCCTTTTACTTTGTCAAATAATGCTTCGGTGTTCACATTCAGCCCCGTCACCTCAGGCTTGTAAAAGAATCGTGCGATATTGGCATCTGCGGGAATATAGTCTTCCGTCACATATTGATTGTTGTCCCAATATTGATATCTCAGTGGATTCGGCATCGCCGCTGCATCGATACGTACGAGATTCGGGCGTTCAAGGTCTTTGCCCGAAGCATGGGCATCCGCCAGTGCCCTCGGGTCCGGCTCGTATTTGAGGGGATTTCCGTTCGCATCCAGCGTATAGCCGTTTGGCATAAACTCAGCCGAAGCGTCCTGCGGGGCTTGATCGAGCTCGGTTTTCACCTGGGCGAGCGCGGTATGCAGCACCTCATCCTGCACGGTTAAGGACACGTTGAACGTCACGCCTTCGTTTCTCGCCTGATCGTAGGCGGCTTTGCGCTCATCAAAAGAGCCCATATGCCCAAAAGCCAGCGCCTGCGCGAGAACATCCTCATAATCCGTCACGACGCCGAGGTCGGTGAGCGCGTATTCATGCACTGCCCCGTTGACGTTGAACAAAAACGTATGGGCGCTCAGCAGCTCCTTGCTGACGCTTTGCGTCGCGGAATTCGCTTCGTCCGGCGTTAAGCCCGATATATCCACACCGCTCACACTGATGCCGCTCATGACCGTTCCAAAATCGAGCACACGCTCCACACGCTGATCGCTCGTATTAAACACGACAAAAGCGGCTGCCGCCAAACAAATCAGCATCACGCCCGCCGATAATATTAAAAATATCTTCCTGCACTTTTTATTGTTTGGACTCACTTCCATACTTTCATTTGCTTCGCCGATCATAATGAACCTTTCTCGAATAAAATATCTATGGTGTCTATTTTTAACATTATCATACACATTATACACATATTTTGGCTCTTGTGTATTGAAAAGCCTGAAAACATTTTGCAGGTACAATAAATACAGCCTAAGCAAGGCCTTTTTAAGACGATGCGCAGGCCGGTATTGTTCCGTTGTCTTTGGGCCTTATTCGCTCTGTTCCTTTTCAAGGCGCTTGGCGAGCGCCATGAGCTCAAGCCTGTCCTGATCGGTCAGCTGGCCGTTGTCGGCCATGGCAAGCATAAGACGCCCCACCGAGCCGAAAAAACCGCGCCGTTGCGTCAGTTCGCCGCCCTCCGCCGCCATCGCGTCCGCTTCGGATATCAGCGGCGAATACAGTTTGTCTTTTAAGTTGCGCTCTTCCGCGAGCAGGAGTCCCTTATTTGTCATGTTGCGCAAATACGTGTGATAGGTTTTATAGCTCCATTTAATATCACTGTGCTGGCTGCGCACCAATTGCACAATCTGCTTCATCGTTAAAGGCGGCTGACCCCAAAGCGCCTTTAATATGACCCATTCCGAGTCTGCCAGTCTCTTTTTCATTTTTCCACTCTCCCACCAATAATATAAGAAATCTGCCGTCTACGCAGTATTATCTTTAGCATATACGACAGATTGCATACTGTCAAGATATTGGCAAAAAAACAGTCTGAAGGGCTTATTCTGGTATAAATACCGAGAGTTATCCGACCTGCACCTCTATAAATTCGTGCCGTTTATAGCGTATCCTTTGCGGTCGTTTAAAACCGCGGCAGTCCAATCTCGCCGCCGTCAATCGCATTGATTACGTAGGGATCGTTATATATTGTCTGCGTGTCGCCTCCATTGTCGTAAGTGAATGTGCTTTCAACCACCCAAGCCGGAACGATCAGCGCTTGATTCTGGTTATCCTTCACACCGATGTATGCCGCTTGGAGTTCAATGGATGTCACCTTCACCTCGGCCTTCTCTCTCACATAACCTCTGATATAGAACGATTTTTTGTAAGAAATCCTGTCGATGAGCGCTTTTTGAATATCCTCAAACGGCAGCAGCTTCACGTTTCCCGATACTGTTTCAACAACGCGCGAAGATCCTCTCCAAGTAAACCCCTCAATACCATCCTTAGATACCCGAACTCTGACCGTTTCTTCACCTATCGGAGACGCGTAGGCGGGAGGCTCTTCTTCCTTGGAATAACCGCCGCCTCTAATCTCATAAACCGGAATGCCGCCGGCTTGCCGGGCAAATTCGAGCGTATAGCCGCTCTTTTCGGGTGCGTTCTGCACCACGAACTTTTCGGTTGAAACAAGCATCATATCTTTGATATCAAGATCGCTGAGCACTTGATTTGCCTTTTCCAGCGCCGCATCCTTATCAGCCGCGAAGGTGTCGAACAGTTCACCTGCCCAGCCTGCTTGTTCATCGGTTTCTCCCGATTCGGCACTGGCATCCTGGTACATCGATTCAGTCATGTAATTATCAAAGTGATTTGTAAAATCAAAATATGCGGATTTCCAGTATCCCTCTGTGTCATTTCTCGCGTATATTGCGCCCGGATACCCATCATTATCAAATTTAACAGAAAGAGAGTTCTTTCCGCTTTCCGTGATGTCATTGCCAAATTCGTCTCTGTCATAGGTCAGCGTGGTATCGGTATAGACAATGGGAGAGTCATCGGGCGCGGCAGCACGCATTTTTTCGAGCTCCTGCGCCCATGCCTCTGCACTTTCCTTGTCCACGGCTTCGCCGAAGGCAATCCCGCGCTTCGCGTCGGCAATTTCGTCATCGTATTCCGCTTTGGTTCGGATATGCGGCAGATACAGCTTTTTATCTCCCGCAAAGTACTTGACCAGCTTATCGATCTGCTGTTGGGTAAACATGAGCTGCTCCACCTTGACAACGGGGTACACGTTTGCAGACGGCAATTCGACGTCGTTGTCAAAAACGATTCTCAGCTTCTCGCCTTCCACCGTTTCACGCCAGTGCGCGGGCGCTTCATATTGATACTCGGGTTCTGCTGTGCGGGAAATCGCTGCCAATGTGCCGTCTGCCTTATCCATCTCCATAGGCTTTGATGGCTGGCACGCGGTCAGAACGCTGGCGCAGAGCATCAGCATTGCCACACCTACGGCGGTGCACCGCCCAAGCGTGTGTGTTTTGGCCGACTTGAATATCCCCTTGATGCGCTTCTCCATCGCGGCGCACCGGTGGCTTAAGGCCATCGCGGCGGCCAGCCGCCGCTCGTTGGCGCTGCCCGCAAAATATAGTATCGTATCGATATAGTCAAGACGGCTGATAGACCCAGCCTTGAATACGCTGTGATCGCACGCGGTCTCGATGTCGTCGCGGATCAGCTTAAAGCACAGCCACGTGAGCGGGTTAAACCAGTACACCGCGCCGAGCACATTCAAGCCCCATATCAGCAGCAAATCGCCGCGCTTCAAATGCGCCAGCTCGTGCAGCATGATGTGCCGCAGCGTTTTTTTATCTAGCATCAGCGCATTTTCGGGCAGCATGAGACGGGGCCGGAGCACCCCCATCATCATCGGCATACCGAACGCAAATTGCACGCACAAACCGACGCGGCATTTGATGCCGAGCAGCGCAGTGCATTCCTCAAATACCTCTTTTAAATAGCCGGGTATCTGCAGCTGGGTGTGCCGTATGCGCCGCCGTATGTTCACCGTGCTGATGCCAAACACTGAAGCCACAGCCACGACACCTACCGCCCACACACCAAACACGAGCGTCATCCAGTCAGTCGCTGCCGCCGATGTGGGCGATGTCGTTTGATAGGCATGTTCTTCTGCTAGATTGGCTGAATTCAATGCAATCTGGCCGGTTTCGGTATCCGTCTGCGGGACGGCTGACGGTCTATTGTTTTGAGATACGGTCATTGGAATATGGTCTCCCGTGTCGGCGGGAGCCGCTGCAACGGTCTGCGGCGGAGCCAGCAGGCCAATATCGCTCTCAAAGCCGTATGGGATCAGCAGCTTTATCACCACGAAAACCCATAGCACAAGCATTAAGGCGGGCGACAGCCGCTTGCCGAGCAGCCGCCTGATGATCAGCATGATGATGAAAAGCACCGAGAACACCGCCGCGTTGACGAGCAGCGCCATGAGCACGTCTCTCATCATGGCTGTTCACCGTCCTTTGCGTTCTCCAGCCGCTGCGCCATCTCCATCAGCACCTGCCTGTCGGCGTCCGAAAGCGGCGCGCTTTGCGCCATTGCCGCCACGAGCGCCCCCATCGAGGCGGCACTGATGCGTGACAGCAGCGTTTCACTCTCGCTGCGCAGCGCCTCTCCGCGTGTGATCAACGGGCGGTAGAGCTTGTCCCTTAGGTTTTTATCCTCGCAGGCGATGAGCCCCTTTTCGAGCATGATACGCAAATACGAGTGATACGTTTTGTATTGCCACGCGATATCGCCGTTTTCCTCCTGCACCGCCGCGATGATCTCGCGCATCGTCTGCGGCGGCTTATTCCACATTGCGCGCAGTATCGTCCATTCCGCGTCCAGCAGCTTTTTGTCCACGTCGTTTCACCGTCCTTTTTTGTCTTATAATCATAAGATATGCTATATCTCAATAATATAAGATGTTTTACGGTTTGTCAACAGTTTCCTTTTTAAAGTTCTTTGCTGATCTGTTTTTTCGATTTTTCGTCGAGCACACCGCCCAATAGCGCATCGGATATATAAACGTCAATATCGTCCGAGGGCATAATCCGCCTGATCCTCAGCAGCACATGCAGAATATCGAGCAGTATCAGCTTTTGCATGGTGGATCTTTGCGAGACGATGTTCACCAGCATAAGCCTTTGCGCAATACGGTCAAGCAGGTGCGTCTTGAATGGAATAACCTTTTCAAGGGCCTGTATGCACTGGCGCGCCGTGATCGGCTTTTCGTCATCAACGCCAGCAAGATAGTCATCCAAAATGGCATCAAGTTTATTCTGCGAATCCCACCTGGCATTTGCGGCCATCAGCATCATCCCGATGCTGCGTTGATATGAATTGTCGCCTTTGAGCTTTGCCGCAAACACATCGAAAAACGGATACACGTCGTCAGCGCTCTCGCTGCGGCTTTGCAGCAGCAGCAGCGAAGGGTACCTCAGCTTATCATCCTTCTCCTCCAGCAGCGCAACGAGCTCCTTAATGTCGTTCACAGTCAGCGTCTTTACCGCTTCGGAAACGCGCTCCTTGTCAAGCGATATGAGAGCGTCAAGCGTCATAGCGAAATCCCCTCCTTCAAATCCTGTTTTCATGGTATCAGATATTTAATAGCCTATCATCTCGTCAACGGGGCTGCCGTCAATGGCGTTGAGCGTTAAATACAGCGCCGCCTCTCGGTCACCGTTCATGTTCGTCGGCAAATCCTTATTTTCAACAGTCACGACGACAGATTCATCCCCGTAGAACCGCCATACCGGCACCAAGCGATAGCGGCCCGGCTGATCCTGAACCGACATGCGCATATAGCCAAGCTCGATACTTTTTATATTGACTTCTCCCGATTTGATGCTGGCAATGTATTCTTCATAGTCCGGGTTTTCTTCCGAGTCATGCGACAGTTTGGCGATGGTGTATTTTATGGACATCTGCGAGCGGAATTGATCCATGATTTTATTAAAATCGAGCAGTGTCACGTTTTCATTCTCGGTCCCGGTCATCTCAATCGGATTCTGCCAGTCAAAGCTCATCACCATGCCGTCCTTGATGAGCATGGCGATCATTTCGCTCTGATAAACCGGACCGTACAGCGCTTCGTCGGCATTTTCAACATACTGGCTGCCCGAAACCGGTATGCCGTTGTACGCCCGTACAAACTGAACCGCATAGCCGCATATGCCCGTATCCGGTCCGTTGATTGTTTGCCCCCACACGCTGCTGATCACCATATCGTTGAAGCCGAGCCGGCTTATCGTCTGCTGTGCGAGGTCAATCGCTTCCTGCCGCGTCATGTCAGTCACCGTTTGCGCATCAGCCATAAAATCCGGCATGAAACTTCCGTTCAGCTCTTTGCTTTTAATAAAATGAAACCGGCTCCACCGATTGCCGAAGCCATTGTAGCTCGATGCCGTGATCTGGCCGTAATAGCCCCCGTCGAGATCGGCGTCGGCCACAAATTTCATTTCGTTCTCATACTCATCAAGCAGCTGTTGTGCCTGCTCGTCATCCTTCAGCGAAGTCCAGTCATTCACGTTCTCCTGATAGAAAACCGGGTCCTCATAGATTTTCGCCGGAGAGAATTCAATCGGCGCTTCCTCGCGCACAAGTGTATCGGGCGCGTCTTCATACTGCTGCTGATAAATCGCGATGCGGTCTTCAAAAAGCTTGCGCGTGTCTGCCACAATCTCGGGATCGTCGGCATTGAGGCCGTCAGACGTGCTGTGCTTCGGGTCAGCCAGCGCGTTTTGGAGATGCAAAATCTCGGATTCGATATCCTGCTTGGTGAGCCCGGTGCGCGGTTTATACAGCGTTTTTCCCTCCATCAGCACCTGTGCCGCCGTGCGAATGAAATCCGCCGATATATTCGTCGGCGCGGCGGAAACAACCGGAAACGCATCCACGCCGGGCACAACCACATCGGCATTAACGGTAATCGTCACATTTTCATCCTTCGCCTTAAAAGAATCGGTGACTGTCTCGGGTGCTTCGTATGCTTTCTCCGGTGCCGGTGCCGCCGCGATCACCTGCTGAACGGCTTGCGTGTTCTTATTGATCACAACCGGTTCTTCGGGTGTCGGCTGACAGGCGGTCAGCGTGGAAGCCGTCAGCATCATCACCGCCGCACAGACGGCAACAACCGTCGAAGCTGTTTTCGTTCTGCGCGGGCGGAACATGCCGCGTATGCGCCGTTCCATTTTGATGCGTCCGTCACTTAAGCTCAGCGCGGCGTTAAGCCGCCCAGGGTGTGCTTCTCTCGCAAAATAAAGCACGGTATGCAGATAACCGCTTTGATTTTTGTCGTCTATAGACTCTAAAACCCGCTGGTCGCACAGCGTTTCCATATCGGCGCGCACCTTCGAGAAACAGAGCCATACGAGCGGCTGAAACCAATAGAGCGCGTTAAGCAGATTCATGAGCTTAATAAGGGCCAGATCTCCCTTTTTATAATGCATGAGTTCATGCAGCAAAATATAACGAGTGCCGTTATCGTCCAGCTCCAGCGCACTTTCAGGCATGATCAGAACGGGCCTAAAGAGCCCGGTTATAGCCGGCATCGCAATCACTTTTTGTACGCATACCTTCACCTTGCGCCGGATACCCAGCTGCTCTTGGCATTCATTAAGCAATCGCAGCACAGAATCGGGTGCAGGACAGGCTTTTCGTATAATGCGGCGGCTCACTTGAAAGCGGCATAGGAGACACCAGCCCGCATACGCCGAGACTCCCGCGCTCCAAACGACCAACGCCCACTCAGCCCACCGCAGCGGCTTTGGCAAAGGCTGCGACGGCACGGGCTCAGCTTGATTTAAAGGCAGCAGAGTCCTGTCGTTTTGGTCTGATGGCTGCAGCCGTTCTGAACCGGTGTTCTCAGCCGTCGGAGATTCATACGGCATCCGTTGCCCTGTCTCCGGTTCCGTCTCAAGCACTTGGGCCATTATCGGCACAGGTGCTGCATCGAACCACCCGAGAGGGCTCAGTTGGCTCTCAAAGCCGAAGGGCAAAACGAGCTTGACAGCCACAATGGCCCACATCGAAAATACCATCACCGCGGAAAGCTTTTTATCAAGAATCCTGCGAATACCCAGCCAAATCAGAAAGAGAACACCAAATACAACGGCATTCACAACGAGCGTCATCACGATGGTTTTGGCCAATTCACTCACCGTCCTTTTTCAGACGCTCAAACAGCGCCGCAAGTTGTTCCCTCTCCTCATCGGTCAGCCCAGAGTTCTCAGCCATCATGGCCATCATACGCGGCAAAGAATGCGTGCTGATGCGCTGCACGACCGTTTCGCTTTCCATACGCAGTGCGTCCTCCTGAGTCAGCAGCGCGTAATAGCTTTTTTCCTTGGCGTTAAGCACATCGCAGCCGATAAGGCCCTTGTCCGCCATCATACGCAAATATGAATGATACGTTTTATACTTCCATTTCACTTCAGGATTTTCTTTTTGTACGCCAGAGATGATTTCTCCCATGCTCACTCCGGGCTTTTTCCACAGCACCCGAAGTATCATCCATTCGCAGTCAAGCAGCTTCTTTTCCATGTTGTCAACCTTTCGTATCTTGTAAAGACAAGATATCATCTTGATATTACAAGATACGAACAACAAATATCAATACAACCAGACACTTCTTATTCTATTTTTTTCCGGTATCAGATAATTATGCAATGAAATGATATGAAATGAATGTGCCTCCGATGCTTGTTTTAAGCCAGAAGCGCCGGAATAATACTGTAAATACAGATCAGAAAAGCAGCGATGCCAAGGATAATAATTATGGAAACCACAAAAGCTTTTGTCTTCGTATCGCTTGGTTCATCATGAGCCACCCAAATATGTTTAATATCTTTTTCCATGCTGCCCCCTTTTCGCTTCGGTTGAGTAAAAAACGAAAACCGACTAGTAACCGCCGTCTTTGCCAGCATTGCAGTGTTGATGACACATTAGCATCATTATTTTACACCTATTTTTAATATTTGTCATTGATTGTTTTAATCGCAAGGTTATATTTAACATTCAACTCTATTAAAACATAAATTAACATATTCTATACACGGAAAGGAATCACCTTTCCCGATTCTGCAAATGACAAACTCCAATCTATTCGGTATAATTTAAAATGCGAGGTGTGCATATTGCCACGCATGAAATACTATCGGAGGATACAACATGACTTTTACAGCGGTATTTTTACTGTTGGGCGGCCTCGGCATGTTCTTATACGGTATGAAAATGATGTCGGACGGGCTCGAAAACGCGGCGGGAGACCGGATGCGCCGGGTGCTCGAGGTGCTGACAAACAAAAGGCTCGCGGCAGTCGGTGTCGGCGCAGGTGTCACTGCGGTAATTCAAAGCTCCTCGGCCACCACCGTGATGGTAGTCGGCTTTGTGAACGCCGGGCTCATGACATTGCTTCAAGCCACAGGCGTGATTATGGGCGCCAACATCGGCACCACCATCACAGCACAGCTCATTGCTTTTAAACTGTCGGATATCGCGCCGCTGATTTTATTTTTGGGCATGGTTTTCACTGTTTTTGTTAAAAAGCGTCTTATCTCCCGAATCGGCGAAATCATACTGGGCTTCGGGATATTATTTGTCGGTCTGACACTGATGTCGGAGGCAATGAAGCCTCTGCAGGAAGTCGAAGCCTTCCGCAATCTGCTTGTGAGCTTTAAAAGCCCCGTGGTGGGCGTGCTGTTCGGTGCCATATTCACCGCCATTATCCAAAGCTCATCCGCATCGGTCGGTATTTTGCAGGCGATGGCGGGGCTTGGGCTAATCGGTCTTGATTCGGCAGTCTATGTGATACTCGGCCAGAACATCGGCACATGCATCACGGCGATACTCGCAGCCATCGGCACGAGCCCGAACTCCAAAAGAACCGCGGGTATTCACCTGATGTTTAATATCTTCGGCACCGTCATCTATCTCATTGTGCTCTCCCTGTTCCCGTCTATTGTTTCATGGGTCGCGTCGTGGTCACCTGCCGATGTCTCGCGTCAAATCGCAAACTTCCATACGCTGTTCAACATCACGGTGACGGTTATGCTCTTTCCGTTTGCCAAGCTGATGGTTAAGCTCATCACACGCATCATTCCGGAGAATCACGAACCCGACCGTGTTGAGAAAAAACTAATTTTCTTGGACGAGCGTATCGCCCAGACGCCCTCTATTGCGCTGAACCAGACGCTTAAAGAATTGAGCCGTTTGGGAGATATCTCCGCGGATAATTTGAGGCGTTCACTCGATGCTTTCTTCAACCGGGATGAGCAAAAAGCAGACCGTGTGTTTAATGTTGAGAAAACGATTGATTATATCACCCACAATATCACCCATTACCTGATCGAATTCCGCGGCATGGATCTCTCTGAGCACGACCTGAAAATAATGGGCAGCCTGCATCACGTGGTTATTGACATGGAACGCATCGGCGATCTTGCGGAGAATATCGCCGGATTCTCGCTTTCATTGATTGAGCGCAGGTCTCATATGTCACCCGATGCACAGGAAGAGCTGCATATCATGGCTGAAAAAACGATGGAAACGCTCCAAATGAGTCTGGAAGTGTTCCGTCGGCGCGATCTTACCAAGATTAAAGAAGTGGACAGCATGGAGCAGCAAGTTGACGAAATGAAAAAAGAGTATATGAACCGCCATATCGACAGACTGCAGGACAAGTCCTGCGATCCTCAGGTGGGCGTCGTGTTTACCAATATGGTGGCAACTCTTGAGCGTGTAGCCGATCATGCCACAAATATTGCATTTTCAATTGAAGGAAGAGACTGAACCTTGTCCGTATTTGCCCCGCGTGTGCGGGGCTTTTTATTTTAAGCGGCATCGCCAAGGTATATGAGGCGGTCGTGGATAAAAGCACATTGCACTATTGAAAAATGAGCAGCTGCCGAATGACTTGATAGCATGCCATATTCGCCGATTCGTGCTGCGCCCGGCGTCTTTGAATCGATATTCCTTTATTCCAATTGATTATTGAAAACGTTAACAACGCTATCAAGCTAAAAAAGAGAGTGACCTGTGGAGATCATAATATCAAGAGTTTTCGAAGACGAATGATAACGACCTTTTCATGCAAACAGTGTTCCAATCATTTGATGATGATTCAGAAATCCTGCAATGATGACTTTTGTATGCTCTACCCCAACCATTGAAATGGAGCCAAATGAAAAAACCGCATCACTGCGGCTGATTCGTATCGTTTTATTCAACCCGGCTTTCGTTTTTAATTCGGCGCACCTTGAGCACCGTATAAACGATGGCAACGACAGCAACAATACCGAGCAGAACCCAGCCCTCGATATAAAGCTTGAGCATGTAGATCGCAATGCCGATGGCGGCACACACAATCTGTATACCGACAAGTATAAACACAGCCAAACGATGGCTTTTGTATTTCTCAATCAGAATATGGTGGAAGTGCATTTTGTCCGGCTTCATCACCGGGAGACGCAGCAGCAGCCGTCTGAGCACCGACATACACATATCCACAATCGGCAGAAGTATCAAATAAATCGGGACCACCAGAGAAACCACGCTGGGCTCCGATGAAATACTCATGATCGACAGAATCCCCAGCATGAAACCGATAAACATACTGCCTGCGTCGCCCATGAAAATTTCGGCGGGATGAAAATTGTACGTAAGAAATCCGATAATCGCGCCGCACAGCGCAAGTGTCGTCGGTAAAGCGAGCTGATACCGACCCTGCAGAAAAAATATCGCCGCAAATGAAAGCGCCGAAACCAGCGATATACAGCTGGCCAGGCCATCAAGGCCGTCAGAAAAATTAATTGCGTTGGTTATCGCCACGATCCACAACACCACAAAAACAGATACCACTGCGGCCAGCAATGGGTTTGCGAGCAAATCCTTCGGGAAGTAGAACTGGAGACACCCGACAAGCACGATCAACGCGAGAATAAACAGAATAATAAGACGCCGCCGGGCCGGAAGTGACAGAATATCATCGATCAGTCCCATCATTGTCACACCCGAAATACCTATCAAAAAAGCGATGATAATGTTGAGCTGAAGTGATTTATCATCAAATAAAAAAACGTATAGCACAGTGGATACGATGGTCGCCAAATATATCGCCACACCGCCCATCAGCGGTATGGGTTTTGTATGAGCCTTGCGTTCATCCGGGATGTCCAGGATGTTCCATTTGCGTGATGCCACAATCATGAGTGGCGTCATTCCCAGCGAAAGAACCAGAGCCACTGCTGTTATAATTAAAAAATTCAGCATACTTTTACGAACCGTGCGATAACCCGACACGGGCGCCTTCCTGCCTTAATCAGCCCTCATTATATGTGAGAATCACATCAATGTCAATTATGTGTAAATGTGAACAATCATTCAGAGGTCTCTATATGTGCCTGATTAAACGAATAGAACACCCGTCACAAGGGCGCTGAACACCACCGATAAGCCAAAATCACCGAGTGCTTTTTTAGCATGAAAACGGAAATCCTTGTACGCACTTTTGATCTCTCGTGTACCGTCAATCACAATAAATCGCGGTGTGATCAGGCAGAAAATTAATCCGTCCAGCACAAGCAGATCGATGAGAACAAACACACTGAACAGAACCAGTAAATGCGCAAACCCAAACCAAAGCGTATAGCCTTGCCCCATTGCCGCTCTGTTCACAAAGCTCGAAAAGACAGGGTATCCCATTTTGATGATCAGCATTGGAATATCGAGCAGTCGTTTCGCAAACTTTTCACGACGACTCATCGGAACAGCGGCAGAGCGGATCGGTTCGGGATATTCATTGAGCCAGAGCCTTGCATGCAAAAGCTGCGAAACGAGCCTAATCAATATCAGGACAAACGAGTAGATCGTTGCTTCATACAGCCATTTCTCAAGCGGCATACCAGCCTCCCCATTGATGGTTTTCTTTTGACTTTAACACAACATATGAGGTTATTCAATGACAGCGGATTAAGGTAATGGTATAATTGTGGTAATATATCCCGGAGGTTAAATTAATGAATATCATTCAAGACCCCACCGCAGCCCCCGATATGCAGGCCATGGCTGCTTCTATAGCCGGAGATGCGCACGCGCGCTGGCTGGCACTCACGTCACACATCGAACAGATTTTTGGTGTTAAGCCGCAAATTGTGTACAGCAGCTGCAGTGCCAAGCCGGGATGGAATGTGAAGTACAAAAAAAGCGGCAAAGCTCTCTGTACGCTTTATCCCGAACCTGAGAGTTTTACCGCTCTTGTTGTCACCGGAGCAGCCGATATGGAAAAGTTCTTGCTGACACGCACACTTTTTTCTGACACGTTGAACACGCTTTATGACCGGACACAGCTTTTTAACAACACCAAATGGCTGATGATTAGCGTCACGGATGATACTATACTTGACGATGTCAAAAAGCTGCTCAAACTTAAGCTATCCAAATGATTCAGTGTGTTTTTTGATCATGGCTTCAGTATAACTTTAATGCAGTTGTCTTCCTTATTATCAAAAATCTGATATGCGTAACTGCCATTTGCTAAATCGAGGCGATGGGTAATGATATCTGTCGCATCAAATTTGCCTCTTTTTATCAAATCCATTATGTGCGGCACGTATTGCTGTGCGGGGCATTGCCCCATTTTCATCGTGATATTGCGCGCAAAGAAATCACCGAAAGGAAACATGTTGTACCTCGCTCCGTAAACGCCGATGAATTGAACCGTACCGCCTTTTCTTACTGCCTGTGAGGCAATTTCGATGGCCGATTTGGAACCGCCCTGAAGTTTCAAAAGCGTTTCTACAGTCTCAAAGGCCGTCATTTTCCCGTCCATACCGACACAGTCAATCACAACATCCGCACCGCCGTGTGTGATATCCTTGAGATATTCTCCCGTGTTTTCATGATCTTCAAAATTGACCGTTTCGATGCCGTATGTTTTGGCGTGATTTAAGCGATAACCCACACAATCGACGGCAATAATTCTTTCGGCTCCTTTGAAAGCGGCCCATTTGGCTGTCAGCAGCCCGACAGGGCCGCATCCTAAAATGACGACGGTATCTCCTGATTTGACGCCGCCGTTTTCAACACCCCAATAGGACGTGGGAAGTATATCTGTAAGAAAGAGTACCTGCTCATCCGTCAATTCTTCCGGAACCACGGTCGGTCCCACATTCGCATACGGCACACGCAGCAATTCAGCCTGGCCCCCGTCATAACCGCCAAACGTATCGCTGTAACCAAATATCCCTCCAGCTTCGCCGTTAGGATTTGAGTTGTCACACTGAGACCAGAGCCCATGCTCGCAATACCAGCAGTGACCGCAAGCGACCGGAAACGGTATGACCACACAGTCTCCTTTCTTCACCTTGTGCACACCGCCGCCCGCCTCCACAACAACGCCCATTGTCTCATGGCCGAGAATAAAACCCTTAGGCATGTTGGGAATCATGCCATGAATCAAATGAAGGTCCGATCCGCAAATGGCTGTTGATGTGACTTTTATGATAACATCATCATCAGCTTGGATCCGGGGATCATCAACCTCTTTGACTTTTACGTTTTTCATGCCTTCATAACAAACAGCCTTCATATAACAAATACTCCTATTTTTAAACCAAAAATCGTTTAGGAATGCCAGCTGACAGATTTCGTGCTTTGCAGGCTCAAACCTCAAAAGTTTTTCTTTTCGGGGTTCCTTTATGCAATATCATGGAACTTCCATACTCTTCCTTGATTTATGCAACACTACAGGATATTTACAGCCGCCAAGAAAGTTTCCCGAATTAATTTCAAAAGATATTATGGCTTGTTTTTTATTATTTTACCAATTCATATAAGCGGTTTTTTTTCACATACTAAACAAAAAAGGATGGTTGATATGGTTGCTGTTATCGTTATTCTTGTTATTCTCGCTCTCATTATCTATCTATTGCAAAGACTTAAAATCAATATTCTGATCAATTTAAGCGAGAGCAACTTTTCGGCCGACGTTTTTTGTCTTTATCCTATTCTGTATATCCGACTTAACATTGAGGAAAGCCGACCGATCCTGCTTGTCAATATACTGAAAATTCAGGTTTACAGAAAACCGCTTCATATCAAAAAAAACCGGCATAAAACAAGCCTACTCAGATATGCCGACTTTGAGAACATGCAGATCAGCACCTATTACGGGCTGGGTAATCCTTTTGTCACCGGAATGTTTACAGGATTGCTGGGGATGGCCAAAGCGCTTCCGTTTCCTGTTCAGCTTAATCATTATCCTGATTTTTTTGCCGCCAATGAATATCTGCGGATTGATGTATCAGGGTATTTAAAACTGGGAACCACTATAAAAAACTATATGATCAATCGCTAAGCGATCAAAGGAGAGTAATTTATGGAGAATCTCACACAGCACGTCGATACGTTGTTCACCAACATGGAGAACTTCACACAAAATGACAGCCTTATCGGAAAGCCTATTTCACAAGGCGATAAAACTTTTTTACCCGTGATGTCCCTGACACTCGGATACGGCGGCGGTGACACACAATCAAAAGGCAAACAGACAACAGGCGTGGCCGCCAGCGGAACGATGGGCGGCGGTGCGCTCGGCGTCGGCGCGAAACTATGCACCGATGCGGTTATCGTGATTGACAAGGACAATGTCATGTTTGCGCCGATCAATGCCACGAGCAACATGGGCCAGATCATCAATCAAATTCCCCAGATTATCGGGAACATGCAGCCCGGCGGCTCACAAGCTTCTCAGCAGTCCGGCACTAATCAATCGGCTCAGCCCGGTCAGCAGTAAATGTTGCTGATCAAAAATAATCAGTATAACCGGGAACACGTTTGCTTTAATTGGCATATCGCGGCTCCGTTTTGAGCATTGAGCTTTTATGTTTCTCGATCCCTTATGCCTTATGCTCAGTTGCGCAAAGCTGACTTGTTTTTTCCAAGCTCTGATCTTTTAGAAGCAAAAAGCATCCTGTAAAGATGTCCCTCACAGGATGCTTTTCTTTCGTTTTCTAAGCTCAGTTCACTGCATAAGAAAACACTATTTGTTTATTTTTCGGACGGGACGCGCTTCAATATATCCGCGGTACCCCATAGGAGCCAACTGAAAGCGAGGGGCGGCATCATCGGCCCATTCAAATCCGTACAATGCCGGGTCGTATGTTTTCATGATCTGCCAGATTTCATCAATTGCATTCTCAAATTTTTCATCGTCGAACGGCGGTCCCTGAAACACCATCATCTGACATGCAGGCAGCGAGATAAGCTCATAGCCTTTGGGCACGTCGCCCTTATAATCCGCCGGCACTTCCACACCTTGAGCATATTCGGAGGTACCCTCCGGCCTTAAGTTTTGCGGCAGCCACATGCCGATCGGTTCATAAAGCGCGTCTTTGATTCCGGACAGCACTTCCCAAACCTCGCAGCCCACCTCTTCACAATAGTCAAAATAGTGCGCTGCATTGATCCCTCTTTTGAGTATCAGTTTCCTTTCAGGCCTCTCAATCACCTGTACAAAAACCGTATTCGCATTTTTCATCGTTATCCTATCCTCTCTTTGTCGTGTAAGGTAATAATCACGGGCTCTAATCGGCATAAAGTACTGAAGTGCAGGCTTTTGTTTCACATAAACACGGGGAGACATTCCGAATTCTTTGGAAAACGCGCGCGTAAATCCCTCATGTGAATCGAACACAAAATCGAGTGCCACATCGACAATTCGACTGCCGCCATCGTGCAGCGTCGTTGCGGCTTTGGCAAGCCTAAGAGAGCGTATATACTCAAAAGGGGCTC
Source organism: Bacillota bacterium (assembly GCA_023406895.1). Taxonomy (GTDB): domain Bacteria; phylum Bacillota; class Clostridia; order Christensenellales; family SZUA-584; genus SZUA-584. The sequence continues at coordinate 77,962 of JAEXTV010000031.1, read as the reverse complement.
GGCCTGTCATCTCCTTAAAAATCCGAGCCGCATGCCAATGTGAGTATCCCGCCGTTTTCGCAAGCTCCGCAAGTGTGATGGGCTGCATTAAGTGGGCCGCAATATAATCTTGCATACGCTGTACCGCCAGAACTTTCTGCCAATGTTCCAATGATCTTCCCTCCATTTAATAGAGTACAAGTAAAAAAGGGATGGTTCTTGACCTGCGTTGCGATGTTCACTTTAAGATTCTCATTATCAAAAAGAAATGTCAACTGTCTCTTGACAACTATATCGCTTGGCGATATAATTCATATCGTTAAATGATATATCGTTAGGCGATATATCTGAAACCGTTATATTCAGGAGGAATCTTATGGCCGAAAGTTTCGGGGCGCTGACGGAAGCCGTCTATTATATACTCCTTTCTCTGTATGAGCCAATGCACGGCTATGGCATTATGCAAAATGTCAAGGCGTTGAGCCGCGGCCGTGTATCAATGGGTGCTGGAACCTTATATGGTGCCATCAGCACACTGGTGGAAAAGGGCTGGATAAAGCCGCTCAAAAACTCGGGCGATGAAAGAAAGAAAGAATATGTCATTACCGACACAGGAAAGAGAATTGTTAAAGCCGAAATAAGCCGGCTTGAAGAGCTTATACATAACGGACGTCAGATATATGGAGGTGATATGTTATGAAGCATGTGATTCGTAAGCCATATTGGAATTGGGAAAAGGAAGAGAAATGGCTTAATGAAATGAGCGCTAAGGGTCTTGCTTTGGTGGATTATTCGTGGTGCCGCTATGTATTTGAGGAAGCGTTGCCCGGCGAGTATATTTACCGCATTGAATTGCTTGACTATTGGGCAACAAACCCTTCAGGCCAAAAATATATTCGTTTTGTAGAGGGAACCGGAGCAGAATTTGTTTCATCTTATATGCGATGGGTGTATTTCCGCAGAAAATCTGCCGACGGGCCGTTCATGCTGCATTCAGATATTCCATCTCAAATTGCTCATAATAAAAGAGTTCGTGCGTTCTGGTTTGGTCTTGCAATACTGGAACTCAGCGTCGGCCTGATGAATATCTCTATCGGTATTTGGACCCTTTTTCCTTCTCTCAATTTGGTCCTCGGTTCACTGTTGTTTTTGGTCGGATGTGCGTTTGCTTCTTGGGTCATCCAAATCACCCGCAAAATCAGAAGGCTGAATAAAGAGCTGCTCATTCATGAAGGGTAACGGCAAGTTTGACTTAGATAATCAAAACCACCAGTTGAACTGGTGGTATGCACTAGCCTAAAAGGGCATATTACTGGCCAGCGTCTCAAGACGCACTGAATATTTCGCCAATTGCATTATTTGCCCTACAACTGCTAAAGCAGTCGTCTCGATCGCTGCTTTTTGCTTTGAGTCACTTGAGAATTGTCATTCGCATCGCTCAATTCTTTAAGCTAAAGCATTCTTTAACTCACACCAGCAGAGCTGGTGGATTCTAACGCTAAGCACATGAAAAAGAGCCCTAATTTTGAGCTCTTTTGGCGAAAGTGACTGAGAAATCGACGATACTGCATAAAAGAACTTTACTCTTTAATCCCATAGGATCCATCATCATATGCTGAACAAAACTGTATCGGAATTCTTCTGTCTATCATTCGATGATTAATATTCTTCACCGTCAAACGCATACCGCAATACGGGTTTTCGTGCCGCCGCCACCTCGTCCGGCCGCCCGACCGACGTGGTCACCGGGGCCTGATGCAGACTCTCGGGGTCGGTCTCCGCCTGCACGATCACGTCCTCAATCATCCGGATCGCCTCGTCGAGCGTCTCTATCGATTCCGTTTCGGTCGGCTCAATCATCAGCGCCTCATGCACGATCAGCGGAAAATACATTGTCGGCGGATGAATCCCTTTGTCGATCAGCGCCTTGGCGATATCGAGCGCGGATACACCGGTGCGCTGCCTGAGCGCACTCAAGTCCATCACAAACTCATGCATACACGGCGACGCGTATGCGAGCGAAGAGTATTTTTGCAGAGCCTGCAGCATATAGTTCGCGTTCAGCACCGCGTGTTCGCTAACGTGCCGGATACCCTGCGCGCCCAGCGCGAGCAGATAGCACATCGCTTTGACGGTCACAAGAAAATTGCCGTAGAATGCTTTGACACGGCCTATGCTTTTGGGCCTGTCTTCAGTCAGCCTGTAAAGGCCGTTTTCCTCTTCGATAACGGGAACCGGCAGGTACTTCTCGAGAAACGATTTGCAGCCGACCGGGCCGCTTCCGGGGCCGCCGCCGCCGTGCGGCGTGCTCAGCGTTTTATGCAGGTTCCAGTGCACCACATCAAAGCCCATGTCTCCCGGCCTTGCGGTGCCGATAATCGCGTTCATGTTTGCGCCGTCGTAATAGAGCAGCCCGCCGTTGCCATGCACAATATCCGATATCCGCAAAATGCTCTTTTCAAACTTTCCGAGCGTGTTCGGGTTGGTCAGCATCAGCGCCGCGACTGTCTCATCCATCACGCTCTGCAGCGCAGCCACATCGATATAGCCGTCCGCGTCGGACGGCACATTCACCACATCAAAGCCGCACAGTGCCGCGCTCGCGGGATTCGTGCCGTGCGCCGAATCGGGCACGATCACCTTCTTACGATTTGTATCGCCGCGGTCCATATGGTAAGCGCGAATCAGCTGCAGGCCCGTCCACTCACCGTGGGCACCCGCCGCAGGCTGCATCGTTGTCGCATCCATCCCCGCAATTTCGCTGAGCATCTGCTGCATGCGAAAAAGCACGTCAAGACACCCCTGAGCCGTTTCAGCCGGCTGCAGCGGGTGAATGTCCGCAAACGCCCGCCATGCCGCCACCGCTTCGTTCACCTTTGGGTTGTATTTCATCGTGCACGAACCGAGCGGATAAAACCCGTCATCCACACCAAAGGCGCGCTTCGAGAGCGCCGTATAGTGGCGAACCACATCCACTTCGCTGAGCTCAGGCAAACGGGCAAGCTCATCTCTTTGCAGGTCAGATGCCGGCGCGTAAAGACTGACCAGTTCGTTCTCCGGCAGCGGCACCGCGCGGCGTCCGGCCTTGCTTTTCTCAAACACCAGCTTCACCTCGCGCGTCATGCGGTCACCTCTTTCATGGCGCGGATCAGCCTGTCAATCTGGGCTTTGCCGGTCAGCTCGGTGGCGCACCACAGCACCGTGCTATCGCCGAGCGGCAGGCCGCCGAGTATGCTTTCTTTATCGAGCAATGATTGAATAACGCCATAATCTCCGGGGCAATCCGTCACGAACTCGTGGAAAAACTCTTTGCCGTGGATGCGTCTGTACCCGATACCCTCCAGACACTTTTGCAAATAATGCGCGTTCGCGAAGCACTGCTGCGCCGTCTCTTTCAAACCTTGCGGCCCCATCAGGCTCATATAAATCGCGCTGCGCAGCGCGCACCAAGCCTGATTCGAGCAAATGTTGCTGCCCGCTTTTTCGCGGCGGATATGCTGCTCGCGCGCCTGCAGCGTCAGCACAAACGCGCGACGCCCCTGCGCATCCTGCGTCTGCCCGACAATGCGGCCCGGCAGCTTTCTCGTCAGCTTTTCGCGGCACGCCATAAACCCAAGGTACGGCCCGCCGAACGCCAGCGGTATGCCAAGAGGCTGGCCTTCCCCGACTGCGATATCCGCGCCAAGGCTTCCCGGGCTTTTGAGCAGCCCACACGCCATCGGATTCATCGATACGATCAGCTTTGCGCCTGCCTGATGGGCTCTCTCCGCAATGAATTCGACATCCTCGATGATTCCGAAATAGTTCGGCGAGGCCACAAGAACCCCCGCCGTCCGGTCATCAAGCTTGGCTGCCAGATCATCCAAATCAGCCGCACCGTCCAGCGTTTTAACGGCCTCGATCTCCATTCCGGCCGGTATCAAATATGTTTGTATGGTCTGCATCGTCTGCGGTGATACGCTGCCGCAAACGAGTACCCTGCTGCGGTTTCTCTCTCGCGTCATCAAACAGGCTTCAGCGGCAGCCGTCGCACCGTCATAAACGGACGCATTGGCGGCGTCCATGCCCGTCAGCTCGCAGATCATCGTCTGAAACTCAAATATGCTTTGCAGTATGCCCTGGCTCATTTCGGGCTGATAAGGCGTGTAGGCGGTGACGAATTCTTCACGCGACGAGAGCGCATCCACCGCCGCGGGGATAAAATGGCGGTAAGCCCCCGCGCCCATAAAGACATCCTCATAAACTCTGTTCTTGCCCGCGATGCCGCGCATTGTACGCGTCAGCTCCATTTCACTGAGCCCCGGCCCGATATCAGGCGGCGTCTCAAGAAGCAATTCGCCGGGTATATCCGCGTAAAGCGCCCACACGGAAGACAACCCAAGTCTTTGGAGCATTCGGCTTGTCTCATCCGGTGCAGCCGGAACGTAGTTCATGCTTAGTGTTCCTCACTCTTTAGAAATTGCTCGTACTCCGCGGCAGACAAAAGGCCCTGCGCCTCCGCTTCCATTTCCATGAGCCATGCGCGGTAGCAGTCTTCATTGATCATCTCGGGCTTTTCGGCAGCCTCCTCGTTGACCGCGGTCACCTCGCCCGACACCGGCGCGTACACCTCCGACGCGGCCTTCTGGGTTTCAATCACGGCCATCTCCTCGCCGGCGGAAAACGTATCGCCTTCCAGCGGCAGCTCGACAAAAACGATATCGCCCAATTGCTGTTGCGCATAATCCGTAATGCCGATCCTCAATGTGCCGTCACCCTTCACCCGCACCCACTCGTGGCTTTTTGTATACAATAGTTCACCCGGTATGTTCATATTGGCCTCCAATAAATTATTTATTTCTTTTATAAAAAGGAAGATCAACCACCTGCGCGCTGATCGCTTTTCCGCGGACTTCCACTGTGAGTTCATGCCCCTCAAAATCAGCGGGAACAAGCGCCATCGCAATCGCCTCCCCAAGCGTGGGCGACATCGTGCCGGACGTCACAAAACCGATCTCCTCGTTTGCATGCAGCACCTTTGCGCCTTCGCGCGCAATGCCGCGTTCCGTGAGCCTTAACCCAATCCGCTTCCGGCTGGGCGGCTTCATGAGCGCTTGCTTCCCGATAAAATCCGGCTTGTCCGGCTTGATGAATAGGGACAGCCCCGCCTCAGCGGGTGTGATTTCCGCGCTGAGCTCATGCCCGTAAAGCGGCATCGCCGCCTCAAGGCGCAGGGTGTCGCGCGCACCAAGCCCGCAGGGCGTGATGCCGTACGCGTCTCCCGCTGTCATGATCATGTCCCAGATTACGGGCGCATCGGCGTTCCCGCAGTAAATCTCAAAGCCCGCCTCGCCCGTATAGCCGGTTTTTGATATCAGACACGGGATTTCACCGATCAACGCATTTTGAATAAACGTATAATACCTTTGCGGGATGTCGTCTTCCTTCGCGAGCTTAGCGATAATAGCAGCAGCGTCCGGCCCCTGAAGCGCCATCTGAGACGTATCGTCTGAGACATCCTTGAGATCAGTTTCTCCCGTCAGATGCGAGCGCATCCATGCAAAATCCTTATCCTTGTTCGCTGCGTTGACAACGGTAAAATACGTATCATCTGAAAACTTATAGACGATCACGTCGTCCACGGTGCCGCCGTCTTCGCTGCACATCGGGCTGTATCGCGCATATCCCGTTTTAAGGTCGGTAAAATCATTGGTCAGCAAAAAATTGAGATTTTGAAGCGCATCCCTGCCTGTCAGCAAAAGCTCTCCCATATGCGACACATCAAACAAACCGGCGCGTGTGCGCACGACTTCGTGTTCGGCCCTTATGCCGCTTTCATACTGTACCGGAAGCAGATAGCCCGCAAACGGCACCATTTTTGCCCCTGCGGTCAGGTGTTTGTTGTACAGCGCTGTTTTCTTCTCCATTGTCCTGTCCTTCGCATCGATGTTCGGGGATTTTACAAGCATGCCAGCCATTTGGCAGCCCCAATAAAATTATACAGGGCTTTCAACTGTGCCGCAAGACTTGGTTGGAAAACATTGATAGAAATAGTTTTGATTTAGAATGAATAACGCTGTTTCAAAAAGGCAAAACAAAATAGCTTAAAGCTGCAAGCCCACAAAATGCAGCCAAATTTCAAGCCTGCTATTAAGCATGTGATTGAGGTGATTTATATCGATTCTAAGTTATTTATAAAACAATTTTATTCTTGCCCTTTTGTTTTGCGTTGTACATCCGAATATCCGCAAAACGTATCAGATCATCTATTTCAACGGCTTCCGACGAAGAGGCAATGCCTCCGCTTATGGTGATCCTGGTGCTTACCCCATTTTTGGTAAAGCTCGTTGTCCTCAAAGCGTTGCTGATTTTATCCAAAATCAGCAGCGCCTCATTTTTGTTTGTATTTTTGAAAATGATAAGAAACTCATCGCCGCCGAAACGAAAGCCTACATCGCCGGGCCGGACGTTTGCGCGAATGATTGCGGCCGTTTCACTGATGATAAAATCGCCGAATTGATGCCCAAAACGATCGTTGATCATTTTAAAATTGTCGATGTCTAAAAACGCGATACAAAATTCGCTGGCTTGATGATGTGTTTTTATTTTGTCGAATTCGCTCTTCAGTTCCTCAAAGAACTTTCGGCGGTTGTAAAGTTCGGTCATATCATCGATGACACATTGTCTTTTATAGAAATTACCCAAATACTCAAGCTCTGTATTGGCTTCTTCCAGCCGGCGCTTTTCATCGGTAATCGCTGTGACGTTGAACGACGTACCCCATGTCCCAAAGATATTCCCGTTATCGTCATAAAGCGGGTACTTATTCACCTGCATCCAGGATATTTCTCCGGAAAGCCAAAGCAGCCGTTCAATTTTGTTGAGCATCGGCACACCCGTTTCCATCACCGTGAGTTCATCCTGTCTTGCTTCTGAAGCGAAGTTCTGGGAAAAGAAATCATAATCGGTTTTTCCGACGACTTCATCAATTGAGCTGCAGCCAAGGCCGTGCACCTGCGCGAAACTTGCGTCAAGAAAACGTGATTCCTTGTCCTTAAAATAAACATGCATGTACTCACTATTCATAATGGTACGGTACAAGTCTATCTGACTTCCAAAAGAATTCTTAATATGATCCATAATAATCTCGTTTGTTATAATTTTTTGTCGAAGGTTATTCAGCAGCTGTGATTCAATCGGCAATAACACTAAAACTTTTATATTATTGCTTGTTCATATCATGGAATTTTATTATTTTATCACAATAAGTTCATTATAACAAGAATAGTCATCAAGACTCATTTTACTCTTTATTAGCATTAATTTAATGAATTATGCTTAAAACGGAATTTCCATCTAAAAAGCACCTGTTAGTCTGGTGCTCAGGCTGCCGATAAAGACAATCGGCGCCTCTCTTTCATAGTTCTGCTTCTATTATTTCGATCCTCTTTCTCTCGCATACCTCCTTTGTTGATGATGCGGTCGGCAAACCTTCATCATTTTAACATCGGAGGTTTTTTTCTTAAAGCTAAAGCTAACTCCCTCCACCGCAGAGCCGGTGGTTTATTTGGTTTTGTCCGCTTTCGCTCCCAAAACCACACTAAAGTGTACAACCAAAAAAGCCTCTTCGTAAAGAAGAGGCTTTTTGCTCACAAGAATCTTTACCAGCTGCCGCCGACGCCGCCGCCGCCAAAGCCGCCGCCCGAGAAACCGCCGCCGCCGAAACCGCCGCCGCTGCCGCCGCCATAGCCGCTGCCCGATGATGCGGGCCGTGAAACCATGGTTGACTGGAACCGCGACATGTTATGCGTCATCATACTGGTGAACAGCCAGGCATTAAACATTTGAGAACCATAGTAGCCGTTGTACCAGCTTGGCGGCTGAAGACCGATCCCCTCAAAGTTCTTTGCCCATTTGTCCGTCACACCCAGCACATAAGCATAAGGCAGCACGTTATAGAAGTACGACGGATTCTGCTCCACCAGCAGCAAAATTCTGTCCTTCTCGGCTTTGTCGATGAAGTTTTTAAAGCCAATTAACTTTGCCAGCCATTCTCCGCCCTGTTTTGTGCGCTTTTTCATGATAATCGTCAGCAGCAGCATGATCAGCGTGGAGGCCGCCGTCACAAGCACAACCGCCCAAGTTGCCGTGCTGATTGTAAACGGCGTAATCACAATATATCCGAGAACCACTAGCGAGAGCAGCACAACGGATACGGTCAGCTGCGCGATGCGGCTGCCTTGTTTTGTCGAGCGCCATTTTTCCGCCACGCGTACCAGCATAAACACCGGCAGGGCAATGAGCAAAGTGATAATCCCCGCAACGATCGCGCCGACCGTCAAATCATAGGTGTCGCTGTACACAAAATGGAAAAGCGCCAGCACAATGGGCAGCATGGTGGCGAGCCCCATAAACGCACGGGCTCGCTTTGATTGCTTGGTATAAATTTGTCTGCTCTTTGTACTCTCAAAATAGCTGCTGACGCCCGATTTTGTGGCAGCCATTGTCGTATAAAAACTGTCTTTGAGGCTCGATAATGCCACTGCGTTGCCTTCACGAAACAGCTTGCTGAACATCGTCTTTTCGAACGGCTTCGCATCTTCTCCAAGATATTTGAGCTGCACCAGCTCAAACTCATTTTTCTCTTTTTCGTCAATTCGCAAATACCCTTTATCTGCCCAGTATAGAATCAGCGACACGACGTCCTTGTCATCAACGCAGCCGTCAATCACATAACCGGCTTCGGCCGAGGTCATGCCGTCCGGCGGGTAAAACTCAACGGTCGGAAATATCTTTTCATCCCGTCCGTAAACGAACCAGAGTATCAAAGAGATCAGCACCAGCAGCCCGCTGATGATGTACAGCGCAATGTCCCACGGTTCCGTCGTCGTCTCATTCACAAAATAGCCTTGAGGGAACTTCATGCGGACTGTGACTTTCTCGCCCCCCATGATGGGCCGCAATGTGTGCCCCTTTATGGTGTTGCCGTCCTTTTCCCATTCCACGCCCGTCGTATCCGTCGAACCGTATTCGCCCAATAAGACGTTGACTTCCGATTCATCAAAATCCTTCGGCAGTTCAATAATAAAGCTCGCGTTTTGTATGGTATCGCCATAGGCACAGTTGATGATGTTTTTGTAGAACTTGTCAAAATCATCATGGTTCGGGTCCGCAACCACACATTTGTAGGTAATCACATATTCCTGCGGCCCGTATACATATTCATCGGGATCGCCGATTCTCACGCTCAGGTAATCGCCATTACGAGACAACTCAAACGGCGTGTCTTTTACGTTATAATCATAGACCCTTGTCGTATACCTTGCATTTTCATAATCGCCCGCAATTTGAACCTCGTGAAATATACCGTGCCGGTTTTCTTTGAAATTGACGTTGATCCGTTCCACCACATCGAGCACGTTGCTTTCCGATACCTTCACGTAAACATCGTAATCGGTGATATCATAAGCATCGTCCGCCAGCGCCGCTCCCGGCACGAGAACCAGCATGAGCGCCGCGATGAGCAGCATTAAAATGAGTTTCTTCATGAGCCCTCCTTATCAACACCCTGTTGACGCAGTACGTCATCGGGTGCCCGTTAAAAACATGGAAACGGGCGCAAACCCATTTGGTCTGCGCCCGCTGTTACCGTAATGACTAAAACTGAACCTTAACGTTTTCTCTCTCCTGCTCGCTGCCCACTTCAAACAAGGGTTTCTTATCAAAATGGAACAACCCCGCAATGATCGAGCTCGGGAACATCTCCCGCTTGGTATTGTACGTCTTAACAATCGCGTTGTAGTATTTTCTCGAATTCGCAATCTCTTCTTCCATGCGTCTCAGCTCGCCCTGCAGCTCAAGGAAGTTGGTGTTGGCTTTAAGGTCCGGGTAGGCCTCCGCCAGCGCGAACAAGCTTTTGAGCACGCCCTGCAGCTGGTTCTCTCCCTCTATGCGCCCTTCCATCGTGGTTGCGGAAGCGGCCATGTTGCGTGCCGCAATCACGCGTTCGAGCGTTTCCTTTTCATGGCTCGCGTAGCCCTTCACTGTTTCCACAAGGTTCGGTATCAGGTCGTAGCGCTTTTTGAGATACACATCCATCGTGGAAAACGCTTCCTCGATGCTGTTTTTAAGCTTCACAAAGCCGTTATACGAGGCGATGATCCATATGATGAGAATCAGCACGATGCCGCCGATTATCGCAAATACCATAATCTCCACTCCTTTATTTAAAGTATTAATAATATACCGACAATATCACACCATCGCTGGAAAATCAAACATCCATTTGCTCGAGTTTGGCAGCTGCGCCCTTAATCACACGCTGCCTTGAGACCACGGTCACAATCAGCACCAGCACCGCCACAAAGACGATGGCGAGGATGTCGGGCATGCCGGAAACAGCCACCGGAACGATGATCGCCGCACCAAAAATCACACCCACCAGCATTTGAAGCATGCCGTTTGCGTTCTGCTTGATCGCCTGCTGTTCGTTCATCCAGTTGAGTTTGGGGTGCCCCGCATCAATGAGAAGCCCGATGTAAGAACCTCCGACAGAAGCGATGAGGCTGAGAATCAGCGCGACCAACGCCGTTATAATACCTGCGCCCATAATCACGGCGAGCACCGCCAGCAGTACCAACCCCACACCCGAGAGCAGTATGCCCGTTATCGCTTTGGCATCGAGCTGCTTGCTCATGCTGACGGGAATGAATTTGGAAAAATAGAACGTTCTGCCTTCGCGCGAAATCGCCGTGCTCGTAATCAGGTTCGCGTTGGAGATAAACGCACCCATGCCCACAAGTATCGCGATCAGCAATCCGCTGTCCATTGCCGTAATGTATGGCTTGAGCGTTTCAAGCTGCCCCGATCCCATCAGCATCACAAGCATCAGCACCGGCCAGATAAAGTTCATCAGCACGCAGTTTAAAAAAGCGATGGGTGAGCGAACAAGCAGCCGCAGCTCTTTCATCACATAAGCCTTCGTGACCGATGTGCGCGCGGTGCTCTTTTCAAACGCTTCGTTGGAGAGCCTCTTCCTCTTGGCTGCCGCTTCGGTAACGCCCGCAAGCCCCTGGAAGTAAATCAGCTGACCGATGCACAAAAACACGCCCGTGGCCGCCGCCGCACAAAGCACAAACAGCAGCAGGTTCCAAAGCCCCGCAAGCGCCGTGCTCTGAGACAGCGCCGCCGATGCAAAGCCGATGCCGGGGAATATCCGGCTCATAATCGCGGACAATGACGACTGCCCGGTGGCAAAGGCCAGCAGCTGTTCACTGCTGATATTATTCACCGATGTTTGTATGAAGATGTTGAAGCCGACCGCTACCGCAATGGCAATGATGCCGCCGACAAAGTTGAACACCTGCTTATTTTTTCCGAAGCGTGTGAAACGCATCACAAGCATCACGATCACAGCCGCCAGCACAAGCGCGATAACCGGCAGCAGTGCGAACAGGATGACAGAATAGATCACGTAAAGCGCGCCCGCGCCGCTCTTAAGACCATAAGCCACGAGCATAGGCACCAGTATAAACGCTTCAAATATATATTCGTAAACCACCAGTGTGACGAACTTCGCGCCGAGTATCTGATACGGCCGCAGCGGCAGACCGAGCAGCAGCGAGACATCGTCCGCATGATACATCACCGACACGACGTAAAACACGCCGAACAGGAAAACCACAAGCGAGGTCGCACCGAACGCAAGCGATATAATCGCATCGGCAGCGCCTATCGGGTTTAAAAAGTCATACAGGCCAAAAGTCATGAAGACGATGGAAAACGCGAAGCTGCCAAACGCAAACAGCAGCAGCGGTATCAGCCACCAGCGGCTTTTTCCCTTTTTGCTGTCCGATCCGCCGGTAAATCCCGCGCCGCCCTTGAGCAAAATCTTTGCCAAAATCAATATTTTATGCATTCTGCGTCATCTCCAAAAACATTTTTTCGAGCGACGTGTCGCTGCTCTTTTTCATTTCCTGGATGCTGCCCGCATAAAGAATACGGCCTGACCCGATCACCGCCACCTTGTCGCACACCTTCTCCGCCACTTCGAGCACGTGCGTCGAGAAGAACACCGTATTGCCCTTGTCCACATGCTCACGCATCATCGTTTTGAGTTCAAACGCCGATTTGGGGTCCAGCCCCGTCATGGGTTCGTCGAGTATCCATACCTTCGGCTGATGAATCAGCGCGCCCATGATGACGATCTTCTGGCGCATGCCGTGCGAGTAGCTCTGTATCTTGTCTCCGAGCGCGTTCGTCATTTCAAAACGCTTCGCCATTTCGTCAATAACCGGCTTACGGTCTTTTGAGGATACGCCGTAAATATCCGCCATAAAAGCAAGATACTCTATGCCCTTAAGACGCAGAAAGATGTTGGGGTCATCAGGCACAAACCCGATGTTCATCTTGGCGCCCAGCGCATCGGTTTTGGTGTCGCGTCCGTCCACACGGATGGTTCCGCTGTCCGGCTGAATGATGCCGGTGATCAGCTTGATCGTGGTGGTTTTGCCGGCACCGTTGGGCCCTAAAAAACCATAAATGCAGCCGGATTCCACGGTGAGCGAGATGTTGTCAACGGCTTTCACCCGTCCGCCGTAGGTTTTTGATACATTAACAATTTCAATCATATAATACCTCCAATTTCCTTTTGCTTATTAAGTATAATATTTTACGCGGGCTTCGTAAACCACAAAACCGTGCGCATGCACCTTTTTTTTACAGTTTCACTGTATTGTATACGTTTGCCGCTCCTGACAACGGCAGAATTATAAACCTTACACAAAGAGGAAGGTCAATACCCCGCGCAAAAATATATCCGACAGATAAACGTTTGGTAACTATTCGTAGAATAAACCGGCTTGAGTGCAAAACATTTCAACCGTTGCGCGGTCACTAAAGAGCCCATCAATGGTTTATAAGCGTAATTGGATCGGACAGATACTCATCCCCGATATTGCACTTTGCGATGCGCATCATCGCGGCAGCGGAGACAACCGACGGCGGGCGCAGCATTTTTGCAATTAGTGATTGTTAAAAAGCGTGGTGACTTCAGTCACCCTTTTGCGGGAAGCCGCGGCATCAAAACCTCCGCCTGATGCATACTTTCCCGATTGATATATCAGGGATGCAGTTTAACCAGTATTCTCATGTCTCTTCTTATGGTAAGGTCCGCGCTATGCTTAATATGCAATTATTCAGACGCGAAACATATAATAAACGCCTGCCCATTGGTGCAGACAAGCGATTTTGAGCAGGTGGTTTAGATTTGTAATGTGCCGCCCACCTCAATTGTATTCTTTCCTTTTTCCTTGGCGCGGTACATCGATTTGTCCGCCTGGGCAATGAGCTGCTCAAGGCTTTGCCCGCGCTGCATCTGCGTGATGCCAAAGCTACACGATACATCGATGCGTGCGGAAAACTCATAACCGGCCACCGCATCCCTGATGTGCACCGCCAACTCATGAGCCTGTATGGCGCTCATACACGGCAGCAGCAGCACAAATTCATCGCCGCCCCAGCGGACACACACATCGTTGTCCCGCAGGTTCGCCCGCAGTATCTGGGCAACCTCATAAAGCACCGTATCGCCGACAAGGTGCCCATGGCTGTCGTTGATCAGCTTCAAATTATCCACATCCAAAAGCACCATGCTGAGCGGCAGATTGTCCTTTTCGCAGCAGGTCAGCCATTTTTGCGCTTCCTCTTCAAGTTTCACGCGGTTGCCAATCTTGGTCAACGAATCCGTGGAATAGATACGCTCCAGCTCTGTTTTGGCCACAAACTCACGGTATTTATACTTTTTAAAAAGCATCGTGAATATAGCACCGACTGCGATCTCAAAAGCAAGGTAAACGAGGCCTGCAAGAAAATGGGCGGACGGCAAAGATTCGATTCGAATCCGGGCCAAAACGAGGAACGCCGCCGCCGATACAACCGAAATAACTACCCCCAGCAACCAGACATTGGGCACCACAAAGATCACCAGTATGATCGCCATCATACCAAGCATCTGAATGAAAAAGTCGGGTTGGGGATACAGCTGGAATACAAACAGGAAAATGAACAAAGCACACAGCTCAAATATTGTGATCAATACTGAACGGGATAGAAAGCTCTTGAATCTTCCAATCCATAACAGCGAACCCAAAAGCACTGACGAATAAAATAACCGTACCGCAATCACCAACCAGACGGAATCCGTCTCCAGATTGATCAGATCAGGAATCAACAAAAAGAGATTGAATGCGCAAACAAACACCGCAAAGAATCTGTATATCGACAATGTCGTGTCCAGCCTGTAATCTTCGAACGAGCCCTTTGCCTTGTTTTTTATCAATACTGTCATCTTTCGTTCCCTATGAACCACTGCCCCTTGTTACGGTCATATTCATTTTTTCATTATCAAATCTGCCACGTAGAGGCCGTGCGCGGCAGCGTGAGAAAGCGAACGCGTAAAGCCTGCCCCGTCTCCCACGGCATAAATATCGGTGCAGCCCTTGAGCGCAAAGTTCTCGGACGCGGGCCGCGCGGAATAGTACTTGCATTCGATGCCGTAAAGCAGTGTGTCATGATTGGCCGTGCCGGGGGCAATGCCATCCAGTGCATGCAGTGTTTCAATAATGTTATCAAGCTGGCGCTTGGGCATGCAAAGGCTTAAGTCGCCGGGAACAACGTCGAGCGTGGGCACCGTGGTGGAGGCTTTGAGCCGCGCTGCGTCGCTGCGCCGTCCTGTTTCCAAATCGCCGAGGCGCTGCACCAGCACGCTGCCTCCGCTAATCAGGTTTGCCAGAGACGCCACATAGCGCGCATACTCGATGGGATCTTTAAACGGCTGCGTAAACTTAATGGTGCTGAGCAGCGCGAAGTTTGAGTTTTGAGTTTTTTTATCCTCGCCTTTATACGAGTGCCCGTTTACGGTCAGCACGCCGTCCGTGTTCTCCATCACCACGCTGCCGCGCTCGTTAAAGCAGAACATGCGCGTCACGTCACCGTAGCGCTTGCTCCTGTACCATATTTTAGGTTCATAGATTTTCTGCGAAAAATGCTCCCAAACCATTGCGGGCAGCTCAACGCGCACGCCGATGTCCACCTGATTGTTCGTCATCTCAACGCCGTTTTTGCGGCACCACTGCGCAAACGCGCGGCTGCCCACGCGCCCCACCGCGAATAAAATGACATCCGCCAGGATGTCGCCGTCCGGCGTATTGAGAATATGCTTGTCCTTTTCCACGTCTGTCACCTCGGTGCGCGTGAGAATCTCCACGCGCCCTGCGACATCGGCGATCATATGCTTCATCGTTTCATAGTTGGCATCGGTTCCCAGATGCTTGAGCTGCGCCTGCTGCATATGCAGATCGTGCTGGATGCAGAGTTTTTTAAGCTCGTTATTCGGCTGATACCGCTCGGTTGAAGCGCCGAAGCTCACAAGCAGCTTATCTGCCTGCTCGATATAATCTATGACCGTCGCGGGGCTTAAGTAATCCGTCAGCCAGCCGCCGTATTCGGTGGATATCACATATTTGCCGTCGCTGAACGCGCCGGCGCCCGCCATCCCCTCCATAATCGCACAGTGCGGGCAGTAAAGGCAGGTGCCGAGCTTCTGGGTGATCATCGGGCAGCGCCGCGCATCGAGCGCCGCGCCCTTCTCAATGAGAACGATATGCAATGACGGATCGCTGACCGACAGCCGATGCGCAGCCATCAGGCCGCTGATGCCGCCGCCAATGATCGCGACGTCGTATTTTTGTCTTTTGCTTTTCATACTTTTGCCCTTCTAAAAATGTTACTACGTTGAATTATAACACCATTCCACCCTATCTAACAAGTTTTTGCAATAAAACTAGGCTTGTCCGCTTGGGCAGTACGCGCAAAACGCGTTTTATTTACCACTCCTTTTGCAGCCTCGAAATGGATACTTCATAGGCGATGCGCATTGTCTTCTCGCCGGTTTCGAGCGCTTTTTCGTATTGGCGTGATTGCACGCGCCCGTGCAGGGCCACCTTGTCGCCCACCTCAAACCCGGAGGCAAAGCGCGCGTTGCGGCCCCAGACAATACACGGCACATAGTCCGATTTGTTGTATGCGCGGTTCACCGCCACCAGCATATCCGTGATTTCGCGCCCGAAAGGCGTCACACGAAAAACCGGCGGCTTGCAGATAAACCCTTTGAGTTCGATGTCGTTGGCATATGTGCCGCACTCTGAAATCTCTCTGGCAAACACCGTCAGATACAGCCTCACCTTGCCGTCCACCAGCTTGTTGTAAGACCGAAGCTGCCCTCTGACCAGCACCATCTCGCCGCCGCCCAGCGGATGCTTAGCGAGCAGCCTTTCGGATATGGTGACGGGCAGCACATCTGATTTATCGCTGAGCCTTTCACATTCGAGAAAAAAAGTGTAAAACGCTTCTCCGTATATCCTGTGCGACAGCTCAAGTCCGCTCAAACGCCCTGCGATGCTGACGCTGTTTGTCGTATCCTGCATGTTTCATCCTCAATTTTTTATTAATCTTCAAAGTACCTCTGAGTTCCGGTTGCGTCCACCACGTAATCTCCGTCCAGCAGCATATCGGACACGGTCACAATCTCAAACCCCTGTTCACGCAAACCGAGAATAACGGCGCGAAGCGCTTCCGGTGTGGCGGCCATATTGTTCTGGAACATAATGATGTCGCCGCTTTTCACCTGTGCGAGCACATCATCCGCGATTTTTTGTGCATCGAGGCCCTTCCAGTCCTTCGAATCAAGGCTCCACTTCACAGGAATATACCCTTCACTCTCCAGCGCTGTGATACTTGCCGAATCGAAAGTACCGTAAGGCATGCGGATCACGCGTGTATCGTAGCCCGTTTTGTCAAAAATCATCTGCGCTGCATCCTTGGCGTCCGCCAATATCTCATCGGCAGTCATATCGGTATACCGCATATGATTCATCGAATGGCTGGCAATCTCGTGCCCGCCCTGCGCCATGGCATCCACCGCCTCCGAGTTTTCCCCCATCCAGAGCCCCATCACAAAGAATGTGGCGTGCACACTCTCGTCACTGAGCGTTTTGAGAATGTCATTTGTATAGTCCGCATCGCCAAAAGCCGTATCGATGGTGATCGCCACCGCTTTTTCGTCCGTCGCCACACGGCAGATTGGCATGGAATCAGCTGTGGACGTAGCGGGTGCGGCGTCACCCATTGCAAGCTGCGTGTAAACAATGGCCCCCACAACGAGCAGAAGGAAAACAGCAGCGCGTATAATGGTTCTTTTTTTTACGACAAATATGTGCATAATCACACCGCCTTAATGCAACGAATTGATTTAATTATTTGTATTGTGATAGTGATGTAAATATGCCTGACAAATGCGTATTCCGCTTTGGTCCGCCAAGTCTTTTGAGCTGATGCAATGGTAACGGCACATAATCAAAATCGTGCGCAGCCATGGCGTTGCCATGCCGCTTGGCGTGATATATAATATGATAAAATAACGATAAGGAATAAAAAATGAACACGCATACGATCCACGCCCAAAAAAGCATAGCGCTGATCGCGCATGACAACCGCAAGCAGGACCTCGTTGACTGGGTGGAAAAGAATGAAAATGTGTTAAAGCGCCACTTTCTCTGCGGCACCGGCACAACGGCTAAAATGGTCTCTGAGCAGACAGGACTGCCCGTGAAAGCCTACCGCAGCGGCCCGCTCGGGGGCGATCAGAAGATCGGCTCGCTGATTGCCGACCTGGCGGTGGATTTTCTGATATTCTTCTGGGATCCGCTCACCACGCAGCCGCACGACCCGGATGTGAAGGCGCTGCTGCGCATCGCCGTGCTTTACAACATTCCTGTGGCGATGAACCAAGCCACGGCGGATTTTCTGCTTTCATCCACGCTGATGGATAAGGACTACGTGCGCCCGCTCATCGATTATACGGGACGCATCGGAAGCTGAAAAAACCCTGCAATGAGTGCAAAGCTTAAGGATACTGAGTTATTGCACTTTTTATTTTGAAACGACCGCCATTGTGATCGCTTCATGCTGCGCGCTGAATCCGGCGCGCAAATAAAACGGAACGAGCTGTTTATTTTCCGCAACGATGATGATGTACAGATAGGTTTGATAAATTCTCTTAACTCTGCTCAACAATTCCGTCCCAATGCCTTGGTTCTGGTATTCAGGATGAACCAGCAAATAATGTATGTACGCCGTCATTTCACCGTCGTCCAAGGCGTTTACCAGACCCACAAGTCTGCCGTCGTCCCACGCGGTGATCACGGTTGCGGATTGACGGATGGCCCGAACCAGCCGCTCCGGATAGTTTGCCGACAGCCATCCAACGGATTGAAACAATAACTCCAGAGCATGACGGGATACTTCTTTATCGTTTCTGTATTCAATATTCAAAAATCTATTCTCCATACGAAAAGACAATCAGTTCGGCAGAATCAGCCGATGATTAAGTCAACTCAGTTTCTGTCAGCACTGTTTATGACGGCTGCGGTACGCCTGTTCCTCGCGCTCAAAATCCGCTTTTTCCTCCTCCGTTTGAGGCAGCAGTGCGGGCACATGGGCCTTTTCTCCGTCCTTGGCCATTGCGACAAATGTGAACATTGCCACATTGGTCACAATCACCGCACCGGTGGCGAGGTTCTCCGCGGTGGCGGTGATTTTCACCTTCATTGATGTTTTGCCAGCCCATACGAGCTTTGCCTCCACGCAAACCATCTCACCCTGGCGCACCGGATGCTTGAACTCGAGCGCATCCACAGCTACGGTGGCCACCTGTGTCCCAGAATGGCGCATGCAAGCCATCGCTCCCGCAATATCCATGCGGTGCATCAGCTCACCGCCGAGCAGGTTGCCGAGCAGGTTCGTCTTGCCGGGCAGCACGAGCTCAGTCATCACCACTTTTGTTTCTTCAGGTGTCTTTCCCATTATGTGTCCTTTCGCGGCCGTGACTTTGGCCGCATAGAAATGTTATCAATCTCATTTTCCCTCGTCTGGATTTTCAACGAGTTTGGCGTCGTCTCTGTTCTTATCAGCACTGCCAAGACATCTGCTTAATTATACCGGAAGCTGGGTTCGTTTACAAATATATTGCGATATCTTGACAGAGCAAAGCCCCTCTCCAAAAGGGATTAGGCTGCAAACGGACGGCCGCTTTAGGCAATCACCTATCAAAAACGTCATCTAAAGACTAATTTCGTTAATGATAACGTCATAAAAGTTTAAAAGTTATTTCCTTGACAGGCCGGAGAGTATTTAACTATTATATATATACGCTTACACATGTAGTTAAGAAAAAATGGAAAACCATCGAAGTCCTGTATTGTGACAGCCATACAGGCCGCGTCTGTACGTGAAATGGTGCTAAAGGAGACCGACATGAAGTCAAATTACAATAAGAAAAAAACGAAGAGTAAAAAGGGCCTGGTTATCGCTTTAATCAGCGTGCTGGTACTCGCTTTGGGCGCGGGCGCTGCCTATATCATTATCACAGACGAACATAACAACCGCATCATGACCAATACGTCTGCCCTTGAGGGCGTTTCGGTCAACGGCGTCGATATCTCCGGCATGAGCGAAGAAGAAGCCCGTGAAGCAACATCAGCCATCCCTGCCGACCTGCTCTCGGCCATCCATATTTCTTTCACCGCCGACGGACAGAGCTTTGCGTATTCCGGCGAGGAGCTCGGCGTCGCCACCGATTATGAAACCGTTTTGAAAGAGGCGCTGACCTTCGGCAATACGGGCTCTCTGGAGCAAAGAAAAGCAGCGATTGAGCAGGCCAAAACCCAGGGTGTTTCGTTTACCGTCACCACGCATGCTGACCGCGAGCAGATTGCATCCGTGCTGCTGCCCCTCAAATCCACGTTGGACAAGCCTGCAACGGATGCCTCCTATACCTTCACGCCTTGGGGGCACACGGCGGACGGCACACCTTACGTGCAGGATCAGCAGGCGATGATTGAAGCGGCCGCCTCCGGCAAGATGTGGAACCGCCCGGAGCTAGCGCGCATACCCGACAATGAAATGCCGAACAAGCTGCGGTATAAATACTGGAATAACGATAAGTATGTTGATGACTATAAACCCGCAGATGCAACCATCTCCCGCTTTTTCTACACAGAGGGCACGGACGGCGTGTCCGTTGATATGGAATCGGTGGTGGACGCTGTGATGAGCCAGCTCGAAAGCGGCAGTTATTCCGAGATCACCGCCCCCGTGGAACCCGTTAAACCCGCGGTCAGCGTGGAAGACCTTAAAGCAGAGACGCAGCTGATTTCGTCATGGACATCGAGCTATTCGAGGCATGATAATTACAACCGCAACTGGAACGTCGCAAAATTATCGGGCATCGTCAACGGCGTGCAGGTATTGCCGGATCAAATTTGGTCCATCAACGAAACAGCGGGAAACCGGACGCTCTCCAGCGGTTGGAAGGAAGCGTCGGGCATCGTGGACGGCGGGTATGTGGACCAGCCGGGCGGCGGCGTCTGCCAGATATCGAGCACCACTTACAACGCAGCCATTCGGTCGGCGCTCGACATCACGGATTCAACCCATCACTCGATCCCATCAGATTACATCCCGTTCGGACTGGACGCGACGATCAGCTCGGGCAGCCCTGACTTAAAAATCAGAAATCCGTATGCGACCCCTGTTTATTTCGTTTCGTATATCGATCCCGTTAAAGAAACATCTACCGTGGAGATATACGGCCCGATTGTGGATGACCCCGAGTACGGTCAGGTGATACGGGATTTCTCGTTCGAAGACCTCGGCACATTCGGCGAACCTGTGATGACCTACATCTACAACAGCACGGTTGCGCGTGACAAAAAAGTGCTGGCTCCCGGTGAATCGTATGAATATGCCAAAGCGCGCCCGGGCCGCAAGGTGAAAACTTTTATTCACTACATATCTCTTGATGGGAACGAGATTGCGGTGAAGGAATTCCACAGCTATACGTGGAATCCCAAAAACGGCACCACATATGTGAACGGACCGGACCCGGCGACTGTGACGCCCACACCGCCGCCAGCCGAATCGCCGACTGCGCCGACAACACCATAACAGAGAAAATTTAAAAGGCTGCGAGAGCGGCCTTTTTTGTTGCTGACAATATCCAAATATGAAATGGCGAAACCCGTATCGGCGGGCGATCCATACTGTGAAGGGCTTGGTTTATGGCTATGATAGCAACCGATTCAATTTTCAATACACTGCACAGCGGGGAGCAAAGCAACAGCGACAAAGTGGAACTCTCCGGGTACCAAAAAAGGCTGCGCGAGCAGCCTTTATAAGTATGTGTTGATATTCCGGTTCTTAGTTGTCCTTTTTACTGTCGCCGGGCAACAGGCCCTTGCGCGTCAGGTTGATGCGGCCCTGCTTGTCGATCTCCACCACGCGAACGAGAATCTCATCGCCGATGTTGACGACGTCCTCCACCTTATTGACATGCTCGTTGGCGAGCTTCGAAATATGCACGAGGCCGTCCTTACCGGGCGAGAGCTCTACGAACGCACCGAAGTTCATAATGCGCACCACTTTTCCGAGATACACATTGCCCACCTCAACGTCCTTAACAATCGCGTCAATCGCGGCTCTGGCCTTGTCCGCAGCCGCTTCGTCCGCCGAAAGGATAAACACGCGGCCGTCATCCTCAAGGTCGATCTTGACACCCGTATCGGCAATGATTTTGTTGATGACCTTGCCGCCCGAACCGATAACCTCGCGGATCTTCTCGGGATCAATCGTGAACTGGTAGATGCGCGGCGCATACTTTGAAAGATTCGCACGCGGCTCAGCCAGCACGGCTTCCATCTTGTCGAGTATGAACATGCGGCCTTTGTTCGCCTGTGCGAGCGCGCGCGTCAATATTTCCTTATTGATGCCCTTGATCTTGATATCCATTTGAATCGCGGTGATGCCCTTGCGTGTGCCCGCGACCTTAAAGTCCATATCACCGAAGAAGTCTTCGAGACCCTGGATGTCCGTCAGTATGGCGAGATTGCCCGTCTCATCATCCTTGATAAGGCCCATCGCCACGCCGGCCACCGGCGCTTTAAGCGGCACGCCCGCATCCATCAGCGAGAGTGTGCTCGCGCAGATACTCGCCTGCGACGTCGACCCGTTGGAGCTGATGCACTCGGATACCGTGCGGATGGCGTAAGGGAACTCCTCCTCGCTCGGCAGCACGGGAATCAGCGCCCTTTCCGCGAGTGCGCCATGGCCTGTTTCACGGCGGCTCGTGCTGCGCATCGGCCTTGCTTCGCCGGTTGAATACGGCGGCATATTATAGTGATGCATGTAGCGCTTGAATTCCTGATCCGACAGACCGTCGAGCCGCTGGGCTTCGCTTACCGAGCCAAGCGTGGTCAGCGTGAGCGCCTGCGTCTCGCCGCGCGTAAACACGGCACTGCCGTGTGTGCGTGCGAAAACGCCCACCTCGCACCATATCGGGCGAATCTCATCCTGAGCGCGGCCGTCCGGACGAATGCCTTTGTTGATAATTCTGTCGCGGACAAGTTCTTTGCGAAGCGCGTAAAGCACGCTGTCGATGTCGGCTTCCATGCCCGGATATTCTTCCGCAAAATGCGCCTGAACGTCTGCGGTCATCTCTTCGGTGCGCTCTTCACGAACTTTTCTTTCATTTGTATCGATGCTGTAGGCAACCTTTTCTGTCGCGTATGCTCTCACCTTTTCTTCGAGCTCCGCATCCACCTTGATGAGCTTCGGCTCAGCCTTGGGCTTGCCCACTTCGCTCACGATGTTTTCAATGAATGCCACAACCCGTTTGATTTCTTCATGCGCGAGCAATATCGCGTTAAGCATCTGCTCTTCGCTGATTTCATTGGCACCCGCTTCCACCATCATCACGGCGTCCTTGGTGCCCGAAACCGTGAGATCCAGCAAGCTTTTTTCACGCTGAGCCGCATCCGGGTTCAGCACAAATTCCCCGTCCACAAGCCCCACGGTTACGCTGCCTGTGGGCCCCATAAACGGAATATCCGATATCGAAAGCGCCACCGACGAACCGATCATGCCGAGCGGGCCCGGTATGATGTCCTGATCCACGCTCATCACGGTGCAAACCACCTGAACGTCGTTGTAATACCCTTTGGGGAACAGCGGCCGAATCGGCCTGTCGATGAGACGCGATGTTAATATCGCTTTTTCGGAAGGCCTGCCCTCGCGCTTGATAAAGCCGCCGGGAATTTTACCCACCGAATACATCTTTTCTTCAAACTCGACGCTGAGCGGGAAAAAATCGATTCCGTCTCTCGGCGTTTTGGCTGCCGTCGCCGTGACCAGCACGGCTGTATCGCCGCAGCGCATCAGGCATGTACCACCTGCCTGCTGGGCATACTTGCCCGTTTCCACCGTCAGCGTTCTGCCGGCATAATCCATTTCAAATACTCTGTGTTCCATTTTTTCTACTTCTCCTTCTTCCTTACCAGCATTGCGTATGCCCCATACGCATGCCCCATGCCGTTATCGCATGTTTTGAACAAATAATAGAGCGGTCGCCCGCTCTATTATTTGTTATTTTCTTAAGTTCAAACCTTTAAGCACTTCTCTGTAGCGCTCAATGTCCTTTTTCTTAAGATAGTTCAGCAAGCCTCTCCTTTTACCGACCATTTTCAGCAAGCCCCTTTTGGAATGGTGATCCTTCTGATGCGTCTTTAAATGATCGTTGAGATGGTTGATGCGCTCACTCAGCAGCGCAATCTGAACTTCCGGCGATCCCGTGTCGCCCTCACTGATGGCGAACTGCGAGATAATGCCCGCCTTTTTTTCCTTATCCATTTTGTCCTCCTGTTAGTCAAAACTCCGTAAACAATGCAAAGCGTCGGATACTCGCCAAGCAGTGTAAGCGGTTAAAATCAGAATTTATGATAACATAACAGCCTTTGTTTGTAAACATCGTCTTTTTTTATCCAAAGATGTCCGTGTACGGCCCCAAACATAAGTTTCATTCTGCATAGTTTGCACCAAAGGCATTTGGTTTAATCATGGTTGTTCCGGGTCTTCACCGTTGGAAAGGACTTTGTAATCCTGTTTGAGTTCCGCTGATACTGTTTCGGCTGCCATCGTCCGTCTTTGTGGCCAAACATCGCCATGCGGCTGCAGAAACGTTCTGCAGCCATAATGTTGCCGCTCGTCTCTTACATTATACCTCGGCGTGACAATCAGTATAGGATGATACAGAACCTCCATGCCTATCAGAGCTGCCTTAACCAACATCTTATGCTGGGCCCTTGACTGCAACGAGTGCATTCGTGAATTCTGGCTCATTATCTGTCTGCACCATACATTGAAACGGGTAATCGTCTTGTTTCAGACGTTTTTCGTATTTCCGTTCTTCCCATTCCGCAGGCTTTCGCGGCGAGGTTTTTGGACTACAGCTCGGTTCGGTAAGCTATCGTTTGTCCCGTGCCGGCATCTTCGCCAATTGTTCAAATCGACTTTTACGTTACCTTGCGGATGTGCCCGGAACATTTTGCGAGAGCACATACTTCAAATACCGATGACGGTACTTTTCTGCCGTGTGACTCTTTCTTTTTGCTAATGCTCATTGGTCTGTCGTTGTACCAATTCTATCACTTTGGTTCATACTTTGCTTCTTTTTTATGGTTACCTATGCATTTTTCTTTAACATTCCTTTATAACCCATAGTTGTTTTATGCATTGTTTTATAGATTTTTTGTTATATATTTCATAATTTTTGCGCATTGTGAAAACATGATCACCATATATTTTTATTTATTACATAAATATATACCTTAATATAAGAATTATTTTTGGGTGTACATATCCATTGATAATGCATTATGCTATAATGACTTTCGGAATGAATTTATACAATGATGAAGGAGACCGTATGACTAGCAAACTGACATTTAAAGGCGGCATCCATCCTCTTAAAGGCATTCATCACGGCAAAACACTATCGGATCAGCGTCCGATAGAAAACTGCATCGCGCCAAGCGAGATTATACTGCCACTTTCCCAGCACATCGGCGCCCCAAGCGTCCCTGTCGTCAAGGTGGGCGACAAGGTGGATATGGGACAGATGGTGGCCGACGCGAGCGGTTACGTGAGTGTGCCGTGCTTTTCGAGTGTATCTGGTACCGTCAAGGCGATTGAACATCGCCCGCACATTTCCGGGCGTCCAATGATGGCTATTGTCATTGAGAACGATTTTGAGGACAGGCTGTCCCCCGATATCAAAAGTCCCGGCAGTTTGGCGGCGTTATCATCTAAACAGATCGTCGATATCATTAAAGGTGCCGGTATAGTAGGTATGGGCGGGGCCGCTTTCCCCACGCACGTGAAGTTATCACCGCCTCCCGAAAAGAAAATTGATACATTGATTGTCAACGGTGCGGAATGTGAACCGTATTTAACGGCTGACCACAGGCTCATGCTTGAGCATCCCGACGACGTTGTGCGCGGCCTTGAAGCCGTGATGAAGGCACTCGGCGTGGAAAAAGCTTATATCGCCATTGAGGCCAATAAGCCCGACGCGATTCACGCCGTTTCCAAAGCGGTGAGCGGCAAGAATATAAAAGTCGACACGCTGCGTGTGAAATACCCGCAGGGCGCGGAAAAACAGCTCATCTATGCGGTCACAAAAAGGCAGGTGCCGTCCGGTGGCCTGCCGATGGACGTGGGCACCGTGGTTGTCAATGCGGGATCCGTCTATCAGGTCAATCTCGCGATTGAAAAAGGGCTGCCGCTCTATGAGCGCGTCGTCACCGTGACCGGCTGCGTGAACAGCCCGTCTAACCTGCTCGTGCGCCTCGGCACGCCGATTTCACACGTGATTGCGCAGGTCGGCGGCTTCTCGGGCAAGGTCGAAAAGGTGATCGCGGGCGGCCCGATGATGGGCATCACCCAGTACAATTTAAATGCGCCTGTAATGAAGGGCACATCTGGGCTGCTGGCTCTCGACGAGAAAATGGTCAGAAGCGCGCAGGCTTCGGCATGCATCCGCTGCGGCAAGTGCGTGACGGTCTGCCCGATGGGCCTGCTGCCGTACCTGCTGGGTGACTACGCCGAGCATGAGCGTTTTGAGGATGCGGAAAAAACGAATGTGCTCGACTGTATCGAATGCGGCAGCTGTGCGTACGTCTGCCCGGCCAACCGCCATCTCGTTCAGGAACTGCGGCTCGCGAAATCGCAAATCATGCAGAGACGCAAAAAATAATTTTTTTATCTTATTTGGAGGTGTGTATGGACCAGTACATTATGTCCTCATCGCCGCATGTGCGCGCCAGCGAAACCACATCGCGCATCATGCGCGACGTGATCATCGCACTGCTGCCCGCCACAGCGTTCGGCGTTTATATCTTCGGTCTCAATGCGCTATGGGTGGTGCTGATCAGCGTGGCTTTCGCTGTGCTCACCGAATTGGTGCTGCAGCTGTTCATGAATAAAAAAGTCACCGTGGGCGACGGCAGCGCAGCCGTCACCGGCCTGCTGCTCGCGCTCAACCTGCCGCCGTCGGTACCGCTTTGGATACCGATGCTCGGTTCGGCATTCGCCATCGCCATTGTCAAGCAGTGCTTCGGCGGTCTCGGCCACAACTTTATCAACCCGGCACTCGCGGCACGTGCGTTTCTGCTTGTGTCATGGCCGACGATCATGACAACATGGACAATACCGGGTGCCGATGCGGTCTCCTCGGCAACACCGCTCGGTGCGCTCAAAATGGGCGAGGCGTTATCGTCATACCAAGACATGTTTATCGGCAATATCGGCGGCTGCATCGGTGAAACGAGCGCGATTGCGCTGCTCATCGGCGGGCTATACCTGATTGCGCGGCGCGTGATTGACCCGCGCATCCCTGTGGTTTATATCGGCACAGTGGCGCTGTTCACATGGATTGCGGGGCCGCAGGGGCTGTTCACAGGCGACGCGCTTTACCACGTGCTTGGCGGCGGCCTGCTGCTCGGCGCATTCTTCATGGCGACGGACTACACCACATCGCCGATGAGCGGCACCGCAAAGGTGGTTTTCGCCGTGGGCTGCGGTGTGTTGACCAGCGTCATCCGTCTGTGGGGCGGATACCCCGAGGGCGTATCATACTCGATACTGATTATGAACCTCGTGGTGCCGCTGCTTGACAAGGCGTTTAAGCCCAAGCGGTTTGGAGGTGCGGTGAAATGAAGAATATCATCGTCATTACGTTAAAGCTGCTCATCATTACAGTGATTGCTGGCATCATACTCGGTGTAGTTAACAGTGTCACCAAGGAACCGATCGCCGAGCAGGCTTTAAACGAAGCCAACGAGGCACGGCAGGCGGTATTCCCCGGTGCCGCGGATTTTAAAGAATTGGATATCGATATTCCCGAAGAATACGCCATCATCAAGGAAGTCTATGAAGCGCTTGATGCGGACGGCAACACCATAGGCATCACGGCGGCAGTCATCACCAAGGGCTACAGCTCCGGCCTCAATCTCTCGGTGGGCATCGGGGCGGACGGCTTGGTCAAAGGTGTCAAGCTTGGCAGCAATAACGAGTCGCCCGGCTTTGGTTCCAGAGCGCCGGAAGAGCTTTTGCCGCAATTCGATGCGGGAAAATCCTATGAGAAACCGTTCGACGTTGTGAAACGCCCTGCCGAAAGTGAAAATGAGATTGAGGCCATATCTGGCGCGACGATCACATCCAAGGGCATCATCAACGCCGTGAATACGGTTGTCGAATTCTATAAGCAGATGGCGGGAGGTGCGCAATGAAAAACAAAGTAAAACCCATGGCCGTGCTCAAAAACGGCTTGTTTACGGAAAACCCGACATTTCGGCTTGTGCTGGGCATGTGCCCCACGCTCGCGGTCACCACGGTGGCCTCCAACGCGATCGGCATGGGCCTCGCGGCCACATTCGTGCTGGTCGGGTCCAACGTCGTGATATCGATGATGCGTAACTTCATTCCGTCCAAGGTGCGTATTCCCGCTTATGTCGTCATCATTGCGGCGTTCGTCACAGTGGTGCAGCTGCTGCTCAAAGCGTTTGTGCCTGCGCTTGATAAATCGCTCGGCATATTCATTCCGCTGATCGTGGTCAACTGCATCATACTCGCGAGAGCCGAAGCTTATGCATCCAAGAACGGCGTGTTTGCATCGATGCTCGACGGTGTCGGAATCGGGCTCGGATTTACGGGCGCGATGCTGATCATCTCGAGCCTGAGGGAAATTTTCGGCAAAGGCCAGATTTTCGGCATCTCGTTATTTGGAGACAGTTTTCAGGGGGCGACAATTCTGAGCCTCCCACCGGGTGGATTTATCACGCTGGGGCTGCTGCTTGGGCTCATCAACTTCATCGGCTTGAAAAGAAAAAAGAAAGGAGCGCGTTAACGAATGGAAGGGATTTCAGGCATACTGCTGCTGCTGTTAAGCTCAATACTCGTCAACAACTTCATTCTCTCGAGGTTCCTTGGCATCTGCCCGTTCCTCGGCGTATCCAAGAGAGTGGATACGGCGCTCGGCATGGGCTTTGCGGTCACGTTTGTCATGGCGCTCGCGTCAGTCATCACCTATCTCGTACAGTATTATCTGCTGGTACCGTTCGGGATTGAATACATGCAGACGATTGCGTTCATACTTGTGATTGCGGCACTGGTGCAGCTCGTGGAAATGGCGCTGCAAAAGCTGGTGCCCTCGCTGTATCTCGCGCTCGGCGTGTATCTGCCGCTCATCACCACCAACTGTGCGGTGCTCGGCGTGGCGATACTCAATATTAACGAAAGTTACGATTTGCTGCAGTCGTTGGTTAACGGCATCGGCGGCGCGCTCGGTTTTACGCTGGCGATTGTGCTTTTCGCGGGTATCCGCGAACGACTTGAGCTTTCAAACATCCCCGAGCCTTTGAAGGGATTCCCCATCGCTCTGATTTCGGCAGGGCTGATGGCCATCGCTTTCCT
The DNA here is from genome assembly GCA_023406895.1 of Bacillota bacterium. Taxonomy (GTDB): domain Bacteria; phylum Bacillota; class Clostridia; order Christensenellales; family SZUA-584; genus SZUA-584. The sequence goes on along the minus strand of JAEXTV010000031.1, from coordinate 49,084 downwards.
TGGATTTTCAGGGCTCGTATAACGGAGGTCTATAGCTATGTGGAATGAAATAATCTGGCCTGTCGCCGTGTTGGGCGGCCTCGGGCTGCTGCTCGGCCTTGGCCTTGCCATTGCAGCCAAGCTGCTGGCGGTGAAAACGGATGAAAATATCGAAAAGGTGCGCGAGCTGCTGCCGGGTGCCAATTGCGGCGGCTGTGGGTTTCCGGGCTGCGATGGCCTTGCCAAGGCGCTTTGCGCGGGCGAGGCGCAGGTGAACCAGTGCAGCGCGCTCTCATGCGATAACTTAAACGCGATTGCGGAACTGCTCGGCGTGGAAGCCGCGCCCGGTGAAAAAATAGTGGCCCGCGTGCTGTGCCGAGGCGACAGTGAAAACTGCGTCTCGCAGTATACCTACTCGGGCATTTCGGACTGCCGCGCGGCTGCGCTGGTGGCAGGCGGCCCCAAATCGTGCGCGTTTGGCTGCGTGGGTTTGCTCACGTGCGGCAAGATATGCCCGTTCGGCGCGATATACCTCAGTGATAAGGGCATTGCGGCGGTGGACGAAACCAAGTGCACGGGCTGCGGCAAATGCGTGGATGCATGCCCCAAGAACGTGATTAAGGTGATGCCGCAGAACAAGCATGTGTTTATCAGCTGCCGCACCACCGAAAAGGGCAAAGCGGTGACGGTGAACTGCAAAGCGGGCTGCATCGCGTGCGGCATCTGCTCCAAAAAGTGCCCCGAAGGCGCAATCACCATGGTGAACAACCTGCCCGTGATTGACTATGACAAGTGCACCGGCTGCGGCACATGCGCGGAGGTTTGCCCCAAGGGCACCATTGCGCACATGGATAAGCTCAGCAATGCGTGTGACGTGGTGAACAGATAGCATGAACATAAGTCCAGAAACCCGCGTGATTCTCGCGTCCGCGTCGCCGAGGCGCAAAGAGCTGCTTTCATACATCTTCCCCGCGTTTGACATCATCCCGAGCGGGATTGATGAGACAGCGACGGGCACACCCGCGGCACAGGTGAAAATGCTCGCCGCTGACAAAGCCGCCGACATTGCGCGGCAATACCCTGAGGCGCTCGTAATCGGCGCTGACACGCTCGTGGCGATTAGCCGCCGCGTGCTCGGCAAGCCGGCGGACGAAGCGCAGGCGGCGGACATGCTGAAAATGCTCTCGGGCCGCGAGCACCGCGTGTACACAGGTGTGGCGGTAATCTATAAGGGCGTCACCCATACCGGTGTCAACATGACGCGTGTGCGGTTTGCGCCGCTGTCGGACGAAGAGATTCGCGATTATATTGCGACGGGCGAACCGATGGATAAGGCGGGTGCGTATGGGATTCAGGGGTACGGCGGAAAGTTTATCAGCGCCGTTCACGGCGATTATTTCAATGTGATGGGGCTGCCGCTGAACATGCTGTACAATATGCTCAAAGAGATATAGGAATTTAGATGACGAAGCCCGGGGGCATGTCCTCGGGCTTTTTGATTGGCGTTTGTTAATGACTTAAGACGATGTTTCCGATGCGACATCAACGGGGCTGACGCCTATTTGAGAAAATCGCGGATCGACATACCCCATTCGGGGCACAAGCAGAGGTCGATCCCTACTCATTAATCTAGGGTTGTAGGGGACGGCCTCCGTGCCGTCCCGATTCTTTGAAGATATATCTTTGAATAAATTCTCGTACTTATTTGCAATCCATTTCATATTTTGCTACATAATCGGGGTACTGATTCCTTCCGGTATCATCATCGTGCTATGTTCTTCTCGAATAACCTCAGTTCTTCCCCGTATACGGTCACCGTCTCTTTTGCCTCAAAGCCATAGTTTTCGTAATACGCGCAGAGCTTTTCCACATGCGGCGCGCAGTCAAGCCGCAGGAATTCAATGCCCTCATCCGCAAGCTTTGCTTCAATCTGCATAAGTATATCGCCGCCGATTCCTTTGTTTTTATATTTCCGGAGCGTCGTAAACGAATGGATATAGCCCGCTTTATCATCTCTCTTGCCCCAGAACATCTCATCGGCATATTGCAGCCGGAACATACCGGCCACTTCACCATCGTCTGCCTGCGCGAAATAGAACTCACCGTTGTCAAACCCTTGCTGTATCCACGCCACATAGTTCTCGGGCGGATCGAGCCAAACCTGCCAATAGTCGATAGAAATGCTTTTCAGCCACGCCCCCGCATCACGCAGCATATCGAGTGCCAAGTTCAATTCAGTATGTTTAGCAGGTCTTATTTGAATATCCATTTTTGCTTTTCCTTTATCCCCGTCAACTGTCGTATTCTCAATCATTATAGCGTATACATCCAAATATCACCATGCTATAATGGTCTTAATCATTCATACGGAGGTATCGCCATGTCGACTGCGGTCATTTATCATTCGGTTACAGGAAATACAAGAAAGGTGGCAGACGCCATCGCGGAAGCGCTTTCGTGCCCGGCGCAGCCGGTTAAGGAATATCCGCTTGATCACACGGCAGACGTCATGTTCATCGGCGGCGCCGTCTACGGCGGCAAGCTCGACCCCGTGATGGATTCGTTTCTGCAGGCACTCACGCCGCAAAAGGCAAAGCGCGTTCTGCTGTTCTCCACAAGCATCAAAGAATCTAAGGCGCTCGGGCTCATGAAAGAGCTGCTGAGGAGCCGGGGCATATCGGTGGATGAAGAATGCTACTTATGCAAGGGTAAGTTCTTATTTATGAACCGGCGTCATCCGAATAATGAAGAACTTGAGGGCGCCAAAGCGTTCGCAAAAAGCGCTGTAAGCTAATCAACAAAAAGCCGCAATTCGCGGCTTTTGTTTGTATTTTGCAGTTTTAATTCGAGTATTGCTACAGTACCGTGACCGGGACGCAAATATCCACCGTCGTCTTGCCGTCCGCGTCGCATTCACTGCTGTAGCGTTCAAACGCGGCCTCGGAGGCAGGCTGGTAGCCGCTGCTTGGGAGCCATTCGCTGTACATATAGTTCCACGCCTGCGCGTATTCATCCGTTGCCAAAGTAAAGGTACCCACCGCGTATGTGCCGCCGTTTATCGTCATCTCGCCGATCTCGCCGGACACCTGCACATTCTCACCGATGGGAACGCAAATGCTCATTCTGAGCTTGTCTTCCTCGGTGATGTTTGGGTCATCGTGATAAATGATATACGTCGTCGATACATCAATACCGCGCGGTCCCGTCCACGCAAAAAGGCGCTTATACAGGCTCTCAAATAGCCCGCTGTTGCCCATGTAAGGCCCCACATAGCGTAAATACGCAACGCGCATCGTCTCAATTTTCTCCATTTTGACTTCTGGTTTCATGGCAAACCTCCTGCTTTTTTTGCCATTATATCCGTCTTCATCGGCCTTTGCTTTCCGGTCATTGCGGAGCAGTTGACTGATACTGCTGACTTCTTGACCCTCATTGCTTTTTCGAAATGCCGACGGAGAGCAGCCAAAACGCTTTTTGAATGTACGCGAAAACACCGCCGGCGAGGAGAAGCCGCAATCGGCGCCTATTAATGTCACGCTGTCTTCCCTTTGTACCAGGCACATGGCGGCGCGTTCCACCCGCAGGCGCTGTATAAAACTGAACAGCGTCTCACCCGTCATCGCCGCGAATATTCTGTGAAAATGAAACTCCGAAAAGCCCGCTACGCCCGCGAGCATTGAAAGTGTCAATTCGTCTCCGAGATGGCTGTCGATATAGTCACACGCCTTATTAATACGCACAACATATTCATTGGCCTGATTTTTATTCAAACGCGCTCCTCCGAAAACGTCTGTGGTCAGCCGCCGAAGAATTCGGCTGTTCCTGTAAGAATGGCATCGGCAATCTTTTTCTGATACTCCTCGCGTGCGAGATTCGCTTCCTCCATCGCATTGCTGATGTAGCCGCATTCCACAAGCACGCACGGCTGGTTGCCGCTTTTTAATACGTATAGGTCTTCCGCGCGCGCAGTGCCATCGGCATTCAGCGCCGTATTGATGCAGTCCATAATGTTTTCCGCAAGCCGTTTGCCTTTGTCTGACCCCGGCATAAACAGCACAAGCGGGCCGCTGATGCTCGAATCGGTATGTGAATTCATATGGATGCTGATCACAATATCCGAGCCGCTCTGTTCGATGATGCGGCGGCGTTCGGCCATGTCTTCGTCCTTCGTCTCCGCAATCGCGTCATCGCCGCTGCGCGTCATAATCACCTGCACGCCCTCGTTCTCAAGCGCTTTTTGCAGGAGCTTGGCCACTTTGAGATTGAGCTCGTCCTCCTGATTCCCCGAAGCGCCGATTGCGCCCGGGTCGAACCCGCCGTGCCCCGCATCGATCACAACGCACTTTTCGTTCAAAACGTTGAAATCGGTTGATGCTGTTTTTTTCGGCTTACCGGCATAGACGGACACAGGCTGACTGCCGAAATGCTGAACGATGAGTGCGATAAGCACGGCAATGCAGCCTATCGATATGAGTGTGATACCAAGTTTTTTTGCATTAAAACGATACTTGCGACGGGGCGGACCACTGACTTCCATCTGATGCCGCGGTTTGTCCATAGAGTTTGCCCATCCTTTATGAATTTTGCCACCAACACCAAACCGCCCCAATCGGCGCTGACTCCGCCGAGGCTCGTAAAATGAAATGATATAAAATATGCATCTATTTTAACTCCCCCGAAGACTGATGACAAGCGAAAAAACAGATGGCCGGTTTATCACGCTGAGGCGTATAGGCCGGGCATGCTAAAAATCCACTGTCATCTTCACTTTTCACAAGATTAAATGTATAAAAACAGTTTATATAGGCAGAATTATAGCATTAGCATAATTTGGAGGTTTGTATGTTTTCATTTATGGCCCCATGCCTTGGCATTGACCTCGGTACAGCGAACACACTCGTTTATATGAAAGGCAAGGGAATTATTTTAAGAGAACCCTCTGTCGTGGCGATGAAAAACAACAACAATAAAGATATCCTGGCTGTCGGCGAAGAGGCAAAAAAAATGATCGGGCGGACGCCTGGCGGTATCGTTGCGGTGCGCCCGCTCAAGGACGGCGTGATTGCGGATTACAACACGACGGAAATCATGCTCAAATATTTCATTGGCAAGGCTTTGCCGCAGGGGCTCGTCAAGCGCAGCCCCCGGCTTGTGATTTGTATTCCGTGCGGCATCACGGAGGTGGAAAAACGCGCGGTTGAGGAAGCGGCGCGCGCATCCGGTGCCAGAGAGGTGCTGCTGCTCGATGAACCCATGGCGGCCGCGATCGGTGCGGGGCTTAACGTGCATCAGGCCAAGGGCTGTATGGTGGTGGATGTGGGCGGCGGTACCAGCGAAGTGGCCATCATTTCGCTTGGCGGCATCGTAACGGCAAGGTCGCTGCGCATCGGCGGCAACCATATGGATGATGCGATATTAAAACACGTCAAAAAGAACTGCGGTATGATCATCGGCGAAAGCACTGCGGAGCAGATTAAGATCACACTTGGCAGCGCTGTGGATCAAGGCAAGGATCAGACGATGGAGATTCGCGGCCGTGATATCTCGTCAGGCCTTCCCAAATCCATCTCAGTGGATTCGCAGAGCATACGCAGCGCGCTTAGCGAGCCCGTTCAGAGCATTATTGACGCGATCAAAAGTGTTCTCGAACTAACGCCGCCCGAGCTGGCAGCGGACATCATTAACGAAGGCATTGTTCTGACGGGCGGCGGCAGCCTGCTTCAAGGCTTTAACAGGCTGGTTGCCAAAGCCACGGGTATGCCTGTCCGGCGTGCCGAGCATCCTCTGGACGCGGTGGCCACCGGTGCGGGGCTGGCGCTTGAGAACCTCGAAACGGCTCCGTTTGAGCACGAGCTGACGACTGAGCCCACACAGTAACTTATCGCAACGAGCAACTGTTTTGGTAACGGAATCGAATGATAGCGTGTCACGAATGAGCGGTGAATAAAGCTTAATCACCGCTTCATCGTATCAAAATCTTTTATCTTGGCCCCCTCTGAGGAGGGGGCTGTCACCGACAGGTGACTGGGGGAGAGAAAACGGCTTAAACCGGTACTCATTTCGGCACTCAAGCCATCTTCCAGCCCACCCCATTAGTAAAGATCCCGTATTATGCAAGAAGCGAAATTGAAGGGAAAGCAGCGCTAATTCGGCATTCCAGCGACACCGAGCACGGAAGCAGCCATTAAGACTCAGCGTTGACTTTGATTAGTCATCAGAGAAGCCGCGGCAAGAGGTTCTCTGACACTCTGGGGTGATGATCCAAAGCCATATCACCGCTTGATTATTCGATTAATCCTTCGGGCAGCGTTTCAAAGCGGTAGCCCCTGCCCCGCAATTCTGTCACAATTATCTCAACCGCGTCCATCGTTTTGTCCGTTTTGTCGTTCATCGGGTGCAGCAGTATGATGGCCCCGTTTGACACATGATCAACCACGTATGCTGCCATCGATTGGGCGTCTTTTTTCACATCGCTGTAGGAATCCGGTTCAAGCGTCCACATCACGGTGGTCTGTCCGGTCTCTTTCAAATACCACGGCAGCAAAAGCAGCTTCTTGCCGTTCGGCGGACGAAAATAAATCTCTTTGTCGTATCCAAAGCTTCGGATGATCTCATTTGTCCTTTTCACTTCTTCTTTAATATCCGCTAATGTCCGGAAAACCAGCTGGGAATGCGTATACGAATGATTTCCGACGGCGTGCCCCGCATCGATAATTTGCTGTGTCAGCTCCCCGCGCTCTTCCATGCTCTTGCCGATCAAGAAGAACGTCACCTTTACGTCAAGTTTGTCCAGTGCATTTAATAGTTGTGGTGTGTTCTCCGTCGGCCCGTCGTCAAACGTTAAGAAAACCATCTTTTCATCCGTTTTTACACGGCTGATGAGTTTTCCAAACAGCTGAAAGCCCCTTGCGTTCATCAAAAAATACAGAGCGACGAGTATCAAAATCACCATGGCGATCACAATACCAACAACCAATAATCTTTTTTTCCATCGCTCCATAGCATATCCCCTTTAACTTTCATTATATGTTTTATTCTTCCTCGTTAACATGGCAATACTTATACGTTTTAGTGAATTCTCATTGCCATATTGACGCCAATTGCGAAAGTTTCGTGAATTATTGCTCAGGCACGCCATTATTCATGGGATATTGTTGACCATTCTTTCTAAAGAATATATAATATTTGAGATTGTGAACAGACTACTTTCTAGGTAAATAGCTTGACCTTTTCAGATAAATACGTTTGATCATGATTCCAATCATTTAAGGAGGATAACAATGGCTAACAAACAAACGATCGATGGCAACACGGCCGCTGCCCATGTGGCATATGCGTTTTCGGACGTCGGCGCGATTTACCCCATCACACCCTCATCGCCCATGGCAGAAATCTGCGACGAATGGGCGGCTCACGATAGAAAGAACATCTTCGGCCAGAAGATGAAGGTTGCGGAAATGCAGTCCGAAGCCGGTGCCGCCGGTGCCGTTCACGGCAGCCTTGCAACAGGCGCATTCACCTCGACCTTTACGGCGTCTCAGGGACTGCTGCTTATGATTCCGAACATGTACAAAATCGCGGGTGAACTGCTCCCGTGCGTGTTCCACGTATCCGCAAGAAGCCTTGCCGCTCACGCTCTCTCCATCTTCGGCGACCACGCTGACGTCATGGCGACCCGCCAGACCGGTTTTGCGATGCTCGCCGCCAACAGCGTGCAGGAAGTCATGGATATGGCTGCCGTGGCGCATCTCTCGACGCTCAAGGCGAAGGTTCCTTTTGTTCACTTCTTCGATGGTTTCCGTACATCCCACGAAGTTCAGAAAATCGAACTTCTCGATTACGATACGCTCGCATCGATGGCTGACAAAGACGCGATTGCCGATTTCAGAAAGCGCGCAATGAACCCCGAACATCCGCATCTGCAGGGCACAGCGCAGAATCCGGATATCTACTTCCAGAACAGAGAAGCCGCGAACAAGTATTACGACGCGACACCCGCTATTGTTGAATCCGTTATGGACGAGTTCTATAAAGCGTTCGGCAGAAAATACGGCCTGTTCGATTATGTCGGTGCTCCCGATGCCGAGAACATTCTCGTGCTGATGGGCAGCGGTGCCGAAGCCGTGGAAGAAACCATCAATTACATGAATGCACGCGGCGCGAAGGTGGGCGCAATCAAGGTTCGCCTTTACCGTCCGTTCAGCGCGAAACACTTCTTGTCCGCGCTTCCCGCGAGCGTCAAAAAAATCTGCGTGCTCGACAGAACAAAAGAGCCCGGTGCTGCGGGCGAACCGTTATATCAGGATGTCATTACCGTTCTCGCCGAAGCCGGCAAGAGCATCAAGGTCATCAACGGCCGCTATGGTCTTTCGTCCAAAGAATTCACGCCCACGATGGTTAAAGCCGTTTATGATAACCTTGCGGGTGCCATGAAGAACCACTTTACCGTGGGTATAAACGACGACGTGACACATCTGAGCCTTGAATTAGGCGAGAAAATTGACGCGGCCCCCGAGGGCACAGTGCGCTGCAAGTTCTACGGTCTTGGCAGCGACGGTACGGTGGGTGCCAACAAGAACTCGATCAAGATCATCGGTGACCACACCGATATGTACGCTCAGGGCTATTTCAGCTACGACTCCAAGAAGTCGGGCGGTCTCACCGTTTCGCATCTGCGTTTCGGCAAGAGCCCCATTCAGTCCACCTATTTAATTGACCTTGCCGATTTTGTCGCGTGCCATAACCCGTCCTACGTGACGCGGTATGACATGATTTGCGACCTCAAAGAAGGCGGCGTTTTCTTGCTCAATTCGCAGTGGACAACGCTCGAAGATCTCGAAAGAGAGCTGCCTGCGCAGGTTAAAAACGCGATTGCGAAGAAGAAGATTAAATTCTATAACATCGACGCGATCGACATTGCTGAAAAAGCCGGCATGGGCGGCCGTATCAATACCGTCATGCAGTCCGCGTTCTTCAAAGTGGCGAATATCATTCCCGAAAAAGACGCGATTGAGTACATGAAGATGGCTGTGAAGAAGACATACGGCAAGAAAGGCGACAAAATCGTTGCCATGAACAACACGGCGATCGATATGGGCGCAGAAGGCCTCGTGGAGATCAACTATCCCGCAAGCTGGGCCGATACGACTCAGGGCGCTCCCGTCGCCACCGCACCTGCGGAAGCCGGTGAATTCTTCGTCAAAGTGCTGCAGACCATCATCGAACAGAAGGGCGACGAGCTGCCCGTTTCGGCATTTGATCCGCGCGGCTTCTTCCCGACAGGCACCACGCAGTTTGAGAAACGCGGCATCGCGGTGAACGTGCCCGAGTGGATTCCCGAAAACTGCATCATGTGCAACCAGTGCTCGTTCATCTGCCCGCACGCCGTCATCCGTCCGTTCCTCGCCAAAGAAGAGGATCTTAAAGATGCACCGGCGTCTTATGTCACCAAAGATGCGCGCGGCAAGGAAATTGCCGGGCTCAAATACAGAATGCAGATATCCCCGCTGGATTGCACGGGCTGCGGCAACTGCGCCGACATCTGCCCGGCCAAGGAAAAAGCGCTCGTCATGAAGCCGCTGGCCGACGTTCAGGTCACGGAGATTCCGAACTGGGAATTTGCCACCAAGCTGCCCGACCCGGGCGTGGCAATGCCCAAGACCAACGTGATTGGCACACAGTTTGCACGTCCGCTGTTCGAGTTCTCGGGCGCATGCGCAGGCTGCGGCGAAACGCCGTATGTCAAGCTGATCACCCAGCTGTTCGGCGAACGCATGATCGTCGCAAACGCGACCGGCTGCTCGTCCATCTACGGCGGCAACACACCGACCTGCCCGTACACCAAGAACGCGCAAGGCCACGGCCCCGCATGGGCAAACTCGCTGTTTGAAGACAACGCTGAGTTCGGCTTCGGCATGAACTTAGGTATCGTTCAGCGCCGCGCGGGCCTTAAGGACAATGTCCGCGAAGCAATTGAAATCACAAGCGGCGACGTGAAAGAATCCCTCGTGGCTTGGCTCGAAAACGCAAACAAGGGTGACGAGTCGAAGCTCTACGGCGATAAGCTCAAGGGCATACTGCCGGGCGCGGTTGCCAAAGCATCCGGCAAGGAAAAAGAGCTGCTGCAGGCCATCCTCAACAACGAAGACCTGTTCACGAAGAAGTCCATCTGGATATTCGGCGGCGACGGTTGGGCATACGATATCGGATACGGCGGTCTTGACCACGTGCTCGCGATGGGCGAGGATGTCAATGTTCTCGTGCTTGATACCGAAGTGTACTCCAACACAGGCGGCCAGGCCAGCAAATCGACACCGACAGGCTCTGTGGCCAAGTTTGCGGCAGCCGGCAAGCGCACCAAGAAGAAAGACCTTGGCGCCATCGCCATGACCTATGGTTACGTCTACGTGGCTCAGACATCGATGGGCGCAAACCACGGTCAGCTGATCAAGGCCCTGCTGGAAGCTGAAGCCTACGACGGTCCGTCGCTCGTCATCGCATACGCCCCGTGCATCAACCATGGTATCAACATGGGCAAAACGCAGGCGGAAATGAAGCGTGCGGTGGAAGCGGGTTACTGGCATCTGTACCGCTTCAATCCGGAGCTCAAAGAACAGGGCAAGAACCCGTTTGTTCTGGACAGCAAGGAACCCACTGCCAGCTATCAGGACTTCATTCAGAGCGAGATTCGTTACAAATCGCTGCAGAAGCTGTTCCCCGAAGTGGCCGACGACCTGTTCGCCGAAGCCGAAAAGGAAGCCAAGGAACGCTACGAGTTCTACAAAGGACTGGCGGAAAGCAAATAGGTTAATCGCGTAACAAGACGCACAAAGGGCTGCCCGATTGGGCAGCCCTTTTTATTTGCATTGATATGATCGTTTCAACTCATAACAAGAAGATTATACAAAAGTCATTGCGTCATTCAATAGTGAGCCTTTTCAAATGCCGCAATGTTTATTCTGCGTCGGCGAAAACTCAATACGCCGAGGTACGCAGCCAGCTGCATACCCATATAGGGCTTTAATACAGGCCGTATGCTTGAGTGACATCCTGAACGTAGATGATCCCTTTTCCCGGTTCGTCAATACGCAGCTCATTACGGATACTCTGAACAATTCTTTCCGTACTGTCGACTTTCGATATGATCATCACAATTTCTTTCTGCGGCTCAATTTCCATTGAAAAAAGTTTGCTGGTCTCATGAATTCCCGAACCGCGAGCGTTAATAATCGTTCCCCCGCGCGAACCGGCCTTTACAGCAGCTTCAACCACATCTTCAGCCTTTCCTTTTTCTACAATTGCGTAAATAGCTTGATACATGATTTCTTCAACACCTTTATTCGTATTGATACCGCATTGAAAGCGGCTGACTCCGTAAACACGGGCAATGGGCATCACATAGGCAATACCGTGGTTCTTCTTATCGAAATGAAACTCTTGATTAAGATCGCTGATCACACGGTGAGCCAGACACGATTCGCTGACCATAACCACAATTTCTTTATGGACGTCGTTGATTTCAAAGAACTCCAGCAAGCGGTTCTTCACCGTGCCCCGCCCCAAGTATAATGTTCCGCCCGTGATCCCAAAACTCTTTGCCACATTTAAAACTCTGCTGCCGCCGCCTGTATTGACAATCACGGTGATCAGCGCAAAATCCGAGCTTTGAGTGTGCATAGCCATCAAACACTCCTTCTTTTCAACTTGTACTGATAAATCAGCCCCAACAGCTGCAGTGTAATGATCGGTGTGAGGGCAACTAGTGCAATGATCCCAAAACCGTCCACCAAAACATCAGCGCTTTCTATCGCGTTGGCGGCACCCTGAGCAAACGCGAGAATAAATGTGGCTGTCATAGGCCCTGTCGCCACCCCGCCCGCATCAAACGCGATACCCACAAACAGCTTCGGCCCGATAAAGGAAAGCGCTATGGATATCAAATATCCCGGAAGCAAGATATGCCAGAGCATGAGCTCCGGTATCAGTATGCGCAGCATAGACAGCAAAACGGCGAACCCGACGCCAATGCACAGGGCTGAAAAAACAAACGACCGCTTGACCGAACCGCTGGTGACTTCCTCGACCTGTCGTGTCAGCACATGCACGGCAGGCTCTGCCAGTATTGTGACAAGACCGAATAAGAAGCCCACGATAACCACTATCACCGGCGAGTTCATAGATGCTATATTATAACCCATCATAGCACCAACGTCCATAAATCCTGCGTTGACTCCTGTCATAAACAAAATGAGCCCTATGAACGCATAGCCGATTCCAAATAATATTTTGCGCACTTCGTGCCTGCTCAACCTGAATTTCACAAACTGGAATACGAGAAAAATAATCAAGAGCGGCAGCAGCGCCAGTGCGATTTCAGGAATGGAATGCGTAAACTGATCGAGGAACGGAGCCAATACGGAAGAGGTGTTTTGCGCAAGCGGCTCTGCCACGCCGTAAATCTCGTTTTGACCGGTGATGATGCTCATCACCATCACCGCGATAATCGCTCCGGTCGAAGCGATCGCCACAAGGCCAAAGCTGTCTTTTTCAGCTCCTTTACTGTCACGTTTCATTGTGGTCACGCCCATGGCGAGAGAGAGAATAAAAGGAACGGTGAGTGCACCTGTTGTGGCACCCGATGAATCAAATGATATGGCGAGGAACTCCGGCGTCGTGAAAAATGATAAGACAAGCACGACAGAATAAAGTATTGCGAGCAGAATATACAGCGGAACACCATAGACAATTCTGACCAATCCAAAGGCCAGCATCACCGCGATTCCGATTGACACAATCAGAACGATCGTCATTTTAGGAATCGCTCCTGCCGTCACCGAATCCACCTGTGCCGCCAGAATCTGCAAATCAGGCTCAGCCACAGAAATAAAAAACCCCAGAAACAGCCCGCCCAATATCACAAGGTACAATTTGTTCGGCTTCGTTATCAGCTTACCCATATGGTCTCCCACCGGCGTGATACCGATTTCAATACCATACAGGAATATCGACAGACCAATTATGATAAAAACCGCCCCGATGATAAACCGAATGAATAAGACCGTATCTATCGGATAGACAAAGAAATGCAGCAAAAGGACAATGACCACAATGGGCAGTACAGCAAAACTAACCTCCTTGATTTTTTTCGCAAATTCGTTCAAAGGCAATACTCCCTTCTCTCTATTCTAAACATAGCATAACCACAGGTGGTTTTACATATTTCATGACGACCAGCGTTGACCGCATGATGATCAGCGTTGACCAAATTGACGTGCTTTGATCATCTTATCATAGCACATATAATGCAAGGGCGGGCGCGCCGATGCCAAGTGTTCATACTTTCTTTAAATTTGAATGGAAATGAATTTTAGTATCTTAAAAAAAATGCGTACCGGTTGGTTTATCTCGCGCACACGGCTTCCTTATGGTGCCGCGCGTAGTGGAACAGATACTGCTGCGCAATGCCCGCATGCTCACCAAAAGTGGTGTCCACAAAACGCCGCAAGTCATTGTCGTTTTTGCCGCTGTAGTGGTATACGCCGCAGATCACACGCCGCATCCACACATCAAGCGGGAACGCGCTTAAAAAGCCCATGCCGTAAAGCGCGACGCAATCCGCCACCTTGAGGCCCACGCCGGGCAGCGCGGTCAGCGTCTCGCGCGCCTGCTCATAAGGCATTGCAGCGACGCCATTTAAATCAAACCCATCGCAGACCATTTTAGCGGTACCGATGATATAGTCGGCGCGGTAGCCCGTGCCGCTCGTTTTGAGCTCATCCGTAGTGAGCGCCGCTAACCGTTCGGGCCTCGGAAAATCGAACCCGCCGTTCACCGGTTCGCCGTACCGCTCACAGATCGTTTCCACAATGCGGCTGATACGTCCCACATTGTTGTTCGCGGATATGATAAACGAAATCAGCGTCTCAAAATATGGCTGCCGCAGCACGCGCAACCCTTGAGCGTAGCGAATGCCCTCCGTCAGAAACGGATCGTTGATATAGCTTTGCTGTATGGCCGCGTAATCACGCTCCAAATCAAAATAACGCGCGAAATCAGCCGCAGCGCTGTGCGGTACGCCATGCAATGTCAGGCGCTGCCCGTTTTGTTCCGCGTAAACGGCGCGCCCCAATGCGACGCCGGAAAAGCCGCTGCCCTGCGTTTTCCACCGGAAGGTCTGTCCGCAGCATAAGCACTGGGGCAGCGAAAATGCGTTCAGTTTATCAAAGGCCACGCTGTCTTTACCAAAAGTGATGTCCATCTTAAGTGTCCTTTTATATGTTTTCGGCTATGTACGTCACGAGCCTGACCGTATCGGCCCATCCAAGGCACGCGTCCGTGATGGATTTGCCATAGACATTTTCGCCGATCGCCTGATTGCCTTCCTCAATATAGCTCTCTATCATGAGCCCTTTGATCATGGATTTAAGCATCGGCTCATACTGACGGCTCATCAATACCTCGTGCGCAATTCTCGGCTGTTCGTAATAACGCTTCATCGAGTTCGCGTGGTTCGTATCGATAATGATGGCGGGGTTTTGCAACTGCATATCCAGATACGCTTGGGAGAACAGATACAGGTCTTCAAAATGATAATTCGGTACACTGCGACCGTCCGCGGTCACCGCACCGCGCAATATCGCGTGGGCATACGGATTGCCCGCCGTTTTAACCTCCCAACCGTTGTAAATAAACGTATGCGCCATCTGCGCCGCTTTTATTGAATTGAGCATTACGGATAAATCGCCGCTCGTCGGGTTTTTCATACCCACGGGCGTATTCACGCCGCTCGCGGTGAGGCGATGCTGTTGGTTTTCCACACTTCGTGCGCCGACCGCATTGTAAGCGAGCACATCCTCTAAATATGCGTAGTTCTCGGGGTACAGCATTTCGTCCGCTGCAGGCATGTGGAATTCGCTGAGCGCTTTGATATGCAAACGGCGTATGGCCTTGACGCCTTCGAAAAGGTCCGTTGCCTTGGTCGGGTCGGGCTGGTGCACCATGCCCTTGTAGCCTTCGCCCGTGGTACGCGGCTTATTGGTGTAAATGCGCGGAATGATGAGGATGCGATCCTTCACCTGCTCCTGTAATTTTGCGAGACGCGAGATATAATCGCAGACAGAATCCTCGCTGTCGGCGCTGCATGGGCCGATGACGAGCAGGAACCGATTGTCCCTGCCTTCAAAGATGCGCTTGATGTCTTCATCGCGCTGCTGCTTAATCGCCTGTAAATGCGCCGGAAACGGGATTTCTTCGACTATCTGATCCGGGCTCGGTATCTGTTTGATTCGTTGTATGTTCATGCTTGTCCTCTTGCATGCGGCTGTATGTCTGCCTTACCGCATGATCTCACACATTATAGCACCGTGATGCGGGATTTGTCATGTCTGATTTATGAGGATTGATATCTGAGAATATCCATTAACGTGATAGCCGACAAAGTCACTATTGTCATCTTGAGCGAGCGCTAGCGATGCGACGACGCAGTGGACTAATATCCCATGTCCAACACCATATTTGTGAACCACCTGAGGCTCCTTTGGAAAGGAGCTGTCAGCAAAGCTGACTGAGGATTGATTACTGGCAGACGGCAATCCTGCAATCCTCCGTCACGCTTCGCGTGCCACCTCCTTTAATAAAGGAGGCTTTTCGTGATCTGTAAGGCCCTTTGGAACAGAGCACTCAGCGATAATCATTGAGGATTGATAACAGCTTAAACGTATAATAGATTCGGCCACCGATTTTGTTAAAATGAAAACAGGCTCTGCATAGCGCAAAGCCTGCCTAAGAGACTGTATATGTTAGTTCGGATACACGCTGACCTGCTTTTTATCGCGGCCCTTACGCTCAAACTTGACGTTGCCGTCAATCAAAGAGAACAATGTATCGTCACCGCCGATATCCACGTTGTTGCCCGGATAGAATTTCGTTCCCCGCTGGCGCACAAGGATATTGCCTGCAAGCACAAACTGGCCGTCGCCGCGTTTCACGCCGAGCCGTTTGCTCTCTGAGTCTCTGCCGTTTCTGGAACTACCGACACCCTTTTTATGTGCCATTCAAATGCACCTCGCTTTCCGTTAGGGATTTACTATTCCGCTGCTGCTTCTGTCGCTTCTTCTTTTTCCTTCGCCGTGGCTATGCCCGTAATCTGAATCTTTGTATACGGCTGCCTGTGGCCCTGTTTCTTGCGCTCGTTTCTCTTGGGCTTATATTTAAAGGTCAAAACTTTTTTCTCTTTGCCGTGTTCAACAACCTTGGCTTTTACCTTCACGCCCTTGACAATGGGTGTCCCGATCTGGATCTTGTCACCGTCGGCGACCACCAGCGCATCAAAGCTGACCTGTTTGCCGGGCTCTAAAGCGAGCTTTTCCACAAACACAACGTCACCTTTGGCCGCTTTGTACTGCTTACCGCCTGTCTCAAAAATTGCGTACATGCTGTTTACCTCCTCTTCCCAGTCTCGCCGTGATGGTATCAGCTTGGGGAACCCCAGCCGAATTTGCGCACCATTTCCGTGCGGCTCAGTTAAAAATCATATCATATCCGCATAAAACTGTCAACAAAACACCTTGGCTTTCCCGATCAGTTTTTCGCGTTCTTTTTGAGACGCAATCTCGACAACCTTATAGTCGGCCATATGCAGCGCCTCGCTCGACATGATATAAAACTTAACGCCGTCGATCTTCGGCAGAATCGGCATATCCGTCTCATATTTGCTTTCTATGTATTTGGCAACGAGCGGATTGACTTCGATCAGGTATTCCTTGATGTCCGTATTCGCCGTTTGCCGCTGTATCAGCCGCCGCAGATTCATTGCCGTGGTCTCTTCATTGTCCACGAGGCCGCTGCCGCCGCAGTACGGGCACGTACGCTTTACGATGCTCGACAGCTTACGGCGCACTTTTTTTCGCGTCATCTCCACAAGTCCAAGCCCTGTGATGCCGAGCACGTTTGTCTTGGTACGGTCCTTGGCAAGCGCGGTTTCGAGCGCCTCCACCACCTTCAGTTTGTTGCCTTCCACTTCCATATCGATGAAGTCTATCACGATGATGCCGCTGATATCGCGCAGACGAAGCTGCCGCGCGATTTCTTTGGCCGCTTCAATATTCACTTCGAGTATCGTTTCCTGCAGATTGTTGTCGCCCACGAACTTACCCGTGTTGACATCGATCACGGTCAGCGCTTCGGTCTCGTCGATGATAATGTACGCACCGTTTTTCATCCAGACCTTTTTCTCAAGCGCTTTATCAATACGTGCCTGAATACCGTAATCGTCGAATATGCTCACGCCAGTTGTATAAAGCTTCACGCGATCTTTCAAATGCGGCGCAATGATGCCCGCCACGGCCACCACCTTGTCGAAATACTCGTGATCGTTGATCACGAACTCGGAAACGTCTGCCGTAAACATATCGCGCACGGTGCGAAACACGAGAGATTCCTCTGCATGCAGCAGTCTCGGTGCTCTGATGACGTCGCTGCGGCTCACAATGCGCTGCCAGAGCCGTGCCAAAAACTTTACCTCACCCTCAAAATCTTCCGTCTCTTTGCCCACAGCCGCTGTGCGCACAATAATGCCCATATCCTTGGGTTTCAAGGTTTCCATGATATCTTTTAAACGCGTGCGTTCCTGTTCGTCCTCAATGCGGCGCGACACGCCCACATGGTTCACCGTGGGCATCAGCACCATCATGCGGCCGGGCAGCGTCACGTGCGTCGTGATGCGCGCTCCCTTTGTGCCGCCGGGCTGTTTTAATACCTGTACGAGTATCTCCTGCCCCTCTTTCACCATGTCTTCAATCTTCGTCGGTCTCAAATTCACCGTGTCCGATTTCTGGCCGAACTCAAAGTCAGAGGTATCAACCAGTATATCGCCCGCGTAAAGAAAAGCGTTGCGGTCAAGCCCGATGTCCACAAATGCCGCCTGCATACCCGGCAGCACATTGGCCACGCGCCCTTTGTAGATATTGCCCACAAGACGCTCTTTCCCACGGCGCTCCACATGAATCTCAACCAGCTTATCGTCCTCAAGCAGGGCGATTCTCGCCTCTAACCCATTGACATCCGCAACGATTTTTTTATTCATGAACAACTCCAATATATTTAAAATTTATTATGCAAGCTTAAAAGCCTGATGATTCACCCTTTTAAAGCGTCAAGCAGATCAACTGCCGCCCCGTTTTGCACAGTATATAAAGCCGTTCTTTTCACGGCACGGTTAAAAACGCCTGCCTCTTTTTCCATTTCGTCGAGCAGCATGTCGGGCTTCAATGCGCCCGTCTGCGCAGCCGACAACCGCATCACAAGTTTGTCTTCCCGAACCGTCACCGTTTTGATCATCGGACGGATATCGATTCTTTTTTCTTTGCCGTCCGATACCTTCACCGCCCATATCTGTGTTTGAGCCATTATACTCTCGGCTGCCCGGACAAAATCGCCGGATCGGCCCGGGTCAATCGGCATCTCATAATCGGCCTCGGCAAGCACCGCCATCAGCTTCGGCGCCCCCTCACGCAGCTTCACCGCACGCTTGGCTACCAAACCGGGCGGCAGCGCGCGCGCCATCGCAAGCAAGAAATCGTCGGCTGGCACATCCTTTGCCATCGCCATTTCCACACATTCGCATTCACTTTCCATACCGAGTGAAAGCGCCGACGCAAAAGATACCACATAGTGCGGGTTAAACCCTTCCGATAGCTTCACGGGCAGCCCGGAACGCCTGATGGCGCGTGAGAACGCCCGCTGGAGATCGAGATGTGAGATAAACTTAGCCGCGCCTGTTTTGGCGAACTGAAGTGCCATTCTCATTCGCACAACCCCGCTTCCTTGAGGCCGCAGGCCGTACAGCCCTGTCGGCAGTCCGGCGTGGTCGCCGCGGACTGCGCGCGCTCATATTCTTGCCAAAGATACGCCTTATTAAGCCCTGTATCGATCATTTCCCACGGCAGCACTTCATCCCTGCCGCGCACGCGCGCCGCATAGAATGCGGGGTCAACCCCGGCCTGCTCAAACGCCGCCATCCATTTATCAAAGTCAAAAAGCTCTTTCCAGCTGTCAAACCGGCATCCCGCGCTGTAAGCGTTCACAAGAACGGCTGAGAGCCGCCTGTCGCCGCGAGAGAACACCGCTTCGAGCATACTGAGCCTCGCATCATGCCAGTTGAATTTCACGCCCTTGACGCTTCGCAGCGCATCTCTCAAGCGACGCTGCTTATCCTCAAAAACGGCAATCTCGTCCTGTGCCGCCCACTGAAACGGTGTGTGCGGTTTCGGGACAAAGCACGATACGCTCACCGTCAGCTTGAAGCCACCTGCGCGACGCTCCTTGGGCACTGTATAATAGATGTCCCGAATACGCGCAGCCAGCTCCGCAATGCCAAGCACATCCTCCATTGTCTCGCCGGGCAGGCCCATCATAAAATACAGCTTGACGCCGTTGGTGCCCGATTCGAACGCTTCCTTCACCGCTGAAAGGATATCATTCTCGGTTATATTCTTGTTGATCACATCGCGCAGCCTTTGGGTGCCTGCTTCGGGCGCGAATGTGAGCCCCGTGTTGCGCACTTCTTTAAGCTTTTGCGCGTATTCTCCCTCGTACGAATCAATGCGCAGCGATGGCACGGCGAGCGATACACCCGTGCCCGCAAGCTCATCCGACAACACACAAACGAGACGAGCCACCTGCGAATAATCGCCGGTGGACAGCGAACAGAGCGATACCTCTTCGTGGCCTGTTTTTTCAATGCAGGCTTTGGCTTGCCGTATCAGTGTATCCGCGCTGCGCTCTCGCACAGGGCGGTAAACAAACCCCGCCTGACAAAACCGGCAACCGCGCGTACAGCCGCGCATCACCTCAACCGTCACTCGGTCGTGTATCACGCCAAGATACGGTACAATGGGATTTTCGGGATAATACCCCGAATCAAAATCTCTTAATATCCTCTTTTTCACCGGAAACGGCGCGCCTTCTTCGGCGGATATGTTTTTAATCTTCCCGTTTTCGTTATATGTGACGTTATAGAACGACGGCACATAAATGCCCTCTATGTGTGCCGCTTTTTTTAAAAATTCGTTCCGCCCCGTGCTTACTCTTTTGCACTCGCTGTATAAATCGATAAGCTCGGCAAGCACTTCTTCACCCTCGCCCACCACGAACAGATCGATGAAATCGGCGACCGGCTCGGGGTTGTAAACACACCCTCCACCCGCAATCACAATCGGGTCAGCATCCGTTCTTGTTTTTGAATATAAAGAGACGCGCCCGAGATCGAGCATGGTCAGCATATTGGTAAAGCACATTTCATAGCCAAGGCTGAATCCAATAATGTCAAAATCGCAAAGCGCAGTTTTTGTCTCAAGCGAATAAAGCGGCAGCTCTGCCTGCCTCAAAGCCGATTCCATATCGGGCCAGGGCGCAAAGCACCGCTCCGCATAAACGTTATCCAACCTGTTGGCCAGATGATAAAGTATGCTGGTTCCAAGGTGCGACATCCCCACCTCATACACATCCGGAAAACAAAAAGCAAAGCGCACCGTCGTGTTGGTTATCTTCTTCGCTGCCTGGCCGAGCTCACCGCCCGTATAGCGGGCCGGCTTGCCGACAGTGGGCAGCAGTCTTTCAAGCTTCTTCGTATCGATCATGTAGTGTCCTTATCGTCGTCTATTCTCACCTTACGTCATTATACATGGTTTTGCAAATACAGGCAATGCCGATTATTGTGCTTATTGCAGGACAATGTAACCCCGCAAAGCTTTTTGGACGCTGAGCCTTGGAAATATAAGATGCGGCAAGCCGGTTCGCGGGGTATTGTTAATTCCGATACTGATAACGAGATTATATTTAAGAATTGATGTTAAGCTGTTAAGCGTGATCTGCCTGCATTGTTTAAGCTAGGCACTCAAGCCAGGCATTCGCACATATTGATTTTCGTACATGCCCGGACATAAAGGAATGGCTGATTACAGTCTTCGTAAGGTCAGATGCGTTCTCCGCAAAGGCAACCGACTTTACGCATGAGTTTGAAGTCTATCGATACCGTTCAAACAAGATCTCTATGCGTCTGCTCGGTTGGCAATCACCAACCGAACAGACCGCAATAAAGTCCAATATGTTTAGCAAACCTACAAGGTCATGCCGTTGACCGTGCTTATCCGCGTTTCTTGATCTCCTGCCAGTAGCCGTCGGGATCACAGATGAAGTAGACACCCATGTCGACGTTTTCATAGCATATGATGCCCATGTTTTTGTGATGCGCATACGCCGCGTCGAAGTCGTCCGCCGCAAAGCAGATATGGCTCTCATTGTCACCGAGATTATACGGGCCCTCTTTATCCCGCAGCCACGTCAACTCCATACAAAAGTCCGTCTGACCGTCGTTTAAGAATACGATCACAAACGCGCCGTCTTCCGCTGTAATTCGGCGCACCTCTTTGAGGCCAAGCGCCTCACCGTAAAACCGAATGCTAACATCAATATCCTTGACATTGATATTCGCGTGTTCAATTGTAAATGTCATTCCTTATACCAGCCTTTCTCCGTTATGCGTCACACCGAGCACCTTCGTAGAGCTAACCGCCGCTGTTTTGCTGAATTCAGCGGTATCCGAAAAGCTCATAAAGTGAATCGGTATCAGCACACCGGGTTTCATGATTTCAATAAATTTTCTCACCCCTGCGTCATAATCGCTGCCCATGCGCTTATCGACGGGAAAGAACGCATAATCGATATGTGCCACATGCTTTTTCAAATAAGCCAACTCGCGGTCAAACATTTTTGTCATCACGCGCGAGTATCGAGCATTGCCCTCATCCTTCCAGTGCCAGTCGTTCAGGTCTCCCGCGTGAAACAAGCTTGTCCCTTCGATGTTCACATAAAAGCTGCCGCCACAGTCAGTGGAACCGAACTCTCGCACATATACCATATCGTCACTGTAGGTTTCTCCAGGCTTCAAAACCACCGTCCCTTCCGGCGCTGCTTTTATCGTGCTGTCAAGGATATACGTCACCTTCGGCGATGCCCAGTCGAATATGCATGGGTTAAAGTGATCGTCGTGCGAATGCGACGCAAACACATAAACGCGATCAAACACCTCGAGATCTTCGCTGTTAATATGCCCGTCTTCAATATGTTTGTCCCGCTTATGCTGATAATAATCGAACACCAGCAGCGTTTTTTCATGCATCACGCAAACGCTGCTGTGATGCAGATAGTAGATACGCAATTTTCTCACCCCATTGCGTTTATTCTAGCATAGAAACGTTTAGCTGACAATGTTTCAACCCGTCTCACTTTTTTTCAGCCTGTAGATGCTGCCGAGCGTCACCTGTGTGCCTTTCTCCATCATGCCCGAAAGAATCTGCCTTTCATCAAGCTCTCCGAGCACACCGAGTTCTTTATCAAGTACGGTCACTATGTTGTATTTGCCTGCTTCAAATTCTCGCATAATCTCGCGGAGCGTCTCTGTCTGCATGGCGGCAAAACGGTTGACGCTGAGTGTCTTGCGTTTGTCAAACGCCTCGCGCTTGCCTGTAAAATCGCGTATCAGCGTGTATGGTGCGCTCTTGAGTTCCTTCACGGCGGCGACGCATAAAAAGAAGCCCATGATAAAAAAGCTCGGGTTCACCGTTTCGCGGAACAGAGCCCACACCCCCACTCCGAGCAGCACCGCCGCAAAAAAAATACCCGCCACAGCCATCAGGCGCGTTGCACGTTTGTAGCCCATAAACGATGCAAACAGGGCACGCACAATACGCCCGCCATCCAGCGGCAAAGCCGGCAGCAGGTTGACGGCGGCGAGGGCAAGGTTCGACGCGATCAGCTTATCGGCAATGGCAATCGGTGTGGCGTATTTGTCGATAAAAAAAACCGCGCATGCGGCAAGCATGTTCGCAGCCGGGCCTGCGGCTGCCACCACAATCTCCTTGGCACGCGATACCGCAAAGCATTGCAGCTTGGCCGCGCAGCCGAACGGAAACAGCTCCATCTCGTTCACTGTCATGCCGAGCGCCGTCGCGAATATCACATGCGCCCATTCGTGAATCAGCACAGTGGGGATATAGTAAAACACAATATCTCCCATGCCGATGAAGAACAGCACCGCGACGGCGGGGAACATCAGCAGATTAATTTTAAGCCTGCCGCCAAATAAACGCAGTGATTTCATTCTTCTCTATTGCAGCGCTGCGCCTGCATGCCCGTTGATATAGGCAATCGGGTCTATAAAAGAATCGCCTTTTTTCATTTCGATATAAAGATATCCTTCCTCAGTCTGGCCGATCACCTGCCCCGGCATCACAATATCATCCACCTTAACACAAGCCGTGAGGTTGTGGTAAACGATCATCTCTCCCGAATCGAGCATCACTGTCACGGTTTCTTCACCGCCTGCCTCTCCGATTTCCGTGACCGTTCCCTTTGCGATGCTCATGATATCAGGTGACTGAGCACTCATTTTCACGCCGGTTGACCCGCCTTCACCGAAGGCTGTCTCCACCTCACCGTCAGCCGGATAAACGATAGACCCTTCCGGCATGGCGCTGAAAACGCTTTCGGTTTCATCCAGTGCCTCCACAAATTTAAGCCGTCCGATATCCTCATCCACATCGAACTCGTGGTTCACCACATAATCCACCGCACGATTCACCTCGGCGGATGCCGGCGTACTAAGGCTGCTGATCACAAGTATTGTCACGGCCACCGCCGCGCACACACCAGTTTTGGCAAGCAGCCGTTTGTATGCAATGTCCACATCGTTTTCATTTGATGTTTTTTTAGCCGGCTTGATGCCGTGCACAAAATCTGACGCCTTCTTTTTCCATGACGGTTTTTCATACTGCCTCGTCACAAATCCGTCTATTTCAAGCTTAGGCAAATCCCGCTTTTCCATATTGGTCGCCTCCTTCACATACTGCCGTATATGTATATGGCGGAGGAGAATCAAACATTCTTTTGGACGCGCACCATTTCAGGTACTTTGACATATGATATCGGTTGATGTCGAAGTCCGTGTTAGATGTCGTAGAGGCATCCAGCGGACGCCCGTCCTCTTAATAGCGCATATGTCTCTGTAGGACGCGGCTTCCCTGACGCGCCGTATGACAATAAGTATCTGCTTGCTCAATATGCTCGGAGCGGTCGAGACCTCCTGCATTGCCTGCCATGCCGTAGGGAAGAGTCTTGACCCTTCCACTCCAAACGTGCAGAGCATTGCAGCCTTCATTCGGTTGCATTCCCCTTTGTTCATATGTAATTGTACGGCATCTGTGTGTGGCGATGGAATGCAGACCATCATATACACAGGATTAATCGCAGATTCTTTGGCACCTTCTTAATATAATACGAACAAACAACAAAAAACCGGCGCTGCCGATTGGCAATGCCGGTTTTCAATGTGCGTTTTATGTGTATTACTCGATAACGCTGACAACGACGCCGGAACCCACTGTTCTGCCGCCTTCACGGATAGCAAAACGGAGGCCTTCTTCGATAGCGATCGGGGTGATGAGCTTGATCTCCATCGTGATGTTGTCGCCAGGCATAACCATCTCTGTGCCTTCCGGCAGTTTGATGCTGCCCGTCACGTCGGTTGTTCTGAAGTAGAACTGCGGACGGTAACCATCGAAGAACGGTGTATGACGGCCGCCTTCTTCCTTCTTCAGCACGTAAACCTGACCCATGTAGTGGGTGTGGGGTTTGATTGTGCCCTTCTTCGCAAGAACCTGACCGCGCTCGATTTCGTTTCTCTGCACACCGCGGAGAAGCAGACCCACGTTGTCACCGGCCATCGCCTGGTCAAGAAGTTTTCTGAACATCTCAACGCCTGTGACGACAACGTCTCTTGTCTTCTCGGTCATGCCGACGATTTCGACGGAATCCTGAACCTTAACGGTACCTCTCTCCACTCTGCCCGTGGCCACTGTGCCGCGGCCGGTGATGGAGAACACGTCTTCAACAGGCATCAGGAACGGTTTGTCAACCGCACGTTCCGGAGTCGGAATGTAGCTGTCAACCGCATCCATCAGATCGAAGATGAACTTGCACTCAGCAGATTCTCTGGCCTTCTTGCCTTCGATCAGCGCATTCATCGCCTGAAGCGCGCTGCCCTTGATAACCGGAATATCATCGCCCGGGAATTCGTAAGAAGACAGCAGGTCTCTGACTTCCATTTCAACCAGTTCCAAAAGTTCTTCGTCGTCAACCTGGTCAACTTTGTTCAGGCAGACAACAATGTAAGGCACGTTAACCTGACGGGCAAGCAGGATGTGCTCGCGGGTCTGAGGCATCGGGCCGTCAGCAGCCGACACAACAAGGATCGCGCCGTCCATCTGAGCCGCGCCGGTGATCATGTTCTTCACATAGTCAGCATGGCCCGGGCAGTCCACGTGTGCATAGTGACGGGCGTCCGTCTCGTACTCAACGTGAGCTGTGTTGATCGTGATGCCTCTCTCTTTTTCTTCAGGAGCTTTGTCGATTTCGTCATACTTCATCACTGCCGCATGGCCATCCTGTGCGAGAGCCATGGTGATTGCCGCTGTTAATGTCGTTTTGCCGTGGTCAACGTGACCGATCGTGCCGATGTTAACATGGGGTTTGTTTCTTTCAAACTTAGCTTTTGCCATTGATTTCTCCTCCTAATCATTCTTGGTTTCAATCATATTTGGTTTATAAACGGACCACTTAATTGTTGTTCACGATGCTCGTCCGTTTCATATCTTGTGGAGCTAACCTGTAATTTTCTCCGCAATGCTCTTGGGTACTTCGCTGTAGTGCGAAAACTGCATTGAAAATGTGCCGCGGCCCTGCGTCCGGCTCCGAAGATCGGTCGCGTAGCCAAACATCTCGGAAAGCGGTGTCGCCGCACGGATTACCTGAACACCACTCCGCAGCTCCGTGCCTTCAATGTGGCCTCTTCTTGAATTAAGGTTGCCCATAATGTCGCCGAGATAATCATCGGGAACATTGACTTCCACAGCCATAATGGGCTCCAAAAGTACAGGAGAAGCCTTTGCCATCGCCTCTTTAAATGCCATTGATCCCGCGATCTTGAACGCAATTTCTGACGAGTCCACTTCATGGTACGATCCGTCGACGAGAGAGGCTCTGAAGTCCATCACCTCAAAACCGGCCAGTATGCCGTTTTTCGCGGCTTCCTGAATACCGGCATCCACGGCGGGTATGTATTCCTTGGGGACCACGCCGCCGACGATTTTATCGACGAATTCATATCCGCTACCCGGCTCAAGCGGCTCGATCGTAATCACGGCATGGCCGTATTGGCCTCTGCCGCCCGACTGCTTCTTGTAAAGCCCGGTGGCTGTGACAGCCTTGCGGATCGTCTCGCGGTAAGACACCTGCGGTTTACCAACCTTGGCTTCCACCTTATACTCACGCATCATGCGGTCCACGATGATCTCAAGGTGCAGTTCACCCATGCCCGCAATAATCGTCTGTCCGGTTTCCTGGTCGGTATACGTTTTAAAGGTGGGGTCCTCTTCGGCGAGGCGCATCAGCGCCATCGTCATCTTGTCCTGGCCGGCCTTGGTTTTGGGTTCAATCGCCACCTCAATAACCGGTTCGGGGAACTCCATCTTTTCAAGGATGATCTGGTGTTTGTCGTCACAAAGCGTATCGCCTGTGGTGATCGCCTTGAAGCCCACAGCCGCCGCGATATCGCCGGCCGTCACTTCCTCAATCTCCTCACGCGAGTTCGCGTGCATCTGAAGCAAACGCCCGATTCTCTCACGTTTGTCCTTCGTGGAATTGTACACGTAGCTGCCCGTTTTTAATGTGCCGGAGTACACCCGCATAAAAGCGAGCTTACCCACAAACGGGTCGGCCATGATCTTGAAGGCCAGCGCAGCAAACGGCGCGTTGTCGTCCGCTTTGCGGACTTCATCCTCATCCTTGGCATTCTTGCCGGTGATCGGCGGAATGTCGAGCGGAGACGGCATGAAATCAACAATGCAGTCGAGCAGCGGCTGCACACCCTTGTTGCGGTACGATGAGCCGCATGTGACAGGAACAATGTCAAGATTGATTGTCGCCGAACGTATGGCGGCAATCAACTCGTCATGGTTTATCTCTTCGCCTTCGAAATACTTCTCTAGCAGTTTGTCATTGTGTTCCGCAACGGATTCGATGAGCTTTACGCGGTATTCCTCCGCAAGCTCCTTCAATTCGTCCGGAATCGGCACTCTTTCAGACTTGGTTCCCAGCTCATCGATATAAACGATCGCGTCCATGTTGATCAGGTCGACCATTCCCTTGAAGGTCTCTTCCTTGCCAATAGGCAGCTGAATCGGCACGGGGTTGGCCTTGAGCCTTTCCCGCATCATATCGACAACATTCATAAAGTCAGCGCCCATGATGTCCATTTTATTGACATAGGCAATACGCGGTACGTTGTACTTTGTCGCCTGTCTCCAAACGGTTTCGGACTGCGGCTCCACGCCGCCCTTGGCACAGAACACAGCCACGGCGCCATCCAGCACGCGCAGCGAGCGTTCCACCTCTACCGTAAAGTCAACGTGGCCGGGTGTGTCAATGATATTGACCCGATGGCCGCGCCACTCGGCGGTGGTTGCCGCAGACGTAATGGTGATACCGCGTTCCTGCTCCTGCTCCATCCAGTCCATCACAGCCGCGCCTTCATGTGTTTCACCAATCTTGTAGGTTTTCCCGGTATAGAACAGCACACGCTCAGTCGTGGTGGTTTTGCCCGCGTCAATATGCGCCATAATGCCTATATTTCTTGTTTTCTCAAGCGGATATTTTCTGGGCACTGTTTCTCTCCTTTAAATTCATGCTACCACCTGTAATGCGCAAACGCCCTGTTGGCCTCGGCCATCTTGTGCGTATCTTCACGCTTCTTCACGCTGCCGCCGGTGCCGTTATAGGCATCCATTATCTCACCGGCCAGTCTTTGTTTCATGGTACGTTCGTTTCTTTTTCTTGTATTGGTCACGAGCCACCGGATACCCAACGTCTGGCGTCTGTCAGGACGCACTTCGATAGGCACCTGATAGGTGGCGCCGCCGACTCTTCTTGCCTTAACCTCAAGAACAGGCATGATGTTGTCCATCGCCTTCTCGAAGACTTCAAGAGGTTCAAGGCCCAGTTTTTCTTTGATGATATCAAACGCTTCATAGCAAATTTTCTGCGCCGTTCCTTTTTTGCCATCCAGCATCACCTGATTGATCAGCTTGGTGAGCATGCTGGATCTGTATATCGGATCGGGCAGAACGTCATGCTTAGGAGCGCCTCCACGTCTTGGCATGTTGAATCCTCCTAAATATTACTTCTTCGGTCTCTTGGCACCGTATTTGCTGCGGGCCTGTTTCCTGTTGGCCACTCCTGCGCTGTCAAGAGCGCCTCTGACTATATGATATCTCACGCCCGGCAGGTCTTTCACTCTGCCGCCTCTGATAAGCACCACAGAGTGCTCCTGAAGATTGTGGCCGATGCCAGGAATGTACGCTGTACCTTCCATGCCATTGACCAGGCGAACTCTAGCTATTTTTCTTAAAGCGGAATTCGGCTTCTTCGGCGTCATCGTCCTCACCGTCAGGCAAACGCCTCTTTTCTGAGGGCTCTGCTTAAGTATCGGAGAATTGCTTTTTGTTTCGGCCGTCTTTCTGCCTTGTTTCACCAGCTGATTAATTGTCGGCATATTTGGGTCTTCACCTCCTTTATATTATGACTGTTTATAAGAACCCCTCGCAACCCATTAAGGGGATTAATCTCTTAGCTTGCCTTGCTTCAAAACGCCGGCACAAGCGCTGCCCACCTCAATGTCGCACGCCGTACCGATCTGGTACATAGTCAGCGACATATCATGTGGAATCCGGTGCTTCTCACATTCCGCTTTGAGCTTAGCAATAATGTCTTCATCCGCGTCCTTGGCAATGTAAACCTTATCCAGTGAGCCTTCACGCGCACACCGCATCACCTGCTTCAAGCCCGCAACCCTATCTTGTCGGGACAGCTCATGCACCATACTTAAAAATATACCTCCATGACGCAAGAAGCCCTAAAAAACGCAAGCAGAGCCATTTTAACATCAGGCAAATTTCTTGTCAATCCTCATAACCGGTAAGAGTTTTCTAAATGTTTTCCTGCTCTTTTTTCTGCTCTATTCCCACATCGCTGAGCCTTTTCACCATTGGCTTCTTTGAGAAAATAAAGCGCGTCACCGGCCCTTCGTCCTGTATCGTAAACCACCCTTTTTCCGCCATCTCGGCGCAAACGGGAACATCAAATACGTTAAACCGGGTCTTTTCGGCCTTTTTGTTAACATACACGGTCGAGAATATCTTTCCTGTGATATAACCCACAAGGATCCCGGCGAGTATGATCGCATAGGGCAAAATCGGATTGGCATTCAAGGCGGGTATAAAGCAGATACCCAGCGCGATACCGCCGAAGAGGAGCATCATCATCCATTTTAACGATTCAGCCAAACGAAAATTCCGGCGGCAATCCGCGCATATCGACAACGACACGGGGATCAGCGATCCGATTCTCTGCCTAACCTTTTTCCCGATGCCGAAAAACATGCCGCGTTTATGCTCGGGATCCTTATGCCCAAGGTCAACGGTCGCATAGCATACCCGTTTTTGCGGCTCTCCTTTGCAGAAGCAGCAATTGTCGCCCTGCAGGCTGTCAAACTCATCCGGGAGCAAAGACAGCATCACCTGAAAATCTTCCAGCACTTTTTTCGTATCTGAATCGTCTTTCATTTCTCGCAGATAACAGTTTGCACAATCCTTGTTAATCCACTTGCATAGATCGCTGTCTGTCACCACGCATTGTTCGTTCTTCGGCATATCGTCCCCCCACTTGATGCTTACAACAGTTCGACGTTCAACTCCGCAGGATCATCATATCCGTCCAGCAGCGCGCTTTGCAGATGAGCGTCATGCTTTTTAAGGTCCGGCGCGATATCCTCGTTGAGTATATTCTTTATCACGTCAATATTCTTATAACGCTTCATGCCCGTTCCGGCCGGAATCAGTTTCCCGATGATCACGTTCTCCTTAAGGCCCAGCAGCGGATCGGACTTGCCCTTTATCGCGGCTTCCGTCAGCACCCTTGTGGTTTCCTGGAACGATGCCGCAGACAGGAAGGAATCCGTTGCAAGTGAAGCCTTCGTAATACCGAGCAGCACGCGCTTGGCTGTGGCGGGCTTTTTGCCTTCGCGGATGATCCGCTCATTCTCGGAATCAAACTGGTGAATGTCGACCAGCGAACCGGGAAGCAGCTCCGTGTCCCCCGCATCCTCAATCTTGCACTTCTTGAGCATTTGCCGGATGATAACCTCAATGTGCTTATCGGATATTTCCACACCCTGAAGACGGTAAACCATCTGAACCTCTTTGAGCAGATAATTCTGTACGCCTTTGGCACCTTTGATCTTTAAAATATCGTTCGGGTTAATAGAGCCTTCTGTCAGCTCATCGCCCGCTTCGATCACATCGCCGTCCTTCACCTTGAGGCGCGAACCGAACGGAATCGTATAAACCTCGGCCAAACCGTCTTCGCTCGTCACCGTCACATCCTGCTTACGGCGGTTGTCTCCCAGAGACACTGTACCGGCGATTTCGCTGATGACGGCAAGACCTTTAGGCTTTCTCGCTTCAAAAAGCTCTTCGACACGCGGCAGACCGTGCGTAATATCTTCACCCGCGACGCCGCCCGTATGGAATGTACGCATCGTGAGCTGTGTTCCCGGTTCGCCGATTGACTGTGCCGCGATGATGCCCACCGCTTCGCCGATGCTGACCGGCTTGCCGGACGACATATCCGAGCCGTAGCATTTGGAGCAAACGCCATGCTGTGTTTTGCACGTGAGTACACTGCGGATGCTTGCGCCCTTGATACCCGCGGCTTCAATTCGGCGGCAGTGGTCAAAGGTAATCATCTCATTGGTGTGAACGATCACTTCGTTCGTATTCGGGTCAACAATATCCGCCGCCGCATAGCGCCCGGGGATTCTGTCGATAAACGGCTCAATAACCTCTTTGCCTTCATAAATGTCTTCCACCCAGATGCCTCTGATTGGATCGCCTTCCTTCAGGCAGTCTTGTTCTCTGACGATGACATCCTGGCTGACGTCCACAAGGCGGCGTGTCAGGTAACCCGAGTCAGCGGTTCTGAGCGCCGTATCGGCAAGGCCTTTTCTCGCACCGTGTGTTGAGATGAAGAACTCAAGAACCGTGAGACCTTCGCGGAAATTTGCGCGAATCGGAATCTCAATGATTTCGCCGGACGGGTCGGCCATCAGGCCGCGCATGCCCGCCAGCTGGCGAATCTGGTTTGTGGACCCTCTCGCGCCCGAGTTAGCCATCATGTAAACCGGGTTGAATTCGCTGAGGCCGTCCATCAGCGCATCCGTCACAAGATTTGTAGTGTCTGCCCACACCTTAATGACGTTTTCTTTTCTTTCTTTATTGGTTAAGAAGCCTCTTTTAAACTTCTTCTCGATTTCAACAACCTTTTCTTCGGCACTTTGTATATACTGTGCCTTCGCCTCGGGAATCATGATATCGCTCACGCTGATTGTGATGGCACCCACCGTCGAATAGTGGAAGCCAAGGCGCTTGATTTCGTCAAGCATTGCAGCCGTCTTGGTTTCCCCGTGCTTTCTGTAGCAAAAGTCAACAATTTTTCCGAGCTGCTTTTTGCCCACGAGGAAATCGACCTCAAGCAGAAAATCGCTGTCCGGCTGGGATCTGTCCACAAACCCTAAGTCCTGAGGAATCGCTTCGTTGAATATCAGACGACCGGGCGTTGTCTTCAGTATGCGGCTGCGTTTGACACCGTTTTCCACCTTGGTCAAGCGCACATTGATCATGGCCTGCAGGCCGATCTCGCCGGTCTGATACGCGATGACCGCTTCTTCGGGCGACGAGAAATAATTGCCTTCGCCCCGCACACCTTCGCGATGGATGGTTAAGTAATAGCTGCCGATAACCATATCCTGCGTGGGGCTCACCACCGGCTTACCGTCCTGCGGCTTTAATATGTTGTTCGCGGCCAGCATGAGGAAGCGGCATTCCGCCTGCGCCTCCACCGACAGCGGTACGTGCACAGCCATCTGGTCACCGTCGAAGTCCGCGTTGTACGCGGTACAGACGAGCGGATGCAGTTTGAGCGCTTTGCCTTCCACGAGCACCGGCTCAAACGCCTGTATGCCAAGGCGATGCAGCGTGGGGGCGCGGTTAAGCAGCACGGGGTGGTCTTTTATCACTGTTTCGAGCACGCCCCAAACCTCGGGACGCACACGTTCCACCATGCGCTTCGCACTCTTGATATTATGCGCAAGCCCGTCTTCCACAAGCTTTTTCATGACGAAGGGCTTAAACAGCTCAAGCGCCATTTCCTTGGGCAAACCGCATTGATACATCTTTAAGTCAGGCCCAACCACGATAACGCTGCGGCCGCTGTAGTCCACGCGTTTGCCGAGCAGGTTCTGACGGAAACGGCCCTGTTTGCCGCGCAGCATATCAGACAGAGACTTAAGCGGTCTGTTGCCTGGGCCTGTGACAGGACGGCCGCGGCGGCCGTTATCGATCAGCGCATCCACAGCTTCCTGCAGCATGCGTTTTTCGTTTCTCACGATGATATCCGGTGCACGCAGCGCAAGCAGCCTGTTCAAACGGTTGTTGCGGTTGATCACGCGGCGGTACAAGTCGTTCAAATCACTCGTCGCAAACCGTCCGCCGTCCAGCTGAACCATCGGGCGCAGTTCCGGCGGGATGATCGGTATGCAGTCGAGTACGATCCATTCGGGTTTGTTGCCCGATTGGCGAAACGCTTCAACCACCTCAAGACGCTTAATGGCACGCACACGCTTCTGGCCCGTGCAGGTTTCCAGCTCCTTTTTGAGCTCTCTTGAGGTCTTATTAAGATCGATCGCTTTGAGCAGGTCTTTAACGCCCTCGGCACCCATCTTGGCCACAAAAGCGTCATCGCCGTATTTTTCCTGGCATTCGCGCAGTTCTTTGTCGTTTAACAGCTGTTTGTATTCAAGCGGCGTATTGCCGGGATCGGTCACCACAAACGACGCAAAATAAAGCACCTTTTCCAAATCGCGCGGCGACATGTCAAGCAGCAGGCCCATGCGCGACGGAATGCCCTTAAAGTACCAGATATGCGATACCGGCGCGGCCAGCTCAATATGGCCCATACGTTCACGGCGCACCTTGGCGCGCGTCACCTCAACCCCGCACTTATCGCAGATGATGCCCTTATAGCGCACGCGTTTATAGCGTCCGCAATGGCATTCCCAGTCTTTCGTAGGCCCAAAAATGCGCTCACAAAACAAACCGTCCTTTTCAGGCTTGAGCGTCCGGTAGTTGATGGTTTCGGGTTTTTTAACCTCACCTCTCGACCACTCCCTAATCTTCTCCGGAGATGCCAAACCAATCTGAATGGAATCAAAATTGCCAAGTTCGAACAAAGAATTCCTCTCCTCTCGTTTATGCCAAAAAACTTATCTACTCTTTGTCATCGTAATCGTCGTCAAACAGGCTGTCGTCATCATCGATCAGGCCGTCGAGAGACTCAATTTCTATGTCGTCAAAATCATCTCTGAATTTCTTGCTGTCAAAATCATCGTCATAGAATTTATTCTTTTCATACGATTCGCTGCCGCCTTCTTCCGCGTCTTCATCGATATCGCCGAAATCGTCATCGTCGATGTCTTCGAAATCGTCGTCTTCGAAATCGTCGTCTTTGCCACGGCGGGTCTTTATGCTGTCGATATCGGCGTCGATGTCGTCATCGAGGTCGTCAAGATCGGGCACATCCAGTTCGTCAAAGCTCAGGTTCGAGAAGTCCTCATCACGCACCTTCTCTGAACGCTTATCGGGCACGTCGCGTTCGGCTCCCTCAATGTTCACTTCAAGGCCGGTTAAGTCGTCGTCAACGCTTTCGCGGATTGCGATTTCTTCACCCACATCACCAAGCACTTTCACATCAAGCGCCAGCGACTGCATTTCCTTAATCAGCACCTTGAACGATTCGGGCACACCCGGTTCGGGGATGTTTTCGCCCTTCACGATGGCTTCATAGGTTTTCACACGGCCCACCACGTCGTCGGACTTTACCGTGAGGATTTCCTGCAGCGTGTTTGCCGCGCCGTATGCCTCGAGTGCCCACACTTCCATTTCACCGAAACGCTGCCCGCCGAACTGTGCCTTGCCGCCGAGCGGCTGCTGCGTGACCAGAGAGTACGGGCCCGTGGACCGTGCATGGATCTTGTCATCAACAAGGTGATGGAGTTTCAGTATATACATGTAGCCGACCGTGACGCGGTTTTCAAACGGTTCACCGCTGCGGCCGTCGTAGAGCACCGTTTTTCCGTCCGGCTCCAGCCCGAGCTGCCTGAAGAGGTTCATGATGTCTTCCTCTGTCGCGCCATCGAAAACAGGCGTTGCGATGCGCCAGCCGAGCGCTTTGGCCACATACCCAAGATGCACTTCAAGCACCTGGCCGATGTTCATACGCGAGGGAACGCCGAGAGGATTCAATACGATATCAAGCGGCGTACCGTCCGGCAGGAACGGCATATCCTCCACGGGCAGTATCCGTGAGATAACGCCCTTGTTACCGTGGCGTCCGGCCATTTTATCGCCGACAGAAATCTTGCGCTTCTGCGCAATATACACACGCACAAGCTTGTTAACGCCGGCAGTCAGTTCATCCTTGTTTTCACGCGTGAACACCTTAATGTCCACCACAATACCTTCTTCGCCATGCGGCACACGCAGCGATGTATCCCTGACTTCACGCGCCTTCTCACCGAAAATGGCACGCAGCAGTCGTTCTTCTGCCGTCAGTTCCGTTTCGCCTTTGGGCGTCACCTTGCCGACGAGAATATCTCCCGCACGCACCTCGGCGCCGATGCGGATGATGCCGCGCTCGTCAAGGTTCTTAAGCGCGTCTTCGCCGACGTTGGGGATGTCGCGTGTGATTTCTTCGGGTCCAAGCTTGGTATCACGCGCTTCGGCTTCGTAGCCTTCAATATGTATCGACGTGAACACATCATCGCGAACCAGCCGCTCGCTGATGAGTATCGCGTCTTCGTAGTTATAGCCTTCCCAGGTCATAAATCCGACCAGCACATTACGACCGAGCGCGAGCTCACCGTTTTCGGTGGACGGTCCGTCGGCAATAATCTGGCCTTTTCTTACCTTCTCGCCTGTTCTCACAATCGGGTACTGGTTGATGCATGTGCCCTGATTTGAACGCGAGAATTTAATCAACTTGTATTCTCTTGTCTGTTTTTCTTCCTGAACGAGGATTCTGTCGGCGGAAACGCTTTTCACCGTGCCGTCCTCATAGGCACGCACCACCGCGCCCGAATCGCTTGCAGCCTTATGCTCCATGCCCGTGCCCACAATAGGCGCCTCGGGGATGGTTAAAGGCACAGCCTGCCGCTGCATGTTGGAACCCATCAACGCGCGGTTCGCGTCATCGTTCTCGAGGAACGGGATCAGCGCCGTGGCCACCGAAACAACCTGCTTGGGTGACACGTCCATGAGATCGACCTCGTCACGTGACACCTCCACGATTTCCTCCTGGCGGCGCGACATAACGCGCGGACGTTTAAAGTTGCCGTCCTCGCCGATCGGCTCGTTGGCCTGAGCCACCACATATTTATCCTCTTCGTCCGCCGTCAGGTAGACGATTTCTTCGGTCACAATCTTGTTCTTCTTATCGATCAACCGGTACGGCGATTCGATGAACCCGTATTCGTTGATACGCGCGTATGTGGACAGCGAACCGATGAGGCCGATGTTCGGGCCTTCAGGCGTCTCGATCGGGCACATACGGCCGTAGTGCGTATGGTGAACGTCGCGAACATCGAACGAAGCGCGTTCACGGTTAAGTCCGCCCGGTCCGAGCGCAGACAGACGGCGCTTGTGTGTGAGCTCAGCCAGCGGATTTGTCTGGTCCATAAACTGCGAGAGCTGGGACGACCCGAAAAACTCCTTGATCGCTGCCGTCACCGGACGGATGTTGATCAGGTTGGAGGGCGTCGCGACATCCATATCCTGAATGGACATACGTTCTCTGACCACGCGTTCGAGCCGCGAGAGGCCGACGCGGATTTGATTTTGCAGCAGCTCACCGACGCTTCTTAAGCGCCTGTTGCCAAGGTGATCGATATCGTCCGTGCGGCCGATGCCGTATTTGAGACCCATCTGATAGCTCATGGATGCCATGATATCGTCCACGATGATATGTTTGGGAATCAGTTTTTCAATGTTGGCTTTGAGCTGTTTTTTCAGCTCGTCTTCGTTGCCGCCGAACTCGTCGATCAGCGCTTTGAACGTCGGGTAATGCACCTTTTCGTTGATCCCCACGCTTGCGGGATCAAAAGACAGGTGGCTGTTCACACGCACAAAGTTGTTGCCGAGAACCTTAACCTCGTTTTCGCCAATCAGCAGCAGTACGCTGTTGATACCCGCTTCTTCAATCTGATTGGCGGCTTCGCGGGATATCATTTCGCCTTTTGAAGCCAGCAGTTCGCCGTCTTCCGAAACAATGTTCTGCGCGCTTTTGAAACCTTCAATGCGTTCCGCGATGGAAAGCTTCTTGTTGTATTTGTAACGGCCAACCCGTGCAAGGTCGTACCGTCTCGGATCAAAAAATAGCGAATCAATCAGCATCCGCGCACTTTCCACAGTGGGCGGCTCGCCCGGACGCAGACGGCGGTAAATTTCAATGAGACCGTCCTCCACGCTCTGGCCGCCATCCTTTTTGAATGTCGCCTGAAGAAAATCCTCGTCTCCGAACAGATTGATGATTTCCATATTGGTGCCGCAGCCCATTGCGCGCATCAGCACCGTCATGGGCAGCTTGCGCGTTCTGTCCACACGCACCCAGTAGCAGTCGTTCGAGTCCGTCTCATATTCAAGCCAAGCGCCGCGGTTCGGAATCACCGTGGCGGAGAACAGCTGCTTGCCCGATTTATCGATCGCCGCGTCGAAATATACGCCGGGGCTGCGCACGAGCTGGCTGACGATAACGCGTTCCGCACCGTTGATGATGAACGTGCCTTTTTCGGTCATCAGCGGAAAATCGCCCATGAACACTTCCTGCTCCTTCATCTCGCCCGTCTCTTTGTTGATGAGACGCACAATCACCTTTAAAGGCGCAGCAAAGTTCACGTCGCGCTCTTTGCATTCTTCGACGGTGTACTTTGGCTTGTTTTCAATATAGTAATCGATAAATTCAAGAATCAGATTCTCAGAATAATCGGTGATAGGCGAGATATCATTAAGAACCTCTCTCAGACCGGTCTCCAAAAATGAATTGTACGAGTTCTTCTGGATCTCAATCAGATCCGGCATATCCAGGACTTCTTCGATCTTGGAAAAGCTCATCCTGTTTCGCTTTCCGTAATTGACTTCATGCACCATAAACTTGTATCCACTCTCCTGTTATGCAAAATAACATTATGACATTTTCAGATGAAGGCACTCGCTGATTATTCCCGAATCACGGCAAAAATATACTGGGTTGTTAAAAACCCGGCAAGCAAAATCCCTCAGCCTTCGTCGGCAAATAAAGAGACTCCTCCCCTATTATGAGCACGCTAATGCAATATAACATATTACTATACCCTATTTTGCTTGTCAATATGAAAATGGGATAATCGGAAGTGTTTTCATAAACTGTTTACAAAGTTTGTTAAAATAATATCATATGATCCGCCTAACCGTCGTATTACGGCTTTGCGGGCGGCTGATTCTGCCGAGAACAAATAACCGCCCGCTGCCCCTGTGTTCTAAAATGAAAACGTTGCGAAATAATCATCCGGCGTTTCCGCGCGGCGTATCATTTCCACGCTGCCGTTTTCTTTAAGCAGCAGTTCCGCGCTGCGCAGCTTGCCGTTGTAGTTATACCCCATCGAAAAACCGTGCGCGCCCGCATCGTGAATCACGAGGATATCTCCATTCTCGATTTCGGGCAGCATTCTGTCCACCGCGAATTTATCGTTGTTCTCACACAGACCGCCGGTCACATCGTATTTGCAGTCATGAGGCGCATCTTCCTTGCCGAGCACGGAGATATGATGGTACGCGCCGTACATCGCGGGGCGCATGAGGTTCGCGGCGCAGGCATCCACGCCGATGTAGTCCTTATAAATTTCCTTCTTGTGTATCGCCGTGGTCAAAAGAACGCCGTACGGCGCAAGCATGTAACGGCCGAGCTCGGTATAAATGGCCGTATCGCCAAGACCCGCTGGCACCATGATCCGTTCAAACGCCTCACGCACCGCGTTGCCGATAAATGCGATGTCGTTGCCCTTTTCGCCCGGCATATACGGAATACCGATACCACCCGACAGATTGATGTATGCGATCGGCGCGCCCGTCTCGCGGTGAAGCTCCACCGCTGTTTCAAAAAGCAGCTGCGCCAGCTTGGGGTAATAGGCGTTTGTGGTGGTGTTCGATGCAAGAAATGCGTGCAGCCCGAAGCGTTTCGCGCCGAGCGCCAGCAGCTTTCTAAACCCTTCCGAGAGCTGCGCGCGCGTGAAGCCATACTTCGCTTCGCCCGGGTTGTCCATGATTTTGTTCTCCAGCTCAAAATGGCCGCCCGGGTTAAACCGGCAGCCAATCAGCTCCGGAATACCGACCAGCGAATGCAGATAATCGATATGCGTGATATCATCGAGGTTGATCACCGCGTGAAGGTCGTCGGCCAGCCTGTAATCTTCCTCAGGCGTCACATTGGAAGAAAACATAATGCCATCACCCTCAAAACCGCACATTTTTGCCATCATCAGCTCGGTTAAAGACGAGCAGTCAACACCGCAGCCTTCTTCCTTCAATATTTTCAAAATCGACGGGTTGGGCGTGGCTTTCACCGCAAAATATTCTCTGAAACCTTTGTTCCAGCCGAACGCTTTATTCAGCTGTTTCGCGTTCTCGCGGATGCCTTTTTCGTCATACAAATAAAAGGGCGTCGGATACTGCTGTCGAATCGCTTCAGCCTGCTCTTTCGTGATAAACGGTCTCTTCATTCTGTTGTGCCTTTCAAAAAATAATAAATTTATAAAATAAAAGCGGCGCTTATAAGCCGCCGCTTATAAACCGAATCCCTACCGCAGGCTGTAGCTGCCGAGCGTCCCCAGCGTTTCCTTCTCGCTTAAAACCACATCATATAAGCTGATGCCGAGTGTGTTGCAAAGGGCCGCCAGGTAAAACAGTGCCCCGCCGATTTCTTTCTCAATGGTCTGCCTGCATTCGGAGCAAAGCTCGCCTTTGAGCTGTGTGGACATCAGGCCGCTCAGGTTTTTCATGCTGACCTCTCCGGGAAAAACCTGTTTTTTACCCTCGATTTCAACACACCCGCAATGTGTGGCCGCTTTGACAACGCTGCGGTTCACGCGTCCCGAGCTTGTTTGTATCTTTGTCAGTATATCAAGAATGCTTCTGTTGCGCATCAGCAGTTCGCTGACCACATTCTGAAAATCCTCCATTAAAATATCATTGATTGAACTACCCATAACCTGCCCCTCTCTCGACTTCTGTTACTTCATATTATATAGTGCCCGCGCCTTTTGTCAAAGAATGTTTTTTGTCGGATTCTGTCTTAATCGTGGGCACGTCTCATTTATCATATCGGTCTTTCCTTATAATATAATAACAGCAATCGATGAGAAAAGCAAAAAAACAAGTTGGCTGAATTCCACCGAAAAACCGATCACGTCTCCCGTTATACCGCCCAGCTTTTTGGCCATACAGCGTGTTGCCATCGCCGCCGCAGACATAGCCACCAGAAACGACGCAATCAACAGCACCGGAAACACCCATTGATACACAAGCAGCCCCAATGCCGACGCAGC
This sequence comes from Bacillota bacterium, assembly GCA_023406895.1. GTDB lineage: Bacteria > Bacillota > Clostridia > Christensenellales > SZUA-584 > SZUA-584. Next base: position 9,249 of record JAEXTV010000031.1, on the reverse strand, counting down.
CGTAAAAATAATCACTGTTCCGATAACGTGGAATGACTTCACGCCGTCCACAAACCACCGCCCGAGCCCGTCAGTCGCGCTGCTGTTCATCCGTGCGCACAGCAGCGCCGCCGAACGCCCCGCAAGCGGGCACAGTGCCGCCGCCATCACACCCGCCTGCGCGATAAAAACCGTCATGCCCAATACGTAAACGCAGACCGCCAGCACACCGAACGTGCCGATGCGGCTGTCCTTCATGATCGCGAGCGTGCCTTCCCTGTCACGGTGGGCGGCAAACCCGTCCGCCGTATCCGCCAGGCCGTCCACATGCAGCGCGCCGCTCAGCAGCAGATAGACCGCAACCGCCAAAAAAGCGGCCGCCAAGCTGCCGATCCACGGTGCGAGCAGCACAACGCAGCCCATCGGCACGCCGATCAGTATGCCGATCACCGGCAGGTATTTGATGCCCTTTTGATACTGTGCCGCGTCAATCTCACCCGACACACGCACCGGAATGCGTGTGAAAAACGCGAGCATAAGTAAAAAGCTTTTCATATGTCCTTTCCGCGCAGACATGGAAACCTCCCTATGTAGAGCGCGGCTTCCAAGACGCGCCTCAGGTTGTTGGCAAAGCCAATAATACCTCTCTCAGAAACCGACAGGTGACATGAAGTCCTGAAGGAATGACCGGTTTTAAGCCATTTTCTCTCCCTCAGTCACCAATCGGTGACAGCCCCCAATCCACCCATATGGTAGTCATCAGAGGGGGCCCAGATTGTTGAAAAACCCCTACCTGTCATGCTGAGGAGCGAAGCGACGTGACTATGAAGTGGAATGCATCCCATGTTAAAACGCTTTCATCATGGGATTTCAGTCCACTGCGTAGTCGATCGCTTACGCTCGCTCGAAATGACATTTGCTACTTTGTCAGCAGTCGAGCCCTCTCATCAGAGGGGGCCAATATATCTTAGGATTTCAGTGACATCGCAGAACATGGAATACATTTAAGACAGCGTGCCGAATGAATCAACGTTTGACGCTATTTGAGCCGCAGCGGCAGCCCGGATATCATACAGTAAACCTCGTCTGCGCGCGCTGCCACATGTATATTGAGACGCCCGGCCATATCGCGGAACAGACTGCCCATGCGGTAAGCGGGCACCACACCCTGCCCCACCTCGTTGGTCACGATGATGAGCCTCTTCCCCTGTGCCGCCGCAAACAGTCCATTGACATCCGCTTTGACTTTTTCTTCAAGCGCCTGCACCGCGCCCAGCTCACACGTATCAAAATCGAGCCCGCTGTCCATCATGTGGTTGGTCGTCAGCGTCGTGAGACAGTCGAGCAGCAACGTACCGCACGGCGCAAAGCGGCTGTCCCGGGTCAATTCCGCGAGCCCGGTCGGTTGTTCAAACGTTTCCCACTCAGCCGGGCGCGAAGCCCTGTGCCGGGCAATTCTGTCCGCCATGTCCTCGTCGGTCATCACCGCCGTCGCGATATAGCCGACGATGCCCCCGGCGTCCTTCGCGAGCCGTTCCGCAAAAGCGCTTTTGCCGCTGCGCGCGCCGCCCGTTACCAGCACAATGCCCATCAGTATTCAATGCCCTTTCTGGCGGCAATGCCGCGCTGCATATAGTGTTTAACCTCGCGCATCTCCGTCACGAGATCCGCCTTTTTGACAATTTCATCGGGCGCGTTGCGCCCCGTGATGACCACCTCGGTGCCGCCGCGGGCGTCCATGATGTGCAGCAGCTCATCCGGCTTGACGACGTCGCAGCTCAGTGCGCCCAGCGCTTCGTCGAGTATCAGCAGATCGATAGAATCAAGCCACGCCTCAATCCGCCGCAAGACAGCAAGCGCATCGGTGCGCAGCGCGGCTTTTTCGTCCTCTGTCATCGTATGGAAGAACTTTTCACTGCGCGAGGCGCGCAGCACGTCAATACCAAGCCTTTGCAGCGACGCGAGCTCGCCCGTATCGCGCCCCTTCATAAACTGCACGATTTTCACAGACAGCCCCTGCCCGGCTGCCCGCATGGCCAGCCCCATCGCGGCCGTGGTCTTGCCCTTTCCGTGGCCCGTATACACCTGCACGCATGATTTGTCCATGGTGTTCCTCCTCTTCCTGTCTAAAGATACCACATCCCGCAACGCGTAATCAACGGTAGCGTGAATTGCCTTGCTTATGCTATAATCGTCGAAGGAAAGGACGTATACAATGGCACTCTCTTTAACCCCGCTTTTTTCCGGTTCATCCGGTAACGCGATATTGATCAGCTCAGGCACCTCTCATATCCTCGTGGACGCGGGCGTGTCGGGCCGCCGTATTGAGGAAGCGCTTCACAGCGTCGGGCAGGACGTCCGCGACATCAAGGGCATCCTCATCACCCATGAGCATTCCGATCATATTGCTGGTGCGGGCATACTTTCGCGCAAGCACAACATCCCCGTTTACGCAACCGCCCCCACATGGGAGGCCTGCAGCGAGAAGCTCGGCAATGTGCAGAGCCGTCTCGCGCGCATGATCGGCAAAACGGGGTTTTATATTGACGATTTGCTCATCGAGCCTTACGATATTCCGCACGACGCGGCTGACCCCGTGGGGTACTGCGTCTCCTGCGGCGCACGCAAGCTTGCCGTTGCGACGGATCTTGGGTTTTTCCCCAAAGTGCTCGAGATGAAGCTGCAGGCATGCAACCTCGTGCTGCTCGAATCCAATCACGATCTCAACATGCTGCAGACGGGGCGTTACCCCAGAGCGCTCAAGGAGCGCATCCGGTCGCGCCGCGGCCACCTCAGCAACGACGATGCCGCCGATGCGGCGGTGCGCCTCGCCTGCGCGGGTGTGTCGTCGATACTGCTCGGGCATTTGAGCAAAGAGAACAACTCCGAACAGCTCGCCTTCCGCACCGTGACCGACGCGCTGATTGCCCAGGGGCTCACCCCCGGGCACGATGTGAGCCTCGGTCTTGCTTTCCGTGACCGGGTCACAGGCGTGTTCCATATCAAATAGGAGAACCCATGTCCACACTCACCGTCGCCTGTATCGGAAAACTCAAAGAAAAATACTGGAAAGACGCGCAGGCCGAGTACGAAAAGCGGCTGTCCGCGTTCTGCCGCGTTTCCGTCATTGAAAAAAGCGAAGCGCCGCTCTCCGGCAGCTCTGACGCGCTGATTCTTAAGGCCGTGGAGCAGGAAGGCAAAGCGCTGCTCAGCGCCGCCAAGGGCGCGCTCATCGCACTCTCTCCCGAGGGCGAAACAATGGATTCTTCCCGGTTTTCGGCACTGCTGAAAAAGCTCTCCGATGCGGGAGATGTCACATTTGCGGTCGGCGGTTCGTATGGATTGTCGGACGTGGTCAAAAAAAGCGCCCGCCACATCATCTCATTTTCCGCCCTCACCCTACCGCACCAGCTTTTCCGTATTGTGCTGCTCGAGCAGATTTACCGCGGATTCATGATTGCAGCGGGCCGCACCTATCACAAATAACGCCCTTTTCTTTTCGACAAAAACCGCGTCTCCTTCCTCAATTCATTACTAATTTTGTCGGATAATAGGAACTATTGTAATGTATAAAGGACTCTCCCCATTTATGTAGAATTGTGCAATTAGTCAAGCCCGAAATAGAAATAAAAAAACGGGATTATGATTGTGATTTTATTTTTGGCGCTGATGCGCGATGTAAAGGAGTGTTTTAATTTTGTTGCGATTTCAAAAGCCGAGCGCTGAAACAGCGCGCAAATTCAGCATGGATAAAAGCCAGGATAATACGCTTGAGATTATCCCGGTGGATTACATCCGCCCGAATCCCTATCAGCCGAGACGGATATTCACTGAGGAAAGCTTAAACGAACTTTCAGCGTCCATTAAGCAGTTCGGCCTGCTTCAGCCCATCACCGTCCGAAAACTCAATCACAGCTATTATGAAATCATCGCGGGAGAGCGTCGCTGGCGCGCGGTCTGCAAAGCCGGGTTTACGCACATCAAAGCGTTTGTGCAGCCCGCCATAGACGAAGACAGTGCCATGATTGCACTGATCGAAAACCTGCAGCGCGAGGATCTGCATTTCTTTGAAGAAGCCGAAGCGTATCTCGCTCTCATGAAGGAGCACGGTCTCACGCAGGAAGAGCTTGCGCGCCGACTCGGCAAAAACCAAAGCACCGTTGCGAACAAGATGCGTATACTGAAGCTGCCCGCAAGCGTCAAGGAAATGATCACCACCTACAAGCTGACCGAACGCCACGCGCGCGCGCTGCTGCGGCTGCACAACGAAGACGCTCAGATTCGTCTGATTAAGGATATCACTCAGAGAAATTATTCCGTGAAAATGACCGAGGAAGTCGTGGAAAAAATGCTTTCCAAGCTGTATGGTGAGGTGCCCGCGTCGGATACAACCGGCCAGCACGTTGTTTGTATCATGCGGGATTACCGCATTTACATCAACACCATAAAAAAAGCGCTGTCGCGCATTAAGAAAACGGGTGTGAAAGTCAGTTACAGCGCTCTGGAAAGCAAGGAGAAAGTCTCCATCACGATCGAACTTGCCAAATAGTTTACATCGCCAAAGGCGATTGTAACCCCTAACTTGTCCCCAATACCCCTACTATTGGCGGAACGCCGGGAAAAACCTGTCGTTTCCGCCCATTTTTTTATGTTCCCCAATACTTCTGCTATCTGTTATATAGATAACCCATTTTTTATGCACGAATCAATTATTTGCTTGACAACAATCGGAATCTTCATACACTGAGGCATTATTATAAACGTAATGCCGTTGCATCAATCATGATTACCACTATCGCAGTGAGGAGCGGCGCGACGCGATTCATCCTGAGCTTTTATGCTTTTTACCGTGGGATTCCTCTTCCGCTGACGCTCCATCGGAATGACTTGTGTGTCCTTATGTGCAGTGTGACCGTTGACGCGGTTTCAGATTGTTGCGGTGCGGACGTGATATAATAATTGCGAGCTTGTTGATGACAGAGTAAAATTTCATATAATTCTCTCGTCAGTGGAAGATTTCTGTCCGCTCTGTCACAGCCGCGCTCACGCTGTACGAGACGGCATGACTTTTAAACACGCTGTGATCCGGCTTCCGCACAGAATGCCTCGCTCCGACGTGCCGTATAACGCGCTTCTCTCTATAAATAAAAAACGCTCAGATGTGGTTTGTCACGTCTGAGCGAAGTTATCAGTCCTATGATATCTCGTCCGTTAATCCAGACAATAGTTGAAATCGTCGACCTCGGTCATCTTCTCGCGGCGGATATCCGCACCTGCCAATTTGAGTTTGCCCTCAATATGGTCGTATCCCCTGTCAATATACTGAACGCCCGTGATCTCGGTTTCGCCGTCGGCCATGAGTCCCGCCACAATCAGTGCCGCACCGGCCCGCAAATCCGTCGCGCGCACCGGCGCGCCTGTCAGGCGTTCCACACCCTCCACCACGCACACGCGTCCGTCGATCGATACGTTGGCCCCCATACGCCGAATTTCGTTGATATGCTTAAAACGCGATTCGAATATGCTCTCCACAATGATGCTCGCGCCGTCCGCCGTACTTAAAAGCACGGTCGCGGGCTGCTGCAGATCCGTCGGGAAACCGGGGTATGGCAGCGTCTTGATGTTCACATGTTTGGGCCTTCTGCTGCACGACACACGAATCGTGTCGTCCCCTTCCTCCACCGATATGCCCATCTCGATGAGCTTGGCCGTCAGCGCCTCCATATGCGTCGGTATCACGTTGGTGATTGTCAAATCACCGCGCGTAGCGGCGGCCGCAATCATCAGCGTGCCGGTCTCTATCTGATCGGGAATGATCGAATAGGAGCAGCCGTGAAGCCTGTCCACACCCGTGATGCGCACGATATCCGTTCCCGCACCTTTCACCTTGGCACCCATACAGTTTAAGAAGTTGGCCACGTCCACCACATGCGGCTCCTTGGCCGCGTTGACGATGGTTGTTTTGCCCTTGGCCATCACCGCAGCGAGCATCACATTGATTGTCGCTCCCACGGAAACCACGTCAAGATAGATGTCAGTGCCCACAAGGCCGTCCGGGGCCGATGCTTTGAGCATGCCGTATTCGGTTTTCACAACAGCACCGAGCGCTTCCATGCCCTTGATGTGCTGGTCGATAGGCCGAAGGCCGATCGCGCAGCCGCCCGGCAGCGCCACCTCGGCTTTACCAAAGCGCCCAAGCAGCGCGCCCATAAAATAATAAGAAGCGCGCATCATTTTCACAGCGTTATTATCAATCACATGTTTGCTGATGCCGCTTGTATCAATCGAGATTTTCGTTTGATCGAGAGAAGTAGAGGCGCCCATCCAGCAAAGCAGGTGGTCAAGCAGGCGGACGTCGTCGATGTTGGGCAGATTGTCAATCTCGAACTTGCCTTCGCAAAGAATCGTGGCAGGGAGTATGGCGACAGCCGCATTCTTCGCGCCGCTGACTCCGATTGTCCCTTGAAGCGGTTTCCCGCCTTTGATCACAAGCTTTTCCTTCATCATGTCAAAACGCTCAAAAAAAGCGCAATCCTCCATCATGTTGATGATTAACTTAGAAGAGTATAACAGGTTATCCCTTGTGTATCAATACAAAAAAAATGGCGCTGCCTTATGCGTTGTCATCACCGCCCGCGCGTGATCCAAAGCGCTGTCGCATTTTTTGGAACTCATAATGTCTATGCGAATCGAACGATTGATGCTATAATAAACGTAATATAATTTTAATTCAGGGAGAGATTTAAGTGTACAAAATTTTAAAGAAAGAGACGCTGAGTGAACAGGTCAAGCTCATGGTTATCGATGCACCGCTGGTTGCGAGAAAAGCCCAGCCCGGCCAGTTCATCATACTGCGCATCAATGAACATGGTGAGCGCATTCCGCTGACCATTGCGGATTTCGACGCCGATGCGGGTACTGTGACAATTATTTTTCAGGAAGTCGGCAAAACGACGATTCATCTTGGTACTTTACGCGAAGGCGACAGCCTTCTTGACTTCGTCGGCCCGCTTGGCAAACCGTCACATTTCGACAGCGGCATCAAAAAAGCGGCTGTGATCGGCGGCGGCCTCGGTACGGCCATCGCCTACCCGCAGGCCAAAAAGCTGCATTCTCTTGGTGTCAGCGTCACAAGCATCACCGGCTTCCGCAACAAAGATCTGATTCTTCTCGAGAAGGAGATCGGAGCGGTGTCCGATAAACTGCTTGTGATGACGGACGACGGGAGCAACGGGCACAAGGGCTTTGTGACCGACGCGCTCAAAAGCGAAATTGAGGCGGGCGAGAAGTTTGATCTTGTGATTGCCATCGGCCCGCTGATCATGATGAAGTTTGTGTCCAAGCTTACCAAGGAATACGGCATTAAAACGATCATCAGCATGAACCCGATCATGATTGACGGCACGGGCATGTGCGGCGGCTGCCGCGTCACCGTGGGCGGCAAAACGCAGTTTGCGTGCGTAGACGGCCCGGATTTTGACGGCCACGAAGTGGATTTTGACGAAGCGATGCGGCGTCAGAACATGTATAAATCGCAGCAGGAAGATTCCTGCAACCTGTTCAGGGGGGTGGAATAAATGGCAGCAAAACGCAATATGGAACCAAAGAAAACACCGATGCCGGAACAGGACCCGAAGGTTCGCGCAGCCAATTTCAGCGAAGTCGCGCTCGGATACACCGAAGAGATGGCGCTCAGTGAAGCCGCACGCTGCCTCCAGTGCAAAAATCAGCCGTGCGTCGCGGGCTGCCCCGTTAACGTGCAGATACCCGATTTTATCGGTCTGATTGCCGAAGGAAAATACGTTGACGCCTATAATAAAATCCGTGAGACCAACGGCCTGCCCGCTATTTGCGGACGCGTCTGCCCGCAGGAAACACAGTGCGAAGAGCGTTGTGTGCGCGGGATCAAAGGCGAGCCCGTCGGTATCGGCCGGCTCGAACGTTTTGCGGCAGATTACGCGATTAATAAAGGCGTAGAGGCTCCGGTTTGCGGTTTACCCAGCGGCAAGAAAGCCGCCGTCATCGGTTCCGGCCCGGCCGGGCTCACCTGCGCGGCGGATCTCGCGAAAAACGGTGTGGATGTCACCGTATTCGAGGCGTTCCATACGTCGGGCGGTGTGCTCGTTTACGGCATTCCCGAATTTCGTCTGCCCAAAGATCTGGTCAAAAAAGAGATCGATGCGCTGGTTTGCATGGGCGTAAAAATTGAGACCAATATGGTCATGGGCCGCGTGCTGACGATTGACGATCTCAAGGCGATGGGCTTTGACACGATATTCATCGGTACCGGCGCGGGGCTTCCGAGCTTTATGAACATACCGGGCGAAAGCCTCAACGGCGTTTATTCCGCGAACGAGTTTTTAACACGTATCAACCTGATGAAGGGCTATAAGTTCCCCGAATTTGATACACCCGTGGTGCGGCATAAAAAGGTGGCCGTTATCGGCGGCGGCAACGTCGCGATGGACGCGGCGCGCTGCGCAAAGCGCCTCGGCGCGGAGGATGTTTATATTATCTACCGCCGCAGTGAAGCCGAAATGCCTGCGAGAAACGAAGAAATTCATCATGCGAAGGAAGAGGGTATCAACTTCCAGCTGCTCGTCAACCCCACCGAAATCCTCGGCACGGAAGACGGCTATGTGCGCGGTATGAGGCTGCAGAAAATGGAGCTCGGCGAACCCGACAGCTCGGGGCGCCGTCGTCCTGTGCCTGTGGCCGGCAGTGAATACGAAATTGAGCTCGATGCGGCGGTCATTGCCATCGGTCAAAGCCCGAACCCGCTGATGCGCGAAGCCACACCCGGCCTTGCGACGCAGAAGTGGGGCGGCATTATTGTGGATGAGGAGACATGCGCGACGTCGATCGAGGGTGTATACGCGGGCGGCGATGCCGTTTCGGGCGCAGCCACGGTCATTCTCGCGATGGGCGCGGGCAAAACCGCCGCCAAGGCGATGCTGGAGTACATGAGCAAGTAAGTGTCTTTGACTGAGGGCGTAGATTTGCCGCTCAGGTGGCTGACAAGGTCACATCTGTCATTCCGATGGAGCGTAAGCACAAGAGGTATTCCATGTTTCAAGCGATTAAACATGGGATACTGAATAAAGTTCTCAATCGAATTGAGGGCGGGATCACCAATCTCGCCTCAGGCTGTCGATAAAGTGTATTTAAGCCTCCCTCAGACGACTATCCCAAAGGGATGGATCGGGAGGTGGCACGAAGTGCCGGAGGGAGTGACCGTTTTCAAGCCATTTTCTCTCCCCCAGTCACCTA
>JAEXTV010000001.1 GCA_023406895.1 Bacillota bacterium | reverse complement strand
GGCAAAGACTGCAAAGCGATACTCGATGATTATTTTAAGATGATGTTTGAGAGCAACCCCGAATCGGTGGGCGGTGCCGTGCCGAGCGACGATATCTATTACATGCCGTAAGCGGCTGCGGTGCTATGTTTTATATAAGCTGAGTGTGAATAAACCCCTCCATATATCATGCTGCGGAGTGGCGTGACCATGTAGTGGAATGCATCCCATGCAAAACGCTTTAAACATGGGATTCCGTTCCACTACGTAGTCGATCGCTTACGCTCCAACGGAATGACATAAATACCTTTATTAACAACCATACGCCGTCTTCACTCAAAGGAGCTGGCTTTTTTTGTTTTTGTTTATGCGTCAAATCGCAATTATGCGATTGATACAGTTATGTTGGTCAATTCCAGAACCGGTTAACCATCAGCAAAAATAAAAAAAGCCCGAAAGCTTTTTCAAATGTGTTCTTGAAAGTTTGGCTGGGGTGGCAGGATTTGAACCTGCGAATGCGGGAGTCAAAGTCCCGTGCCTTACCGCTTGGCTACACCCCATCGGCAAACGGAGTAATAATGGGGTGAGTAGTGGGATTCGAACCCACGGCCTCCAGGGCCACAACCTGGCGCTCTAACCAACTGAGCTATACCCACCATGAAACGCCTCAAAAAGCCGCCTTTCTGAGGCACGATATTTGGCGCGCCTGCGGGGACTCGAACCCTGGACACACGGCTTAGAAGGCCGTTGCTCTATCCTGCTGAGCTACAGGCGCACACCGTCAGCCGCTTAAAGCCGAGCACCATCGAGCAACCGACAGAACGAAATATTATCATAAGTGAATCACAATGTCAAGACAAAGAACTCCTCATTTATCGTTTAAATGAGCTTCTTTTTTTGAGCCGACGCCAATAAACCGTGCCGTTTTGAGCGGACGCTGCAGCACATGCTCCAAATACGCAATCAGCGCCGCGCTCAGACGTTTTTGGACATCGTCGCTGATGCTGGCACAGCCCAGATCCTTTGCGGCCGTACGCGCCAGCTGGCGCAGTGCAATCAAAAACGCATCATCAATCGGCTCCGCCTTGACCCCGCGCGCACAATTTTTACACAGCGCACCGCCGTGCTCCGCCGAGAACTTGACGAACGGCGGTTCGCTGCCGCAGGCCGCGCAAACGGCAAGGCTCGGGTACACGCCTTCAATATGCAGCAGCCGCTGCAAAAACCAGCAAAGCACCGTACCGGCCGGTGCCGCGCCCGTGTCCAGCGCATAGAGCGCGTTGACCGTCAGCGTGAACAAGCCCGACGGCACATCATCCTCCTGCGCCACCTTATCCACCGCGTCCGCAATAAAGCACGCGGCGGCATAGGCATCGTAATCGCTCTGAAGCCCGAAAAACGTGCGGCGTATCGCGCAGCCCTTCACGCCGTAGCGCCCGTCTTTTTCAAAAAAGGAGTAATCACCGCAGCAAAAAAGCGACGCGGCGGAAAACAGCTTGCACGCGGGCTTTTTGCAGCCGCGTATCCGCGCGGACATGCGCCCGTAGTCCTGAGTCAGCAGCGTCACCATTTTATCGTTGTCGTTATAATCCACCGTCCGTATGACGACGGCCATTGTGTCGCGCCCGGCACCCATGCTTATTCGCAGCCGGGCCCACGCATCACAGACGTGATTTTTGCGGCAGGGATGTTGTATCTCGTTTTCATTTTATATCGTTCTTTCATGCGTTCCTCACAAGCAATCCTCCGTCACGCTGCGCGCGCCGCCTCCTTTAGGAGGCTCTCTTTACAATGAGAAAAATGCTCTTCATGAGCTGTCAGCGAAGAGGATTGTCTATAAATGCGACTCAGTCGGTCACCGCATTGCACCCCTGCCTCCCTCTTAGAGGGCGGTGGCAAATGGCGGATGCCATCCGACATTTGACGGAAGGAGTCAATAAGATACTTTCGTGCTGATTGTCAATCAATTCTCCCTCAGACGCCTGCCGGCGACAGCTCCCTCCCAGAGGGAGCTATGGGTGCGCCGGGCACCGTCTCATTTGACTGGTTAAGCAATCTCAGCGAAATGCTCCATGAGCTGTCAGCGAAGAGGATTGTCTATAATACGACCTCGGTCACCGCATTTCACCCCTGTCTCCCAGTCCACCCCTTCGGGGTAGTCTTAGAGGGCGGTGGCAAATGGCGGATACCATCCGACAGTTGACGGAAGGAGTGACGCTGCGGCTTTACGATACCATAATCAAATAGTCGCGATGTCTACTCGTAGCCGAGCTCACGCATCACGCGCGTGCTGTCTCGCCAGCCTTCCTCCACCTTCACCCAGAGCTCCAAAAACACCTTTGAACCAAAAAGCATCTCCAGATCCTTTCTCGCTTCGGTACCGATGGATTTGAGCATTTTGCCGCCGCGTCCGATGATAATGCCCTTGTGCGTTTCGCGCTCGCAGATGATCGTCGCGGATATATCCACAATATCCTTATCCTCGCGGGGCTTCACGCTGTTCACAAACACGCCGATACCGTGCGGCACTTCTTCCTGAAGCAGCCGCAGCGCCTTCTCGCGTATCATCTCCGCCGCGATAATGCGTTCGGGCTGGTCCGTATACTCGTCGTCCGGGTAATATTTCGGGCCCGGCACGAGAAACTGCTTCAAGCTTGCCAGCAGCTCGTCCACGCCGTCTCCGTTCTTCGCGGATATCAAATGCGGCTCAGATTCCAGCCCGGCATCTTTGAGCTTTTGCGCTTCGTCAAGGCTTTTTTGCTTGCCTGCCGCGTCGGTCTTGTTCACCGCGGCTACCACAGGCAGGCCGCCTTTGAGCAGCTTGTCGAGCAGCGCAAGGTCTTCCTCCTCAACGCCACGCTGCGCGTCGCACATGAAAAGAATGGCCTCCACGTCGCGCGCGGAATCGAACGCGGTTTTAACCATGTATTCCCCGAGCCGGTTGCGGGGTGAATGAACGCCCGGGGTATCGAGAAATACCATTTGATAATCCTGTCCCGTCACCACGCCCGAAATGCGGCTGCGCGTTGTCTGCGGTTTTTTGGAAACGATCGCGACTTTTGCGCCGACGATGCGGTTCATGATTGTCGATTTACCCACATTGGGCCGCCCGACGATGGCGATAAATGCCGATTTATGTTCCACTTTTACTCCTGTTCCATCTCTTTGCCCGAAAAAGCATGCGGCAGCAGCTTCTCCAGTGTCGTCTTTTCGTATTTTAAATCGTTACTCGATGATAACACGTGCATATGCGGCGAAAACTCATTGAGCGCCTGACGGCACACGCCGCAAGGATATGTCAGGCTGTCTGAGTCCGATGTCACCGCAAGGGCGGTAAAATCGCGTTCACCGTCCGTCACGGCTTTAAAAAGCGCCACACGCTCCGCACAGCATGTGACGCTGTACGATGCGTTCTCAACATTGGCCCCGGTATAAACCCTTCCGCTCTTGCCGACCAGCGCCGCGCCCACTCTGAAACGCGAATACGGGGCGTAAGCGCCCTCCTTGGCCGTTTTGGCGGCTTCCAGCAGCTCTGTGTCTGTCATGGCCTCTCCATTCCCGCTGCAGCCAGTATATCGCGCTGACGGCCGCGCATGATCTCTTCATCCTGCGGATCGATATGATCGTAGCCGAAAAGGTGCAGCATCGCGTGCACCGTTAAAAACGCGATCTCGCGCTCTGCCGTATGGCCGTATTCACCGGCCTGCCGGAAGGCGCACGGGACGGATATGGCGATGTCCCCGAGGAACCCCGGCTCGTCGGACGGAAACGAGAGCACATCCGTCGGCTTATCCACCTGTCGGAAATCCCTGTTGAGCGTATGAATGTCTTCGTCCCCGGTCATCAGCAGCGATACGCCGCCCGACCGTTTCTCACACTTTGCCGCCATGCGCGCCGCTTTGAGCGCTGCACGCTGCAGTTTTGCGTCCTTGTTGACGCCTTGCCAAATGATGTCTACCTTCAGCATCGTTTACTCCTGACCCGGATATTTTATGCGCTCATGCAGCGCACCGTCGTACATATGCAAAAACGCCTTTGCGATCGAATTGAGATCACGGCGGTTCAGCGGACAGTCATCGAGCTGCCCGTCGTTGTATTTCCCGCGGATCAGCTTGTCGATCATGTCCTTCACCTGCTCCCTGTCGGGATCATCGAGCGTGCGCACAGCGGCCTCCACGATATCGGCGAGCATCACGATTGCACTCTCCTTTGTGGACGGCTTACTGCCCGGGTATTTAAACACAGTTTCGTCAATTTCCACGCCGGCCTGCTCCGCCTTATGGCGGAAAAACGGCACGATACTGTCGCCATGGTGCTGCGCGATGATTTTCTGCACGTCACGCGGCAGCTTATACCGGTGTGCAAGCTCCAGCCCGTAAGGCACATGGTTCACAATGATTTTGGCGCTTTCACGCGGATCCATCACATCGTGCGGATTCTCGCCCTTCTGATTCTCCTTGAAATAACGAGGATTTTTAAGCTTGCCGACGTCGTGAAAATACGCGCCCACACGGCACAACAGCGCGTTCGCCCCCACCGAATCTGCCCCGGCCTCCGCAAGGTTCGCCGTTAAAATGCAGTGATGGTAGGTGCCGGGCGCTTCAATCGTGAGCCGTTTGATGAGCGGATGGTTCGGGTTTGAGAGTTCCAAAAGCTTGGCCGGTGTAGACACACGAAAAGCCGCTTCCCATATCGGCAGCGTCCCCACGCCCAGCACACCCGCGAGCAAGCCGCTGCCCACCGCAAACGCACAGTCGATAAACAGCTTGTCCCAGACGATGTTCACCGCGCCGATGATGCTGAGCAGCGCCGTCACCAGCATACTGGCTGCGCCGCCCGTCAAGCCCGCATATATCAGTGACGACCGGTGCCCCGGACGGTGCAGCATAAACACGCTGACCGAACCGCCCACAATGGTCGTCATCATGCTGCTGAGCATCGTGACACTTGCCACGCCCGATTGCCACGAAGTCATCATGCCCAAGACAAAAGCAAAAAACACGTTGAGTGCAAGCGCGCTTCTCTGGGAAACGAGCACACACGCGAGCATCGTGCCGAAAAACGCGGGAATAATCCGCGTATCGAGCCTTGATAACGCGAGGCTTAGTAGCGCCACCACCAGTATAACAGCAGCGAGCACAACCAGCTTTCTTGTATCCGCCAGCAGTTCGCTTTCAAACTGATAAAGGTACGTGGCATAAACTGCGAAGACGAGGGCAAGCATCAAAAAAAGCCCTGCATACAGCGCGTAATTGATCTCTTCGCCGCCAACCAGCGAGAGCTCCTGCAGCACCGCGAGCTGCTCCTTTGTCACGACCTCACCGGCATTGACAATCGTCTGGTTCTGCTTGTATTTTATCGGCTCGACCTTGGCGGCCGCTTCGGCGCGCGCCTGCTCGGTCGCCGCATCATCCACAAGCATATTGGCCTTAAAGCTTTTATCAACCGGGAAATATGCGAGGTATCCGCTCATATCCGGGTACAGCGTTTTGATCGCGTCTTCAACGTCCATTTTTTCGCTGCGCAGGTTCTCTTGCCGCACACCGTTTTCAAGCGATGCCGCCACAATGCCCTCGACATCATTGGCCATGGTCTGAAGTGACTCAGCATCCATTTTGGCGAGCGCGATAATTGCATCGTTTGGCATCGCTGGGTCAGAGAATATGCTTCTGACATCCTGCTTTTGCTGCTCCGTCAGAAACGACGGCCAATCCACGGCTGCCGCGTCAAAAAGCCCGAGATAATAATCGCGCGAGTAGCTGTAATTCGATTCTTTGACCTGGTTTGTGATGTATGCGTCCCGCATGGCTTCCATGGCTGTTTTTGCCTTCACAAAATAGTCTTTAACGCCTTGCTGAACTTGTTGAGTCACGGTAGTATTCAGGGCGTACATGAGCGGCACTTCCGCGCGCGCCTTCACTATCGCGGCGTCGGTGGAAACCTGATCCGTCACTTCGCGGCTGGCCGCGATCGTCTCGGGTGCCACGTCTCCAACCTTGATATCATATTGAACGGGTGTCATGGAAAGCGCAATCAACACGAACACGATGACCAGCGTCACGAGCCCGATGAGCAGGGACGCGAACAGCTGCCTTCTCGGCACCAGCCTTCTCTTGAGCGGATTGGCTGCCATTCATCTACCTCCGTACGTTTTTTTCATATCTTTCATAGGCTCTGATGATATTCTGCACGAGTTCGTGGCGCACCACGTCCTTATGCGTCAGGTACTGCACACTGATGTTCTCAATACCCTCAAGGATGTTGACGCACTGTTTGAGCCCGCTCTTTTTTTCCTTGGGCAGGTCAATCTGCGTGATATCACCTGTCACCACCATGCGCGCGTTTTCGCCGAGGCGCGTTAAAAACATCTTCATCTGCTCCTCGGTGCAGTTCTGTGCTTCATCGAGCACGATAAACGCGTCCGAGAGTGTACGCCCGCGCATATACGCAAGCGGTGCCACCTCAATCATACCACGCTCAGAATAGCGCGCGAATACCTCCGCGCCAAGCAGTTCATACAGCGCATCGTTGAGCGGGCGCAGATACGGATCGACCTTCGTTTGAAGATCACCCGGCAAAAAGCCGAGGCTTTCTCCCGCTTCCACGGCAGGGCGCGTGAGAATAATGCGCTCCACCTCTTTGTTCTTCAGCGCCACCACGGCCATCGCCATGGCGAGATACGTTTTGCCTGTGCCAGCCGGGCCAATGGCGAACACGATCGTGTTCTCTCTCATCGCCTTCACATAGCGTTTCTGGCCGATGGTGCGGCTTTTCACCTGCCGCCCCTTGCTCGTGATCGCGATCACGTCGGTCATGATCTCCTCGATCGCGTCGGCGTTGCCTTCTCTCGCCAGTTCCACCGCGTAGCGAATGCGCGACAGATCGATCTTCTCCTGCTTTTTGATCATGCCAAGCAGCTTGTCCACCACGGTCTTGGCAAGCTCCGCGTCTTCGCTGCGCCCGTATATCGCCACATGTGTGTTGCGCGCGATGATACTGGCGCCTGTCTCCTTTTCAATGGCCTTTAAGTTCTCATCAAATGCGCCGATAAGTGTAATCAATTGCTCGATATTGTCAACCTCGATGCCGAGTTCTACGTTGCATGTGTCCAAATTACTCCTCCAGATAGACGACTTCTCCTATATCCTCATGTGTCTGAACATAGACCGTCGCTGTCAGCACGCCGTCCTGCTCTTCAAACACCGTTTCATGCCCCACAACCTCCGCGTTCTGCGGAACCAACCCCTGCGCGTTAAAAAATGCGCTTTCTTCCAGCGATGCCTTGAGCACGGGCAAAGATTCCGGCTCTTTTCTGATCATGACCTCACTGTGCTCAAGCCTTATAACCTTAACCGGTAAAAACAGCCCGACCAAGTTGTAAGAATCCACAACGCGCGTGTCGTACTCGTCAAACGAACACGGCGCGTCCACGGCTGAGGTGTCCGCACCGATCGCAATCATACGCTGCATCTGCGTTCGCCCCGTCGGCACCCGCGTTTCCTTCATTACAGGGGCACTCGCTTTCGCCTGATACCATACACTTCCAATCACATCTCCGCGCGCCGCCACCATCAATCGCGTCAGCCCTTCGTCCCAGATGAGGCCCGATATCAGCGTATCACCCTTGCGCACCGTCTGCCCTTTGGCCACCGCCGCCCGTCCGTTTAAGGCCGTCACGCTTTCAATCAGCGCGTCCTTGGCTGCCACAATGCTGCAGGGACGCGAATCGTCCACCATTTCGGGTGCAGGGATGGCCGGTACCACCTCAATCTCGGCGACCACACCTGTAAATTTCAGGTTCACCCACGCAAATTCGTCGTGATCCACCATGAGCCGCGTTTCAATCTGTTTGATATCGAAACCGCCCTTGTATGCCCCGATAAAAACGCCGAGCGACTTAAGCTCCTCTGTCAGCTTGATGGCTTCACGTCTTTCTATACCCGTTACGCGTACATCCCATACAAAAAGCGATGCCACCAGCACGAGAACGCCCAAAGCCGCAAGTCCGATGAGCAGCGCTCTGCGCGCAAAAATCCGTTTCAAGCCAAACGGTGCTCCGGCCTTTTTTTCTATGTGGACGCTGTATTTGTCCGGCACCAGCTTTTTCAGCTTGCGGTATCCGTGCGCGCTAAGCACCGCGCGCAACACCGTATACGACACACGCTGGGCATCGTAAACCGTGACACCGGCCTGCGCCGCGATGTTTAAGAACCTCTCCAATGAGAGGCCTTCCACGCGTATCATAACATATCCGGCAATTAATTTCCATATTCTCAAGGCGTGCTGCCCACCTCTTATCTTAAATTTTCGTACTGGATCAAACGGATATCGCCGCTGATGGCCGCGTTGTCCCTGCCGAAGCGCTCCAGATGCAAATCGGTGCCGGTTATCACGATCAAAAATGATCCGCCGTTGATGCCCACACGTTTATGCGTGTATTCCGCGACACCTTTATGGTTTTCGATATACACATTCGTGTTGTCGATGACCGTCAGGCGCAAACAGCCCACCGCCTCGGGCGCAAGCTCAAACTTTTGCACAATGCTTTTTTTAATTTCACTCAATCGGCTCAAATGTGTTTTCTCCGGCAATTTCGATTTGGTTTATTCGCTTTAAACCCCGATTATAAATATGCAAACGGCAATAAAAAAAGAAGACATGATCATGCCTTCTCAGATAATCAAGAAGCCCTCTTATCGCGGCCTCCTCTAACGCCTGTCCCCGGGGCGGATTGGGGGCCGTGTAATAGGTGGCCGGGGAAATTAAATCGGTCACTCGGAATCATTTTGCGTTAGCGCACTTCAATAAAACAGAAAATGACGGCAGCCGTCATTCTTTCCAAGACTGCAATAAACGAACGTAGCGTTTCCGCGACGGACCGGATGAGAGGAGATGCTGCTCTTTTACAACAATGATCATGGCGGCTTTGTCTTCAGTCAGAAGGCATATCAAAAAGGCATCAGCTTCCCTTGCCAAAGCTGTGAATGTGCCTAATGCTTTTCATCCACCACGATGCGCCCCGGCGTGTGGCTGATCACCATAACCTCACTGCCTCTCACGATATAGGCTCCACTCGAAACAACCTCCATACGGTTTCCGTCGATACGCGCAAAGCCTGCGGGCCGTAAATCCGTCTCGGCGACGCCCAACTGCCCGACAAGGCTTTCGGCGGTTTCGTGGCTCGTAAAGCCCTGCTGCGCCTCCATGTTACCGAAAAGCACCACCTTGCGAAGCAGCCCGAATCGTTTGAATACCTGATACAATATCGTCAGCAGCACTGTGCTGCCCAATACACCCGTGGCGAATATGATAATGAACGTCCCGAGATCCTTCGCGGCAAACAGCAGCCCCGCACCGACGCCGATAATCCCGAGTATGCCAAACACACCAAACCCCGGCACAACGATTTCGATACCGATCATGACGATGCCGAACACGAACAGCGCTGCCGACCACCACTGCGCATACCCGGCCAAAAAGCCGCCGCCGAAGTACAGCCCGAAAAAGAGTATCGACAGGATGCCAAACAGCCCGAAGCCCGGCGTGAATATCTCTATGCCCATGCAGACGATCGCGGCGATAAACAACAAACTGGCCACAGTCGTCGATGTGAGAAACTGCGCAGTCTGCGTGGCAAAGCTCATCGGCTGCTCGGTGACAGCAGCGTCTGCATAACCCAGCTGCGCCAGCGCGTCGTTAAGCCCCGAGGCTGTCCCCTGTGAAAAATTAAGCGTCAAAGCCTCATTGGCACCCAGCGTGAGCAGCTCGCCTTCCTTCGTCACACCGTCGATCGCGATGCGCTTATCCGCCATTGCCGCCACAAGCTCCGGATCCCGTCCGCGCGCCTCAGCGGCCGATTTTAAAATACCCACCCAAGTGGACAGCGTTTTTTCGTCATTCGGAATTGTTTCAGCCGCGCCGATGACGGCGGAAGGCGCCATAATGATGCGCTCGCACGACGATGCAATCAGCACACCGGCCGACAGCGCGTTGCCGCGAATGTAGCAATCCACCGGCACCGCAGCTTCAAGCAAAGTTTTTTTGATCGCGTCCGCCTCAATGATCTGGCCGCCGTAGGTGTCGATATTGAGCACCACCGCGCTGCCCGACAATTCGGCGTTGTCGATCACATCGGCAATATAGGCGCTCATCGCCGCGTTCACCTCACCGCTGACCTCCGCCACGATCACGCTTTCTCCCACCGCTTTTGCCTCTCCGCTGCAAAACAGCCCAAGCCCAATCAGCACCGCCGCAATGCCCGCCAGAAATCTTTTCATTCCCGTTCCTTTCCGATACACCAACACACTTTGTTTAATGATGACAGACTGTCAAAAAAAAGACTTGTGTCATTTCGTTAGCGTTCGACTACGCAATGGACAGAATCCCATGTTTAAAGCGTTCTTCCATGGGATGCGTTCCATTTCATAGTCACTCGCTACGCTCCTGAGCATGACAGAAGAAGGGCTTAATCGACAATTTGGCACCACCACACTTCGCTTGATGGTGATTCAGGTATTCTCCTCATAATGGATGCGTTATGAAAACGCCGCTCCGTCAAACACCGTTTGACAGAGATGTTCGCTGCGACGCATATCCTGCTGCCTGTTTAATCCGTTGATAAACAATAAAACCCGGGAACAATAATGACCCCCGGGCTTTGTCTTCGATTATGTATGTGCTTAGTGCTTTCTCTTCCGAGCCGCCTCTGCCTTTTTCTTTCTCTTGACACTCGGCTTTTCATAGTGCTCACGCTTTCTGAGCTCAGCCAGCGTGCCTTCTCTTGCGGTTAAACGCTTAAACCGTTTCAGAGCGTTCTCCAAAGATTCATTTTCACCAACGCGTATTTCTGCCACCTAATTAACCCTCCCTCCCATACCCCACGGCACATGGTTGCGCACCGACAATGGGAGTTTTTTAACTTAGATTATTATAGTCAACGGATATCAAAAAGTCAACAACGGATTCATTCCGGGCTCTATAACAGCCTATAAAAAAATCGCACGCGTTTAGGGTTTCTGCCGCAGCTTTTGCAGCACCTTATCAAAATAATCCGGCAGCGGCGCTTCAAACGTCATCTCTTCGCCCGTGGACGGATGACGCAGTATCAGCTTTCTTGCGTGCAGCAGCTGCCCGCCCGTATGCAGCTTCACCTCTTTCGGCCCGTAAACCTGATCGCCCGCGACGGGGCGCTGTATGCTTGCGAGATGAACGCGAATCTGATGGGTGCGGCCCGTTTCGAGCTCCGCTTCCACATAAGTAAAAGTGCCGAAGCGCTCGATCACGCGGATATGCGTCACCGCGCGGCGCCCGCCCGCCACCACCGCCATCTTCTTGCGGTCGGTACGGCTGCGCCCTATGCTTTTATCAATATCTAGCGTATCCTCTTTGATATTTCCGTGCACAATGGCCGCGTAAATGCGCCGTGCGCTTTTCTCCCCGATCTGTGTGGCGAGGGAATTGTGCGCCGCGTCGTTTTTCGCCACCACGAGCAGCCCGGATGTATCCTTATCGATCCGGTGCACAATACCCGGTCGCAGCTCACCGTTGATGCCGGATAAATCTTTAATGCTATAAAGCAGCGCGCTGACCAGCGTGCCCGATTCGTTGCCGGGCGCCGGATGCACCACCATGCCCTGCGGCTTGTTGATCACGGCCATCCATTCATCCTCGTAGACGATATCAAGAGGTATGTCTTCCGCGATGATTTCAGACTCGGCAGGCGGCGGTGTGAGCAGCTCGATCACGTCGCCTTTTTTTATTTTTTCTCCGGGTTTCGCAGGAATACCGTTAAGCCGGACATTGCCGGCATCGATAGCGTTTTTGATGTATGAACGCGTCAGCGGCAGCTGCTCGGTCAGGTATTTATCCAGCCGTCCCGCATTTTCATCGGCCACGAGCCGCGTTTCACTGTCCATAATTATTCGCCCTTATCACTGCTGTCTGCATGCGGCTTGCCGTCATGGCCGCCGGATTCCGCATCCGCTTCCTTCAGCTCTTTCTTGTCCTTATGGAAAAACAGCAGGTAAACACATATCAGTATCGCGCCGATCACGAGCGCCGTGTCCGCAATGTTGAACACGAAATTCCAAAAAGAGAACAAGCGGATATCGATAAAGTCGCGCACATACCCGAAGGCAACCCTGTCAATCAGATTCCCGAGCGCGCCCGCGAACACCACCGCAATCACCACTCGGAAAAAACGCGATTGCTTGTCGCGGTAACGGATCATGAAGTATCCCGCCGCAATGAGCACAACCACCGTCATCACAATAAAAAACACCTGCGCACCCTGCAGCATACCAAACGATGCGCCTCCATTTGCGATCTTCGTAAAGTTCAGCACACCCGGTATCACCGGCGCGCTGTAGTTTATTTCGGGCAGCGGAGCCCAAATCAGAAACTTGGTCAGCTGATCGGCCGCCACCAACAAAACAATGATGATAATCTGAAGCATTCGCCCTCCATAAAACCGGGATGCACGCTTAACAGTGTTTTTCCGTCGCCGTTTTGGCGATGGCCTGCAGCCCCGCAAATATTATCAATACCACAAACCCAAAAAGCGGTAAGTCGTTATACCTTCAATTTTTATAGCTGGTTCTCTTTGCCTTCTGCCAGCCGTTTGATATTCGCACGGTGCGAATAAAACACGAGGATAAACAGCAGCACGCTCGTCACATTGTTCCAGATATCTCCGAAGAAAAATACGAACGAACAGGCCGTCATCAGCGCTGTACCGATGAGAGAGCCGATCGACATCGTCCGCGTGATCGCGATAATAATGATGCATGCGCCCAGCACAACAGCCGAATGGACAGGCATCATCATGATGAGCACACCGAGACTGGTGGCAACGCCTTTGCCGCCGCGGAATTTAAGAAACACAGGCCAGATATGGCCGATCACGGCCGCAAGTCCGCCGATACACACGCCTGCGGATAATTGAGCCACACCGAGTATGCCGCCGCTGTCGGGCACAATCAGATAACCGATCCATGCCGCCGCCACGCCTTTGGCCACATCGCCCACAAAAGTGAACATGCCGATCGCCCAGCCGTAGTTACGGATCGCGTTCGCGGTACCCGCGTTGCCGCTGCCTTCCTCTCGGATGTCCTTACCCTTAAAAATCTTGCCCGCCAAATAACCAAAGGAAATACAGCCGATTAAGTAACCTATCACCGCGGCTAACACATACCAAATGACCATAAAAGACTCCCTCGCCTAATCGTTTTTATTCCGGGCTGCCAGTTTAATGGGCGTCCCTGAAAAATCAAATGTCTTGCGGATATAGTTCTCGAGGTAGCGCATGTAGGAGAAATGCACGAGCCGTCCATCGTTGACAAATATCACAAAGTACGGCGGTACAGTGGCTACCTGCGTTGCATAATAGATTTTCAGTCTGCGTCCCTTGTCGGACGGCGGCTCGACCATGGTGATGGCCTCGCTGATGCATTCGTTTAGGAGTCCGGTAGAAATGCGGCGGAGGCTGTTCTCTTTGGCCTTGAGCAGCGCGTCGAACAGGCGGTTCAAACGCTGACCCGTGAGCGCAGAAATGTAGACCTTCTCCGCGTAACTCATGAAATTCAGCGCCGTTTCAATTTCTTTATTATATTTGTTGATCGTATGCGTGTCCTTATCCACCGCGTCCCACTTATTCACGGCAATCACACAGGGTTTCCCCTCGTCGTGCACGAACCCCGCAATCTTTACATCCTGCTCGGATATCCCCTGCGTCGCGTCGATCATAATCACAACCGCATCGGCGCGCCGCACCGCGGCAAACGCGCGTATCACGCTGTACCGTTCGATCGATTTGTCCTCAATGCGCGCCTTTTTGCGTATGCCCGCCGTATCGATCAGCACAAAATCAATGCCCTCCCGCTTAAACGGCACGTCAATCGCATCGCGCGTGGTTCCCGCTATCTCCGATACGATGGTGCGCTTTTCGCCGATGATAGCATTGACCAGCGACGATTTGCCGGCATTGGGCCGCCCCACAATCGCAATATGCACCGTCTCGGCTTCTTCTTCGGCCGCTGCCTCGCCAAAATCCGCAATCACCGCATCCAGCAGATCGCCAAGGCCAAGGCCCTGAGACGATGATATCGCAAACAGCTGGTCGGTCCCGAGCGAATAGAAATCAAACACATTCTGCTCGTCCTGCTTATTGTCCGCTTTGTTGACCACGGTGATGATCGGCTTGTTGGCGCGGCGCAGCATGTCCGCAATCTCGTGGTCGGCGGGCAGCACACCCTGCTTCGCATCCACAAAAAACAATATCACATCGGCAATATCCACAGCCAGCTCGGCCTGCAGCCGCATCTGCTTTAATATCACGTCCTCGGCATCCGGGTCGATACCGCCCGTATCAATCAGCGTGAACTCGCGTCCAAGCCACTCCGCGTCCGCATAAATCCGGTCGCGCGTCACGCCCGGCGTATCTTCCACGATGGAAATGCGCCGTCCGGCTATT
Organism: Bacillota bacterium; assembly: GCA_023406895.1. Lineage (GTDB taxonomy): Bacteria > Bacillota > Clostridia > Christensenellales > SZUA-584 > SZUA-584. The sequence continues at coordinate 62,279 of JAEXTV010000001.1, read as the reverse complement.
CTGTTAAAAAAAGTGGATTTGCCCACATTGGGCCGCCCCACGATGGCCACAAACGGCTTTGCCATTCTTTGTCCTCTTTCTTATATTCCGCAAATCTGCGAGACAAGCTGATAACCGTCGCAAACAGGCTCCACCCGAACACCCAGCGTCTGCGACAACTCGCCAAGCGTCATATCGTCTAAAAATACGTTGTCGTCACGCAGCGCCGCCGCGGGTATCAGCAGCTTGCTCCCTAAATCCTTACCTTTTAGCGCGTCAACAAAATCACGCCCGGCCAGCAGCCCGGCCACTGTCACGGCACCGCCGAACGTCAGATTTTTCGCGGCATACACGCGCACACGCGCGCCTGACCGCTCCGCCGCTCTTTTGGCTATGCTTTCAATAAAAGGATATGCGTCTTCGCCGGTCGCAAGGCTCACATCGGCACCTTCGCCCTTGCAGCTTTCCAGCGCTTCATCGGCTTCGCTTAGCAGCGTCGCCACCAAGCCTACGCCGTTTTCTATCTGATCAAATGTTTCGTAGTCTTCTGCGGGCGGCAGCGGAAGCCCCGCGCGGATATAAAATTCATCCGACGCAAACACAAACCGCGTACCGATACTATTTAAACATTCTTTCTGCCATTTTTCAACCGTTTTGATGGTCTCTCGCGCCATACCTTGAGAGACGGGCTCAATCGGCGTGAGCCTTTCGCGGTGCCCGGTGAGCCCCACCGGCACCACGGCCAGTGATGCCGCAGCCGGATACAGCCTTATTAAAAAGCGGATGGTATCTTCAAGTCGTTCGGCGTCGTTGAACCCCGGGCATATCACCGCCTGCGCATGAAAACGAATTCCGTGTGACGCGAGCTTTTTGAGCAGCGGGCGAATGGGTACGGCATTCTCATTGCCCAGCATGAGCCGTCGCTGCGCCTCGTCCACGGTATGAACGGAGATATAAAGCGGAGACGCCTTGCGCTTAATAATGCGTTTCACTTCGTCGTCTGAGATTGTGGATAGAGTGACGTAATTGCCCATAATGAGCGAATAGCGCCAGTCTTCGTCTTTCACGTACAAGCTTTTGCGCATTCCCTTAGGCAACTGATGAACAAAACAAAACACGCATTTGTTGCCGCAAACGCGCTTCTTGCCGAGCAGCGGTTCGGTAAACGTGACTCCGAGGTCATCTTCATCGCTGTTAAGAACCAGCAATGTCTTTAAAGCCCCTTGGCGCTCGATGCGTATTTTCAGCCGGCGCTGTGCGCAAAAATAGATATAGTCGATATAATCAAGAAGCGGCTCTCCGTTGACGGATACGATCCTGTCACCCGGCAGTATGCCGCCGCGCTGCGCCGCGCTGCCGTTCCTGACGCTTTCTACTTCAAACAAAGCAAATGGCCCTTTCAGTTTTGTTCGGGCTATTATATACTATTTTATTGCCTTACGCCAGCCTTTGTTGCAGCCTGCGGCACATTGTCAGGTTTGTACGGCAGGGGTTTTATGCCACGGGCGGGACAAGAGATACGACACGGCAAGACAGATAACAAAACTGATAGACGCAATGTCAAGAACATCAAAAGCATAAACCGTCCGAACAGCCTCTGTCAGCAGCGACATAATATCGGCAGACACACTGTATATTCCGATCAGTACGGGCGCGAACAGAGACGCCCTGTTTTTTAAAAAGATCAAGGACACGAGTGATACCGAAAAGACGAGCAGGGCGCTGAAGAACGAGATGGTGTACGATATGGATACAAACGAAGCAGTGACGGATATGAGCACTGTCACCATGGCGGCTATATAGAAACGAAAAGTAAAATCCCGCCGGATAATCAGATAGACGACAGGCGCTAAGCACATAAACGCGCCCGGAATGATAATGCCGATATTTCCGCCAATGATGACCGGCGGAAAGACGGACAACAGCGCGCTGATAATAAAATAAAGCACAAAACAAGCCCCGTTGATTCCGGCAGCGTCCGTGCTTTTGCGCAGGCTGCCGGTTAGATACAGAATCGGCAAACCCAACATGATCACCAAAGAAATGCTCATAAATACACCCTGTCTGCAAGCCTTTTGTGTTAGCATGCGTACAGGGCGGGAAAATTATCGATGCGGAAAAAAATACTTTATCAAATCAATCCAGATCAAGCCGTTTTCCCGTTGCGTTATACACGATGGATTCGCAGATGTTTGTGATGTGGTCGCCCACGCGTTCAAGATACCGCGCAATCAGCACAAACGCCATCATCTGATTGATGTGCTTCGAATTTTCCATCACAAATGTCAACAACTCACGGTAAATCTGCTTAAACAGCGAATCGAGCTGACTATCGCGTTTGGCCGTTTCTATGGCGAGCTCGCTGTCGCCGGCTGCAAACGCGCGCACGCTCGACATTAGCATGTCGCACGCGATATCCGTCATACGCGGCAGATCGATAAGCGGCTTGATGTATTCCTCGTCTTTGAGCCGAATGGCCGTTTTCGCAATGCCCACACCATAATCCGCAATGCGCTCCAAATCCGTGCCCATTTTGATCGAGGCAAATATCACACGCAGATCGCCGGCGAGCGGCTGCTGCGTCGCAATCAGCGTGATGCATTGTTCCTCTATGTCGAGCTGAAGGTCGTCGATCTCGTCGTCGCTGTCCATAATCTTCTGGGCTCTCTCATAGTCACGCTCCACGAGCGCCTTCATCGACGAAGCCAGCAGCTGCTCAACGAGCGACCCCATCCGAATGATCTCATGCTTCAAGGCTTCGAGCTGATGGTCATATTCAACACGTGTTTTCATGGCTATCCTCCTTATTTATTCAGCCGAACCGGCCCGTAATGTAGTCTTCTGTCCGTTTGTCTCGCGGAAGCTGAAAAATCTGGCGCGTCTCGCCCATCTCCACCATATCGCCGAGCAGAAAAAACGCCGTTTTGTCCGAGACGCGCGCTGCCTGCTGCATGTTGTGCGTCACGATGATGATGGTGTACTCCTTTTTGAGCTCGCCGATCAGCTCCTCAATCTTTCCCGTGGAAATCGGGTCAAGCGCACTTGTCGGCTCATCCATCAGTACGACGGACGGCTCCACCGCGAGCACGCGCGCAATACAAAGCCTTTGCTGCTGGCCGCCTGAAAGCCCCATGGCAGACTGGTGCAGCCTGTCTTTCACTTCGTCCCAGAGGGCCGCGTGCGCCAAGCTGCGCTCCACAATGAGGTCCAGCTTCTTTTTGTCCCTCAGACCATGAATTCTCGGGCCATAGGCGATGTTATCGTATATCGTCAGTTCAAACGGGTTGGGCTTTTGAAAAACCATGCCGACTTCCTTGCGCAGGTAGGCGATATCGACCCCATCCTTATATATATCCGTTCCGTCGACTATAATGTCGCCTTCCACACGGCATCCGTGAACCAAATCATTCATTCTGTTGATGCATTTTAAGAATGTGGATTTGCCGCAACCCGAAGGGCCGATCAGCGCCGTCACCTCGTTTTCGCAGATATCCATATTGATATGCTTAAGGGCTTGAAAGCTGCCATAGTAAAGGTTTAAAGCGTTCACCTTCACCTTTATGTGTCCGGTCGTTACCGTCTCTTGTTCCTTCACTGCTATATTCATCAGAGATTCTCCTTATATCGATTGATGCGGCGGTCAAATATCCCGGCGATCAGATTCAGTATCAGCACAATCATCACCAGCAGAACAGCCGTCCCGTAGCCCTTGGCCGCTGAGACTTCTTTAATCATGGCATAGAGATGAAGTGCGAGCGACCGGCCGGATCCAAACAAATTTTTAACAAGCTCGGTCCCCATCCCCAGTGTGTACATCAGCGCGGCTGTTTCACCGAATATGCGGCCCATGCCAAGGATAATCCCGTTAATGATTCCGGGCGACGCCGCCGGTATCACGACTTTTCTCATCGTCTGCCACTTGGTTGCGCCCAAGGCCAATGAGCCTTCTTTATAACCCGCCGGCACGGTCATAATCGCTTCCTCGGAAGTCCGGATCAGCGTCGGGAGTATCACAACGGCGACCGTTGCCGCACCGCTGAGCAGCGAATACCCCCAACCGAAGAATTTGTTGAACACCATGAACCCGAACAAGCCGAATATGATTGACGGGATGCCTGCGAGATTCGTCGTAAAGAAGCGTATGACTTTAATCAGCGGGCCTTGCCGTGAATACTCGGTCATATATAGAGCCGCGAGTATCGAAAGCGGTGCCGCAAAAAGCAAGCCCAGCCCCACAAAATACAGCGTGTTGATGATCACAGGGAAAATACCGCCTTCCCGTCCCGCGTCTTTCACCGGTCCCGTGAGGAACTCCCATGAAATTTCCTTAAGCCCGTTGACGAATATATAGCCGATAATCAGAAAGAGCACCGCAACCGCCGCAAACGAAGCCAAATACAGCAGCGAATAGATAAAATTCTGGCGTCTTTTCTGTTTGGCTCTGTTGGCGAGAACCATCTCTTTCGTGAGCCACTTTTCCTGATTCATGCAGTCACCCTCTTTCTGCTGAGCAGCATCACAGCCGCGTTGATGATCATGGTGAAGATGAACAACGCAATCGCTGTGGCAAAGAGCGCACGGTAATGATCTGATCCGACCACAGCGTATGACATATCCAGAACAACGTTGACCGTCATCGTTCGTACCGGCTGAAAAATCGATTCGGGAATAATCGGCGTATTCCCCGCCACGAGAATAACCGCCATCGTTTCACCCATGGCACGGCCTATACCCAGCACGATGCCGGCAATGATGCCCGACCGGGCCGTCGGCAGGCTCACTTTCCTGATGGTTTGCCATTGAGACGCGCCGAGCGCCAGGGACCCGTCCTTATAGGCTTTGGGCACCGCCCGCATTGAGACTTCGGCAATCGTGATGATCGTCGGCAGTATCATAATGGCGAGTATCAACCCGGCCGCAAGCACGCTTTGGCCCGGCCCGAGTCTGAAACCTCGCACAAACGGCACGATGACCACCAAGCCGAAGAATCCATAGACAATGGACGGGATACCCGCGAGTATCTCGATGATTTTGCGCAAAACCGCCGACACCTTACGGGGCGCAATTTCAGCGAGAAAGATCGCGCAGCCCAGCCCGATCGGGATTCCCAAAACCAACGCAATGGCGGTTGTATAGACAGAGCCCGTAATCATAGGCAGAATGCCGTATTGCGGAATTTTGGCGTCCGGGTCCCAATCGGCTCCGGTTAGAAAATCCCCCACGCCAACATGTTTAAAAAGCGGGATGCCCTCGGCAAAAATCACGTAGGTGATGACCAGAACGGCAGCCACGGAGGTGAATGCACATATGAGCATCACTTTCTCAATGGTCTTTTCACCCAGCCTTATTTTTTGTTTCTTCATTCTTTCCACCTTGTTATATAAAACTGTGACTCTATACCTATTTTACTTCCGCCGTATTCGCGCTGCGGCACGGGCATGTTAAACGTTTGTTAAGTTCTCGTAAAGTGAAAGGAAGGCCCCCTTTGATATGAGACAAAATGGGGTCTGCAATAGAATTACCCTTAGGTGGACTGAGCTGACCGAAAGTCTAAAGGAGGTGATATCCGTTTTAAGTATTTCTTAAGGTTTCTCCTTGAGTAAACGATGATTAATTCATCTCCAAAATATGATAAAATGCAAACGAGGTGAAGAGTATGCACAAGCAAAGTAGTTTTACGGATTTGGAGTATTCTCAGAGACGAAAAATAACCAAGCGAGAAGAATTTTTAAATAAGATGAACTCAGTGGTTCCGTGGAGCAATTGGGTAGAGATTATAAAGCCATATTATCCCGAAGGTAAAATAGGCCGAAAGCCGCAAGATATCGAGCGCATGCTTAGGATGCTTTTGCTTCAAACATGGTTTAGCCTTTCGGACGAAGGCATCGAGGATGCAATATATGACAGCTATGCAATGAAGCAGTTTCTAGGGATAAACTTTAATGATGGCGAGCAAACGCCGGATGCAACGACCCTCTGTAAATTTCGCAAGCTGCTTAATGATAACGGCTTACAACAAAAACTCTTCTCTGATATTAGAGACAGACTGTCATCTCAAGGCAAAATGATGCATGGCGGAACAATCGTCGATGCGACAATCATAGAGGCATCTTCCTCTCGGAAGAATGCTGAAAAGAAGTTGGATCCCGACATGCACTCTGTTAGAAAAAACACTAAGTGGTTCTTTGGGATGCGTGCACATATAGGAGCTGATGCGGGAACGGGCTATGTACACCATCTCAGCGTCACAGCTGCAAATCTGGCAGAGATAAAGGTTGCTCCCGAATTGCTCCGGACAGACGATACTGTCGTATATGGCGATGCGGGCTATTTAAAGATGGAGAACTATGTGAAAGATGGGATAGAACGAGACTATCGAATCAATCGGCAAATGGGGACGTTTAATCGCCATTATGGAAATGGATTGAGCTATCAAATGGAAAAACAGTTTGAGAGACGAAAGTCCAGCGTTCGATGGAAGGTGGAATATGTCTTTCATATCGTAAAAGATATATTCAAATGGCGTAGGGCGCGATACAAAGGCTTAGCAAAAAACACTGGCCATGCAAATCTTCTGTTTGCCAGTGCAAATTTATATATGTGTGCACTCAGTGGGGGCTTTTAGCTATCTGAGGGGTAACTGCGCCCAAAAAGCAGTTACCCCCCACAAAAGGGATGATATTGGGGGCTTTAGACTATAAAATAATGCGATTTTATATCTGGCGAAGCCCTTACTAACCAAAACATTGAGATAATCAGTGTTTACTTGAGGAGAAGCTGTCGCCGACAGGCGACTGATGAGGTGTGCCATGTGATAACTATGATATTGACACCTCATCCGGTGCTTCGCACCACCTTCTCCTCTAGGAGAAGGCTTTTGAGAACACCATTCTTCACATAGCAAATGGAACTCCCGGTATGACATGGGGTATTCTTATAACAAGAAAAGAGACGGCCTTTTTTGCCGTCTCCCAGCTTGATGAAAAACCCCTACCTGTCATGCTGAGGAGCGTAGCGACGTGAGCATCCCATGTTGAAACGCTTTAAACATGGGATTTCACTCCACTTCGTAGTCGATCGCTTACGCTCGCTCGGAATGATATTTGTTACTTTGTCAGCAGCCTGAGAGACGGCCTTTTTTAGCCGTCTCCTGATTGGAATCTAAGATGAGGTCTTACCGTAGGGCATCACATAGCCCTTTCCTTCCATGTAGGCCGTCGCTTCGGCATCGGTCATGCAGTAATCCATGAAGGCTTTCACTTCGCCCGCCGGATCACCGAGGGTCAGCAGGTTGAAGTTTCGGAAGTACTTGTAGGTGCCCCCTACCAGATTTTCGATTGTCGCCTCCACACCGTCGATCTTAACGGAAGCGACCTTATAGTTCGGCGCAAGGCCGAGAGACATATAGCCGATACCCATCGGATCGCCCTCCACGGAGGAGCCCATCGAGCCGTTGGAATCGACGATCAGGCACTTCTTGTCGTCAATCTTGATTTCTTCGCCCGCATCGTCTTTGCCAAGGAACAGTGTCTGAAAAGCTTCGCGCGTGCCGGAAGACTCGTCTCTGGAGTAAAGCGTGATCGGGCCCTTGTCGCCGCCGACTTCAGACCAGTCGGTGATCTCGCCCATGAAGATCTTTTTAATCTGCTCTGCCGTCAGTTCCGTCACCTTGTTATCCGCGTTCACGATCACCGCCACACCGTCAAGGCAGAGCACATGCGCCTGCAGATCCGGCGTCGCCGCCGTTTCTTCGTCTTTTAAGTTTCTGGATGCCATGCCCAAATCAGCGCTGCCATCCGCTGTGGCTGTCACGCCGCCGCCCGACCCGGGCTGCTGAACGTTAATCGTGACATTGGGATGAACCGCAATGTACTTCTCAGCCAAAGCTTCGATAACCGGGCCCACCGATGTGGAGCCGACCACGTTGAGCACCACAGGCTCAGCAGAAGACGTTTCTGACGAAGATGCCGCCGCAGTCGTTGTTTCAGCCGAGGGAGCCGGGCTTTCAGCTGACGGGGAGGACGCGGCTTGTCCGCAACCGACCAGCGCCACAAGCATCATGGCCGCGAGTATCACCAATAAACTAACTTTCTTCATGTATTCCTCCTAAAGAATTTAAAATCTGGACTGAGTATACAAGAGCTTTGTAAAAGACAAATCAAAGCCATGTAAAGCCCGTGTAAAATTCTTAAGGAAGCAGAAATAAACAAAAGCCCGCCTGTGTTGTGCGGCGACTGTCTTACGGCAATCAGATTACCTGCATAATACTCTTTGCGACACAATATCAGAGTAAATCTGCAAAGCCTTTGTTTCGCAGACAAAAATCACTTCGGATAAGCTTTTGGCATACGGACATATATCTTGATATAGGTTTTTATTTGACAAAATATATTGGGGGTTGTAAACAACATTTTTCTCGCCCGCAAAAAGAGCCACATAAAATATCTGCATTTCTACAAGATCCTGAAAGAAGTGGCTTCCATATGAAAGCTCCGGCAAAAATCCCAAGGCCTCGTCTGCCACTTCACAAATCACCGACATATTACATATCTCCGCGAAATGCACGGGAACACCGATCGAAGAGGTGGTGGTTCCCCAGCGGCCAGGGCCTATCAGCATCACGTTTTTTCCCTTGAGCGCCGTATTGATTTTCCCGATTTGTCTGGCAACCAGATGCTTTTCCTGTTCCGACAGTTCAAGGTAAGCCTTTGTATCCACCATGACGACGTGATCAATAGACATCCGAACGTTCCCTCCCATGAAGTTCCCGTTCGAATAGAAGAAGCACTCGTTCATGTCGGCAATTTTGGGAATGCTGACCGATTTGCCAAGCCCTCTCGTTTGAAGAGGCCGGCATTGCAGCAGATTCACCTTGAGCCCATCCTGCGTGAAATTGCCGGTAAATTCGATATCAACCGGATAATCATATATTTTTGACAGCAAAGCCAAAATATCCCTCATAAGCTTCGCAAAACCCGATTCCGCCAGCATCTTATTAAAATCCAAAATGTACGACGGTTTCACGTCCGCATACCCCAGCTCACGCAGCCGGTTCATGGTTTCGATATCGAGCTTGAAAAAAATGCTCTTATCCGTTTTCAGATCAATGCCCAGCAGTTCCTCTATTTTACGTTCCGTTAAAATATTCTCGCTTAACGAAAGCACATCGGCATGATGCTGTGTAAATCTCTTCTGATCTGCGGAATGCATCGGCGAACGCCGAAGCGGATCATCGAGACAGACGATGCGCACATGGTCGCCCGATGTTCTGTCAACCGCCCTTGTCCCGAGCCCCATGACAAGGCGAAGCATCCCCGCATCCACATCCATATTCTGGTCCCACACATACAGGTTCTTAGAATTGCCCACACCCGCGATGTGGGGGAAAAAATAATCGTTGTAATAGTCTCCCGATACGCGCTGAACCAAAATCGCCATTTGTTCGTCATTATGAAACAGCCCTCTGTTCATGCGATAGGCGAGCGCGTCTTCGTCCATTGTGCTGGCGTAAACAATTCGCACAGCTTGTTCAAAAGCGTCGTATCTTTCCTCCGGCGTCCCCTGATTCACACAAAAAATGCTTTCGTATTTGCCCGAAAAAGCATTGCCGAAGTTGTCCTCCAGCAGCGAGCTTGACCGAACAATAATGGGTGACTGCCCGTAATATTCAAGCATCCGCATAAACTGTGCCTGAATATCTTCCGGAAACTTGCCGTGAAGCAGTTTGTCCTTGATCTCTTTCGCGTACTTAAAATAGCCATCTTGGGTTTTTTGTTTTGTTCTCAGCTTCCACCAATCATTCTGAACAATGTACGTGTAAAAAACGTCGGAACCGATATAAAACGAATCGTGCGGTTCCATGTATTTTGAAAAACGCTCGGCATCCTCAATCTCCAGCGCCTTGCGCGCCAGCAGCATGCCCACGCTCTTGCCCCCGATAAAACCGGTGCCGATTTCTCTCGAAGCAATTCCCAAAATATCGGCAAGAGAAAAATACTTGTCGCAAAGGTCAAATATTCTTGACTGATTGCCGATGAGCATCGACATCAATCGTCTCTTTATTTCATTTTTCTTTTCATTGCAAAGATCCAGCGCCTTTTCCGCCTCGGCAAACATGGAGTACCAATAGTCGTGCCGCGTTTCTTTATGGACAAAATCAGAAAACAGGCTTGCTGCTTCCGCGCTGTTTGTAATGCTGAGCACCTCTTCATTCTGCAGCAAATGAGGCAAAAACATGGTCGGTGAGTAACGGTTGAAAACCTTTAGAGGATGGATATAGAGATTCTCTTGTGCTTGAAAAACATCAAAAAGCACCTGTGTGGTCTCCCTGATGCCCGCGATGGTCCCGAGCGTATGAACATTGCGCATCAGTGCAAAATAGGCGACCGTGTCCAGCTCATATAAAAACGGGCAGACGATTTTAAAGAAGTTTTTGACCATCACATCGGAATGCCAGCAAGCCAGCAGATCAGTCAGGCAGTCAAAAACGTAGAAGGTTTTTCTCCCCTCCAAACCAATCATGTGATACACTTCTGTCGTAAAATTCTCAAAGCCCTTGCCTGCTTCCATTTCATGAACGTTGATGCGCATATCCTCGTCCAAAAGCGCTTCATGGGTGCCAAACCGCACATAAACCACCTTGCGGTTATCCGCCAGCGCGGCAGACACAAACAACCGAACAAGCCTTTTATAATTATGAACAGAATCGACCTTCCAAACAACATTATCCCCCAAACGGAGGTTGTCGATCATTCTGTCAATCCCGCTGCTTCCTGCACTGACACGATCATGTATACTCATTGTTTCCTCCCGCACCGTTTGCCTTACGGCTTATTATCACCAAAATAACGTATCCAAGTTAAGGATAAAGCATCTTCCCCAATGCAGGGGAAGATGCTTCCTTAACGTCATAAATAGATGCCGTCGTTTTTCAACGGAATACAGTATTTCGAAACAGAAGCTGCCCCTTAATAGGCAACACCTTGCGCATACATCGCATCGGCCACTTTGAGGAAGCCGGCAATGTTGGCACCCGCCACAAGGTTGTCTTCAAGGCCATAAGCCTTTGCGGCTTCGCTGCTGGCCTTGTAGATGCCGATCATGATATTCTTGAGCTTTGCATCCACTTCTTCAAATGTCCAGGAATAGCGCATGCTGTTCTGGCACATTTCCAGCGCCGACGTGGCAACGCCGCCTGCGTTTGCGGCTTTACCGGGAGCAAAAAGCACGCCGTTATCCTGGAAAACCTTGATGGCTTCGGGGGTGCTGGGCATATTGGCACCTTCGCCCACCGCATAGCAGCCATTGGCCACCAGCATCTTAGCCGCTTTTTCGTCAACTTCATTCTGCGTGGCGCAGGGCAGGAATATATCGCACTTAATGCTGGCGATACCGTTGCCTTCGGTGTATATAGAGTCGACATGATAGTTCGTGTATTCTTTGATACGCTTTCTGTCAACTTCTTTAATCTGTTTAACCGCATTCAGATCGATGCCGCAGGCGTGATGAATGTAGCCGTTGGAATCGCTTAAAGCCACAACCTTGCCGCCCAGCTCTGCAACTTTTTCGGCTGCATAAATGGCCACATTGCCCGAGCCCGTAATCACGACGGTCGCACCCTTAAATGATTTACCTTTGGCTTTGATCATCTCGTCAACAAAGTAGCAAAGTCCGTAGCCTGTTGCTTCCTTTCTCGCAAGGCTGCCGCCCCATGTCAGTCCTTTTCCTGTCAGAACGCCCGTAAAGTTATTCTTTAAGCGCTTATACTGGCCATACATAAAGCCGATTTCACGTCCGCCAACACCGATATCGCCAGCGGGAACGTCTGTATCTTCGCCGATGTGCTTGGAAAGCTCTGTCATAAAGCTCTGGCAGAACGCCATGATCTCTCTGTCTGATTTGCCTTTGGGATCAAAATCGCTGCCGCCTTTTCCGCCGCCGATGGGCAAACCGGTCAGTGAATTTTTAAAAATCTGTTCGAAGCCTAAGAATTTGATTATTCCCAAATACACGGAAGGATGGAAGCGCAGTCCGCCTTTGTATGGGCCGATGGCGCTGTTGAATTGAACTCTGAACCCTCTGTTGACTTGAACTTTACCATTGTCGTCTACCCACGGAACTCTGAACATGATCTGACGTTCAGGTTCAACGATTCTCTCAAAGATGCCGGCTTCAACGTACTCAGGATGTCTTTCTGCAACCATTTCCAGCGACTCAAGCACTTCTTTGACGGCTTGATGGAATTCCGGTTCGGACGGATTGCGTTTGATGACATTTTGCATCGTCTTTTCTAAAATCTTCATACGTACTCCTATTTGGTTTTTATTTTATTTGTCTGCATTGACAAAATTGTATTTATAAAAAATGTAATTTCGCAGATGTATTCTATCAAAAAAAAAGCGGGGGCGCAATTCGTTTTTGGGTGCATCTCGTATATTTTTGCAATTTTTCTAAACACGGATTGCATAATTTGGGTCTGACAGTATGACAGCGGCAGGAGGCCCACCGCATCGTATTCTTGGGAATGCTCCCATGCTGTTTTTTAAAAAATGCAGTATCAACGCATGACGTACAGTTTTTTATTAATGTGATGATCGCTTTATGTTTGTAATGAGAGAAAACATAATTATGGTATTTATTTCCGCAAATGAAAGCCATGTATTCAAAAACCTAAACCATTTCTCAACAGTGCGAAGGCCGTTCACCTGCAGTTTCTTTTTAAAGGATGCTTCGTGAGCGCAAGCTCTGGCTTATTGTTTATCATATAAGGGTGGTGAATACGAAGTGCCGATCATCACGGGCTTTAAGCCATTTTCTCTCCCCAGTCACCTATCGGCGACGGACACCAACCTGCCTTGAGCAATCATCAGAGGGCGCGATAAAAGTTCGTGATGAGGTGTCAGCACGAGTAACGATTGCCTTGCCGTCCCATTTGGTATTAAGCTTCACCTTTTCCCAAGGCCAGTGGTGGTATTATGAGGCATGAGAATCGGCGAGTTCGTTTTGTTCTATGAATGAATCTTTTCGCCGATTCTCTGCGTTATTGACGCGAATCACATCCAGGCGCGCATAATCATAAAAGCAGCGTACAGGCTTAATGAGCGTAACCGGAAAAGGCTTTTCAGCCACATATCTTCTTTGCCTCTCAATCACCGTTCAAAGAAAAGAAAAAGCCCCGGTTAAGGGGCTTTTGAATGTCTGCTATTTGTAGAGCGGGCGCTTGGCGCACAGCGCTCTCACCTTGGCGCGGACCTCGTCCACCGCCGCTTCACGCCGGTACACCACATCGGATATCCATGCGCCGATTTCTTTCATATCAGCTTCGTTCATGCCGCGCGACGTTGCCGCGGGGGTACCGATTCTCACCCCGCTTGTGATAAACGGGCTGCGCGTGTCAAACGGTATCGCGTTCTTGTTGACCGTGATGCCCGCAAGCCCGAGCAGCGCCTCAAGCTCTTTGCCTGTGATGCCCTGCGCCGTCAGGTCAACCAACATCAAATGGTTGTCTGTGCCGCCCGATACGAGCCGGATGCCGTTTGCCGAAAGGCTGTCGGCGAGTGCCTTCGCATTGAGCACAGTCTGGTGCTGATAGCTCTTGAACGAATCCGAAAACGCTTCCTGAAAGCACACGGCCTTTGCGGCGATCACATGCATGAGCGGGCCGCCCTGCGTGCCGGGGAACACCGCTTTGTTGATTGCGGCACCATACTGTTCTTTGCAGAGTATCATACCGCCGCGCGGTCCGCGCAGCGTTTTGTGCGTTGTTGTGGTCACAAAATCGGCATAAGGCACCGGGCTTTCGTGCTCACCCGCCGCAACGAGCCCGGCGATGTGCGCGATATCCACCATCAACAGCGCGCCTACCTCGTCCGCCACCTCACGAAACTTTTTAAAATCAAGCTTACGCGGATAAGCGCTTGCGCCCGCGACGATCATTTTTGGCTTATGCTGCAGCGCCAGCTCACGCATGGCTTCATAATCAATCTGCTCTGTTTCCTGATTCACACCGTAAGGAACGATATTGAAGTATTTGCCCGAGATATTAACAGGGCTGCCGTGCGAGAGATGCCCGCCGTGCGCGAGACTCATGCCGAGTATCGTGTCGCCCGGTTCGAGCATCGCAAAATATACCGCCGTATTCGCCTGCGCGCCCGAATGCGGCTGAACATTCGCAAACTCCGCACCAAACAGCTTCTTTGCGCGCTCAATCGCGAGCGTTTCAGCCACGTCAACAAACTCACAGCCGCCGTAGTACCGCTTGCCCGGATACCCTTCGGCATACTTGTTGGTCAGATGAGACCCCATCGCGTTCATCACGGCTTCCGACACAAAGTTTTCGGAAGCGATGAGCTCGATATTGTTTTCCTGCCGGTCCAGCTCATCCATCATAGCCTTGTAGACTTCTTCGTCTGCCGCCTTCACTTTGGAATAATCAAGCATTGATAACCACCCCTATTTTACTGCATCGAGGAAAGCGGCTTTTGCCGCCTTCTGCTCCGCAAATTTTTTGGACCTTCCCTGTCCCTGTGCCACCTCCGCGCCGCTCACAACGAGCTTCACATAAAACACCCTGTCGTGCGGGGGGCCTTCTTCTTTATAAACGATATATTTAATATCGCTGATTCCCTGTTTGTGATAGTGTTCCTGCAGGCGAGTTTTATAATCGCGGAATCCGCCGCCCGAGAGCACCGTCTCAAAGCTTTTTTCCAGCAGTCTGTTCACCAGACTCTTGGCACTTTCGAAGCCGCCGTCTACATAAACCGCGCCGATCAATGCCTCAACCACATCGGCTTGTATCGAGGGTTTATCCTCGCCGCCCGAATTGCGCTCACCGCGCCCGAGCGTAAAGTATTCGCTCAGCTCAAGCCCGCGCGACACTTCCGCAAGCGCCGTCTCGTTAACCAGCGCCGCACGGCACTTGGTCAGTTCACCTTCGGTATCAACGGGTTTTTCAAAAAAAAGATGCTCACTCACCGCGAGAGCAAGCACTGCGTCTCCCAAAAACTCAAGCCTCTCATAGCTTTCTCCCAAATCCGCCGACGCATGAATAAAGGCTCTTCTCAAAAGCTTTTTATCATGGAAGGTATAGTCTATGCTTTTTTCCAGTCTGGAATAATCAACATCCGTCATGCTCTCAAACACCACGCAAGTTCTTTTATCGGAAGCAAAGCAATACCCGGAGCAAATCACCGCTCCGGGTATAAACTGCCTTAGAAACCGCCAACGTTTTTCTCGATATAGGTCACAACGTCCTTCACCGTTACCACTTTGGGCAGTTCATCATCCGGAATATCAAGATCAAATTCCTGCTCCAGATCCATGATGAGCTCAACGATAGCCAGCGAATCCGCTTTCAAATCCTCAACGAGGTCGGAATCCATCGTGATGCTTTCTTCGTCAATCTCAAGCTGATCGGACAAGATCTTTCTAACCTTTTCAAATACCATTGTGAGCCTCCTGAATTCGTTTATTTAGTCGCTGAGTGCCACTTTTGAAACTTCTTCTTTTATTACATTAACGACATCGCCTTTGATAAACCCGGCTGCCTGCCGCAAAGTGCTAAGAATCGCCTTGGCGTTGGACGACCCGTGGGCTTTCACAACGCCGCCGTTGACACCCAGCAGCAGCGCACCGCCGTATTCGGTATAGTCCATCCGCTTTTTAAACCGTTTGAACGCGGGCATTGCAAGCCCCGCGCCGATCTTCGTGCGCAGCGTGCTTTTGAGTTCCTTGGAGAGCAGGCTCATGAGGACGCCGGCCACACCTTCCATAAACTTCAGTATCACGTTGCCTGTAAACCCGTCGCAGACGATGACATCAAAATCGCCCGATACGAGATCGCGCCCTTCCGCATTTCCCACGAAATTGACAGGCATCTCTTCCAAAAGCTTATAAGCCGCTTTGGTCAGCTCGTTGCCCTTTTCGGCTTCCGCACCGTTGTTCACAAGCCCAACGCGCGGGTTTTCAATTCCTTCAACCCTGTTCATATACGCGCTGCCCATCAGCGCAAATTGGGCAAGGAACGACGGACGGCATTCGGAATTCGCGCCGCAGTCAATCAGCAGCACCTTTCCGGTTTTGCTCGGCAGCAGCGGGGCCAGCGCGGGGCGTTTTACGCCCGGCAGCCGCTTCACAATCAGCGTCGCACCCGCAATCGTTGCGCCAGTGCTGCCAGCGGTAATGAACACGCTGCCTTCGCCGTCTTTGAGCAGCCGAAGCCCCACCACAAGCGACGAATCGCTCTTTTGGCGGATTGCTTCCACGGGTGATTCCGCCATATCTATAACTTGAGTCGCATTCACAATATTTATACGCGATGCGTCAAACTCATATTGGCTGAGTTCTTTTTCGATGACATCGGAAAGCCCCGTCAGCGTGATGTGCAGATCGGGCATACTTTTAAGCGCGAGCATGCATCCTTCAATGATGGCCTGCGGCGCGTTGTCCCCGCCCATAGCGTCAACAATGACTTTCAACCGTCCACCTCTTATCTTCATTTTATATGGGTAGTATATAAAAAATACAAAACCATTGCAACTTTTTTTCTATATAATATCATATACGTCAATATGATAAAAAGAATCACAAAAGGATGCGGCAATCGATCCTTTTCAGGCTGCCGGTCATACTTGATTCGCTCATTGAACGAGCGCAGCAGCACTTGGCTTATAACCTAAAAAAGTCAATTGTGCCTGAAAAATAATCAGGCACCTTCCTTGCGGAAAGCGCCTATTTTTCGTTGTTCGTGAAAAACGAGCGGTGCTTACTGCGCCTTCTCCTTTTTCTCGGTATCCATCACATGCCGTCCGTTATAATACCCGCATGTCGGGCAAACTCTGTGCGTCAGCTTCATCGCGTGACACTGCGGACAAGCCGCGATGCCGGGCGCTGTCAGCTTAAAGTTTGCAGACTTTCTTGTATGTGTGCGCTGTTTGGATGTTCTTCTTTTTGGTACCGCCATTTATCTACACCTCCTCGTCATCGTACAGTTTTGAAAGACCGGCAAACGGATTGTCCGGATCCACATCGGGCCGGCAGCCGCATTCGCCTTCGTTTAAGTCTTTCCCACAGTGGCTGCAAAGGCCTTTGCAGTCTTCCCTGCATAAGAAACGCGTGGGAAGATTGACCACCACATTGTCTTCCAGCATCCGGTCCAGCTCGATGGATTCGCCAGCGAATTCATACTCGCCTTCTTCCGGCTGCTTTTTATAATACTCGGCAAAATGAAAACCGATCGTATACAAAAATGGTTTTAAGCATCTCGCGCAGGTCACGGTCGCCTTCGCATCGAAGCGCCCGGATACAATCACGCCTTCCCCGTCATAGCGGTAATCCGCCGCGACGTCTATGCCTTGCGGAAAATCGTAGCGTTCGCCGAGGAAATCAATCCCCTCAAACGCGCCGTGATATTCCGACGAATAAAGCTCGCCCTCATTGAGCAGAGCTTCTCTTAAATCAATATTCATCTCTTTACCTGCCCCTAGGCAATCGTCAACGTGTAAAATTATATTTTAACCAAGCCTTTATGTCAACCTGTTTTTTTCGATGACGCCTGTTGGCTGCCAAGAGATAAAAAAGCCGGTTTTGTGGTGTCGTTAATGGCATCATATTTCGGCGATGCGGAGGACAGAATGATCACGATGCCGTCCTGCAATTGCGCAATACTGCTCTTTCGGGCCACGCAGGCACTCCGTTCCGCTTTCAACCGCCAGCGTTTATTCTTAAGCAAGATAAGGGACGGGCTATTCTTCTGCTTTAAGCCTAATTATTCAAACAGCTTGCGCTTGGCCTCCGCCATTTCCGCGTGCCGCTCGATGTACCCCTTTAAGTCCTTCACGTTCGCCGCGCGTTCTATGCGCGCGCCGCCGTTAAAAAGCCGCTTGGAAATCGCGCCCGCACCGAAAGCGAGCACGTCGCAAAGCTCCTCCATGTTGTCGATATTGTAAAGGCATGCAGCCCCGGGCCGCGTGTAGCCCGCGTTTTCGAGGCTGCCCTTCATATACTTCTGGCGGTACATGTAATACGCGTGATAGCCCGCCGCTTCGAGCATCGCGTGCGCCGTTTCCAGCGTCTGCGCTGTCTGCGTGTCGGTCGGGAATGCGCCCATATTGGCCTCCGCGAACTTGGACGCGCGCTTCACGGCGAGCGTGTGCACCGTGATATTCGCAGGGTCAAGCGCCATCACCTGCCGCAGCGACTGCGCCATGTGCGCCTGCGTTTCCCCCGGCAGCCCCGCAATTAAATCCACATTGATGGCATCAAAGCCCGCCTGTGTCGCGAGCTCATAGGCGGCGAGAAACTCTGCCGCCGTGTGCCGCCGCCCGATGCGCTGTAGCGTTTCGTCAAACATCGTCTGCGCGTTCACGCTAAGACGCCGCGCGCCCGAGGCTTTGATCAGCGCCAGTTTTTCACCCGTGATGGTATCAGGCCGGCCCGCTTCCACCGTGAATTCAACCGCGTTCTTCGCAAGCTGCGACGCACGGTTCAATACTTTCTCAAGGCTGTGCGGCGAGAGTGCCGTGGGTGTGCCCCCGCCCACATACAGTGCGCGCACACGCCTGCTGCCGATGATCGTCTCCGCGCACTCAAGCTCCGCGAGCAGTGCCTGCACATATTGTTCTTCCGCGTCCTTAAACACATCGGGCGTGTACGACGCGAACGAGCAGTACGCGCACCGCGTCACACAAAACGGTATGCCGATATACAAATCAAGCTCACCGTCTTTGGGAAAAAGCCCGGCCTGAGCGTCCACAATCGCTTTGGCCAGCGTATATTTCTGAGGTGATACGTCAAAAGTGTTCAAAAAAAGCGATTTGGCGTGTTGCGTGCCGAGCAGCGCTTCGCTGTCGCGCAGCAGCTTGGTGGGGCGTATGCCGGTGAGCGATCCCCACGGCAGCGGCGATTTAAAATGAGCAAGCAGCGCCCTGTAAACGCTGATTTTGGACGCGCGTTTGGCCTCTCGTTTTTTCTCGAGCGCGCCTGCCGGTATCATACCTGTAAACGTATTCTCCGATATGAAAACGCCGTCCAAAAAAAACCGGGCCGTGCTTGTCATCTTGCCGCCGCTCAGTTCGAACGTATGCAGCACCGAATGGCCTTCGGCCGCCGCTTCGGGCTTTTCGAGCAGCTCAATGCGCCGCGTGTCGATAAACAGGCGCATCGCCTCGCAGATGTCGTTGAAGAATTCGGGATGTGTGGTATGAAGCGCCGTCATGGTTTAAGAAACGGATTGTTTGCAAATTCCGCAAAAAGCGTGGTTTTAATGCCGTGGCCCGTGTACACGGTGTAGTCCTTTTTCAAACGCCCCAGCACATCGTGCAGGGAATGATCGTACTCATCCGCATCGCTGCCCGGAAAATCCGTGCGTCCGCAGTACATATAAAACAGCGTATCGCCCGAAAACATTGCATCCTCCGCCAGATAACAGACGCAGCCGCCCGAATGACCAGGCGTATGCAGCACCTCCACCTCGATATCCGCCGCCACGATGATCTCGCCGCCTTCAAACAGGATATCCGGCTGAACGGGCTCAATGGAAAGCCCCGCAACCACCGCAAGGCTCTGTGTGTCGCTTTGCAGCATCGCGGCGTCGCGCCGGTGTATGCACACCTTCGCACCCGTATCGGCCGCAAGCTGAGCCACCGCACCGATATGGTCAAAGTGGCCGTGCGTCAGCAATATATGCGTGACCTCGGTGATGCCGTTGTCGTCAAGACGCTCCCTGATGCGCGCATAATCCGCGCCCGGATCCACCACGAACGCCTTGCTTGAGCCTTCCTTATATACCACAAATGCGTTGGCCATCAGTTCGCCCACCGCGATTTGAATGACTTTCATGTGTTCCTCCCTAGAATCGTCTCTTGCTGTCCAGCAGTATCGTCACCGGGCCGTCTCCGATTGATTCTACTTTCATGTCCGCGCCGAATTCGCCCGTCGCCGTATTGATCCCCTCCGCACGGAAAGCTTCGATACACGCTTCATACA
The DNA here is from genome assembly GCA_023406895.1 of Bacillota bacterium. Taxonomy (GTDB): domain Bacteria; phylum Bacillota; class Clostridia; order Christensenellales; family SZUA-584; genus SZUA-584. The sequence goes on along the minus strand of JAEXTV010000001.1, from coordinate 42,317 downwards.
GTCTCTTTGCATGCGCCGCATTGGCCGCACCGCCGAAATCGGGCCGGTTGCCCTTGCGCGCGTCACCGAGCAGCGTGAACTGCGACACAACGAGCACGCTCGCGCCGATATCCTTCACGCTGAGCGACATTTTACCGTTGTCCGGGAAAATGCGCAGGTTCACAGTTTTTCGTACAATGTAATCCAGATCACTTATTTCATCGTCCTGCGCGACGCCGAGCAGCACGAGCAGCCCTTTGCCGATTTCGCCCACGACCAATCCATCCACTGTCACGCGCGCACCGAGTACGCGTTCTACCACCGCCACCATCGGCTATTTGTGAATGCGGTAGACGTCCCGCACACCCGTTATGCTTTTTAGTGATTTTGTGATCGTGTCGAGCTGCGATGATTCGGAAATTTCAAAGCCGAAAACCATATTGGCGACACGGTTTTTGCCCATGCGCGCGTTGACGGACGTGATGGAAAAGCCCATACTGAAAAGCTTGTTGCTCACTTCCGCAATCAGGCCCGTGCGGTCTTCCGCGGTCACCTGAATTTCCACGTTATAGCTCGATTTTTCGCCGGTCGACCAGCTCACTTCAATCATCCGGCCCGATTCAAAATCCTCCGATGTGACGTTGGAACAGTCGCTGCGGTGCACGGATACGCCGCGTCCGCGCGTGATGTACCCCACGATACCGTCGCCCGGCACCGGGTTGCAGCACTTGGCAAACCGCACGACCATATCGTCATACCCCTTCACGATGATGCCGCTGGATTCGCCCGTGCGCGCGCTGCGCGTCTGCGTGACGGGTTTATCAAATGCAGGCTTGTTCTCCCGGCGGTATTCCTCAATCAGCTTATGCAGGATCTGCCCCGTCGTGATGCCGCCGTACCCGACTGCCGAATAGATATCCTCAGCGCTTTGCAGCGTGAACTTCTTGTAAATATCCTTGAGCCATTCGGATTTGAACAGCGTTTTCAAATCATAACCGCGACGGCGCGCTTCCTTTTCCAGCATGTCGCGGCCTTTAACGATGTTCTCTTCCTTATATTCTTTCCTGAGCCAATTCTTAATCTTGCTCTTGGCCTGAGAGGTCTTAACAATTTTCAGCCAATCCCGCGAGGGGCCTTTGGAAGCCGCCGACGTGATGATCTCCACGATATCACCCGACTGCAGTTGGTAGGACAGCGGCACGATCTTGCCGTTGATCTTCGCGCCCGTGCACTTGTTGCCGATTTCGCTGTGGATGCCGTAAGCAAAGTCAAGCGGCGTCGAGCCTTGCGTAAACTCTTTGACATCGCCCTTGGGCGTAAATACATACACCTTATCGGAAAAGAAGTCGATCTTGAGCGTTTCCATGAACTCGCGCGAGTCCTTGGTGTCCGTCTGCCATTCGAGCAGCTCGCGCAGCCACACGAGCTTGTTGTCCATTTCGCTCTGCTGCGTGCCTTCTTTATAATGCCAGTGCGCCGCGATGCCGTATTCCGCCGTGGAATGCATCTCCTTGGTGCGTATCTGCACCTCAAAAGGCCGCCCGTCGCGCCCCAATACCGTGGTGTGAATCGACTGGTACATGTTCTGTTTGGGCACCGCAATATAATCCTTAAACCGCCCCGGTATCGGCTTCCATACGGTATGCACCGTGCCAAGCACCGCATAACAGTCGCGCACGGTTTCCACCACAATGCGCACGGCAATCAGATCATACACTTCCTCAAACGCTTTGTGCTTCTTATGGATCTTTGTGTAAATGCTGTAAATATGCTTGGGACGCCCTTCAATTTCGGCGTTCACCTTGATTTTCTTCAAATGCTGCTTGATCTCTTCGACCACGGCATTGATGTACTCGCGGCGTTCCGCGCGCGTATCGGTGAGCTTGGCGGCAATTTCATAATACGCTTTCTCATCGATATATTTTAAAGCCAGGTCCTCGAGTTCCCATTTGATCGCGTTGATACCGAGACGATGCGCAAGCGGCGCAAAAATCTCCAGTGTCTCCTTGGATTTTTCGAGGCGCTTTTCCTCGCTCTGGTATTTGAGCGTTCTCATGTTGTGCAGTCTGTCGGCCAGCTTCACAAGAATCACGCGGATATCATTGGCCATGGCCAGAAACATCTTTCTCAGATATTCCGCCTGGTGCTCTTCCTTGGATGAGAAGCTCACCTTGCCGACCTTGGTCACACCGTCCACAATCTGAGCCGTTTCGGCGCCGAATTTTTCTTTGATCTCCTCCAGCGTCACATCGGTATCTTCCACGATGTCGTGAAACAGTCCCGCCACCACGGTGGACATATCAAGTCCTAAGTCAACGAGTATACCGGCCACCTCGTAAGGGTGCATAAAAAAAGGTTCGCCGGACAGACGCATCTGTCCTTCGTGCGCTTTTTCGGCATACGCGTAGGCTTTTTCAAAAAAGACCTGATCCTCCTCTGAGTAGTTTTCTTTAACTTTTTCTATCAGCGGTTTTTGGCTTCTGCTTTTATCATCCATTCAATAAGTCCTCAAAGTTTGAGTAACAGCGGCTTTGACGAAGCTCTCTTCGCGGCTGCCCCTCGTTTAACGCCAGTATTCTATCACTTTTGTCGATAGTGAGCAACTTAAGCTCACTGAGCACACGTGTTGCGAAGGCAGCCGATTCCAAAGACAGCGACAGCTTGCGCGCAATGTCAGCCACCGTGCGCGGCCGTTTGAGCATGGCCCCCAGCGCGCGGTAAACACCGAGCAGCTTGTCGCGATTAAGAAAAACACTCGCAGCGTGATTATGATAGGCCGTTCGCATCTCATCATCAAATAAGTACGTATTCGGATTCGCTCCGACGCAGAGCACGCGGGTATGCCCGGCCGCCATCCCGCAGGCGATGCAGTTATCGGGCGAAAACGACTTGTGATCCCATAATATCAGCCGTCCCTGCTTCATGGCTTCCCGGACACTCGCCAAACCCAGCACGCGCTTCAGCGCGGGTGCCGTCTGCACACTGACGCACAGCCCAAAGCGGCTTTGCGCAAGCGCGTCTTGAAGCGCCTCCGTAAACGAAGCTTCATCTGGCATCCCAAACTCGGAGGCACCAAGCGCAGAAACCTCGTCCAAAAACCCTTTTGCAAAGCTCTCGGCATTGGCGTTAAGAAAACTGCGAATCAGCGCATCATCCTGATAATAAACAATATCGCGCACAATCAGCTGCGGCCGGTTTGTCATGCTGTCGATACCCGGCTCACACAGAAAATCGGCACGCCCCGGTATAAGCGCGTGCGTATCCTTATAGTAAAACGCCACAGCGTCTATCTTTCTTGCGTTCTGCCCGATCACGAGCTTCAAATGCGGCTGCTCATTTTTACCGACAAAACGCGATGAGAGAACATCTCCGCCCAGCACCGCCACGGCGGGTTTTTCGTTATTCTGTCCGAACGGTTCAAGCCGTTTGATATCCTCCACCAATTCGCGCGTAATCTCCCCGGCATGCAGCGCCAAGTCGTACAGCTTCATCCGCACAAAGGCCCTGTCGTCATAATGCGCGCGAATATAATCGCACACATCACGCCGAAGACCTTCCAAAACCTCAGGCGCTACGGTGAGCCCGGCTGCCTGAGAATGGCCGCCGAATTTTATGTATCTGTCCGCGAAAACGCTGAGCACATCGTAAATATTGATGCTCTCGATGCTGCGTGCCGAGCCCACGAGATTGTCTTCGCCGCCGAACAGCACGCAGGGGCGTGTGTACTTTTCCGCGATCTTGGCCGCGGCAATACCGATAACGCCCGCATTCCAGCTGCTTTGAGCCAGCAGTATGGCCGGGTCGCTGTGATAACCGTATTCGTCAATCATCGCTTCCGCGTCGGCCAGAATGTCTTCAACGTCCTTTTTGCGCGCGTCGTTGAGCCCGCAGAGCCGCTGGGCACTCAGGCTCAGCGCGACACTTGGCTTTGTGCTTTTCAGAATGTCTATGGCCGCTTCGGCCGTATCCATGCGCCCCGCGGCGTTAATGCGCGGGCCAAGGCCAAAACTGATATTGAAGGATGATACCTCTTCGAGGTTGATGCCCGCAGCCTGCGCGAGCGCCGCCACACCGGCGGATGGGCTTTTGCGCATCTTATCGAGCCCCATATAGGCAATCACGCGGTTTTCGCCGAGCAGCGGCACAATATCCGTAATGGTGCCGATTGCAATGAGATCGATATAGCGCATCGCCTCGGCCAGCGACGACAGCGCGTGAATCAGCTTAAACGCCACGCCGCACCCCGCAAGGTTTAAGTCGGGATACACGTTATCCGCTCGTTTCGCGTTGATGATGTACGGGGTATCGGGCAGGATATCGCCGCATTCATGATGATCGGTAATCACCACATCCATGCCGAGGCTGCGCGCAAGGCCCGTTTCCTCCACATTTGTAATGCCGCAGTCTACAGTGATGATCAGTGAACAGCCGTCACCCGCCATTTGCTCCACCACCGCCGCGTTGAGGCCATAGCCCTCTTTATGGCGGTTCGGCGTTAAAATGTTGACAATGGCACCCGCGCTTTTTAAATGCAAATAGAGTGCGCAGCCGCCCGTGGTGCCATCCGCGTCATAATCGCAGAATACCGTGATCTTCTCGCCCGTTTCAACCGCATTTTTAATTCTTTGAACGGCTTCTCCCATATCCGGCAACAGCAGCGGGTCGTGAAACTGTTCCGGCCCCGGATGCAAAAAGCGTTTGGCAGCGTCAGGCGTATCGATGCCTCTGCGGCACAGCAAGGCCGCAACTGGCTCGCATAAGCCTGTCGCCGCCTGAATGGCCGCTGTCTTTTCACGTGTGCCTTCGGCAAGTGCCGGGCGCTCAAAAAAACTCTGCAATGTGGTTTCCTGTCCTCACTGATCCCTTAATACTGAAAAGCCTCTCCCTTTGTCAAGGAAAGGCTATTAATCTGTTTTATACAGCTTACGCCTTGGCCTTTGCTTTGGCTTTTGACTGGCACCTTAATTATTCCTGCCTTTGTTAACGCATCTGCAAGGCCGACCCATACCGAAGCGGCAATGACTATAGAAGGGTTGAAGCCCAAAATCAGACCAACGACAGAAGTTTGTGAAAACCCTCTGATCGATGTCACACCGAAGATGCACGCGGCCAGTGCCATGATCAGCGATGTCATACACGTATTAACGTTCTGTCACGGTTTCCCTGATAACAATAATCCGCCGTTGTGAGTCTTGCCACGGATTTAAGTCTATTATTTGTTGTTCTCACGGATACGGCCTAAAACGACGATATTATCGTAATGGACTGCCCGACATCGTTTTCTCATTCTTAACCGATTTCTCCTTGATTTGGATGAACTGCTGTCAGAGCCTTTGGGCTTGTTCCAAGAGGATGGCGAATACGATAATAGTTTAGAAACAAGCTGTTTTAATCCTGCTGTTCAGGCAAAATCTTGACGAAAAAACTTATTTCATTATATACGTGAGTAAAATAATAGTCAACGAACAAGTCTGAGATAACCTGCTGGTATAAAAAATATGTTGGTAAGCAAAATCTCGCGAAATATCAACCATCCGGACAAAAAAGAATCCGGGCTGAGTCTCCCGGATTCTTCAAAAAGTATGTGATCTTTTGCTGGTTTGGTTAGATACGGGCAACGCCGGAATCACGCGCCGCTTTGGCGACGGCTTCCGCCACCGCGGGGCCCACGCGCGGGTCAAACGGTGCCGGTATAATGTATTCGGGCTTGAGCTCGTCTTCTGTCACAAGGCTGGCGATTGCGTACGCAGCGGCGATTTTCATCTCATCATTGATATCGCTCGCGCGCACATCGAGCGCACCGCGGAAAATGCCCGGGAACGCGAGCACGTTGTTAATCTGGTTCGCAAAATCGCTGCGGCCCGTGCCCACAACAGCCGCACCCGCTTCAATGGCATCATCCGGCATAATCTCCGGAACAGGGTTCGACATTGCGAAGATGATCGGATCCTTCGCCATGGTTTTCACCATCTCTTTGGACAACACATTCGGAGCGGAAAGTCCGAAGAACACATCGGCTCCCTTAACGACATCGGCCAGCGATCCCTTTTTCATGTGTTTGTTGGAGATTTCGGCCATCAGCTCTTTTTCACTGTTCAGGTTTTCGCGGCCTTTATAGATCGCTCCCTGCCTATCGCAAAGCACAACGTCGGTGAGCCCCATGGCCATAAGCAGCCGGGTCACCGCTATGGCCGCAGCACCCGCGCCGTTCACCACAGCACTGATGCTCTTTAAATCCTTACCCGTGAGCTTAAGCGCATTGATCATTGCCGCAAGCGAAACCACAGCGGTACCGTGCTGGTCGTCATGGAATATCGGAATATCGCAGCATTCTTTAAGACGCCGTTCAATTTCGAAGCAGCGCGGCGCAGAGATATCCTCGAGATTCACGCCGCCGAAGCTGCCCGCCAGCAAACGCACCGTATTCACAATGTCGTCCACATCTTTGCTGCGTATGCAGAGCGGGAATGCATCCACATCACCGAATGTTTTAAACAGCACGCATTTGCCTTCCATCACGGGCATACCGGCTTCCGGACCGATATCGCCGAGACCCAAAACCGCCGTGCCGTCCGTCACCACCGCCACCAGATTCCAGCGGCGCGTGTAGGTATACGACAGGTCCACATTATCGGATATCTTAAGGCAGGGTTCCGCCACGCCGGGTGTATAAGCCACACTCAAATCATGCTTGTCTTTCACGGGCACCGTGCTGATCACTTCAATCTTGCCCTTCCATTCCTCATGCAGTTTCAACGATTCTTCGTTAATGGTCATAATGTTCTTTCTCCTTCCATATATTACAATACTTCTTTGATAACGCCTTTTAACTTCTCTGCCGACAGATGCAGCTGAGTGAGCTCGTCATCGGTCATACGGATATCCAGATAACGGTCGATACCGCTGCGGTTCACAACGCACGGCAGGCTGACGGCCACATCGCTGATGCCGTAATTGCCGCTAAGCGATGTCGAAAGCGTCAGGACAGAGTTTTCGTCTCCCATGATGGCACCCAGCAAACGTGTTGCCGCGAGTGCAACGCCGTAGAACGTGGCTCCTTTGGCCTTGATGATCTCAGCACCGCCGTCACGCGTTTCCTCAAAAATCTGCTGACGGTTGATTTTCTGGCAACGGCGCGGGCAATCCTCGCAATATTCATCAAACGGCTTTGATGCAATCGAGGCACGGCTCCAAACCGGCACTTCACTGTCTCCGTGTTCGCCGACAATATACGCATGGACGTTTCTGACGTCCACTTTACAATGCTGGCTAAGCAAATAACGAAAACGTCCTGTATCGAGCATTGTGCCCGTCCCGATGACGCGCGTAGCCAGCAGGCCGCTTTCTTTTTGAACCATGTAAGTGAGTACATCCACAGGGTTCGAAATCAGCATAATAAGAGGGTTGCTCGCGTGCTTCATAATCTTGGAAAGGATGTCGCGTGTGATGGACACATTGGTACGCGCAAGATCAATGCGCGTTTGTCCCGGCTGACGGCCAATACCCGCTGAAATGATAATGACATCGGCATCGGCACAATCCTCATAGTCCCCTTCCCGTATGGTCAGCTGCTTAAAATATGCAATACCATGACTGATGTCGAGGGCTTCGCCGCGCGCACGGCTTTTGTCTACATCCACAAGCACAATCTCTGATGTCAGGTTGTTCATCATAATCGTGTAAGCCACCGTCGACCCCACTTTGCCTGCACCGATCACAACAACCTTGCTTTTGTTTGATGCAATGTTCATAAATAGTCCTTCCTCGTTATAAATTTTTTATTTCAATTTTTATCGAAGTCTGCTAACATTCTGAAAAATTTCAGAAATTCTTTAGATGTTATTACATTGTGAAAAAAAAATCAAACGCCTTATTCACCCGAATTTCGGTTACTGTTGATGTATACTTGTCTGAAATGATATAAGCTCATTAATGACTTGCATATAGCCTTGTTTTCTCTATTTTACTGTGTTTTTAACATATTTTAAAAAAAAACGCCTGTTTACGGCGTGTTAAATTATCTCAAATATAATATAATTATCATTTGTATCCATATGTTCCAATATTACTGTTTTAAATGGCAAGCTATGGCTTCATTCATCAGATCCTTTGAAATGATATCGGTATATTCACCTTTATGCCTTTTGAGCCACGCATTTGCATATGAGCAGCTTGCCGTGACTTTGCCCCCTCTTTCCCGAATCACTGTCGCCAGAGCTTTCATCATTTCATCGGCGATACCGCGGCCTCTTAACCGAGGCACCACATAAGTATGATCGATATAAAAATCGCCATTCGATTTTTCATAGAATGTGGCTTCCGCAATCAATTCCCCGTGATCGTCTTTGCTGAAAACACGGCCCTGTTCAACGATCCAATCCATTATTGGTAAACATCCCTGATTGCATTTTTTAGTTTTTCTGCGGAGGCTTGCAGCAAGTTTTTTTCTTCTTCTGTGATCTGCAGATCGAGGAATCGGTCGATACCGCTGCGATTGACAATGCAGGGCAGGCTGAGCGCCACACCGCTAATGCCATATTCACCATTCAGCACGCTGGATAGCGTGAGCACAGAGTTTTCATTGCCCATAATGGCCGCCGCAATACGGGCCGCCGCGAGAGACACACCGTAAAACGTGGCACCCTTCTTCTCGATGATTTCAATGCCTGCATCACGCGTGGCTTCAAACATCTTTTGACGGTTGACGCCGCCGCACGGATGGCCGCATTTGTCGCAGTATTCGTTAAAGGGTTTGGATGCGAGCGAGGCATGGCTCCAAAGCGGCAGTTCACTGTCGCCGTGTTCCCCCACGATAAACGCATGAATACTGCGCACATCCACCTTGCAGTGGTCACTCAGCAGATACCGGAAGCGTCCGGTATCGAGCATTGTGCCCGAGCCGATCACTCGAGACGCAGGCAGCCCCGTTTCATTCTGCACGATATACGTCAGTACATCCACGGGATTGGAGATGATGAGCATCAGCGGATTCGCCGCGTGCTTCATTACGCCTTCCATAATGGCCCGAACAATACTCACATTCGTCCGCGCAAGATCGAGACGCGTCTGGCCCGGCTGCCGCCCGATGCCCGCCGTGATGATAATGATATCGGCGTCCGCGCAGTCCTCGTAGTCCCCAGCTCTCACGATGGTCTGCCATAAGTACGCGATACCGTGGCTGATGTCAAGAGCTTCGCCCTGCGCACGGTCTTTGTTCACGTCAATCAGCACAATTTCCGACGCAAGATGGCTCAACATCAGCGTATAAGCTGTGGTTGATCCCACTTTGCCTGCGCCCACCACCACAATCTTGTTGTTGAGTGCACTCATCTGCCATCCCCCTCCGTATATTTTTAATCTGCCCCGGGAAGTCCGATAAGAAACGCCGCAATTATTCCATTTTCAGGTGTCAATCAAACAAACTCAGCTGGTTGCTCTTAAGCAGCCCTTTGAGACATCCGTTTTCCTCCAGCTTCGAAACCACCGCGCTTGAAATGCCCGAGCGCGCCTTCAAATCCTCCACCGACAGGAACGGGCCCGCCGCCCGCGCTCTTACGATGCCTTGCGCCGCGGATGCTCCTGTGCCGCCCAGCGCGGTAAACGGCAGACGCAGTCCTTCATCCTCAATCAGGCAGTTCACCGCGTCGGATTTGTAGAGGTCGCACGGCAGAAATTCAATACCGCGCTCATACATCTCGAGCGCCACCTCCATCACCGTGAGCTGCGACTGTTCGAGCGCCGTCGCGGCCTTGCCCTGCGCTTCAATATGCGCAATGCGCGCACGCACCGTTTCGCCCGAATGCAAATAGGCCGCGTCGAGATTGTCGGCACGCACACTGAAATATGTGGCGTAAAACGCGCGCGGATGGTGCACTTTGAAATAAGCGATGCGAAGCGCCATCATGACGTAGGCCACCGCATGGGCACGCGGGAACATGTAGGCAATCTTTTTGCACGAATCGATGAACCAATCCGGCACGCCCGCTTCGCGCATGTGCGCTTCCCAGTCGTCCTTCAAGCCCTTGCCCTTTCTGACGGATTCCATGATGAAGAACGATTCCGTCGCATCCATGCCCTTGGCCACGAGATAGTTCATAATATCGTCGCGCGTACAGATGACCTCGCGCAGCGTGGCCGTGCCATCCTGTATGAGGTCGTGCGCGTTGTTAAGCCAAACGTCGGTGCCATGCGAGAGCCCCGCGATGCGGACGAGTTCGTCAATCGTCGTCGGCTGCGTCTCCACGAGTATCTGACGAACGAACTTGGTGCCGAATTCGGGGATTGCGATGCTGCCCACCTCGCAGCCGAGTATCTGCTCGGGCTTAAGGCCGAGCGCTCTGGTCGATGAAAACAGCGAGAGCGTATCGGTATCGTTAATCGGCACCTCTTTGGGGTTGATCCCCGTGATATCCTGCAGCATGCGCAAAGCCGTCGGGTCGTCATGGCCGAGAATATCAAGTTTAACGAGCCGGTCGTGCAGCGAGTTAAAGTTATAATGCGTGGTCACACTGCCCGAAGAAGCGTCGTTCGCGGGATATTGAATGGGCGTAAATTCATGAATATCGCGGCTCTTGGGCAGTATCACAAGGCCGCCCGGATGCTGGCCCGTCGTGCGTTTGGTGCCCGATACGCCTTTTGTGAGCCGGTCGATCTCGGCCTTGCTCGACACAATGCCTTTCTCCGCGAGATAGTTCTTCACAAAGCCGTAGGCCGTTTGGTCCTTGATGCTGCTGATGGTGCCCGCGCGGAACACGTGCTCCTCACCGAAGAATTCGAGTATGAATTTATGCGCCTCGGGCTGGTAAACGCCCGAGAAGTTAAGATCGATATCCGGCACCTTATCCGCGTTGATGCCAAGGAATGTCGCAAACGGAATCTCGTACCCGTCCCGCAAATAGGGCGTGCCGCACATTGGGCAGTCCTTTGGCGGCAAATCGGGCCCGCACGCGTACTTTTTCGTATCCACACCAAAATCGCTGTGGCAGCAGTTTGGACACACATAGTGAGGCGGCAGCGCGTTCACCTCGGTGATGCCCGCCATTGTCGCCGCGAGAGACGAGCCCACACTGCCGCGCGACCCGACAAGGTAGCCGTCGTCGAGCGAGTGCTTTACGAGCTCGTAGGCAATGTAATACAGCACGCTGTAGCCGTGATGGATGATATTATCGAGTTCAAACCGCAAACGCGTTTCCACGTTTTCGGGCAGCGGGTCGCCGTATTTCGCGCGTGCGTTATCAAAGCACATTTTCTCGAGCTTTTCGGCCGCATCGGGAATTTCGGGCATCGCGGTATCGTCGGGAAGCAGCACAATGGATTCCACCTGTGCCGCGACCGCGCGCGTATTGTCGATCACAATCTCGCGGGCCTTGGCTTCTCCGAGATATGCGAATTCACCGAGCATCTCGTCCGTTGTGCGGAAATAAAGCGGTGCCTGATTGTCCGCGTCCGAGAACTTCTGTCCGTGCATCAGTATGCGCCGAAAGTATTCGTCCTGCGGCTCAATGAAATGTGCGTCGCAAGTCGCGATCACCGGCTTATTAAGCTTTTCCCCGAGCGCCACAACACGCCGCGTGATATCGCGCACCGCCTCCACGTCTCGCAGGCGCCCTTCGCGCACCATGAACATGTTGTTGCCGTCCGGCTGCACCTCAAGATAATCGTAAAATGAGGCGATCGTCTCAAGTTCACCATCCGACGCAAAGCGCAGTATTGCCTGAATCAACTCACCCTGCTCGCAGGCCGAACCCACAATGAGCCCCTCGCGGTGCTGCATCAGCAGCGATTTCGGAACGCGCGGCCGTCTGTAAAAATGCTTGATATGCGATTCGCTGACAAGCTTATAAAGATTAAAAAGCCCCTTTTTATCTTTACAGAGCAGAATGATATGGTTCGTCTTGATGTTTTTTTCATCGGTCGTTTCTATTGGCCCTTGTGGGTTTTGCAGTTGATTGATCGCCATCGCCATCAGCTTGGCGGTGCATTCCGCGTCGTCCAGCGCACGGTGATGCCGGAGCTTGATATTAAAATCCGCAGCGAGATTGCCAAGGCTGTATGATTTGTGGTTCGGGAACGTGCGCTTCAACAGCCCCACCGTATCAAGGCACGGGTTGTCGAACCGTATACCGTTGTCCTCACCGTGTTTTTTGATGAAGCTCATGTCAAACGGCGCATTATGTGCGGCCAGCGGCTTATCTCCAATGTAGAATTTGAACATGTCGAGCGCTTCGCCCATTTTGGGTGCGTCCTTCACCATCTCATCCGTGATGCCCGTGATGTCGGTAATCTGCTGACTGATCGGCTGCTCGGGGTTCACAAACGTCGAGAACGTATCCACGATTTCCCCGCGGCGCAGTCTTACCGCGCCGATTTCGGTGATGCCGCAATACCTTGGGTTCAGCCCCGTCGTCTCGAGGTCGAACACCACGTATTCGTCCGCAAACTCTTCGCTGTACGAAAAGCCCACATCGTCGAACATGTACGCTTCCATGCCGTATATCACCTTGATACCGAGCTTTTTTGCGGTATCAAACGCGCGCGGAAACGCCTGCACCACGCCGTGATCCGTAATCGCCACGGCCTCGTGTCCAAACGCGGCAGCGCGTTTCACCACGTCCACCTCGTCGGCACAGCCGTCGAGCGCGCTCATGTTGGTATGCATATGCAGCTCCACGCGTTTAACTTCCGCGTGATCCTCGCGCCGTACCGCCTTCGTTTCCTCAATGCTTTTCACCGAAATGGTCAGCTCGCGCGAAAAGCTGTCGTACCCCGCCGTACCAGCCACGCGCAGTGCCGGTGCCTTTTGCATGCGTTCCATGATCTCGTCGCGCACATCGCGCCCCACAAACGCCTTGCAGGTCACCGTCGAAGTCAGGTCCGTCACGCTGAACACGATGATGGATTTCTTGCCGCGCGTCTCGTTTTTGATGTCGAACGATTTTATGTCTATCATCTGCCCGCTGATCACGCAGGCGCCCGTCAGTTCGGAGAGTTCCTTGATGCGCGTTAACTCGCCCGGCACATGCTTTCCGTGTATCAGGCTGGTTTGTTCCTTTTTGGGCTCCGCTTTTGCGTCTTTGGCGGGCTTATCGGGCAGAGCCGGCTTGGGCGCAGCCTTTTCAACCGCCACACTTTTTTGTTTCGCGGCTTTCTTGCGCACAGGTGCGGGCAAGGCTTCGGGCGCGCACCGGCCCGTTCTTAACGACGCACCTTCGCCAAGACACCGCAGCAAATAACCCGATAGATAATCCTTAATGCCCATCGAGGAAAAAAGTTCAGGGGCAAGATCGTCCGCGAAATCCACATGCAGCGTTTTGCCCTTGAGCTGTATCAAACAGCGCTGCATGAAAGGGGCGAAGGCCGGCCTGTATGCAAGGCACAGTTCCCTGATATGTGCGTCAAACTGGGCCGCGTCATTTTCATTCAAATTTCTGTACTGAAAACAAACCTCGGCATTTTTATCGACATTCTCTTTCACGTAATTCTCAATGGAAAGGCAGGCATCAGCGGGCAGCAGGTCGCAGCAAAAATGCAGCAGCAGCCGCGCATTTTTCACGTCGTGCTGTGCTTTTTCAAACTGCAGATCATAGCGTTCATCCACGCCGACGCTGCTTTTAAGCGCGGCGAAAAAATTATCCGGTTTCAACCGTTGCCCCCTGTTTCATGTGTTGCGAAAGTACAGATTCAATCAGCCGCAATGATTCGGCAAGCCTAATTTGCTTTCTGCGGGCAGTAAGCCACCCAAACTGCATGCTTTTTTGAGGCGGCACCAGCATACAGATGAGCAAAATAAACCGACCAGTCAGCGTGCCGGGTTCATATGTATTTCCTCAAAAATGTGTGTCGAGATAATGAGTGAAGGCGTTTAAAATGTCATCTTCGGCAAATGTGCCGATGAGCTCACCCTTGGCGAACAGCGCCGCCTTTTTATCGCCGCCCGCAATGCCAATGTCCGCGTGTCTGGCTTCTCCGGGCCCGTTGACAATACAGCCCATAACCGCTGCGGTCACGGGACGCGGTCTTGTTTTAAGAATATTCTCCACACTTCTTGCGAGCGCCGCCACATCGATTTTTGTGCGCGCACATGTGGGGCAGCTGATCACCTCGGGATAGAACGTGCGCACGCCCGCGCTCTGCAGAATCCGCCGTGCGGCTTCAATCTCGCTCACAGGGTCTCCCGTGATCGACACGCGCATCGTATCGCCGATGCCGTCGAGCAGCAGCGCGCCAAGCCCCACAGCCGATTTGACGATCGCATTCTCATATGTGCCCGCCTCGGTGATGCCGATATGCAGCGGCGCGTCACACTCAGCGGAAAACGCCCGGTTCGCCGCGACACACGTGGGCACCGAAGACGCTTTGATAGATACCACGACGTTCTCAAACCCCATGGCGTAAACACGGTTGACCCAATCCGTTGCGCTCTGTGCGAGCGCCTCCGGGCTAGGCCCGCCGAATTGATCGATCAGCCGCTTTTCCAGAGACCCCGCGTTCACGCCGATGCGCAGCGCGGCACCCGTCTCCTTTGCCTTGCTCACAACCGTCTCGAGCGCGTTTTCACCGCGCAGGTTTCCGGGGTTTATGCGCACCTTGTCGGCACCGTTCTCCATCGCAAGCACAGCCAGCCGTGCATCAAAATGCACGTCCGCAATGAGCGGCACGTGCATATGCTTCTTTATCTCACGGAACGCGCTCGCGCAGTTCTCCGCGTAAAACGCGCAGCGCACGGCTTCACAGCCCGCCTCTTCAAGGCGCTCTATCTGCGCGATTGTGGCCGCCGCATCCGCCGTATCCGTATTGGTCATCGATTGTATCAGCACGTCCGCGCCGCCGCCGATGCGAACGCCGCCGAACGTGACCTCTTTTGTATGCCTCTTCATATATTCCACCCCACCGGCAAGAGGCGCTGTTGTGCACCCCAAAAACTAGCCGAACATTCTTGACAGATCCTGATAGGTGATCAGTATAAAGACCACAATGAGCAGCGCAAACCCCACGAAGTGAATCATGCCTTCTACGTTCCGCGGCACAGGTTTCTTAAATACCTTTTCAATACCGATGAACACAAGCCGTCCGCCGTCGAGCGCGGGCAGCGGCAGCAGGTTGCAGATACCCAAGCTGATGCTGATGGCCACACCCAGACGCAGCACATTCTCAAAGCTGCTGCGGATCGCCTGCCCCAGCACATCGGCCATACCGACCACGCCCATCGCGTTTTCTGTTCCTTGCCCCGCAAACAGCCCGAAAATGGCCAATATTGTTCCCTTAACCACGAGGAACATCCATTTGAACGACAGCGCGATCGCTTCACCGAAGTCGAAGGTTTTGCGCTGTCCGCCGATATTGACGCCGATGATGTACCCTTTGTTTTCTTCGCTGTAAACGTATGGTACGTTAAACTGAAGCGTCTCATCTCCGCGTTTCACAGTGATAGGCGCGCTGATGTTATCAGCGGCTTGTTTGGCGGAATCGAATTCCATCAGAAAATCCATATCCACACCATTCATTTGCAGTATCACATCATTCACCTGAAGGCCCGCAGCCGCTGCCGGCGAACCTTCCTGTACCTCTACGATCATCGGAGCATAATCTCCGAAAGCGCCGAGTGTGATAATGACCAGAACAAAGGCAAAGAGAATATTAAACAACGGCCCCGCAAAAATTGTGAGCGCACGCCGTCCGGCAGGCTGGTTGTTAAACGCGAATCTGTCGTTGAGGTCCTCGTCCTCACCGTAAAATTTCGTGTATCCGCCGAGGAATATCCAGCGTATTGAATATAGAATATCGTTTTTGACCCACTGTTTGATTTTGGGGCCAAACCCGACCGAGAATTCCATCACCTTGATTTTGCACGCACGGCCGACGCTGTAATGCCCCAGCTCATGAACCATAATGATAATGCCGATAACCAGCATCGCGCCGACAATGCTCAGTACAGTCGCTAATATATCCAAGCTTTGTTCTCCCTTTTTTTATCATTATATCATGTCTTGAGTCCCAAAATACGTAACATTTTATGAAAAGTTCGCAGCACCGACGGCCAAGTTTTCTTTTCCCGTACTATTTTACGATAAAAAACGGCGTTTTATCAATTGTTATGATATACGAAGTCCTTAACTTCCTTATCGGTCGTATAGATCTCCAGCAGCGTGTTCGCCTTCAGATGTGAGAACTTGTTCATCGCAAACGCCACACGCTTTTCAATATCGCCAAACGTGATCTTCTTTTCAAGGAACAGCTCCACGGCCGCTTCGTTGGCCGCGTTCATAATGATGGGCAGCGCGCCGCCCTCACGTATCGCGTCCTGCGCGTGCTTCAAACACGGAAACTTGTCCGTGTCCGGCACATCGAACGTCAGCGTTTTGAGTGTTTTAAAATCAAGATGCCCCACCACGCTGTCGAGGCGCTCGGGATGCCCGAACGCGTACTGAATGGGCTGGCGCATGTCCGTCGGCCCGAGCTGCGCGATCACCGCGCCATCGTTATACTCAATCATTGAATGAATGATGCTTTGGCGGTGCACCACCACATCGATCATATCGGGGTTCACATCAAAGAGCCAGCGCGCTTCGATGATTTCGAGCCCTTTATTCATGTACGTCGCGCAATCCACCGTGATCTTCTTGCCCATGCGCCAGTTTGGGTGCCGTAATGCCTGATCGACCGTGGCTCTGCGAATCGTTTCTTTATCCCAGTCAAAAAACGGCCCGCCCGACGCCGTGAGAATAATGCGGCGCAGCCCTATGGTATCCTTGCCTTTGAGACACTGGTAAATCGCGCAAAGCTCACTGTCTACCGGGAACAGCTCGGATTTGCTCGTCTTTTGCTTCTGTTTCACAATATGTCCGCCGCAAACAAGCGATTCCTTATTCGCGAGCGCCACATTGATGTTGCGGTCGAGGCATTCGATCAGCGGCGGAAGCCCTGCGATGCCCACCACGGCAATCAGCACGATATCGGGGCTGCCCGCGGTGCACGATTCCACAAGGCCCTGTATGCCAAAGCCCACCTTAATGCCCTTGGGCACTTTTTTCTCAAATTCGGCATCGCCGTTGCATCCCGTCAGTCCGATATAGCATGCGCCGAACTTTTTGGCCGTTTCTATCAAATCGTCGGAGCTGCTGTGCGCCGTGAGCGCGGTCACCTGAAACCGGTCGGGAAATTGCTCAATAATATCAAGCGCCTGCCGCCCGATTGAACCTGTCGCGCCAAGTATTGCTATCTTTTTCATTGATACGTCCTTTATTTATGCCACTAATACAAAATAAAAAGCGAATACCGCGGGGCTGATAAACAACACACTGTCAAGCCTATCCATCGCGCCGCCGTGCTCACCCATAATATGCCCATAATCCTTAATGCCGAGTCTTCTTTTCACCAGCGATGCCGCAAGGTCACCGATCTGCGTCATCACGGAGAGAATCACACCGAGCAGCCCATACCAAAGCGGATTCATATAAATATCAAAGCTGTCCTGAAGCAGCACGCCGAGCAGTATCACCGCACACGTGCCGAAAACCAGCCCGCCGATAGCCCCTTCCACCGTCTTTTTGGGGCTCACTTTCGGAATCAGCTTATGCTTACCGAACAATCTGCCGCTGAAATAGGCAAAAGTATCGGTCATCACAGCCGACCCAAACGCAATAATCAAAAGAAAACGCGAGATGTTTGCCTTGTCAATGCTGAAAAGCGCGAGCAAAAACGCAAAAAAGAGCCCGGGGTACAGCATGGGCAGAACGGTCATCGCCCCATCCATCGCGTCACGTCCGGTCAGCACCAGCATTGTAAAAACGGCCATCATCCCAAAAGCGGTGAGTATGGCAATGCCGGTCATGCCGCCGACAAATTCATAAGCCGGGTACATCAGCACCGCATATCCGTAACCCAATACCCTCATAGGCCGCCCGACGGATTTGACCGCGCCCATCATCTCATGAACACAAAGCACAGCCACAGCCGCAACCACCAGCTTCGCGTACAATCCGTGAAAATAAAGCACGGAAAACAGCAGGGCCAGTGCCGGTATCGCATAAAGTATACGTTTGCCCAATCAACTTCCTCCAATTCCGCCGAAACGGCGGTCTCGCTTTGCGAAACAATCGAGCGCTTTCCAATACTCCAGCTCATTAAAATCGGGCCAGAGTGTATCCGTGAAATAAAACTCCGCATAGGCCAGCTGATACAGCAAAAAGTTACTGATACGCATCTCACCGCTCGTGCGGATAAAAAGATCAGGGTCGGGCTGATCCGCCGTGCTCAAATATGACGACAGGCTCTGTTCGCTGACATCGCCCGCACTGACGCCATCGCTTATCATGCGCTTGACAGCATCCACAATATCGAGGCGTCCGCCGTAATTAACCGCCATATTGACGGTAAGCCCGGTATTGTTCTTTGTCTTTTCCACGGCACGGCTGATCTCGGTGATCACATCTTTGGGCAGCTGCGCGATATTGCCCAGCGTTTTAATGCGCACGTTTTTCTCATGCAGCTCGTCAAGTTCTTTCGCAAGATACTCAAGCAGCAGCTTCATCAGCGTGCCCACCTCGTCGGCAGGCCGTTTCCAGTTTTCTGTGGAGAACGCAAAAAGCGTCAGATATTTGATACCGATATCCGAGCTCATGCGTATGATGGTGCGCACCCGCTCCACACCGGCTCTGTGGCCGGCGCTGCGGGGCATCATTCTTTTTTTTGCCCAGCGGCCGTTGCCGTCCATAATCACGGCGACATGCCTGGGGAGCCGCGTTGCGTCCACACGGCTGTACACATCCGTGTGTTTGCGGCGAAAAATAATATCCGCGATTACGCCCAATTGTTACCCACCTGTGTTTTAAAATGAGACACTGTGATTTCAACCACGTTTTCGCTCAGAGTCCGCTGCCGGATGACGCGCGTGGTGTCCGCATTCTCAATGCCGCGTCTTGACACATATACGACGCGGCTGACCGCTAAACCGCTGCCCTCAAGACACGCGACTGCCTGCGCCTCGTCCCAGCCGATGACGTTTGGCGTCATACTTCCATGATCTCTTTTTCTTTTTCCTTCACCATCTCGTCAATGGTTTTTGTATGGTCATTCGTGTATTTCTGCACTTCATCTTCAAGAACATTGAAATCGTCCTCGGTGATCTCGCTTGCCTTTTTGGACTTTTTAAAAGCCTCGTTGGCATCCCTGCGGATTGAACGGATCGCCACTTTGGCATCTTCGCCTTTCTTGTGGATCGACTTGGCGAGGTCGCGGCGGCGTTCCTCTGTTAGCTCCGGCACCACAAGACGAATCACCTTGCCGTCATTGGCGGGATTGATGCCAAGCTCCGATTTCTGAATCGCTTTTTCCACATTGGGGATCAGTTTGGTGTCCCAAAGCGATATCACGAGCATGCGCGGTTCGGGTGCTGAAATATTGCCGATTTGACTCAGCGGCGTGGGTGTGCCGTAATAATCGACCATAATGCCGTCCAGAAGCTGCGGGTTGGCCCTGCCGGCGCGAATATGAGTCAGGTCTTTCTTAAAAACCGCGATCGTTTTCTCCATCTTGACTTTCGCACTTTCCAATGCTTCATGCTTGATTTGCATTTTTCTAACCTCCCGAATTTATTATCTTAAGGCTTTGAATTGATACGTGTGCCGATGTTCTCTCCCATAACAACCCGTTTGATGCCGTCCGGCGCATTGAGGCCGAAACAAACAATCGGAATATTGTTATCCATACAGAGAGAAACAGCCGTGGTATCCATCACCGAAAGCCCTTGATTGATCACATCGATATAGCTGATAAAATCGTACTTCTTGGCATTTGGATTCTTCTTGGGATCGCTGTCGTATACGCCGTCGACGTTTTTGGCAAGCAGTATCAGCTCTGCCTCGATCTCTGCCGCGCGGAGCGCCGCAGCCGTATCCGTTGAGAAATACGGGTTGCCTGTGCCGCACGCGAAAATCACCACACGGCCTTTTTCCAGATGCCGCATCGCCCTGCGGCGGATATAAGGCTCCGCAATCTGCCGCATTTCGATAGCGGTCAGCACACGCGTCTGCATCCCTTTGCCTTCCAGCGCATCCTGCATCGCAAGCGCGTTAATCACGGTCGCCAGCATGCCCATATGGTCGGCTGTGGTTCTGTCCATACCCACACCGCTGCGGCCGCGCCATATGTTGCCGCCGCCCACAATGATGCCGATCTCCACACCCAATTTTGCCACTTCAATCACCTGATCGGCCACCTGGCCCATCATGTCAAAGTCGAACCCTGACTTCTCGCTGCCCGCAAGCGCTTCGCCGCTGATTTTGAGAATAATCCTCTTGTATTTTGGCATAAGCTGTCTCCTTCTTTGGTCCCGGTCAAGGCTTTTCCGGCCGATTCAACCCGCCGAAAGCGTCGCTTTTTGGCGGGGTTCGCTAAAAAAGGGAGAGCTCATGCACCGGCTCTCCCTTACGTTTCGCTTATAAATTCGCCTGTTTCATGACCTCATCGACAAAATCGTCTTTTCTTTTTTCCAAGCCTTCGCCCATCTCATACCGGACAAAACGCTTGATGGAAACCGGCGAGCCGATCTCCGCGACCTTCTCTTTGAGTATGCCCTTCACAGCCTTATCCTGATCCTTGACAAACGGCTGTTCCATCAGGCAGACTTCCTTGTAATACTTCTGGATACGCCCTTCCACCATTTTGTCAACAATCTGTGCGGGTTTGCCTTCGCCAAGAGCCTGTGCACGCAGGATTTCTTTTTCCTCCGTTATCACGCTCTCGGGCACTTCGCTTGGCAGCACATACAACGGATTCGAAGCCGCAATCTGCATCGCCACATCCTTCATAAACGCTTTGAGCACCGGGCTGCCAGCCGCCGATTCGGAACACTCCGCTTCAACGAGCACACCGATTTTGCCGCCCATGTGAATGTAGCTTTCCACAACGCCGTGCTCCGCTTGGAAACGGGAGAAACGTCTGACAGAAATTTTTTCGCCGATCTCACCGATTTTTTCGTTGAGCATATTGCTGATGGTATTCCCCTGCGCGTTCTTCTGCTCGAGAAGCTCGTCCACAGTCGCCGGGCTGCCGCTCTTTATTTGTGCCGCCACTTCCTGCACAAACGATTTGAAAGCAGGCGTTTTTGCCACAAAGTCGGTTTCGCAGTTGACTTCGACAACCACACCGAGATTCCCGTCAATCAAGCTGTCCACAATACCCTCAGCCGCAATACGGCCGGCTTTTTTGGCTGCGGATGCAAGACCCTTTTCACGAAGAATTTTAATCGCTTCTTCCATATCGCCGTCCGCTTGCACGAGCGCGTTTTTGCAGTCCATCATGCCTGCGCCGGTCTTTTCTCTTAAATCTTTCACGTCACTTGCTGAAATCATATCTTAAATACTCTCCTTGTTATCTCGCTTTATTGCTCCTCTTCCGATTCGTCAACATCAATTTCTTCACTGAAATCTTCAACGTCATCGTTTGCGGCCGGCGTCTCGGCCGTCGGGTCGACCAGCTGTTCACCCTGCTTGGCTTCAAGGCATGCGTCTGCAATCTTGGAAGCGAGCAGCTTGACGGCACGGATGGCATCGTCATTGCCCGGGATCACGTAGTCGATCTCGTCCGGATCGCAGTTGGTATCCACGATACCGACCAGCGGGATATCAAGTGTCTTCGCTTCGGCTATCGCAATGCGTTCTTTGCGCGGGTCAACGATGAAGATCACGCCGGGAAGTTCCTTCATATCACGAATGCCGCCGAGGTTCTTCTGAAGTTTCTCGTGTTCGTGACGAAGCTTGATGACTTCCTTCTTGGGCAGCAGCGCAAATTCACCATTTGCTTCCATCTGCTCAATCTTTTCAAGCCTCTTCACGCGGCTGCGGATCGTTTTGAAGTTGGTCAGCATGCCGCCAAGCCATCTCTGGCTCACATAATACATGCCGCAGCGTTTGGCTTCCTGTTCAATAGACTCCTGAGCCTGCTTCTTTGTTCCCACAAAAAGAACGGTTTTCCCTTCCATCACGGCATCGCGCACAAAAAAATACGCATGTTCAACCATCTTCACTGTTTTTTGCAGGTCGATGATGTAAATGCCGTTACGCTCTGTGAAGATGTACTTCTTCATCTTGGGGTTCCAGCGTCTTGTTTGGTGCCCGAAATGAACACCTGCTTCTAAAAGCTGCTTCATTGAAATGACTGACATAGTTTCCTCCTCGTTTTTATCCTCCCATCGCGTCTCTTTTTTGCTCAACCCATTTTATGGGCACGAAAGCAAAAATCGGCGGTGGTGTGACATACATTTGAGATTATAGCATAGGGGTTTTTAATAATCAACAGATTTGTTGGCTTTAAACGGCACAAAAAAGCTGCATGAACCAACATGCAGCTTTTAAAAATCCGTCAGGTTTTCGTGATCATAATGCTCTGTACGCAGTCCGCGACATCCTCGCAGTTATCCAGCGCGGATTCGAGCTCTCTGTATACTTCCTTACGCTTAATGAGCTCAATGGGGTCCTTCTCTTTTTCGAAAAGCTCTTTAATGGCTTCTTTGTAGCACTTGTCGCCCAGTTCCTCAATGCGGTTAATCTCTATCACGTATTCATTGAGTTTGTTGTTTTTCTTGTGGTTCTTAATCTCAGACATCAGTTTCACAAGCATTTCGCATGCTCTTGTGACATATTCGCTCATCTGGCGCATCGGCGGCGTCACGTGTTTTACATTCATCATCCAAATCTTGCTCGCCACGGAATCGATGCTGTCTGTAATATCATCCGTCTCCTTGGCTATTTTGTATATATCGTCACGGTCAATCGGTGTGATAAATGCGACATTGAGCTCACAGCACAAGGTGTGCATATGCGTGTCGGCATCCTGCTCAATCTTTTTTATCTCGGCGATCTTATCTTCCGTAAGCTGCTCCTCTGCCAGTAACGCCTGAAGGCGACGGGCCGCATGCAGCGCATATTCCGTTCCTTTAACAAAACTGTCAAAATAATTGATTTCCGATCTTTTCCCCATTTTTTTCACCTTTTCTTAAAATATACTGTGCAGCAGCAAAGCCATCAAATAACCGATAAGCCCACAGGCAGGAAAGGTAAGGACCCATGCCAGCACCATTTCCTTGACAACGCCCCAGTTGACATTGGACAAACGCCGCGCTGCCGCCGCACCCATTATCGCAGTTCCTTTTGTGTTGGTTGTGCTCAGCGGTATGCCAAAAGCCGTTGCGGCAAGCATGCACGCGGATGCCGCGACTTCTGAAGAAAATCCTTGATATTTATCGATTTTCACCATATCCATGCCCATCGTTTTGATGATCCTGTACCCGCCGATCGACGTACCGATGGCCATGAGCACCGAACAAAAAATCATGATATACACAGGAATGGTGAAAGCGCCATCCATCGGTATAATACCCCCGAGCATAAGCGCAAATGCAAAGACGCCGATGAATTTTTGGCCATCCTGCGCCCCATGGCTGAACGCCATCGCCGACGCGGATATGATCTGTCCGAAGGAGAATAAACGGTTGGCCTTGTGCCTGTTCATCTTCCCGAATGTTTTTGCTACCCCCGCCGTCACCAGCCAGCCGGATAAAAAGCCGAGTACCGATGATATGCCAAGGCCAAGGAGAACCTTTTGCCACTCAGCCCAGCTCACGGAATCAAGCCCGCCGCCTGCGAGTGCCGCACCGGTAAGCCCGGCAATTAATGCATGACTTTCGCTCGTGGGAATGCCAAAGCGCCAGGCACCCACAGCCCACGTCACGATAGAGATCTGAGCGGCGGCGAGTGTGACCAAAGCGTCAGTTCCCGGAGTCAGCGTGATCATATTACCAATTGTTTTTGCAACCGCTGTCCCCATAAGCATAACGCCCAGCAAATTAAAAATAGCCGCCAGCCCTACAGCCGCTTTGGGTGAGAGCACCCTTGTCGATACCACAGTTGTTATGGCGTTCGGCGCATCGGTCCATCCGTTAACAAAAACCGAAGCACACACCAGTACGATTACTACTATCAGCCCAATACTCATTTTAGCCTTTCCAGTTTACTCAAATATTCAAACGGCTGCTCTCTTGTCATACTTGGCATTATAACCATGATATACAAAAGTTAACGCGCCGCTTCATCCCATGTCTTTCTCCAGCCGTTTTTCTCTGCTCTTTTTTCTGATTGAAAAAACCTCGTCAAACACCACCATGAGGCTGCCGGTTATCAAAATCACATAGTAGGTAAGAAAACGCCAGATCAACATCGCCACGCCGGTGACCGCTCCAAAGAAGGGCCCGAAAAACAGCATGAAGCCGCCTTCCGATGCGCCCGCTGCACCCGGCAAAGGGAAGAACGACACCGCGAGGAACAAAAATGCCTCCATGATGAATATATCAATCATATTATACTTGGTAAATCCGAAAGATAAATAAATCAAATACGGAATCAAGAACAGGAACGCAAGGTTGATGACAGAAATAAAGAACGATCCGAGAGCGCGCAGCTTGTATTTTGAAATGTACGATGCGGCAGTATGGTATTCTTCTATGACCTCGGCAAAATGCCCAAGCGTCTTTTCTTTGTCTTTTATAACCTTGATTTTGGTCAAAACACGAATCAGCCAATTACCGATTGTGAGGACGAGCTTTTTATTAATAATGGTCAGAATAATGAAAAACACGGCAACGAGATTGATGACGAAACCGAGCGCGGCCAGCCAAAACGCTTCGTTATTATTCACATAATAATCGGCTCCGCGCAGTATCATTCCAATCACATATATGCAACACAATGAAAGCTCATAAATAACAAACTTAATGCCGACGATACAGGTCGCGGTGCCAACGGGCACATTATCCCGTTTCATATACATGACCTGCATGGGTTGTCCGCCCGTCGAAGACGGCGTCAGCGCACAGTAATAGAGCCCGATCACACCGACTTTGACGCACCGTAACAGTGGCATCCTTTTGTACATATATGCCGTGATATCATAAAGAAGCAAACCGTCAGCAAACCAATACAAAAGAAGTGATCCGATACACGCAACCAGCCACCATATGTTAAAATTCTTCAGTGCTTCCCCAATTTCGTCAAGATCCGTTCCGAAAAGGACGATCAGAATTATAACAACAACCGTTAGCCCCATGTATATTATGCTAAATAAACGTGATCTTTTCTTGTTCATCTGCCCTCCGCGATTTGTGTAGAATCATAGCAGATTTGAGCTTGTAAATCAAGACATTCCCAAGCTGACAGGAAATTGCGGGGCCTGCCTTGTTATTCGGCACGCATGGCCAATCTGCTTTTCTTTAAATCTATCAGGTACAAATACCTTTCATAAACGCCTTCTACGACGGTTTGCCATGAACGGTATATGGTGTTGCGCGCCGCCTCCCCCACAATTCGGGTTTCGGCAGGATGATGAATAATATAGCGGACAGTTTCTGCAAGAGAATCTGCCGTGTTGTCAATCAAAAAGCCGTCCTTTTCGGTAATCCCCTGCGATGTGCTGGCTCCTTTAACAAAAACGGTCGGGCAGCCGCACGCCGCTGCCTCGCGCGGTACCAGTGAAGATGTGTCATAAAGCGACGGGAACAGCATGGCGCTGCTGCGAAGATAAATATTTGCAATCGTTTTTCTGTCGTGTATCCTTCCCGCAAACGTGACCGAATCACCAAGGTTTAATTCGGCAACCATCTGCTCCATATCGGCACGCTTCGCACCATCGCCCACAAAAAGCATGTGAAATCGCTCTCCCTGCGCTTTGAGCTTTCCGAGCGCTTCAATCACCATCTGCAGATTCTTTTGCCATATGTGCTGCCCGATATACATAAACAGCGGCACATCGGGATCCAGCCCGAATCGTTCGTTGATTTTATTCAGTTTCTCGGGTGTTGGGTACTCGGGCTCGATATCGCAGCCGTTCCCCATAATATAGACATCGCCGCGGTAACCGTATTCACGCAGCGTCTCTTCCGATGCCTCATTAACAATCCACACCTCATCTGCGGATTCATAGAAGCCGGCTATCTTTAAAAGGATGTTGTCCACAATTCTTTCAGATTTAATAGCCGCTTTGAAATCGTCTTTAAACTTGGAATGAAAGGTAGCCACAAGCGGTATATCGCGTTTGCGCGCTATGCTGCGCGCGGCGAGTCCCGAGCTGAACGGGCAATGTGCATGCACAATATCAAAGGGAATTTTTTTAAGCGCCATCCAAAATGAAGTGGACATTTGGGGCACACCCACACGGTATTCGGTGCGTGTGGGTACCTTTATTGAAGCAAACCGATGAACGTCGAAGCTGTATTGATCTGCGGCATCCGGATGTTTGGGCGTCACCACACAGCAGGTACTCTTGTCGTTATTTAAACAGCGGGCATAATTCAGCACCACATTGGCCACGCCATCCAGTATTGGCGGGAATGAATCGTTAAACTGCCCGATCATCAACTTCATTGAATAGCCTCCTAGAATTGCTGCGTTATTGTATTATCATTTAATGAGCCCACACCATTATAGCAAACCCTGTAAATATTTCAATTGAAAGATTGTGAATTCCGTGTTACGGGCTGTATACACTCCTAATCTGCCGCGTATTTTACATTAACGCAGCTTCAATCTTTCGTTTGCAATTTCCACAATATCGGCAATAAAATCACCGATCACCGGCAGATTGTTTAGGAAAGACTGCTGGAGAAGGTAAATAACCAGTGCGCCCAGCAACGTAAACCCGACGGCGAGGCCAAGCCCTCTTGCGAGGCCGCCGAGAAAGCTGACCCAGATCATGCGTTTGGTGTTATTGAGATGGATGAGATAATCTGCAAGCTTGAGCTTCTCCAGCATCAGCGACAGCTCATTCAAACGTTTCTCCATACTGCACATGGTTTTTCTTCTGCGCATTGTGATCCTCTTATTTCATATGCCTTCGTTTTGTGTAAACGCTGATTAACCATTGTTTACGTGAACGTCCTTCTTTAGATTAGTGTGGATGTATCCCGCAGAATCATACATTTATGTCGGTTTGGACAAATAAAAACAGCTCATCATAATGATAAGCTGTCATCGTGTCAAAAAAACATCGCGAGGCGGCCTAAGAAAAGTGCTTTAGATCGGCCAATCCATACGGCATGTCGAACCATATTACCATCTTTTTGGAGCGCAGTGTTTTCGTCAAGGCCTTCTTAAAGGCTCATTCAATGATCTCTTCAATCAGTGATTTTAATTCTTCCTTATCCTTGGGTTCGAGTATGGTCGTCTCTTCATCCGGTGGCGGGCCGTCACTCTCATAGATCCATGAATAATCCCCGTAAGGCTTGGCTTCCGGCTCGTTTTCACTCTCGGGCGTGTAGTCCACATTCTCTATATCGCTGAGCTTTTTATTAATTTCAAAAAGCTCCATGTAGCCGTCCTTGTCGTCGGCACCGTTCACATCGTTTGCGCTTTGCGGCTCACTCTCAGCACCTTCTTCGGATACGGTCATATCCTCCAGACTCCGCGCGATATCTTTATCGATCTTTTCGAGCGCATCCATATTGATGCCGCCAAGCGGCGCAAAATCCTGCCCGAAATAGCTTCTGTATGTCTTTTCAAAATAAGCCGCCTGCGTATTGACCATGTTCGCGAAGCTGGCCGCAAACCCTTGGGCACAGCTTTTAAGCTCATCAATTTTCGACCTTGCTTCTTCCAGATCGCGCATCGTCTGTTCGCTCTTCTGTCTGGCAGTGGCTTCTGCGCTGCTGATAATCATTTCAGCCTTGCGCTTGGCATCGTTCACGATGTGCTCCGATGTTTTCTGTGCACTGACGAGCGTATTCATAATGGTCTCTTCCGAATGCTTGACTTTCCCGGCGTTTTCCCTTACTGTGGTCAACTCATCTTTCACGGAAGCCAGCTCGCTTTGAAGCGCTTTGAACTCGTCGATAATCTGATCCAAAAACTTATCGACCTCGTCCTCGTCGTATCCCTTAAAAGACCTTTTAAACGTTTTTTCGAGTATATCTTTAACGGTTAAAGGCACGGAATTTACCCCTTTCCACAGACTTTCATATGCTTAATGTCTCCAATAAACACCATGCTATACACGACATGCCACAAGGTTTTCCTTGCGGCATGTCGCTTAAAGCACATATAAAAATCAATCAAATCTTCTAAATCCTTCACGGCTGCCGCGGTCATCCACATTCTGCGATACATCCACGTTGGACGGAGCCACCACAAAAATGCTTCTTGCCACCTTTTTTATGTCTCCATTCAGCGAATAAACCGCGCCGCCGACAAAATCCAAAATCCGTTGGCCAAGTTCCACCTCAAGATCATCCAGATTCATAATCACGGGTTTTCTGGCCTTTAAATTGTCGATGATGCATTCAGCTTCCTCGTAACTGCTCGGCTGAAAAACCAGCATACGCATTTTGGCAGCTGAATTCGGAAGACCAACCACCTTGGGCTGCTGCTGCTGACGTCTCCGCGGAGACCGCTGCTCTTCCGGCTCTTCCATCTCTTCCTCGTAGAAGCCGTCGTCTTCGTCCATCATCTCTTCGCCCTCGTATTCTTCCTCTTCAAGACCAACCGCATCTAAAATACGGTTAAAAAAACCTCTCGCCATAATATTGTAACCCCCTGTAAATTTTTAATTTGACCTCGCTCCAAATACAGCCGTCCCAATCCTGACCACATTTGAGCCTTCTTCTATTGCAGCTTCAAAATCATCCGACATACCCATAGACAGGTATTCAAAGCCGGCATACTCGTTTTTGTAACGGTCGAAAAGTTTTCGCATTTTCTCGAAATACGGCCTGTTATCATCCGCTTTAACAGCCGCCGGCGGAATCGCCATCAGCCCTTTTAAACGGATCCTCCTCATTACAGACACGTCCTGCAAAAAACGCTCCAGATCCTCTTCAAATATGCCCGACTTTGTCGGTTCTTTGCCAATATTGAGCTGCACAAGCGCAGAGAATTCCGTGCCATTTTTTTCGCACTGTTTCTGAATCTCCTGCGCGAGGATAAGCCTGTCCAGCGAATGCAGCAAGCACACCCCGTTAAGGATATACTTCACTTTATTCGTCTGCAGCGGCCCGATGATATGCCAGTTGAGTGTATCTTGCAACACCTCACGTTTTTTAAGATACTCCTGAACATAGTTTTCGCCAAAGTCCCGTATGCCGGCCTCTACAGCCTGTCCAACGGTATCGGCGCCCACCGTTTTGCTGACCGCTACGATCGTAATATCGCTTCGGCTTCTCCCTGTTTTTTTTGCGCTGGCATCAACCCTTTCTTCAATTATTGCGAAGTTCTTCGCGATATCAGTCATTGACGACTCCATTTGATGTCTACCATTTAATCTGCTGGCCAACTTGAAGGCCAGGCTGTCCCTCATACGTTTGGACGAGTACTGTATCGCCCTTATCCGCCACTATCAGCACCGGGATATACTCACCGCCCGCTGATTCCACATAATTGATATCTTCCGTTTTCTTCACGCAGCCTTTGGGAAGACTGTAGCTTTCCTGTACACCGTAAAGCCGCGCCGTCACCCGCCGTTCTCCGAGCAGGGGACCAATATTATCCTGTATCATGATAGTATACACATATCCGTCGTTTTTCGCAAGCTCCTCTACATCGGAAACAACGCCTGTATACTTGTTGTCCAAATAATCTTCAAAGATGATGGAAAAGGTGTTGCCAAGATGCATCTCGGGTATCTTCTTGTCGGACAGCAGCACCACATACCATTCGTTACCGTTGACAACGCGATAAAGCGGCGCAGAGCCCTGCTCTTTTTCGGGGGTCTCCACCGTCTTTCCGTCCAGCACCTCTTCCAGCACATCCCGCGTAAAGCTGCCAATGTTCTGCTTGTTCATCAGCGCTTCGCATCCGTCGAAATAAAAGCTTACAATACCGCCCTCGTTGGCGGCAAGCGGGCTGCGCCACGATGCAAAAAGCTCGAGCAGCTCGGATTCCTGCGTATAGTAATCCCTAAGCTGATTATCCGGTGCCGTCACCTCACGCAAATGCGCCATTCGCTCACTCAGCAGCGATTCCATGTCGCGTTCGAGAGACAGCAGCACGGATGAATGCTTATCAAACACGGCCTGCTGTATTTCTGCTGCTTTGGCACTGATCCGGTTGTTGATATCCTTCAACGTATCGTCGATAACTCCCGCCCGAATGACCTCGGTCTGATACGTCATGATCTTCTTTTGAAGCTCCAGCAGTTTGGAGAGCGTTTCATCGTTGTATCCCCATTTGTACACCTCGATGATGGGGTCTCCAACATTCACTGCCTGCCCTTCCACTGCGATATATTTCGTCTTGCCGTAGTTTCTCGCTTCGTATACCACCTCATCGCGCACGATGAGCATATCGTAACTCTGATCGAATTCCGCTTTGGCTATCTCCACCAAAGCCATTCGCGGCGGGCTCAGCAGCAGTATCAGTATAACCGCAACGGCGGCAACGATGCCGGTGAGCACCAGATAAAACTTTGTTTTCGGTTTTCGCCTGACTGCCATTCAATCCCCTTCCAAGGCGCTTATCTATTAATATTTCTCCGCAGCCATTAAAACTCCTTTGTATATGATGATAGAAAAAACACGAATCCGCCCGTATCGCCGGGAAGGAATTTGTCAAATCGCAATTTTCACTTCCACGCTGTTGCCGACGCTGTTATAGCTGATTTCCTGACACAGCGCACGCACGAGCGTGAGACCCCTGCCGCGTTCTTTGAGCAGCATATCACCGCTCATGCCCGGGCAGACTTTCTCATATTCAAAGCCGCCGCCCGAATCTGTGACGCTGATCACGAGATATCCGTTCCTGATTCCCGCTTTAAATATCACCGGCGATGTTTTCGATGGCTTCGCATGCACAAAGCAGTTGACCAAAAGCTCATTGATGATCAAAGAAATATTATATCTGTATTCTTCGTTAAGCGGTCTGTGCTTTTCCACGCCGGCCAGCACACCGCTGACCACTCTTTTTATATCATCGATCGATGTAAGCACATACCGGCTCGCATAATCCATACAAAGACACCAAGAAGCACACAATATCATGCCGCTTCTTATAGCGCACACCGTGCTTCTTACATCTATATACCCATTACAGAAGGCATCTAAACCTATTTTTCATAGAAATTTCTAAACTTGACAAGTATCCTCCGCTCGATACGCGAGATGTACATTTGTGAAACGCCAAGCATCGCCGCCACTTCGCGCTGACTCAAGTCATTCTCGTATCGCTGCTGGATAACCTGTCTTTCGATTTCGCTCAGATGCTCAAAGCAATAGGCAAGATAGTCCCTGTCTTCAATCTTTTCATACGCGTTGTCTGTGCTGCCAACCAATTTAATAAACTTCGTATCCTCATTGAGCGCAATGTAATTGTCAAGAGAAGCTGCGTACCCGGCCGATTGTGCTTCCATCAGTTCGAGAACGCGCTCGACGCTCAACGTTAAATATTCCGCAATATTCTCCGGCGTCGCACCATGCCCCATCTTCGCAGAGAGAACACTTCTCGCCTCGTCGAGCTTTCTGATCATTTCACTTTCACGCCGTGAAATGCGAATCATCCGCGTTTTATCGCGAAAATAATTCTTGATTTCACCCACGAGCGTCGGTGTCGCAAAACTCGCAAATTTCACACCGCGCGCGCTTTCGTATCTGTCCAGAGCCTTCACCAACGCGAGCGACGCCACCTGAAACAGGTCGTCGAATTCCACGCCTCTGCCCACAAATTTCTTGGCGACAATTTCGGCAATGTATAAGTATTTCTCCAGTATGAAGTTTCTCAGTGTCTCGTCACGGCTTTTCTCATAGCACTCAAAAAGCGCCTGTTCATCGAGATTCGCCCACCGCTCACTCATAATAATCCCCAAAATAACCCCCTAAAGCAGCGCTTTTCGGGAAAATATCACAACAAAAATGCTTTTTGAAGGCGAACGCTTTTTACCGCGCCGCCGTCACTGGCTATCTCGCACGTATCCACCAGCGCATTGAGAAGGTATTGGCTCAAGCCGTCGGAATCCTCAGAGATTTCCTTCGTGCTGCCCTGTGCCTCAAACAAAATTTCCAGACCACCTTGAACCGTGAGGGTGATATCGATCTGCCGAGCCCCTGCCGACAGCAGCAATGTGCACGCCTCGGCGCTCGCGACCTTTAAGTCTTCAATATCCTCAATATCAAAGCCCACGCGTTCTGCCACTGCGGAAACCGCGAGCCTCACGGCAAGCAAATAGTCGGATCGGGCGGGAAATTGCAGACGTATGACGTCGCCGTTCACGTTTCATCCACCTCGATCAAGAAGATTTTGTCGAGCCCCGTCAACGTGAAAATCTTGGCGATATACGGCTTCAAGT
Organism: Bacillota bacterium; assembly: GCA_023406895.1. GTDB lineage: Bacteria > Bacillota > Clostridia > Christensenellales > SZUA-584 > SZUA-584. Next base: position 10,025 of record JAEXTV010000001.1, on the reverse strand, counting down.
TGATAATGCTGATTTGTTTCTTTGCCTCTTTAACCTTTTTGAGCGCACTGACCAACACACCGAGACCTGTCGAATCAATATACTTCAAACTCGCACAGTCAAGAACAATATCCGCTTTCTTCTCATCAATCATCGCGTGCAGCTCGGATTTTAAGCTCTCGGCATTATAGATATCGACTTCACCATAGAGATGAACGTCCCATCTGTTTTGGCTTTCGTCATAATTTGCGTCCAAAAGCATCAGCCACCCCTCCCTTCTGCTCATAGGCTGCCCGGTAGGCTGCCTTTTATAGCGCTATCCAAGAGCCCGTCCTTGCGGATTCGGCCATCTTCTCCAGCACAAATTGATTATAAACACCGTCCTGTAAAGACGGATCGCATTCCTTGCCGTTGTGCACACAGCTCAGAAACGAATACATACTGTGCACATGCGCTCTCACCCAGCCAATGCCGACTTTGGGCGGCGGCGTGAATCCGCCGGGCGGATCAAAACGCTGATACGACTCGATCAGCTTGATGCCCTTTTCACCGCCGAAAGATCCGCCTTTATCGGTATTATCGTAATACTCGAGCCGGTTTGGGCTCTCCGTGGAAAAACGCAGCGCACCCTTCTCACCGAACAGCCGAATTGCGAGCTCGTCGTTGGTCCCGGTTGCAAGCTTAGACGCGACGATCGTGCCCATCGCGCCGTTTTTGAGCTCCGCGATCACATAGCCCGCGTCCTCAGTCTCCACCGTCCGCAGCGACTCACCGTCACGTCTCATGGTTACAGCCGTCTGAAGCGCAGCATTGACGCGCGCATATGGGCCGCCAAGATACGACACCAGATCGATGATATGCGACCCCATATCGGTCAGCGTGCCGCCACCCGCTACGCTCTTTGATTGTTGCCATCCAAAAGGCTTATCGGGGTCGATATTCGAGGCGTGGTAGTATTTGGCCTCAAAGCTGTACAGCCGTCCGATTCGTCCGTCATCCATCAGCTGCTTGGCACGCATCACGGCAGGAAAAAACCGGTTCTGAAATACCATCTGCACCTTCACGCCCGACTTTTTGGCGGCCTCGGCGATTCTTTGCGCCCCCGCGTAATCAAGGCAGAGCGGCTTTTCACAGTAAAGATGCTTACCCGCTTCCAAAGCCTTTACCGCAAATTCTTCGTGCTGGTGGTTTGGCAGGCACAGACAGATGGCATCGATGTCTTTGCGCGAAATCAACTCTTCAGGCGTTTTTGCCGCAAACTCAAAGCCAAGCTTGTCCACAGCGGCGAGCGACTTTTCATAAGTTCGGCTGTAAACGCCGCCGAGCGTGACTCTGAATGGCAGGTCGTACAGATACGGCATCGCGCCGGCCGCATACGCATGCACGCGCCCGATATTGCCGAGCCCCAGTATCCCGACCTTGTATTCCTTCATCGCCCGCTCCTCTAATCCGTTTTACTGCTCAGCCAGGCGATGATATCCTCATACACCCGGCGCTTATTCTTTTCGTTGAGTATCTCATGACGCATGCCTTCATAGATCTTGAATTCCAAATCGGCAACGCCGCTTTTTTTAAAATCGGCCACGTCCTGCTTCACGGCTTTTAACTGGCTTCCGCCCATGCTGTCGAACTCGCCCGCACCGATAAAAAGCGGCAGCTTTTTTGGATACCGCGCAAACGTGTCTTTGCGCGCCGCGGCGCGTGTGCCGCCCAGCAGCTCATAGATAAACTCGGCCGTGCATAGGTTGCCGCAGTACGGGTCCGCCGCGTAGGCCTTCACCACCGCTTCGTCCGAGCAGATAAACGCGCTGCCCGTTTCGCCCTTAAACGGTTTGTTCAGCGTGCCGAATACGAGAGAATGCAAAAAGGGCGACCGATGCCTTCGCCCTCGCAGCGCCATCACCACGCGCGCCATGCCGCGCACCAGCGCAATCAGCGGCGCGCTGACGCGCCCGGTGCCCGTAAGAACCAGCCCCTTTAATTCCTCGCCGTAACGCGACGCGTAAACACGCGCCATCAGCGAGCCCATGCTGTGCCCGAGCAAAAAGACAGGCAGTCCGGGGTATTCCTCACGTATGAGTTGCGAAAGACAATGAAGATCGTCCACCGCCTTGCTGAAACCGCCGCTGCCGTCGCCGAAATAGGCAACGTTCTCAACGGCACCTGCTGTTTGGCCGTGGCCGCGGAGATCCTGGGCGTAAACCACGAAACCATGGCTACAAAGAGCCTGAGCGAAATCGTCATAGCGCATGGCATGTTCAATCGCGCCATGCGCAATCTGAACGGCCGCTTTGGGAGCTTCAATGCCCCATTTGTACGCGCGAATTCTCGTCCCGTCGGACGAGACAAAGCTGAATTCGTGTGGTTTCATAGGCCACCCCCCGCCAATCATAACATTTTCAATATTCTTTGTAAATACTGCGCCAAGCGTGATATAATACGCCATAGATCAGAGAAAGGAGGCACCTGCATGCATGATTGTGTGGAGGCTGTAAAGGACAGCCCGATTATTGCTGCGGTTCAGAACCGTCAGTTGCTCGAACGCGCGCTTTGCCTTGGTGTCCCCAACGTGTTTCTCATTAATACCGACATCTTTTCCGCCAAAGCCCTAGTGGACACCGCCAAAAAAAACGGCACACGCGTATTTCTGCATATGGACCTGATCGACGGCCTCGCGGCAAGTACGCGTGCGCTCGACTATGTTCAAACGAGCATGAGCCCGAGCGGCATCATCAGCACGCGCTCCGCGCTTGTGAAATACGCGCGGGATCAGGGGATATTTGCGATTCAGCGTTTTTTCATGGTGGACAGCGCCTCTTATGAAAACGCCGTGCGCACAGCCGCCAAGGTGCATCCATCGATGATTGAACTGATGCCCGGCATCATCCCGAGCGTGATCAAACGATTCACACGGGACGTGGACATGCCCGTGATTGCGGGCGGGCTCATCACCGAGCGCAAACAGGTGATCGACGCGCTGTCGAGCGGTGCGATCGGCGTATCCACCGGAAACGAAACGCTTTGGACAGAAGCTACCTGATAATGCCCGTTTTGATGTAATTTTTAATCTGTTTCACATAATGTGCAACGCCTTCGGCGTTGTTTTTCATATCCGCCTCGGTGACGCTGCGCACAATACGGTACGGGTTGCCGAATACCACGCTGCCGTCCGGAATGACCTTGCCGCCGGGTATCACCGTGCCCGCGCCGATCACGCAGTTGTCACCGATCTTTGCCGCGTCGAGTATGATCGCGCCCATGCCGATCAGCGTACCCGAGCCGATGTCGCACGAGTGCAGTATCACGCCATGCGCCACCGTCACGTCGCTGCCGATGATCAGCGGCAGATGCGTGGTGTGCAGCACACAGTTGTCCTGTATGTTGGTGCGCTCACCGATTTCGATATGCGCCAAGTCCCCGCGCACCACGGCGCACGGCCACACGCTTGCTTCCTTGTGCAGCGTCACATCTCCGATCACCACCGCCGAGGGGTGCACATACGCGGTTCTGTCCTTAGAAGGGTCGATACCGTTTACCGCCTGTATCATTCGTCCTCCATCTGCTCCAGTGCCGCCATACCGATGGCGATCTCGAGCCTTTTTCTTTGCATCTCGCAGCCGATGCGGTATGGCTGCAGAATATCGCCGTTTGTATTCACGTTTGCCGCGGCGCAGCCGCCGCTGCAGTAATATTTTGCCCAGCAGCTTTTGCAGTCTTCCATATTGTAAATATTGCAGTCTTCAAACTGCTTTGCAATCGTTTGATCGAGCCCTGTTTCATATACGCTGCCGAGCTTGTAGGCGCTTTGCCCCACAAACTGATGGCAGGGATAGATGTCTCCCGACGGCGCGACGGCCACGTATTCGGTGCCTGCGCCGCAGCCGCGGACGCGCTTAGCCCGGCACGGCCCCGCACCCAAATCCACCATGAAGTGAAAGAACGTAAATCCATTGCCCTGTTTGCGACGGCGCATATACTCCGCCGCGAGCCGGTCGTACTCCGCAAATATGGCGGGCAGGTGTTCTTCCTTGATCGCGTTGGCACCGTTAGTCACCACGGGTTCGATGGACAGGCCCCAAAAGCCCATATCCGCCACATGCAGCACATCCTCCGCAAAATCGAGGTTGTCCGCCGTGAACGTACCGCGCACATAATATTCGCCCTCGCGATTCAGCAGCAGCGCTTTCGCGTTTTCCGCCACGCGCGCGTAACTGCCGCTGCCGCCCGCCGTCTTCCGCACGGCATCGTGCACGTGCGGCCGCCCGTCGATGCTGACCACGACGTTGTTCATCTCTTTATTGATGTACTCTTTCATTTCATCTGTCACGCGATACGCGTTGGTTGTGACCGTGAAGCGGAAGTTCTTATTGTGCTGCGCTTCAATGCTGCGCGCGTAGCTGACGGTTTCCTTGAGCACCTCGAAGTTTAATAGCGGCTCGCCGCCGAAAAAGTCGATCTCGAGGTTGCGCCGCGTACCCGAGACGCTGATCAGAAAATCGATTGCGGCCTTTGCGGTTTCCGCACTCATCAGCTCGCGCCGCCCCGCAAACGCGCCGCCCTTGGCAAAACAGTATTCGCAGCGCAGGTTGCAGTCGTGCGCGAGGTGCAGACACATCGCCTTCACGACGTTTTCGGGCATCGCCGTATCTTCCGCGGGCGCGGAGAACAGCAGTCCTTCGTCTGCAAGCGCCGCGATTTCGTCCATGAGCGGGCCGCCTTCTGCAAGCGCTGCACTCACATCGCCGCCGTTTTTTTCGATTGTCTCCAGCCGTTTCACAGCCTCGAACGCTTCGTCGTCGAGCACGTGAACGCTGCCTGTTTCAACATCCAGCACAAAGCCGGTATCGCCGTATTTAAACGCGTGTATCAATGGATTCTCCTTATGTTTGGTAAATGACATTTGTTTTTTCGTAGGGCGCGGCATCCCTGACGCGCCGATGGTTCGGATTGACTGCCCGCAATCCTCCGTCATTTGACGGAAGAAGTTTTGATCGCATGCCCATTCGCGGAACGGTCGAGACCGTTCCCTACAGTTCGTGGTTGTAAATACAAGCACCGTACCCATGCCTCCCTCCGAGAGGGAGGTGACAAATAACGGATGTCAATCCGGCATTTGTCGGAAGGAGTACAGTTCATAATAATTATGCTTATTCGCGGAACGGCCATACCCCATTCGGGGCACGAGCGCCCGTTGCCTACGATCGGTGCGCCGATGGGCTGCTCTTCAATCCTCCGTCACGCTTTGCGCGCCACCTCCTTTCAAAAGGAGGCTTAAGACACGACAGCTGTAAAGGCTACTTTGGAAAGAAGTTATCAGCGTCAGCTGACTGAGGATCGTTTTGTCCGGCATTTGTCGGAAGGAGTACAGTTCATAATAATTATGCTTATTCGCGGAACGGCTATACCCCATTCGGGGCACGAGCGCCCGTTGCCTACGATCGGTGCGCAGATGGGCTGCTCTTCAATCCTCCGTCACGCTTCGCGCGCCACCTCCTTTCAAAAGGAGGCTTAATGCACGGCACCGATAAAGGCTCCTTTGGAAAGGAGCTGTCAGTGTTAGCTGACTGAGGATTGTTTTGTCCGGCATTTGTCGGAAGGAGTACAGTTCATAATAATTATGCTTATTCACGGAACGGCCATACCCCATTCGGGGCACGAGCGCCCGTCGCCTACGATCGGTGCGCCGATGGGCTGCTCTTCAATCCTCCGTCACGCTTCGCGCGCCACCTCCTTCAAAAGGAGGCTTAAGACACGACAGCTGTAAAGGCTCCTTTGGAAAGGAGCTGTCAGTGTTAGCTGACTGAGGATTGTTTTGTCCAGCATTTGACGGAAAGAGTGCCCTGACGTCGTGACATGTGTCATGCGCCGTGCGAATCCCTCAAAAACAAAAAAGCGACACGAGTGCCGCGCTTTCGTCCGGACAACGCCGATAATATGTCGTTATCTGATTTTCTTCTCACAGCGCTGATTCGCGAGCGTGCAGGACGTTTTGCATGCCGACTGGCACGAGGTCTGGCACTCGCCGCAGCCCGTTTTTTCTTTCTTGTCCTTGAGGCTGCCCTTCACAACTGTTTTGATATGCTTCATACCGATCTCCTTATCCGCGTAGTATATGACCCCGCCGTTGCAAGCTCAGGCGGGACTGTGTCGCAATAAAAGCTGCTACCAATTATATAATAGGTCAGCGCCTTTTTGCAACCCCAATGTCACAGGCTCAGCCTGCACGTATACTTTCAGCACGGCTCAGCCTGGTCACAATTTGCGAGGCTATTCTTTTACGCGCGCGCTTTGCGGAAGTGGACGCGTTTCGATTTGTTCGTTTTCACGCGCGTTTTGGATGATTTGCCGAAGTTCGCGAGGATGATGGCAAACACCATGCCGATCAGCAAGCCCATCAGCATATCCGAGAACAGCAGCGCCACGCTGCCGAACATGCCTTCGATGAGCGAGAAAACGAGATAGCTCAGCGTGATGAACAGCAGCCCGCTAAGGCCCCCGGCTATCCAATGTTTTTCCATCATCCCTTTGATGGCAAAGTACGACGCGCCGATGATGCCGAGTATTTTGACGATTTGGTTGACGGGTGCGATGACGTTGTCGGCCAGCCCCGTTTCTTTAATGATGAGCGCGAACAGCAGGATCACCGCCACGGTGAACACCATGGAAATGAGCGTGCCTTTGAGTGCGCGCTTAACGATATCGCCCGCCATCGATTTGGTTTTGGTTTTCGATTCCATAGCCACTCCCCCTTTTCAATGATATTTATGAGGGGAAGGGCAGGATTATGACATGATGAAGGGGCAACCATATATAGACGATAGATTTGCTTGAACCCATCCTACAGACCCAAGCATGCTACTGAAATTATTCTTACCTCTTAATATCCATTAGCTTAAATATCTCAGTTCAAATATCTCTCCTTTATTCTGCTCATACTAACACCAAAGGAGGCGGGGAAATGAGACGATGTCATCGTAAAATGATGCACAGAAGGTGCATCACGTACCTAATCATTTTCATACTGGCCGCACTGATGTGGGGCTAAAAGCCTTTTTTGGAGGGGGATGCATCGTTATTCGAAGCATCCCTTATTTTGAATCCCTTTAAAAACCGGATCATAAGCTTAAAAAAAGACAGTCGGGTTTATTCCCCGAACTGTCTCGCTATCCCTTTTGCCATCTCCTTAGCCATCATTAGCGCTTGGGCCTGTATCTCGTCATATTGCGCGATGCTGGCCTCATATTGCCCCTTGAGTATCTGTGTCGCTTCGTTTTCAGTCATTTCAAGATGATCATCAAGCAATGCCCTCCATGTATCAGCGCTCCAATAGGGGTTTATGCTGCCGAGAAAGGCGGCAATGCTGTCCGCATTGGCGTACCATTTGTTTCTTTGCAGCGCCGCAGTCTGGCTGTCTCCCATTTTTGCGGCATTCACAAGCTGAGCCGCTGTCAGCAGATGCTCCTTCAAAAGCTCTTCGAATTTCCGTGCCGGGCCGCTCCTATAAAGCGGGCGTAACACATTCGCAAAATCCGTCGGATTTCGGAGCAACCGATTTGTGGTTTCTTTGAGATCGGCATTGTTAAATGCGGTGCCCACGAGAAAGGCCCTTGTCCACAGCACATGTTCTATCCATAGCCTTTGAAGAGTACACATCAGTTTATTATTGCGAAGACGCGGTACAGCATAATATTGTTGAGTGTACATATACACATCCTCCTTCGTGATTAGTATATGTATCAAAAAAACGTCTGTGAAATTGCACATCACGCACGTCATTTCATATGCCCGCAATGTGGCAGAACCTGTCCCGATAAAAACAAAATATATGGTCTTTTCATATAATGTTAAAAACGATATATAAAGGTGGTGAATAAATGCTTACAAACAAAGAGTTCGTGACAATGTCTATCGATTTAAATCTGTTTTTTCTGCGCATTATGAAAGAACATTCGCTTTTTTTACAGCTCGGTTTTACCCCGAGAGACAGCAGCCTCGGCGCAGAGGCAGCGTCACTTCGCATGGGCTTTGAAGAACTATTGGAGGACGCGGTCGAGTTGGCGGACGGAGCTGTCAGCAGCGCGGCGCTGCAGTCTCAACAGTTTTTGACGCCGTACACGGCGGAAGCCGAGCGTCTGACCCAGTTTTATACCGGCGTGCCCATAGATTCGGCGCTGACAAGACAGGAAACCATGCTGGCACCCTCCGGCAGACAGCGTGCCGCACTGGTGGACGAGGTGGAGATGCTGGACCGTGATGCCTATCAGCTCACGGCAGCGCTAGCACAATTTAAAGAAAAGCTGCTGGCAGATGTGATGGCATGCAAAACGTTTACACTCAATTACCCTTTGCTGATCGACCATATTCTGCGCGAAGCCAAGCTGTTTATGCAGCTATTGGCCGCGTTGGTAAACGGCGAAAACATCATGCGCTCCGAAGAGTTGCTAAGTCAGGAGGTTTTTTGGAACCGTATCATGGCTGAGCACTCAAAATTTATCGCGGGCCTTCTCGACCCAACGCAGGAAGATCTGATTGATAAGGCAAGGATGTTTGGCAGACAATTTGATAAGCTCACAGAGGAAGCGAAGGCGGCAGCCATGCGGCAGGCAAACATATCAGGCTTAACCAGTATAAGCCAACGCGAGACAATGAAGCTGCGGGATTTTAAGGCGGCGGGAACAAAGGGCTTAATCGAATGCAATATACAATCCATCATGCTGCCGCTGCTTGGTGACCACGTTTTGCGTGAAGCCAATCATTATCTGTTTGTGCTGGGCACGTATGGTCGTCGCGTTTTATAGACCGTTCACGCAAAAAGACTTCTGTTATCGACAGAGGCCAGGCTGCTGACAAAGCTCCTGCGTGTCATTTCGAGCGAGCGATAGCGAGTCGAGAAATCCCATGTATAAAGCGTTTTGCCATGGGATGCTCACGTCGCTCCGCTCCTCAGCATGACATAAGAGGGGGTTATCATCAAGCTGACTTCTGTTATCGACAGAAGCCTTTCTTGTTATGTGTGTTCCCGACGCTTATGATGATGCTGCGCGGCGCAGCATGTTAAAGGCCTGTTATGCGATTTTTCCGCCATGAAAATAACATTCATAGACCTTTCTTTCTTCATAGAATATTTCCTCGTAACCCTGAAACCAACCCACATCGCCGTTAACCGCGCAGTGGTAGCGATAATCGCCGTTTGTGTATACCGCAGGCCCGCGAAACGGCCTATCTTTTGAAACGCGCATCAGGGCTTCTTTCAAAAAATCGCCCTCGAACGGCTCGGCTATCACGCGCCCTGAAAAGTTCATCGTCCAAACCGGCTCACCCTGATGCCAGACGGCCTCTTCGCCAGCGAACCGGCTGCCGCCAAAATAGCTATCCATATAAAGATAGTTGTCCTCTTCGTACTTAACATCATGTGATTTTGGCCTTGACGAGACAGTTTCTTCGGGTGCGTGAGCCGCATAACAGTTCGTCTTTGCCTTCAGCAGGAAATCAACCAACTTTGCATCATCGTTTGGCGCTTTGATAACCAGCTCGGCCGCGCATGTATCGCCGTCCGGCTTGACCAGTCTGTCGATGCTGATCCCGAGCAAATCCGACAGTACCACAAGATTCGCTATGTCCGGATAGGCTTGGCCCGATTCCCATTTGGCCACCGCCTGCCGTGATACGCCGACGGCCTCGGCTACCTCTTCCTGTGACAAGCCTCTGTCTTTTCTTACAAGCAGCAACTTTTCTTTAAAATCCATCTATGATTACCTCCATGTTCAGCATACAACAGGCAGCGTTTATGTGCTATCAACCGTTGGTCTTCATTTTGGCAACCTGAGGTTGCGTTTTTATCATAACAATGCTTGTCTAAAAAAAGCAAGAAGCCCGCCGTGCGTATTGCAAGCGGGCTCCCCGTTAAAGAGAATATATTGAAAATTGAATCCGGCAGCTACCTACCCTCCCAGGCCGTTTCCAGCCAAGTACTATCGGCGTATAAGGGCTTAACTTCTGTGTTCGAGATGGGAACAGGTGGATCCCCTTAGCTATCGCCACCGGAA
>JAEXTV010000035.1 GCA_023406895.1 Bacillota bacterium | reverse complement strand
GGTGTAAGCCGTGTGATACCCGAATGCTGTCACATCCGGCTCCCACGTGACCGCAGACACATCCACGCCGCCTGTGGATGTGGCAGCCGTTGTATCGGGCGCTTCTGTGGCCTCCGGTGCGTCGATATCCGTCACAGAAATGTCGGTGATCTGCTCGTCAGCCGTTTCGGTGAACGTGTAGCTCGCAATCAGCGTGCCGCCGGTGCCGGGTTCAACCGTTGCAGTCTCACCATTGATGGTGACTGTCGCGTCACCTGCGAAGGCGTACCCGGTTGGCGGGGTTAATACCACGCTGGCTGTATAGTCTTTACCTGCTTCAAACGGATTGTCTTCCGGCTCCCATGAGACCGCAGACACGCCCACGCCGCCGGTGGATACAACGGCCGTCGTATCCGGTGCGGCACCCGATGCAGGAGCTGCGATATCCGTGACCTCCACACTGTCGATGATCCCCAATTCCGTGGCATCAAACGTATGGGTGATCGTCAGCGTGCCGTCGCCATTGTGAATAACCGTTTCCGTCTGTCCGTTGAATGTGACCGAAACCTCCGGGTCAAACACATAGCCGGGTTGTGCCGCGAGTGTGAGGCTGGCTGTGTAGACGGTGCCGTAGTAAAACGGATTGGTGGCTGGGTTCCAGAACACGCTGGAAAGAATGACACCTTCCGTGGACGTTACGGCATCCAGATCCGGAACCGCACCCGCCACAGGAGCATCAATATCTGCGACCGAGATACTTGTAATCGGCCCGGACGCTGTTTCGGCAAAGGTAAGCTTAGCGGTCAGAGACCCGTTCGTATTGCGAGCCACCTGGGCCGTTTGCCCGTTGATCGTGGCTGTCGCCCCGGGTGCAAACGCATAGCCCGATTGCGGGTACAGCCTGACGCTTGCGGTATAAACGGTATTGTTGCCGAATGTTGTGGCGGACGGCGACCAAGTGACAGCGGACGCTGTGACGCCCACGGTGGATACGGATGCCGTCGTGTCCGGCGCAGTTCCCGCCACGGGCGCATCGATGCCCGTCACTTCCGCGCTGCTGATGGCGGTCGGGGGGGTCTCGGTGCGTTTATACAGGTAAATATTTTTGGCATTGCTGTCGCTGGATGCGACAGCAAAGTAGGGGGTGCCACTGCCTGTCTGATACAGATAATAAGTGGAGGAAGACCCCTTCATCTTTAATACATGACTGGTGCTGTCATATTGCCAGTCGGTATTGGCTGAACCGTCATCGGTAGTTTTGAGCGTAATCTTATCGCTGCCTCCGCTGGGCCGCGTTAAGAAATTGCTGCCGTTTTTCACGTTGAAGCCGCTTCCGTCAGTGGTCAACGTCCAGAGCATATTGCCGCTGATGCTGAGAGGGTTCAATTGGCTGTCATTCACCGTGACCTCGGCGGCAGCCAGATAGTTTGAGTTGGCAACACTGGTTGTCAGCGCATAATTCGTGGATCCCTTATCAACGATCACATATGTGCTGCCGCTTTCTATGCTCGTCGCATAGTCATAGGAAATAAGTGGTGCCGCTGCGGTTTTGTCAAACGCGTACGTCGCTGTGAGGGTGCCGTTGCTGTTCAGCACAACCGTGTCTGCCGGTGTGCCGTTGATCGTCACGGCCGTCCCCGATGTGAATTCATACCCGAATTGCGCCGAAAGCGTAATGCTCGCCGTATAAGCGGTATCGTATCCGAACGGGTTGGCGGCGGGGTTCCAGCTGACGGCTGCCGGAGAAACCACGCCGGTTGACGCGGTGGCAGCGCTCGTGTCCGGTGCCGCGTCGGGAACCGGTTCATCCACGCCGGTAACGGCCACAGTGCCGACTTCAATCGGGTTGGATACGTTCACCTTATAAAGATAGATGCTGTTGCCGGGGGTTTCGCTGTTGGCGAAATAGTTCGTACCGCCGGACGCTGCCTGATAAAGGTAAAAATCTTTATCCTGGCCCGAGCTGTATACGCTTAGATTATGCGTGGTGCTGTTGTATATCCAATCCGTATAGCTCGCGCCTTCATCTGATGTGTTCAAATAAATTCCGCCGGAAGTGCCGCTTTTTCGGTGGAGCAAACTGCTGCCGTTTTTCACGTTAAAGCCGCTGCCGTCTGCGGTCACCTCCCAGATCATGCTGGCATCGATGTCATCGGCGTCTAGCGTGCTGCCGTTCACTGTGACAGGATTGCATGCAAGAAATGCCGTTTCACCGACGGTGGCCGATTCCGTGGTCAGTGCAAAGGCATCGGTATCCGATTTGTCGACGATCACATATCTGCCGCCGCTTTGAATGCTAGCTTCATAGTCATAGGTGATGCTGCCCGCTTCGCCGGATTTCACCCTGACCCGCGCCGCCTCGCTCGTCACCGATGCGTTATCGCCGTCTTTTGTGTTGGTAATCCGGCAGTAGTAATATTTTGTTCCGGGTGTTTGCGTCGGCACAGGGAGAATGGGCGAATTTTCCCCGATTTGGGTGCCGCCCGAACAATCGTCGCTGTCATCCTCAAACCACTGATAGGACAGGGAGCCGCCGTCGTTAACGGCCGCATCAACGGACAGGGAGGTTTCGTCGCCAGTATCAACAGACACGCTCTGCGGCTGTGCGTTGATTGTCGGCTTTTCAGCAATGAATGTGGTATCGATGGTGACGGTATAAGCGGAGGAGGCGGCACCGGCGGCGTTTTTATATTGAAAATCAAAAACGCTGTTGCCATCGCTTTGTGTCATTGTCAGCAGCACGCCGGCGGCATTGTTAACTGAGCTGTATATTGACCCCATATTCGCATAAGTAAAATTGATCTCAACAGGGGATAAGCCGCTGGCGCACTGTATCGTGTCGCCGGCTTCTTTGACCTTGCCGTATTCGGGGTCGCTTAGGGAATGGTTATGCCCCCAAAGAAAAATGGCGTTCGGGTATTTATTGAGCCGCTCAACCAACTCGGGTGCGTTGGCCGTGGTTCTCGAGCTGTAATAATGCAGCGGGTAGTGAGACACAACAATAACCGGCTTCGACGCATCGATGCCAGAGAGCGCAGTATCGAGCGCTTCAATTTTATCCATAGAGATAATCTGGGCAGATGTCGATGTATCAAGATCTAAAGCGTAAATCGCGTAATCACTGCCGTTGTACACGAGGCCGCTGCTCAAGGGGGCTACCGCATCGTGGTTGCCTCTTGCTTTTACTATCGGCACACCGGGATATACGGTGTTCACGATGGTTGCGCAGGTGGAAGACACGCCCGCGGGATCGGAGCCGTACGTGTAATCGCCTCCGAATATCATGTGATTGAGCGCGGGTGTACCGGCATGAATTGCGGTGACCCAATTTTGCAGTTCGGTGGTTTTGTCGTGAACATCCGATGTGATCAAGATGATACTGGCCGGGGGGCTGTCGGCGAATGCTGTCACAGGCACTAGGCCAAAAATCAACATGATCGACAGTATGATGGTTAAAATTCGGGCTGAAAATCTGCTTTTCTTCGGTTTCATTTGAATCCTCCCAATAATAATTTTTTGAGCATGCCAATAACGCGCACAAGAAAACCCCGCAGATAACCAGGGCTGTGCATTGTTATTCGTCAGCCTTGTTTTCCCCAACAAACTACTTTTTGACCGGGCTCTTCAGAGTGTCCGAAACGTTGGACCAATGAAAGTTAATGTGATGCGTGAATGAATGGATGTCGTTTTTTATTCTTTGCTGTTTCACGCTGTAAATAATATAATTTGCGGCGCATAAAAAATCAATTGAAGAAAATGTAATATCATAGGCAGTATTGAGATAAAATGTAATAAAATCACTTTTATCATGAATCGCATGACAATTAATCTAAACAGCGGCATTGCTATGCCAATATGTGACAAACACGCCGAATCAAATCAAACAAAATAGAAGTTGCGTTTTCCGGCAGCGTACGTTTGATAAGCAAACGCGGGTTGTTTACTAATTGCGGCCTTAATAGTATGATAATCATAACAGCAGGGAGGTGCTCTTTATGGCAACCACACGAATTGAAAATGCAAAGGCCATCGTGACCGTCGATCAAAACGACTCGGTGATTGAAGGCGGATGCATATTGGTTGAAGACAATGTGATTCAATATATCGGAAAAGAAAAAAAAGACGCGGATCATGTGATAGACGCAAGCGGGTGCTATATTTACCCCGGGCTGATCAACACGCATCATCATTTGTATCAAACATTCACGCGCAATCTGCCGCAGGTGCAGAACATGGAGCTGTTCGAATGGCTCGTGACGCTCTATGAAATATGGAGAGGGCTGAATAACGACTGCATCTTTTACAGCACACTGACGGGGGTTGGCGAACTCGCCAAATACGGCTGCACCACGTGTATGGATCATCATTACGTGTTTCCAAAAGCCGGGTCGGATGAGTTCATCGACCAGCAGTTTGAAGCAGCCGATCAAATTGGCGTGCGGTTCCACGCGACGCGCGGCAGCATGTCGAGAGGCAAGCGTGACGGCGGGCTGCCGCCGGACGATCTTGTTCAGAGCGTGGATAAGATATTAAGCGACAGCGAACGTCTTGTGAAAAAATTCCACGATTCTTCAAAATTTGCGATGCATGAAGTGTCGCTCGCGCCGTGTTCTCCCTTCAGCGTGACGACCGAGCTGCTTAAGGAATCGGCAGTGCTGGCCAGACATTTAGGCGTGCGCTTGCACACCCATTTGTGTGAAACAAAGGATGAAGAGAAATACTGTCTGGAAACCGTTAAGATGCGTCCGCTAGAATACATGAGAGAATGCGGTTGGGTGGGGCCGGATGTTTGGTATGCCCACGGGATTTATTTTAACGATGACGAGCTCAAAGTGCTCGCCGAAACGGGGACGGGTGTTGCGCATTGTCCCGTTTCCAATATGAAGCTCGCGTCGGGCGTGTGCCGGATACCCGACATGCTTGCGCTGGGTGTGCCGGTGGGGCTGGCGGTGGACGGCAGCGCGAGCAACGACGGATCCAACCTGATGGCGGAGATCCGCGCGTCGTATCTCGTGAACAGGCTGACCTACAGCAACATGGCGCCGACGGGTTACGACATTTTGAAGCTTGCGACAGCCGGGAGCGCGAAGGTGCTCGGACGCAGCGATATCGGCTCGCTTGAGGTCGGCAAAGCGGCTGATCTTTTTATGATTGATGTCGATATCTTGGAGCTCGCGGGCACGTATCTTGATCCGGCGTGTCTGCTCGGAACCGTCGGGTATTCGCGCCCTGCCAAGATGGTAATGGCCAATGGCAAGGTGATCGTGAAGGACGGGCAGCTGGCCGGGATCGACGAAAAGCAGGTATTTGAGAAATCCAACGCGCTGGTAAGTGAATTGCTCAAAAAGGTAATGAAATAACGTCTGCTCAGGGCTTGTTGTATACTTAATTATATTCATATGACAAACATGCGTGGAGGTTTCAATGACACTTCGAGACGATGCTGATCAGATCATCTCAGCTGCCATCCGGTCGGCGCTGCCCGATGCGGCGGTGACACGGGCGCTGGAGAATAAACGGTTTCCCGGCAGGGTATTTCTCGTTTCGGTCGGAAAAGCCGCGTGGCAGATGGCAAAGACCGTCTCCGATATCATGGGAAATATGATTTCGCAGGGTATTGTGATCACCAAATACGCGCATGCGCGCGGCGAGATTGCCCGCACTTGGATATTTGAAGCAGGCCATCCCGTTCCGGATGAGAATTCGTTTCTCGCAGCCGATGAAGCACTGAAATTGACGGCGGGTTTGCGTGCGGACGATACCGTGCTGTTTTTGCTGTCGGGCGGCGGGTCGGCGCTGTTTGAAAAGCCGCTCGTGCCTCCGGAGGATTTGCAGGACATTACAAAGCAGCTGCTGGCCTGCGGAGCGGATATCGTGGAAATGAATACGGTCCGCAAACGGCTCTCGGCGGTGAAAGGCGGGCGGTTCGCGCTGCACTGCCGTCCGGCGCGTGTGTTTGCGATTGTTTTATCGGATATTATCGGCGACCCGCTCGATATGATCGCCTCGGGCCCGGCTTACCCCGATGCGTCAACCTGCGATCAGGCGTTGGACATTGTGAACAGGTATGGCTTACGGCTCTCCGCGCAGGCGCTGGCGTATTTGAAAACAGAGACGCCCAAAACGCTGGATAATGTGGAAACGCTTGTGACGGGCAGCGTCAGGCAGCTTTGCGCATCGGCGCAGGCCACATGCGCAGAACTCGGATACCGCCCGGCGGTGCTGACAGACAGCCTTTGCTGCACCGCCAGAGACGCGGGCAGCCTCCTCGCATCCGTTGCGCGCTATTATGCAGACACAGATGTATCGCGCGCGTTTATCGCGGGCGGCGAAACGGTGGTGCATCTCAAAGGCAAAGGCAAGGGCGGGCGTAATCAGGAGCTGGCGCTATCGGCGGCGGCGGGGATTTCCGGCCTGACGGATACCGCAGTGTTTTCGGTGGGCTCGGACGGCACCGACGGCCCGACGGACGCGGCGGGCGGCTATGCGGACGGACACACCGCGCAAGCGTTGAAAGAGGCCGGCGTCAGCCTGTATGATGAGCTCGAAGACAACAACGCGTATTTCGCGCTTGAGCGGTGCGGCGGCCTTATCAAGACGGGGGCCACCGGCACCAATGTCAACGATTTATCGGTGCTGCTGATAAAAAGATAACCTCCCATAGAACAAACGCTTTGGCTGAATGAAACAGATAATTAAAATCCACCAATTTTTCCTACAATAGAAAGCTGACAGATATGATTAACTGTATAATCTGCTTCAATATCTGCAACGATATGGTAAAATTAAGGATGGTCTCGTGCGTTTTGCACAGAGCCAATCAAAATAAGGAGACATTAAGATATGAAAAAGCGTCTGTTGGTCATGCTGACTGTTGTGATGACAGCGTCTATACTGCTCGGATGCGCACCCCCTACGGCAGCCAAAGCCAAGGTTTACGACAAGGATGATACCACCATTTTTGCGAAAGCGGGTGAAGAATTCACGATTACGCTCGACGAAAATCGAACGACCGGCTATCAGTGGAGCTATGCGGTCAGCGATGAAAAAATCGTGTCGATAAGTAAGGATGACTATGTGACTGACGAGGCCAACAAAAATGTTGAGGGTGCGGGCGGTCAGAGGGTGCTGACTTTTAAAGCAAACGCAACGGGGAATACCACCATCAATATGGTTTATGAGCGCAGCTGGGAGAAAAACGAGGACGATGAAAAGCTGTCGTATGAGATTGAAGTGAAATAGAATCAGCCGACACAATATTTCCGGAAAGGTTCCTTTACGGAGCCTTTTTTAATGGCAATGTGTTTCAATTTTTTTATCGGCATGAGGCGACGGATAAGATACTCTTTTAAACGGCCCATCAATTCGGAACGCTGTCTTTATGGCTGCTTCCGTGCTCTGCGGTGTCGCTGGATCTCGAAATAGCTATGCTATTTCCTCGTTTTCGTTCCTTGTATAGCGCGAAATCCGCTCATCCATCCATCACTCCTCATTTAATCACTGTTTACATAAGGGATGTTCAGACTGCCAAAATTCCCTGTTTTCCATAAACGAAGATAGGGGTGTTTATATGATCAACATTTCAGACAAGGCATTTGGCTGCGCAGAGATAAAAAAAGCTCTTTCTCACCCAAGCGTGGGCGTGAGTGCCTGTCAGATGGGCTTACCTTGTATTCAAGCCTATCTCTGGCGATAGACAATTTTCTATAATAGTTGTCAATGAGCAGGCATAGCTGTTGACAGCGCTGTGACAGGCGATGGAGCCAACATCGCAAGCAAGCGTTGATCATCAAGCAAAAAGTGCGCTCGGTCAGCGTTGAACAAGACCTGCTGTAATAAACGAAAAAGCGCGCTGTATTTTCAGCGCGCTCTGTGTTTTTGAAATGAGATCCTTAGTTTTCGCGGAATTGCAAAGTCTGGTTTTCCATGCTGTCGATAATAGCGAGGCTTTGCACATTGTATCCGGCACCGCGCAGCTTGTCGCCGCCGCCCTGAAACCCTTTTTCAATCACAATGCCGATTCCGACGACGGTGGCACCCGCCTGCTCACTGATGTCGAGAAGGCCTTTCTGCGCCTTGCCTGTTGCGAGAATGTCGTCGATGATCAGAATACGGTCCTCTGAAGTCAGATAACGCTTCTCGAGAATGACGGTGTAGTCTCTGCCGCGCGTATAGCTTGTCACACTTGTCCTGTAGACATCGCCGTCGATATTTTTGCTTTCAGATTTTTTCGCGAAAACAATCGGTACATCAAAATACTGCGCTGTGAGACAGGCAACGGCGATACCGCTGGCTTCGATGGTGATGACTTTTGTAATGTTCTGTCCGTCAAAAATGCGTTTGAATTCCTTGCCGATTTCATTGAGCAGACTGATATCGATCTGATGGTTCAAAAAGCCGTCAACTTTGATGATGTGGCCGTCTTTGATTCGGCCATCCCGGCGTATCCGTTCTTTTAAAAGCTCCATTGTTACCCCTCACCCAAATATATTTTTATTATTATACCGCAGTATTGAAACTTTGGAAGAGAAAACACGAAAATTGTTCGTGTTTTTGTCATTTAAATATTGGCATCTTTCACAACGACGGAACGATTTTTATCGTGCTTTTTAAAAGTTATCACTCATGAGAGACTAACTTTGCTGCTAGAAATCAATAATAAATACAAAAAAATACTTTGCGAATAAGCTCATATCATGTGTTTTAGGCGCATTACGTTATAAAGCGGATGATGATATAGTGTAACCATGAAGCAGCGGCGGTTTACCGGCTTCATGGGATATACACCGTACTTCATTCTTTGTTTTGAATGATTAATGCTTAAAGGCCTAAAGATGTAACACTGCAGGAGTTTGCCGCAACTGTTATTGATCAGTTACGGGAGGGTATTGTGACTGAGTTTGAAGAACTGGCATTAAAAAAATCACAAAGGATTATTTGATTGACTGCGTATATACCCGGCTTAGCGTCATTGCCGGCCGGTATGGCATCAGCAATGCGGAGATCAGCAAACACATTGGATGGGACCCGGCAGGGTTCAATCAAAAATACAGCAGAAGCAACGATCTGCGCATCACAACCTTCATAAAAATCTATGTGGCGCTGATCGATCTGATTGCCGAAAAAGAAGAGGAGATGGGCCTTGAAGGCCTCGATACATCTGAGATAAAGCTCGACGAGCTGATAACGCAAAAAGAACTCGATGTGGCGACTTTGTTTAACCATATCAGTGCAGCCGCCGAGGGAAAATCGGAATTTCTTAATAAAAAAAGCTACAGACAGACATATAAAATGATGAAGCCGTTTGTTTTTGTCGGCAAGAAAAGCAAAAAATTCAGCGACAGAGAGATTGACGTTTTCATCAGTTATTACAAAAAGGTCTCAATTAACGAATAGAAGTAATGACCAAAGCGGAGGAAATATGCAAAAGCTGTATAACGATGCGGCAAGCATGGTCGACGAATCGGTTGACGGTTTTGTAAAATGCTATCAAGATCAGGTCGCCCATACCGGATGCGCGCGAACCCTTAAGTATAAAGCTGCTCCCGTATCGGGTAAAGTCGGCATCGTCAGCGGCGGCGGTTCGGGCCACGACCCTGCGTTTATGGGCTATATCGGAAAAAACATGCTGGATGCCGTTGCGATAGGAAACATTTTTACTCCGCCCTCTGTTGAGTCGTTTTATACGGCTTTTAAAGAAGCGGATGCAGGAAAAGGCGTTGTTTGCCTGTTTGGCAACTATCCGAAGGATATCGCCAATGTGCGCACGGCCATCGAGATGGCAAAGAAAGACGGCATTCGTGTGGAAACAGTGGTGGCCAATGAGGATGTGGCGGACACCGATCCCAATTTAAGAAGAGGTATGACGGGCGAGGTGCTGCTTTGGAAAATCGGCGGCGCCGCCGCGGCTCTTGGATACAGTCTGGATCAAGTGGTGGATGTGTCAAAAAAGGCGCTCAGCAGAATGCGCAGCATCGGCATCGGCCTCGCGAGCTGCATCATCCCTGAGGTCGGGCGTCCGAACTATGTCATTGAACTCGGGACAATGGAGATCGGCGTGGGGCATCACGGATTTTCGAGCATGGATACCTGCAAGCTGAAAACAGCGAACGCCACGGCTGACATCATGGTGGGTGAGATATTAAAGGATATGCCGGTTGACGGCGGCAGCCATGTGGCTGTAATGATATCCGGCCTTGGCAACACCATGCTCAGCGAAATGAACATTTTGTACAGCAGGGTATACGATGTGTTGGCGGAAAGAAAAATAGACATTCATCAATCGTATATCGGCAACTATTTTACCTCGCTCGACATGATGGGCGTAACGCTGACGATGATGAACCTTGATGATGAATTAACGCGGCTACTGGATCTTCCTGCGTACCCGGTCGCTTTAAACGATTTTGCTAACAGCAATCATAATGACTGATTAAGACTGCAAACAAAACACGGAAAAAACGGGCCCGGATAAGGCTGGCTGATGCTTTTGAGCGCTGATACCCGGGGTATATTTAGGGCACCTTTTTTCAGTGAAAAATCAGCCCTTATGATTGCGGAGCTGTCAAAAGCAAATAAGGGGGAAAATCATGAATTTGGTCGAGATGGTGGATATTCGAAAAAGCTATTACGGCTTTGAAGTTCTTCATGGCGTTGATTTCAGCCTGCAGGAAGGCACCGTTCACGCGCTGATGGGTGAAAACGGGGCCGGAAAATCGACACTGGTGAAGGTCATCGCCGGGGTTCATCGGTGTGACTCTGGCTCCATAAAAATTGATGACAAAACCGTTGACATCGATTCTCCGTCCAAAGCGCGCGCGCTGGGTGTGGCGATGATTCATCAGGAGCTGTCTGCTGTTTCGGAGATGTCTGTCGCTGAGAACATTTTCCTGGGCCGCGAACCGGTACATATGGGCATTATCAACTATAAGCAGCTTTACAAAAACACGAGTGAGCTGCTCGGTGAGCTCGGAATATCAATCAACCCGAAAACAAAAATGAAAAATCTGCGGGTGGCAGACCAACAGATGGTTGAGATCGCTAAGGCGCTGTCTCAGAACGCGCGCATCGTGATCATGGACGAGCCCACTTCGGCCATCACGGACCATGAGGTGGAAAGCCTTTTCCGCATGATCAGGGATTTGAAGACGCGCGGCACAGGGATCATCTACATTTCTCATAAAATGGATGAAATATTTCAGATTGCCGATGAGATCACTGTGCTGCGGGACGGCGCCAATGTGAACACATGGGCAGCCAAGGATGTGGACTCGGATACATTAATTAAAAGCATGGTGGGCCGCGAGTTAAAGGCGCAATTCCCCAAAATCCAGGTGCCGATCGGCGAAACCGTGCTTGCGGTTAAGAACCTGAGCAAGGCAAATCAATACGAAAATATCAGCTTTGAGCTTCACAAAGGGGAGATACTCGGTTTTGTCGGCCTCGTGGGTTCGGGAAGAACCGAGCTCATGCATTCGATATTCGGGCTGACCCATCCCGATGCGGGCGAAATTCATCTCTATGGGAAAAAGATTCAATTTAAAAAGCCACAGGAAGCAATTCGCAGCGGCCTCGCTTACGTCACCGAAGACCGCAAAGGAGAAGGACTCGTGCTTCCCATGGGTGTTCATCACAACATGACGTTGTCGTCGCTCAAGAATTTTACAAAAACGGGCCTGCTTCAGCAGCTTAAAGAAGCATCCGCCGTAGACGAGCAGGTGAAAGCGCTCGGCGTCAAGGTGGCAAGCCCAAGGCAGTCGGTCAAATCGCTCTCGGGCGGCAACCAGCAAAAAGTGGTGCTCGCAAAATGGATGATCACCGCGCCGAAAATCATCATATTCGATGAACCGACGCGTGGTATCGACGTGGGAGCCAAAGCGGAAATCTACAAGATCATGGGAGAATATGTGCTAAAGGGGTATTCCGTCATTATGGTGTCGTCGGAGATGCCCGAAGCAATGGGCATGTCAGACCGGATCATTGTGCTGAGCAACCATAAAATGAGCGGTGAGATCACTCGGGAGGAGTTTTCTCAAGAGAGCATTGTGCAGATGCAGTTCAAGCATATGTAAAAAATAATTCGAACGATAGGAGCGGGAGCAATGAATCATCAGACTGCCAATCTGGCTGTGAAAAAAAACAAGATGTCCACAAAACAGTTTGTGTCCATTTTCGGATCGCTGATAGGGCTTATTGTGCTCATCATCATCATGTCGGCGCTCAAAGCCAACTTTTTAAGCGGAGATAATATCCGTAACGTGCTGCGTATTGCATCCATCAACGGTCTTCTGGCTGTGGGCATGACGTTTGTGGTGCTGACAGGCGGCATTGATCTCTCGGTGGGCGCCATCATGGGCTGTGCCGGCATGTTCTCGGCCTATTTTGCCCAAAACAGCATGGGTCAGCCATGGTATATCGGAGTGCTGGTGGGTATCGGCGTCGGTCTCGTGATCGGGCTTTTCAACGGACTTTGCATCTCTTATTTAAGGGTTCCGCCCTTCGTGGGCACGCTTGGGTCTATGAGCATCGCCAAGGGACTAACCTTTCTGCTCACCGACGCCAAGCCGATTCCGAGCCTCAACGCCGAATTCAAGGCGATAGGCGGGGGAAGCATCGGCGGATGGCTGCCGATTCCGATCGTAATTATGATCGCCGTGCTGATCGTTTGCTTCACGCTGCTGTATCTGACGCGGTACGGGCGCTACATATTCGCGGTTGGCGGCAACCTCAACGCTGCGCACGTATCGGGCATCAACACGAAATGGATTATCTGCAGTGTATACATCATATCGGGTATCCTGGCGGCACTGGCGGGCGTCATCACCACGGCTCGCGTGACCTCGGGCGTTACATCCACGGGCGATGGCTATGAAACCAATGCGATTGCCATGGTGGTTATCGGCGGGACGAGCCTTGCGGGCGGCCGCGGCCGCCTCTGGGGAACGATCATCGGTATACTGCTGCTGCAGTGCCTGACCAACGGGCTCGATATGCTGGGTATCAACGCGTACTATCAGCTGATTATCAAGGGATTCGTTGTGATCGGCGCGGTCATGCTGGACGGTCTCAGCTCGGACAATTAATCAAAATTCAATGATTCATACGTAGCGTATGAAATATAAAATATTGGGAGGAATAAAATGAAAAAATCGATGAAAGCTTTGGCGATGTTAATGGTTATGCTGTCACTTGTTTTCGCTCTGGTTGGCTGCGGAAACACTCCGGCTGCGGAATCGTCTGAACAGCCTTCTGTAGAGCCCAGCGCTGAGACAGCGGATCAGCCGTCTGAGGAAGCTTCGGAATCAAGTGCGGGATCACTGAAAATTGGTGCTACCTTCTACAGCCTCCAGAACGAATTCACAATGCGTATGGACAATGCTGCGAAGAAATGGGCCGAGGAAAACGGCGTGGATTACACCTCTTACGACGGCAACTATGACGCTGCGACTCAGCTTTCTCAGGTTGAAACGATGATCGCTGACGGCTGCGACGCCATCATTCTGAACCCCCAGGACGCAGTGGCTTGCGCGGCTTGCGTAGATCTCGCTCATGAAGCGGGTATCCCTGTTGTGGGCGTCAACACAATGGTGGAGAGCGATCTGTTGACCTCTTATGTGGGTTCTCAGGACGTATCAGCCGGTGAAGACATCATGCAGTTCATGATCGATTACCTCGGTAAGGACGCATTCAACATCGTCATCATCGAAGGGCCTATGGGTCAGTCCGCACAGCTTCAGCGTATCGAAGGTATCGAAAACATCATGGCGAAGTACCCGAACGTTAAAGAACTTGCCCGTGACACGGCCAACTGGTCGCGTGCGGAAGCGATGACACTGATGGAAACATGGCTCAGCACATACGGCGACGACATTACCGCTGTGATCGCTGAAAACGACGAAATGGCTCTGGGCGCAAGAGAAGCGATTGAAGCGGCCGGCAAAGACATTCCCTGCATCGGTATCGACGGCATCACCGACGCTGTGACCGCCATTCAGGAAGGCAGAATGATCGCGAGCGACTTCCAGAACGCCGAAGGCCAGATGACAGGCGCTCTTGACACCGCTGTAAAAGCCATCAACGGCGAAACGGTTGAGAAGTTCTACTGGATTCCTTTTGAAATGATCACGCCTGACAACGCGGCAGATTATGTGAACAAATATTGATGATAAAAAGGTTATAACATACCATGCGGAGAGGCGGGCGGCGCTGTAAGCCCGTCCGCCTTTCATAAAAATGAGTGACGGGGAGGTAAAACAAATGCTTAAGTACGAAGGTGTCGATACTGATTTTTCTCTGAGCGGTAAAACGGCGGTGGTGACCGGCGGCGCGGCGGGTATCGGTTATGCGACAGCGAAGTTCTTTCACGACAAAGGCGTCAACATCGTTCTGGCTGATTTGAACCCGAAGGTGGATGAGATTGCGAAACAGCTCGGCAACAACAGCATCGGCGTTGCCGGAAACGTGTGCGACGCCGATTATCCGGCCAAGGTGATCGAGGCGGGCGTCAAGGCGTTCGGACAGATAGACATACTGGTCAACAGCGCCGGCATTGTGGCACTCGAAAGCGCGGAAATCATCAGCGCGGATTATTGGCACAAAACCATCGATATCAATCTCTCGGCCAGCTTTTTCATGGCGCAGGCTGTGGGTAAATATATGATCGACAACGGCATCGGCGGCAGCATTGTCAATATGGCATCTCAGGCCGGCGTGATCGCGCTTGACAAGCATGTGGCCTACTGCGCAAGCAAGGGCGGCATTATCGCGATGACCAAGGTGCTGGCGATGGAGTGGGGCAAATATGGTATCCGTGTCAACGCTGTATCTCCGACAGTTGTGCTGACGGAGCTTGGACACAAAGCATGGGATGGCCCTGTCGGCGATGCGTTTAAAAAAGAGATGCCTTCCGAACGCTTTGCGGAGCCCGAAGAGATTGCGGCTTGTATCGCGTTCCTGTGCAGCAAGGGTGCCGGTATGATTACGGGGCACAACCTGCTCATCGACGGTGGATTTACTATAAAATAGCTAATTGGAGGATTGGACATGCAGCGCATTTTAAACAACGCGGACAACATTGTCGATGAAATGCTGGATGGATTTATAAAATGCCACGGCGATATTGTCAAGAGGGTCATAACAAGTGAGGACAACACAAGAGGCGTGGTAGCGGCTGCGGATGCGCCCAAAGCGGGCAAGGTGGGTGTGGTGACGGGCGGCGGTTCAGGCCACAAACCTGCGTTTATCGGCTATGTGGGCAAGAACATGTGCGATGCTGCGGCTGTCGGCGAAATCTGTTCATCTCCCACAGCACTCGCGTTCCTCGAGGCTTTTCGCGCGGCAAACGGCGGCGCGGGCATTGCGTGCCTGTACGGCAACTACTCGGGTGACAACATGAACGTGAAAATGGCTGTGAAAATGGCCAAGCGTGAGGGCATTACGGTGAAAACCGTGATTGCCAACGACGACGTGGCATCCGCACCCAAGGATGAAAGAGAAAAACGCCGCGGCGTGGCGGGCGAAATATTCATGTGGAAGTGCGGCGGCGCGAAAGCGGCCAAAGGGGCTTCTCTTGATGAAGTCATCGAGACGGCGCAGAAAGCGATTGACAGCACGCGCAGCATCGGTATCGGCCTGACACCGTGTACACTCCCTGCTGTGGGACATCCCAATTTCAAGATTGAAGACGGCACCATGGAGGTCGGTATCGGCCATCACGGAGAGCCGGGCATCGAAGTTTGCCCTCTGGAGAGCGCGGCAGGCATGGCCAAGCGTATGGTTGATGTGGTGGTGCCGGATTATCCGTACCAGTCGGGCGATGAGGTGGCTGTATTGGTCTCGGGCCTGGGGGCCACACCTGTGATGGAACTGTATGTGCTCTACAGCGAAATAGAAAAACTCTTAAGTGCGCAGGGGATCAAGGTATACCGTTCGTATGTGGGAAATTATTTTACCTCGCTCGATATGATGGGCGCGACGCTGACCGTGATGAAGCTGGATGATGAGCTCAAAGAGCTGATTGATGCCGATGCTTATTGCGTGGGCTTAAAGCAGCTGTAAAGGGGGAGATGGCGATGTCGGTTGTAAAAAACAAGAACGGGCGTGAGATACTGCTCAGCATGGTCAAAGCCATTCAGGCGAATAAGCAATACCTTGGCGACGTGGACGGCCTGATCGGCGACGGCGATCACGGTATGAACATGAACAAGGGCTTTACGATATACGGTGACCAGCTGGGTGACGGCGAAACATCCTTTACCGACGGCTTGTTTGATCTGGGAACCGTGCTCTTAAACAAAATCGGCGGTTCCATGGGGCCGATTTACGGGACGGTTTTTATGGATATGTCGGAAAAGGCAGAGGACGAAGAAGACATCACACTCGGCGTGTTTGCGGAAATGCTCGAAGCGGGGCTTAACGGCCTTTACGGCATTGTGAATGCTCGTCCGGGCGACAAAACACTGGTAGACACGCTCTATCCGGCCTTGCAGGCTGTCAAATCGGCCAACGACGAAGGCAAGAGCTTCGCTGAGGCGCTGGACGATATGAAAGCGGCAGCCGAAAAAGGCAAGGAATCCACAAAAGATCTGGTGGCCAAATACGGCCGGTCGGCGCGGCTCGGAGAGCGTTCGCGCGGCGTGCTCGATGCGGGGGCAACCTCGTGCTGCATCATACTGCAGGCCATGGCCGACGGGATGGAAAAAGTACTCGAAAGTTAAAATGAAAGGCGGGGTCTTGACATGTATAAAATAGCAATCGGCTGCGACCCGAATGCCGCAGACGCAAAGCGTGCGATTATCAAACTGCTGACGCAAAAGGGGTATGAGGTCAGCGATCTTGGCAGCGACGACCCGATTTATGCCAATATCGCGATCAAGGTGGCAACAGCTGTGGCGAACAAAGAATATGACAGAGGCATACTGATATGCGGCACCGGCATCGGTGTGTCGATGGCGGCCAACAAGGTAAAAGGCGCCTATGCCGCACTGATTTCGGATGTGTATTCGGCCGAGCGTGCACGTATGAGCAACGACGCAAACATTGCGTGCTTCGGTGCGTTTACCATCGGCATCAAACTGATGGAAAAGCTGACAGAGGTTTTTCTGACATCTAAATTTGAACAGGGAACCCCGTCTCAGCCCAAGGTTGACCGAATCCGGGAATTCGAGTCGGCACAATAAAGCATGGGCGCAAACACGCTCTGTTTGACAGTGTTTTTTGAGAGATGAGCATAAATGACTGGATCCGGTTGAAGACTTGGAAACTGAAGTGATATGATAAGACAGTATTATGACATTGACGGGACAGAACCCTCACATGAGGAGCCCGATAATGAAAAGGAGTACAAGTTGGAACCGGATCTTGCAAATGGCATTCATAATATTGAAAAGAGTGAGAAACTGCTGCAAAGTCTCGGCAGCGTTTTTTCAGACTTTACAGACAAAGAGACGCAAAAGCGTCAGACAAAAACCAAGAAGCTTTCGCGTATGTTTGCCGGATGGTTTTCGGGGTCCAATCCGTTATCAGCCAATCCGGAGCATCAGGCGTTTTTAGACGATGTTGAGCGTATTATCGCGCAGTTGGTTTCTGTTTTAGAAGACATGAGGCCCGGGTGCCCCGACGCGAGCATGAGAATTGCCGCACAGGCTGTGACTATTCTGCTGCCGCCAAAGCCGGCCAGAGAGAAAACCGCAATGGATTGGTCATTGACGGTGGCTGAGTATCAAATCGTCTGCCTTTTGCCGTATCTGTCGGTGGATGACCTGAAAAACACACGTGCCAAGCTGCTGGAGCGAACGCCAAAACGCATGATGCTTCCCAAACAGCTCGAACTGTTAAAAGTGATCGATAATCTCCTAAAGCCATGAGAAGACTGCGCAAGGATTGCGGTAATCAACAGGCTATGCAGTTCTTATGGCCGCCGCTTGCTGCCGCAAGGCGGATGATAGAGGCTTTCATCACGGATACCAGGCCATGATAAGAAGTTTATAAACACTCTGAAGCTCCTTAAGACATGAGGGGCTTTATATTTTTATGCGAATCAGCTGGTTTAAACAAAAAGAGGGTCTGTTTCGCTGTCCGCAAGCATTGTTTCTCAGTGGATGAAACGAGCAAAAAAGAGATTCCATCATCATATTTTATGGAACAATATACCAACAATATAGTAT
Source organism: Bacillota bacterium (assembly GCA_023406895.1). Taxonomy (GTDB): domain Bacteria; phylum Bacillota; class Clostridia; order Christensenellales; family SZUA-584; genus SZUA-584. Next base: position 16,766 of record JAEXTV010000035.1, on the reverse strand, counting down.
TAAATTCTGCTAATTAACCACCATATTTATACGATAATACCATTAGTATCCGCGGAAAACCGAGCAGCGCATAAAAAACCGTTAATGCGACGATTGGGGAATGCGCAAGTATGTTGCAATTTTATAACAATGATAAGCCGCATATTAATTTGAAGGATGATAAAACAAGGCCCGTACACTGGTTGTTGTTAATTATCGGTGTGGTTTTTTATATCGGCTTCAATTCGGTCATCATCTATATGTCAAGCATTCAGCGATACATAGCTTTCGCGCATATCAGCAAATATACGTTAAGCGGCATTCTGGCTCAGGGACAAGTCCTCATCATTATTCTGCTGACGCTCAATCCGATGAAGAGGAGCCATCAAACGGCTTTGATTCTTTGCGGCATAACGAGTGTGGCGGCATTGGCGACCACGCTGATTCGAGGCAGCACCGATCCGCTGCCGGGTATTTTTGTTCCGTTGATTTCGGGTACAGTCAGTATCATCATCAACAACTATTCAAGAAGGCTAAAAGATCAGTTGAACAGAGTGGTGGAATACAGCATGATCGTCAAAAAGAACGAGCAGATGCTGCACTCGCTTGCTTACTACGATTCATTAACAGGGCTGCCAAACAAAAAGACGCTGATGGATCAGGCAGATATGCTGCAAGAAAGAAGCAATGGTTTTTATCTTGTATATATCGATGTTGATGATTTAAAAAAAGTGGCTGATACGTTGGGGCAGAGCCTCTGTGACGCTGTTTTGCAGAGCGTGGCCCAGCGGTGGAAACAATACTGCCGTCACGAGGATTTGCTGGCAAGGGTGGGCTTCTCTGAATTTATAATTCTTATTTCTCGTGATGCGGACACCGAAGACATTCGCGGTTATCTGAAAGGGTTTTGCGATGTGCTGAAAGATCCTGTCTGCATCGGGCGCAAAGAATTTTTAATGCATGCTCGCTTTGGCGTGGCCAAATGTCCTGACCATGGTGTCAGCGCAGAGGAGTTGCTCCGCAATGCGGACATGGCACTGGTTAAAGCCAAAAAGCTTGGAAAGAACGTTTGTCAATTTTTCACCCATACATTGGGAGATGAAGTGAAGAGAAAGAATCGGCTGGAGAATGATTTGGTGTATGCCACTCAAAGCAATGAGCTTTTTTTAGTGTATCAGCCTCATTACGACTGCGGGTCATTCAAGCTGCGCGGGTTTGAAGCACTGGCCCGCTGGAACCATCCGGAGCTTGGCGTGATCAGCCCTGTTGAGTTTATACCGATCACCGAAGAAACCGGCATCATACACGAGATCGGCAGGTGGGCCATTGAAGCGGCTTTGAGCACCTTTGCCGAACTTCGCGATAAAGCCGATATCAATACCGTGATATCGATCAATCTGTCGGTGAAGCAGCTGCTCGATCCATCTTTCCCCGCATGTGTTAGCGGCATTCTAAAAAAGACCGGGTTCGACAGCCGGTATCTGGAATTCGAAATGACTGAATCGGCTCTGAGTTCGGGCTGCGAAAATGTGATCGGTGTTTTAGATCAACTCAAAAATATGGGGATCGGACTGGCCATTGACGATTTTGGGAAGGTAACGGCCTCGCTGAATGATCTTAAGGCGATGCCGGTGAGTCTGCTGAAAATTGATAAAGCCATGATCGACAGAACAGCTCTGTCTGATCGTATGACGGGTGCTATCATATCTTTGGCACATACACTCGGTTTTGAAGTGGTCGCAAAGGGTGTTGAACAGGTGCAGCAGATGGAATATCTCTCGGCAAAGAAATGCGATTATGTTCAGGGCTATTTCTTAAGCCGGCCTGTTTTAAAGGATCAGATTGCAAAGGTGTTTTATGAAAGCGCACCCCGTAAAGCCGTTGATTGAACGATGTGCTTTTCTATTTGATCGCTGTTTCAATGGACGCCGATACGATTAATTGATCATTAATGCCCCTTTCTGAATCGAAAATCTGCCGGGTATGGAGAATATTATCCGTCATCAAACAAATCGTTAAAATACTGCTAATCTGGTCTATAGCAGAAAAAATAACCAGTTGCTAGAATAGATGTATGATTGTTCGAGCGGTCTCTTCCGTAACCGGTTAAGACACTCGAAAATCCAGCAAAAACATAAAGAAGCGAGGTTACCCTATGAAAGAGTATTTCTCCGGCGTTCCAAAGATCCAATACAAAGGAAAAGACGGCGATGCGTTATCGTTCAAGTTTTACAACCCCGATGAAAAACTGAACGGCAAAACGATGAGAGAACACTTAAAGTTCGCCATGTCCTATTGGCATACGCTTTGCGGCAACGGTGCGGATATTTTTGGAATGTCGGGCACCATGGATAAAACCTTCGGCGGGCTTACCGACCGCGAGATATTCGAGCACAAAGCTTATGCGGGTTTCGAACTGATGGACAAGCTCGGCATTGACTATTTCTGCTTCCACGACCGCGACATTGCGCCCGAAGGCGCCACACTGGCTGAGAGCAACGCGATTCTCGACGATTTTGTTGCGCTTCTGGAAAAGCTGATGAAGGATACCGGCAAAAAGCTGCTTTGGGGAACGGCCAACCTGTTCAGCAACAAGCGGTTTCTGCATGGTGCTGCAACCTCGTGCAACGCGGATGTGTTTGCATATGCGGCGGCCCAGATTAAAAAAGCGATGGAGTGCACAAAACGCCTCGGTGGCGACGGCTATGTGTTCTGGGGCGGCCGCGAAGGGTATACCACATTGCTCAATACGAACCTTGGGCTCGAACAGGACAATCTTGCGCGCATGCTGACGATGGCGCGTGATTATAAAAAGAGCATCGGGTTTGAAGGCGATTTCTACATTGAACCCAAGCCGATGGAACCGACAGCCCATCAGTATGATTACGATGTGGCGACTGTGCTTGCGTTCTTACGCAAATACGGCCTGGATAAAGACTTCAAGATGAACGTTGAAGCTAACCATGCGACGCTTGCGGGACACAGCTTTGCGCATGAGCTGCGTGTGGCGCGTGAAAACGGCGTGTTTGGATCGATTGACGCGAATCAGGGCGAGGTGTTCAACGGCTGGGATACCGACAACTTCCCTACCAACGTGTATGATGTGACGCTTGCGATGTATGAAGTCATCAAAGCGGGCGGCTTCACAAAGGGCGGCACCAACTTCGACTCCAAGCTGCGCCGCGAATCCATTTCAACGGAAGACGTATTCCGCGGTTATATCGTGGGTATGGATACCATGGCACTTGGCTTCAAGATTGCCAGCAAGCTGATTGCGGACGGCCGTATCGACAAGTTCGTGGACGAACGCTATGCGAGCTACAAGTCCGGCATCGGCGCGAAGATCGTGAGCGGGCAGGCAGATTTCGCCGCACTCGAAAAATACGCGCTGGACATGGGCGAAGTCAAGTCGAACGCCAGCGGATCGCAGGAGTATCTCGAAGGGATTATCAACTCGGTGATCTTCGGCTAAACCTTATAACAGACTCGACACAAAGCCGTATCGTTTTGCCGCGATACGGCTTTTTCTGTGCCTGACGCGGTTCGGCTTCATACAGAAGCAATTGTCTCACATCAGAGTTGACTGCTTTATCAATGCACTTGAGTAAACGCTGATTAATTCGAACGTTGTCTAAACGGCGGCTACGTACTCTTCGGTGTCGTTGAAATAACCAAGTAGCGTGCTATTCCCTCGATATCGCTCCACATATTACGAAATCCGCTTGTCCATCCGCTATTTTTCATCTCAACATTGTTTATTTGAATATATATGCCCATAAATATATGCCCTTAACAGGCTGTTAAGAGTTATACAATTCGGAGTATGACCGTTCACCCATGAATAAAAGTGGTGCAAAGCATCATAATCAAAAAAGCTATACCTTGTCAGTTGCCTATCGTGATAGCTCATTCTTTTTATTAATGAGTTTGAGTGCTATTGAGCAGTGAGCCAAGAAGACTGTGCGATGAGCGAAGCGCGTGCTATATTCATTTGTGACAGGAACATACCTGATCTCGCGTTGTTTTGATCTCATTTTATAATATATTGTGGTTTTTAGCTGCACGTATATGTTAAAAATAATGATAAAAGTAAAAAGCGTACGTTCTTTACTGGATTTTTTTATTATTAAAAAAATCCAGCCATATGAAAATATTACACGGACATGTTAAAAAAAAGCATGACCATCACAAAATTCACTATTCATCGTTTTTCATATATACGGTAACATGACAACATCAAAAACATAAGGAGGAACCCCTAGATGTCTAAAAAATTAGGCGGTCTGATTTTGGCGCTTGTTATGCTGGTCGCAGCTTTTGCGGCTTGCTCGGCTCCGGCTGCTTCGTCGTCTGCTCCGGCAGAAGAATCCTCTGTGGCTCCTGTTGAGAGCGAATCGGTTGCCCCTTCGGATGATTCCGGCGCTGGCAAACTTGTTGGCGTGACAATGCCGACAAAGTCTCTCCAGAGATGGAATGAAGACGGCGCAAACGTGAAGGCTGCTCTTGAAGCCAAAGGCTACAAAGTAGATCTTCAGTATGCTGATGAGACACAGGCCATGCAGAACAGCCAGATCGAGAACCAGATCACCATGGGTGTGAACGTTCTCGTTATCGCGTCCATCGACGGTGGCGCGCTGGGCGGCACTCTGGAACAGGCTAAAGCAGCGGGTATCCCTGTTATCGCTTATGACAGACTGATCACGAACACCGAAGCTGTTGACTATTATGCAACATTCGACAACAAAGGTGTTGGAACAATGCAGGGCGAGTTCATCGTCAGCGCGCTTGGTCTTGACAAAGGCGAAAAAGGCCCCTTCACGATGGAGTGCTTCGGCGGAGACCCGGGCGACAACAACGCGAAACTGTTCAATCAGGGCGCTATGGAAGTTCTGCAGCCTTACATTGACAGCAAAGTGCTCGTCGTGAAGTCCGAACAGATTGAATATCCGGGCGAAATCGCGATCACGAACTGGAAAGCTCAGGGCGCACAGGACAGAATGGACAATCTGCTGACCGCTTACTATGCGGACGAGAACATCGACGTGGTGCTCTCCCCGAACGACAGCTTGGCACAGGGCATTGTGGCTTCGCTGAAGGCTGCTGGCTATGGCACAGAAGATAAGCCGTTCCCGATCATCACCGGTCAGGACTGCGACAAGATCAATGTGGGCCAGATCATCCGCGGCGAACAGTCCATGTCCATCTTCAAGGATACCCGTGTCCTCGCGGACCAGGTTATCGCGATGACCGATGCGATCCTTGCTGGCACGGAAGTTCCTGTGAATGCCGAATACGACAACGGCGTGAAGAAAGTTCCGTCCTTCAACTGCGAGATCAAGTTCGCTGACAAGGACAACTGGAAAGCGCTTCTTGTTGACACCAACTATTACAAACTGTCTGATATTCCGGATGCGGAATAAACCCTAATTTAAGGTGAATGGCGGCAGCACAGCTGCCGCCATTTTCTTAAACAGAGTTCGAAAACGAATGTTTTGGGCGTTGTTTTAAGAGGATTGGTTTAAGTTTTTAGACAAGGAGTGGTCGCATGTCGGAATACATACTGGAAATGGACAATATCACAAAAGAGTTTCCCGGTGTCATCGCTCTAAAGGATGTGACATTTAAGGTCAAAAAAGGCGAGATTCATGCGTTGGTTGGTGAAAACGGAGCGGGTAAATCGACGCTGATGAACGTTTTGAGCGGGATATACCCTTTTGGATCTTACACGGGAAACATTTTTTTTAAGGGGACAGAGTGCAGATTTAAAAGCATCCGCGAGAGTGAAGGGGTGGGCATTGCCATTATCCATCAGGAGCTCGCGCTGAGCCCTTATATGACAATAGCAGAAAATATATTCTTAGGAAACGAGAGAGCCAAGGGTGGCATCATCAATTGGGATGAAACCAACAACAAAGCAGCCGAACTGATGGAGAAGGTTGGGCTTAAGGAGAAACGCAATACTTTAATAAAGGATATCGGTGTTGGCAAGCAGCAGCTTGTTGAAATTGCAAAGGCGCTGTCTAAGAACTGTGAACTGTTGATTCTAGACGAGCCAACGGCGGCGCTTAACGATGACGACTCAAACCATCTGCTCGAGTTGTTACAGACGCTGAATAAAGAGCAGGGATTAACGTGTATCCTGATTTCGCATAAACTTCATGAGGTCATAAAAATCGCAAACAATATCACCGTACTCAGAGACGGCAAAACCATCGAGACGTTGGCTAACGACGATCAGGTGAGTGAAGGCCGGATCATTAAAGGGATGGTGGGACGCGAATTGATGGACCGCTTCCCCAGACATGAAGCGAAAATTGGAGATATCGGTTTCGAGATTAATGACTGGGTGGTGCACGATCCGCTTGATGAAGAGAGGGTCGTGATTGATAATGTCTGTCTGAATGTGCGCAAAGGTGAAATTGTCGGTCTTGCCGGGCTGATGGGCGCAGGCAGAACAGAGCTCGCCATGAGCGTTTTTGGCAGGGCATACGGCAAGAGAATTTCCGGCAAGCTGATTAAAGACGGAAAAGAGATTGAGCTGCATAATATCAGCCAGGCGATTGACCATGGTATCGCTTATGTGACCGAGGACAGAAAAACGGCCGGGCTTGTGCTGATTCAAGATATCAAAACGAATATTACGCTTGCCAATCTCAAAGCCATAAGCAAAGGCTCAGTCATCAACGGTGACGAAGAACTGCTCATCGGTAAGGAATACCGAGAAAAGCTGAACATTAAGTCCTCGAGCATCTTTCAGAAAGCCGGCAACCTTTCGGGCGGCAATCAGCAGAAGGTGGTATTGAGCAAGTGGATTTTTGCCAACCCCGATGTGCTGATACTCGATGAACCGACCCGCGGTATCGACGTGGGTGCCAAATATGAGATATACAAGATCATCCTTCAATTGGCGGAAAGCGGAAAATGCGTGATCATGATCTCATCCGAGCTGCCTGAGATATTAGGAATTACCGACCGCTTGTACATTATGAATGAAGGGCGCGTCGTCGGCGAGATGCAAACCAGCGAAGCAACGCAGGTGGGCATCATGTCGACAATTATTCAAAGTTCTGCCGAGAGCAACAGGGGGAATAAAAAATGAATAAAGTAAAAGATTTCATTGGCCGCAATACGCGGCAATACGGAATGCTGTTCGCCTTGCTTGTCATTATGATCTTTTTTGGGATCATGACAGGCGGCAGTTTGATCTGGCCGAGAAATGTATCGATGCTGGTGCGTCAGAACAGCTATGTGCTGATACTTGCAACCGGTATGATGCTCTGCATACTGACCGGCGGTAACATCGACCTTTCGGTCGGCGCGATTGTGGCTTTGGTCAGCGCGATGTCGGGCCTTCTGGGTACAACGCTCGGTCTGCCTGCATGGCTCGCGATCATCATCAGTGTGATAACCGGTTTAGCTGCCGGTATGTGGCAGGGCTTCTGGATTGCGTTTGTTAAGGTGCCGCCGTTCATTACCACCCTCAGCGGTATGTTGGTCTTCCGTGGATTGAACAACATTATACTCAACGGGCAAACCTTAGGGCTTCCTGAGTTGTATAAGGTAATCGGGTCGGGTTCTCTTCCGGATATCGCGCCGAAAACTGTCCCAGACTTTTTAGGCATCAGCAATCTTCTTCAGCTCCAAAACAAAGTGGCGTTCCTGAATGTGACGACACTGGTGGTTGGGCTTGTGCTGTCTGTTATTTTTGTGGTCTATCTCTTTATCAACAGAAGAAGCAAGCTGGCGCGCGGATATGAAGCGGCATCGTTTGGTTCGGTTGTGGCCAAAGCGATTTCGTTCTTCATTGTCATCAATATCTTCTCTTACTGGCTCGCTATGGACGAAGGCATTCCGATTCTGCTGATTATCGTGGCGGTTGTCTTTGCGGTTTACACCTTTATCGCGACCAAAACGATTCCCGGCCGACATCTGTATGCCATGGGCGGCAATATCAAGGCGGCAGAGCTTTCGGGTATTAACACCAAAAAAATGATGTTCCTTGTGTATTCGAATATGGGCTTGCTTTCCGCGATTGCAGCCATCATCGTTGCGGGCAGATTGAATGCGTCTTCGCCGAACGTTGGCACAAACTATGAGCTTGACGCCATCGGCGCATGCTTCATCGGCGGCGCTTCCGCTTATGGCGGTGTCGGTACCATTTGGGGCGCGATGGTGGGCGGCTTCATCATGGGCGTTATGAACAACGGTATGTCCATACTCGGCGTTGACGTCTTTGTACAGTTGGTTGCAAAGGGGCTCGTCGTGCTGCTTGCGGTTGCATTTGATACATACTCCAAATCTAAGTCAAGATAAAAATCACAAGTTCGGGACGAGTGTGGCTCGAACATGCTGGTTATAGGGTTTGGCCTGAAGGGCGGCTGCGCAATCAGCCGCCCGGCAGGCTATTCTTTGTTATAAAGGCGGTCTCTTTTAAGCATGTATGGATTATGTTATAATTGAGGAAAATGTCGGGGAAAATCAATAAGTATCTTGGGCGGGGCGCGTGACATGAAAGTGAAAATATCAAAAAGCAAATCCGGCGAAACCCGGGTTGACTACATGAAAGTACAGGACAAAACGCAGTTTCGTTTCCGTCTGCTCAAAAAGATTATTGAGCATTTTGATAACAACGCGGTATTAATCATCGATACAAATCAGTGCTCCCGTAAACATTACGGCCCCGACATGCTGGAACAGCTGCATCAGATGGGCATCGAACCGCTGATTTTAAAAATCCCGGCGGATAAAGAACAGTTTTTCGGTATTCAAGTGAATATGTGGAACAAAAATGATATCGAATATATGATATGTCTTGAATTGAAAGGACATCCGCTGACGGAAGAGGTATTCGAAACGATTTCGGTTTGTGATATTGCGGCAGGGCTTAACCAGATTGAGCCTGTTGCTGATCAAAACGGCATCGCCGCAATCAACCCAACGCTGATTTTAAAGACTTGCTTTAAGAATCAGCTTTACGACTCTTTGCTCTGTTCAAGGGTGAACAGTAATTTTGACATCAGTCGCTTTGTAGAGGAAATCACTCATGAAATGGGTTTATAAAACGGCATTTGGTTTGCTTGTGGCTGTAACAGCTGCCGCAGCGGCCGGATCACTGTATTTCTACTCACGTGTTAATGACAACACCGACCGGGATAATGCGTATGAGCTTCGTAATCATCCCGACTATTGTTTTTCGCTGATATTGAACACGGAAGATGATATCTATTGGAAAGATTTCAAGCAAGGCGCGACCGACGCGGCGAAGCGGTATAATGTCGCGATTGAATACAACGAGGTTCCGGAGCCCGAAAGCACAGTCAAAGCGGTTGAGTATATTCATATTGCCAATCAGTCGAAAATGGACGGTATTATTGTGGCTGGGGATATCTCGGAAGAATTTATTCAAGCGATCAGTCAAGCGACGGAATCCGGAATTAATGTCGTCTCGTGTAAGTACGACATACCCGAGAACGACAGAGCGGTATTTGTCGGTACAAACAACTACAAATTCGGTCTTGATGCTGCCAAGCTCATTGCTCAGCTAAGCAAGGACCGTGAAATGGTGGATCTTGCGATTGTATTGTCTGAGGACTACGGTAAAAACGGTGCGCTCAATCCGTCAACGCAAAACATAATGACCGGAATGGGAAAACAGCCGATCAATATTGTAAGCACACTGCATGGCACAAGTGAGCTTCTCGGTGCAGAAGATCAGATTCGAACAACGCTCACAGAGCACCCCGACATCGATGTGATTTTGTGTACCAACGCGAAGGATACCATCTCTGCGGTGAATGTGATCAGAGAGCGCAATCTTGTGGGCAAGGTTTCTATCGTGGGAACGGGAATGACTGAGCAAATCATCGATTATATCAAAAAAGGCGTGATATTCGGCGTGATTGACAGGAGAGGCTACGAAGTTGGTTATCAAAGCGTGAAGCTGCTGTTTGAAAGCATGGGAAGAACGTTTTCCAACACGTTTGTCGACATCAAAATCAACTCTTATACGGCTGAGAATATCTCGGAATATTTGAAACCATGAAAATGAAGAAGATAAACAAGCTGACAGAAAAAGTATTCAACAGCATACGGACACGTATGATTCTCGTTTATGTGCTGACAACGGCGCTCATGAGCATTACGAGTGTCTTTATTTTGGTGATCTCCGGAAATCTCATCTCCAAGATGGACGATATGTTTTCTGCCAATGTTCAAATCGAAGAGTTTTTGGGAACGATGCAGAGCGTTGATGAGAATCTGGCGAATTATTTGAGCACGGATGATTCGGACAGCCTGCTTGAGTATTCGAAAAACAGGGATGTGCTGAGCGATCAGGCTAAGAAGATGTTTATTGAGGACAAAGGGGTTTTCGATCAGGACGATTTGATTTACAAAGATATCTCTAATATGGTGGCATCGTATATCGAGGAGACAGAGGCCGCCGTGGAGAGCAAACGTCTCGGCAATGCCGATCAGTACATCGTTCAGTACTCTGATGCCAACCAGATTGCCGATTATATCAAGACCTACACGGATCGGCTCAACTTAAGCAAAGTCAACAAGAATACCATGCAGTATATCGGTATGTCCGAAGATTTGAAGAATTTAAGCACAACCAACATCATACTGCTTGTTTCTGTGATACTTCTCAACATCATCATGATCACAAACATGACGTATAAAATGACAAAGCCGATTATCAAGCTGGCATCGTCCGCCGGCGAGATATCCACAGGCCATTTCGATATTGAAGATATCGAAGTGGCCTCTAAAGATGAAATCAGCATCATGGCGGGGGCGTTCAACGCCATGAAGCACAGCATTAAGGAATATATCGGTGAGCTGCACGACAAAGCGGATACGGAATCTCAGCTGTTGGAGCAGCAGATTGAAAACCTTAAAATACAGTCACTGCTGGTGGATGCGCAGATAAAAGCGCTCCAAATGCAGATCAATCCGCATTTTCTGTTCAATACGCTCAACGCGGGCATGCAGCTGGCCATGCTCGAAGGGGCCGAACGAACCTCCAGCTTTCTTGATGACATTTCAAAAATGTTCCGCTACAATGTGAAAAGCTTGAACCGCAAAGTCAAGCTCAAAGAAGAGATTGACTCGGTTCGGGCCTACAGCAACCTGATTTATGTGCGGTTTGGCGATATCATAAAATTTAATTACAATATTGACTGCAGCGTGCTCGATATTGATGTGCCGCCGCTGATAATCCAGCCGCTTGTTGAAAACGCGACGATACACGGCATTGGCAATTTGGAACAGGGAGGCACGATCTCCATCTCAATCGAAAACGATCGCGATTATGTGCGTATCTCAATAGAGGATGACGGGGTAGGCATGAACGAAAGCACAAAGCAGCGTATTCTTAATTGTGAGATGTTCGAGAATAAAAAATCGGGCCACACCACAGGTATCGGTATTGCGAATGTGATGCAGCGGCTGCGGTTGTTCTTCGGTGTGGAAGATGTGATTGAAATAGAGAGCAACCCCGGAGAAGGATCAAAGATCATTCTCAAGATACCGCTTTTTACATATGACGAGCCTTCAGCCGGAGAGGAGACGATGAGCGATGTATAGTCTGATGGTATTTGATGACGAGCAGATTGTCATTGAATCGGTTAAGCATATCGTGGATAACGAATTTGCGAATATTCAGGTGACACAAACGGCGCGCTCCGGGCGGGAAGCGATTGAGAAGGTGCGTTTGGAGCGGCCTGATATCATTTTAACCGACATTCGGATGCCGGGCATCAACGGCCTTGAGGCTGTGAAAGAGATAAAAAAAATACATCACAATATCAAATTTATTATCATGTCGGTGTATGAGTATTTTGAATTTGCACAGCAGGCCGTGGAACTTGGCGCATGCGAGTATTTAACCAAACCGGTGAACCGGTCGCGCCTGGTGGAAACGCTGGAGCGGATCGTACGCGAGCTCGATGAGGAACGGCGCAAATTCGACCAGGAATTGGAAACAAAAGAGAAGCTGGATAAAATGCTATCGGTTTTGGAGCACAGTTTTATCTATTCTTTGCTGCTTTCACAGGAAGCGGATATCGGGCGCTATAAGGAACTTTTTGATATTCAGTGTGAAACGGGCTATATATTTATACTGACATTCGGTGAGCGGTCTCATCAGGAACCGGGTGTGGCCTTGGGAGACAGCGTTCAAAATCAGAAGTTTTACACATTCTTCAGGGACTGCCTCAAATACAAAAGCAAGTGTATTGTGGGGCCGGTGATGCTTGACCGCGTTGTGGTTTATGTGGCGCAAAGCGTTGAAGACGAGTATTCCCAGCGTGTGGCCGCCATCTCATACATTGAAAGTATTGTCAGAAAGATTGAACACAAGTATAATATGAAGTTCAAGGTGGGAATCGGGAAAATTCACTCCGACAGGGATATCCTGATCTCTTATCAGGAGGCTCTCAAAGCGCTGAATCATACCGAAGGCCAGAAAATTATACATATTGATGATATTGCGCCGAATATATCCAATATGGGCTTTGAAATGTTCGCTGAGGAGAACAGGCTGATTAAGGCGATTGAAAAAGGTGACTCACAGCTTTGTCTTTCCATCTTGACGGATATGTTCTCTAAGTATGATAATATCATGGGACAGGAAGGTGTTCGCAACAGATTAATCGAAATAGTCATTGTGGCTCACCGCCTCGCTATAGAGAACGGGGTGGAGAACGACAAGTGCATTGAATACTCAGGCTACTTGACACAGCTTCTTGGGTGCACATCACGGCTGGAGTTCGAGCAGATGCTGATAGAAAAGATCGGCGGTATTGCCCGCCGAATCAGCCGTTCAAAGGAAAAAACAATTGGCTTTATTGTAGACAAAGCCAACAAAATCATCAGTGAACGCTTTAATCAGGAATTAACGCTGGATGATATCTCGAAAGAGTTATACATCAGCCCTCAATATTTCAGCAGGCTGTATAAACAGGAAATGGGCATAAACTTCATAGAAAAGCTGACGGCTGTTCGAATGGAAAACGCAAAGAAATTGATGAAGAACAGCGACTTGTCAATTAAAGAAATATGCTATTTGTCGGGATACAGCGATCCCAACTACTTCAGCAGGCTGTTCAAAAAATTTGAAGGTGTATCTCCGTCAACCTACCAAAAGCAAATTTAAGGGAGGTTCCGAATGAAGAAAATCTCGGTGGTTATGCTGGTGCTGCTGATGCCAATGCTGTTTGGATGTCAATCTGCTCATGTTTACAAAAATGACGACGGTGTGATCAAAATAGGATTTATGACGGATACAATGACGGTGGAAAGATGGGCGAGAGACCGGGACATTTTCGTGACAAAAGCAGAAGAACTGGGCGCGACAGTGATCGTTCAGAACGGCTACGAGGACAGTGAGCGTCAAAAGCAGATCGGTATGGAGATGATCGATCAAGGCGTGGACGTGCTGGCTGTGGTCGCCTATGATAAAGATACACTTTCGGACCTCGTGAAATATGCTCAAAGCCAAAATGTCAAATTTATCGCGTATGACAGGCTCATCAAGAATGCCAATGTGGACCTTTACATTTCATTTAATAATTACTCGGTGGGCCATTTGATGGCGCAAAAAGCCGTCGAGAATGTTCCAAAGGGCAACTATCTGATACTTAACGGCCCCGAGACCGACAATAACGTTTTCATGATCAACAGCGCCTGCAACGAGGTTTTGGCACCGTATATCGATGCCGGAGAAATCAATGTGGTGGGCGAAACGTTCATCGACGCCTGGCGAGATGAAGTGGCATACGATTACGTAAGCCAAAAAATCAGCGAGGGTGTGCATATTGATGCCATCATTGCGGGAGACGACAGGCTCGCCGAAGGCGCCATCAATGCGTTAAGTGAAAACCGGCTGGCCGGAAGTGTTTATGTGACAGGGCAGGATGCGGAACTTGGGGCATGCCAGCGTATTGTGGAAGAGACGCAGCACATGACCGTTTACAAGCCCATCAGCGTGCTTGCGGAAGGAGCCGCCGAGATTGCCGTAAAAATGGCGAAAGGCGAAAGCCTGACTGAGGCGGGTACGATCAACGACGGCACATACGATGTTCCGTATATTTTCTATGAGCCGACGCCGGTAACGAGTGAGAATATATTCGAAACGATTGTAAAAGGCGGTTTTTATACCATAGAACAGGTTTACCAGAATGTTCCGAAGAGCGCGTGGCCAAATTGATAGGTGATGGCCGCACCGGAGAGCGCCGTTTGCGTTCCCATCGCTTTCACAAGGCGCAAGAATAAGCTGTTGAGCTGACACTGGGTGGTGTAATCTAAGCGCCTCACTGATGTCGGCTTTGTTTTTAGCCGTCTGGTTGAGAAGTCAGACCGTGGGCCGATGGAATCACTTGCAACAAAATCCAACACGAGCATTGTCTGTTTAGGCAGGGCAATTGTATTATGGTAACAGCAAACACCACAGAGGAGGACATATGGATATTCAAGCGATCAAAAATGCGCTGAAAAAAGGCGAAACATATCTTGGAATTGAGCTCGGATCGACGCGTATCAAGGCAGTGCTGGTTGACAAAACGCACAGCCAGATTGCGACAGGCTCTCACACATGGGAGAACAGATTCGAAGACGGTAAATGGACATACGCTTTGGATGATATCTGGAACGGAATACGCGACTGTTATGCACAGCTGGCGGACGATGTCAGCAAAAAGTATGACACAACGATTGAAACAATCGGCGCTTTGGGTGTCTCGGCGATGATGCACGGATATATGGCGTTTGATAAGGACGATAACCAGCTTGTGCCGTTTCGTACGTGGCGCAATACCATTACGGGCAAAGCTGCGGCAGATCTGACAAAGCTGTTCGGGTTCAATATTCCCCAGCGTTGGAGCATAGCGCACCTGTATCAGGCGATACTGAACGGCGAGCCGCATGTGAAGGACATAAGCTTTCTTACAACGCTCGCGGGGTATATACACTGGCAGCTTTCCGGCGAGAAGGTGATCGGTATTGGAGATGCGTCCGGTATGTTCCCGCTTAATGATTTAACGCGTACATACGACATTGGCATGATCGACAAATTCGATCGATTGACAAAGCCATACGCGTGGAAGCTTTCTGATATATTGCCGCGGATTCTGCCTGCGGGAGAAAAAGCCGGAACGCTCAGCGAAGCGGGTGCCAGATTGCTGGATGCGACAGGAACGCTCAAAGCGGGAATACCGATGTGCCCGCCCGAGGGCGACGCGGGCACAGGTATGGTCGCAACGAATAGCGTGCGGCAGCGTACGGGCAACATCAGCGCGGGAACCAGCGTGTTCGCGATGATTGTGCTCGAAAAAGCGCTGAACGAGTTGCATGCCGAAGTGGATATGGTGACCACACCTTCGGGCGATCCGGTGGCAATGGTGCACTGCAACAACTGCCTCGGAGATCTTGATGCATGGGTGAAGCTGCTTGGCCAGGCGGCGGAACTGCTTGGCGCGCAATTTGATACAAAAACGCTATATAATAAACTTCTCAATAAGGCTCTCACCGGTGACGCGGATTGCGGCGGACTGGTTTCCTGCAATTACATTTCAGGCGAGCATGTGACCGGGCTCGAAGAGGGACGTCCGCTGTTTATGCGTACGCCCGATGCGTCATTTACTATTGCGAATTTCATGAGAACACATCTTTATTCAGCTCTTGCGTCACTGAAGATCGGCATGAAGATATTGCTGGAGGATGAGGGGGCTGCGATAGACTCGATTACAGGACACGGCGGATTTTTCAAGGATGCCAATGTGGGCCTTAAAATCATGGCCGCCGCGATGGGGGCACCGGTGACTGTGATGTCGACGGCGGGTGAGGGTGGCCCTTGGGGTATGGCGATACTCGCGGCGTATATGATGAACAAACAGGGTGAAACGCTGTCTGATTATCTGGATGGTCGTGTATTCCAAAACAGCGAACGCACAACCGTGGAACCGGATGCGGCTGACATACAAGGGTATAAGGTATACATGGAACGGTATGAGGCCGGCCTTGATGTGGAGCGCAAGGCCGCGGAGATTGTTCGCCATCAAATATGAGTTGATATAAAAGATTCTATTATTAAAAGAAAAGGAGCCGGATCATGTACCTGGTTTTGGCCAGCCGCGAGCCAACAGTGGCAGCAGGCCATTGACGCGAATCACAATGATCTGAACAAATATATGTTGGAAACATTAAAAAAGGAAGTGCTTAAGGCGAATCTCGATCTCGTGACATACGGGCTTGTGCTGCTCACATGGGGCAACGTGAGCGCGTTTGACGAGGAGACAGGGCTTGTGGTCATCAAGCCGAGCGGCGTGAGCTACTACACGATGACCGCAAACGATATGGTCGTGGTGGATCTTGACGGCAAACGGGTGGAAGGAACGCTGAATCCCTCCTCCGACACGCCGACGCATGTGGAAATTTATAAAGCGTTCAAGGGTGTGAAGGCGGTGGTGCACACGCATTCGAAGTGGGCGACGAGCTGGGCGCAGGCGAACAGGGACATACCGGCGCTCGGGACGACGCACGCGGACAATTTTTACGGCGGCATTCCGTGCACGCGGCGCATGACGGATGCCGAGATCAATGGCGCGTATGAAAAAGAGACGGGCACGGTCATCATCGAGACGTTCAATCAGCGCGGTATTGACCCGCTTGAGGTGAGTGCGGTGATTGTGGCGAACCACGGGCCGTTCAGCTGGGGGACAAGCTGCGCCAAAGCGGTGGAAAACGCGGTGGTGATGGAATACACCGCTGAAATGGCGTACATCGCG
>JAEXTV010000034.1 GCA_023406895.1 Bacillota bacterium | reverse complement strand
ATAACACTATCAAAGTTTTAAAGAGAGTTGCCTATGGTTACCGCAGTTTTAAAAACTTTCGAAGACGGATTCTAATTACCTTTAATGCAAACAGGGTTCCAATCACTTGTTGGTGATTGAAACCCTGCTAAGATTACTTTAGTCTACTTGACCCCAACCATTGACACAGAGCCGAAAAAGCATTGCCTTACGCGGGCAATGCTTCGTAAACCAAACCCTGTTTATATCTTATGACCCGCTTTGAGTCAGACACATCTCCTCAGAGATGTCGTGATCAAACACTAGAATCACATAGTTTTCAAAAGTTAACTTCTTATCGTACTGTCCCCAGTATGATACAACCGATTCTTCCGTCATGCGGAAATTCTCATTGTGTTCCGGATTGCGGACAACAACGAAATTGCTCTCCTCTTCATACCACTCGTCTTTGCAAAACCAGATATATGGTTCATACGCATCACCAGGCATCCATACCGAGCGAACATTCACATCCTGCCCAGTCGTGACGGTGACGGCAGATGCATTCCAAAATGTCGCGTAGCCATGCGACAGCCCCTGACTTTTGAGGTATTTCCCCAAGCGTTCCTGTTCTGTTTCCACGGGGTGCACACTCAAAGGAAAGACGAAACTGCTTACAATCATCACGACGGCAACACATGCAGCTATCCAGCTGGCTTTCACTTTGCCGTTGATGAGCCTTGCGCGTTCCCACAGGCCTGTTCTGTTGAGGTGCCGAATGATGAGTATCGCGAATATTCCCGGCAGCGTTCCAAAATATCTGCTGCTGTTTTCATCCACAGAGATGTTTGTAAGAATATAAACCAGCGACATCAGCACAAAGCCCGCGCTTAACACAAAATCTATCAGACCGACTTCTTTGTTCCGTATAAAAAGCCTTATATTTTTAATCACAACATAGAAAGCGTAAAATACGACGATGGTGCGCAGCAAATACAGCGGCGTGCTCAAAGAGAACAATGTCTGGCCGTTAAACGCCATATCATTCAAATAGAATATGGATTTAATATACAAAATGATCTTGGCATACAGGTTGTCAAACGGTTCAAAGGCCTTAGAGTCTAAAAAGGCGTTCTTATTGGCATCGCCCACCATATAATACAGCTTATCAGCGAGGAAGGCGAACACAACCGCCGCCACACAAATGCCGATAATCAAAATATCCTTTTTTGCCGTCTTTATCTGATTCGATAGGAGGTCGCGCAGGTAATAGATGACGATCGGCGCAATAAAGAATACATAGATAATCTGATCGCCGAAGCAGCCCATAAACAACAACAGAAAAGCCAGAATTGTATACAGCCCTTTTCGCTTACTATGCTCGTCATGAACGGCCTTGTTAATGAATATCAGCGCCAGTACGCCCCATATCATTACGGCGGTATGCGCCCGCAGCATGTTTACATTAAACAGGCACGGAAAACCCGCAATGGCGAGAAAAAGCAGCAAATCAAAAATTGTGTATTTATCTTGACCCGCTTTAATGACGAACTGGGCGCAGACAGCCCACACAACAAACATCAATACCGAGGCAATCACATAAGCCCATGTGCTGACGCCCGCCACAGCCACACCGATTATGTAGAACAACAGATCGGTGGATAAAAATGAAATGCCGGTTTGATTCCAGCCCGAGAGGAAGAAATTCCCATCGGTAATATCGCCTGCTTCCAATACGAGGTTGGAATAATCGCTGTCTATCGGTATTTTTGAAAACAGAGAAACAATATACGGGACATAGCAAAGGAAGACAACAATGAATACAATCCATTTGAATTTTCTGTTTGCCGTTAACTTTTTCAAATTTGAAATCATAAGTTAAATCCTATATCTATTTTCTGTATGTGATTAATTTATTAAGCATAAACTGCCCCAGAGATACGAATACGATCAGTATCGCCTTCAACACATATAAGTTCATCTGTGAGCCCAGCAGGTGTATCATTAAGGATGAGAAAGCCATGCCTCCGGCACATATCAAGCCATAGGAAAACAGCCTGAAAACCAAGCGATTTTTCTTCTTGAAGTTTAAAAACGTATTGGTTAAAAAAGTAAAAGCAAAACCGCACAAAGACGCAATAATGTTAGAAATCACCGGGTAGGGGAAAGCTTTCATATAGATGAGCAACGAAAAAACGCAGTATTCCAATCCGGCCGCAATCAAACCAAAAATGCCGTAAAGCATGATGTTTTTTAAAACAGGCTGACGGATGAAAAGCAACTTAAACAGCAGCTTAATGTAGTCGATGATAAACGGAATCAGCTTTCTCTTTGAATCTCCGAACACCCGTTTTGAAAAATAGATCGGAACTTCATCCACTTTTAAATCATTCTTATTGTTTTTCAGCCTTATTAGAACTTCCTGCAGTACGTCATAATTCTTTCCATCCAGTTCAACGGCCTTAAGCTGCTCGGCAGAATACATCCTGTAACTCGTTGAAATGTCTTTTGCTTTAAGGCCGAGAAAGATTCGGAAAACAAAATTGAGTATTTTAGACATGATGACAGACGACTTTTTATCATCTGTGCGGCCGCCCTTCACATAACGGGAACCGATCACAACATCACAATTCTCTTTGACGAACTTTTCGTATATCTCCTGGAACTTGTCGGGGTCATGCGATCCATCGCTGTCGAGCGTCAGGTATTTATCCATTGTGGCATGCTTGATGCCTGTCCGAAAAGCACCGCCGTAGCCCGGGTATTCCTGATTGACGTACTTGACTCCAAATTCTTCACAGACATCTTTTGTATTATCCAGCGGTTTTTCTGAGTCAACAACGATTATTTCAAACGGCTCGGCGATCTTCTTAATATTCTCGATCACCCGAGGCAGCATGATTCTTAAATTTTCTTCTTCTTTGTAGGCTAATAAGACAACACTTATTCCCATCTTTACGCTCGTTTCACTTCATATTTATATAAAAGTATACAACACATGCTTTATGGATTCAAATCTCGTTTAAGCAACCAAATTTGACAAAAACGGACGCAGTTTATATCCCGATTGGGCCCACGAATTCATCCGCTTTCTGCATGAGTGCATCAATTTGAGACTGGCTGTCTTTAGCACTTTCGCCTTTGACACCAAGATAAATCTTGAGCTTCGGCTCCGTTCCCGACGGGCGCACGGCAAGCCACGCATCATTATCCAGTTCATACCTCAGCACATTCGATTTGGGCAGCGAAATCGTCTCCTCTCCCGCCGCGCATGTACGAACCGACAGCTTGTAATCCTCCTTGGCTACGATGTTCCGTCCGAATATCTCGTTGGAACCGCTGCCGCGCAGCGTCTCCATTAACGTGCTGATCTTCTCCATGCCATCCTTACCGGGAAGCGTATAACTTTTAAGCCCTTCCTGATAATAGCCGTATTTTTTAAACAATCCGTCCAGTGCCTGAATCAATGTGCAGCCGCTGCTCTTGCAAAACGCGGCCGCTTCGCAGGTCAGCAGGGCGGCAATCACCGCATCCTTGTCGCGCACAAACGTGCCCGCCAAATAACCGTAGCTCTCTTCAAACCCGAAAACAAAGTCGCCGTCTCCCGCTTCTTGCATGTCTTTTATTTTTTCGCCGATATATTTGAAGCCGGTCAGCACGTTGAAAGCTTTGATGCCGCTGCTCATGGCCATTGCGTCCGCCATTTTTGTAGACACAATGGTTTTCACTATATAGTCTGTTGGTTTCAGTTTTCCCTGCGCTTTTCTGGAACGCAGGCAGTTATCCAGCAGCAGACAGCCCAGCTGGTTGCCGTTCATAAACGCGTATTCTCCCGCTCCGGTGCGAACGGCAATGCCCAAACGGTCGCTGTCGGGGTCCGTCGCGATGACGACATCCGCCTCCTGCTGTTTGGCGATGCCGATCGCAAGCGCCAAAGCGTCGTGATCCTCAGGATTCGGGCTCTTCACGGTGCTGAATTCCGTATCGGGATGCATCTGCTGCTCAACAACCGAGACACCGGAGAAGCCGGCCTTTTTCAGCACACGCGTGACCGGTACCAATCCTGTCCCGTGGAGCGGCGAATACACGACTTTGAGCGCCTTTTTGGCTTCGGGTGTCACATCACCCGAGAGCTTCAAAACGTTATCCACATAAACGTTTAAAACGTCGTCGCCGATCAAACGGATGAGACCGTCAGCCAGCGCCTTATCAAAATCGATTGTCTTTATACTGCTGATGGGTTCAATTTTTTGAATGAGGCCGGATATTTCGCCCGCAAGCGCGTCCGTAATCTGTCCGCCGTCGCTGCCGTATACCTTATACCCGTTGTATTCCTTGGGATTATGGCTGGCCGTGAGCACAATGCCTGCCGCGCAGCGCAACTGCCTCACTGTGAAAGACAGCACAGGTGTGGGCATCAGCGTTTCGTATAAATATGCGGTGATGCCGTTGGCCGCAAAAACGCAGGCCGCTTCCGCTGCAAACTCTTTGGACATGCGCCGCGAGTCATAAGCGATGGCAATACCGGCCACCTCCGCGTCGAAGGCCGCGCCGTTCACATAGTCCGCAACGCCCTGCGACGCTTTTCTAACCGTATAGACGTTCATGCGGTTCGTGCCCGCTCCCACCACGCCTCTTAAGCCGCCTGTACCAAAATCAAGGTTCTTATAGAACCTGTCCTCAATCTCTTTATTGTCCGTGAGCGATAACAATTCGTGTCTTGTCTGCTCATCGAAATATCTGTCATCACACCAATAGCGGTATGTTTCTATATAACTCATATTATCCTCATGTCACTTTCAGCCGTTTATAACAAACCGCACGATAAAGTTATTCAGCAATCAACAGATTAATCTCTGTCGAAATCATCCTCGAACCGGATGATGTCGTTTTCTTCGAGATATGAGCCGATCTGCACTTCTATCACTTCCAGCAGCAGTCGGCCCGGGTTTTCCAGCCTGTGTTTGCCGCCGATGGGAATATAGATGCTCTGACCGCTTACCAGCAGATTATCTTTATCATCTATCACCACATTGGCTGTGCCGCACACAACAATCCAGTGTTCGCTCCTGTGATAGTGCATCTGATAGCTCAGACGCTTTCCGGGCTGTACGGTGATTCTCTTGATCTTGTAAAACAAGCCCTCTTCCAGTATCGTATAGGAGCCCCAAGGGCGGTATGCCGTCACATGAAACTCGGCTCTCGGATCGTTTTTCGCCTTGAGCTGATCAACGATCTCTTTCACCTTTGGCGCTTCATCCTTTTTGCAAATCAGCAGGGCGTCCTTCTGATCAACGATAACAAGGTCTTCCACGCCGACAAGCCCGATGGCCTTATCGGCATCCGAATAAACCACATTATCCTTAGATTCGATCAATATCTCACTGCCGAAGGTGATATTCCCGTTCTCGTCCTTTTTGGAATTGTAGTTGTCGTAAAAGGCCGCAAAACCGCCCATATCGTTCCAGTCAATCGAAAACGGCAGAACCGCCACACGGTTCGACTTCTCCATAATGCCGTAGTCAATCGAAATCGGGTCGATCCTGTCAAAGCACTCAACAATATCACTCGACTGCTCGAACGCCTCATAAACCTGCGGGCAATACGCAATCAGTTCCTCTGTAAACAGTTCGGTATTGAACAGGAACATACCGCTGTTCCACAGATACCCCTGATCCACATACTGCATCGCGGTGTTCATGTCGGGCTTCTCACGAAAGCTCGCCGCCTTATAACCGAATTGGAGGGCGTCCCCCGGCTGGATATAGCCGTAGCCGGTCTCAGGCGACGTTGGCTTAATGCCAAATGTCACGATGTATTCATCCGCCAGCCTTTGGCATTTGCGTATTGTCGCGACGAATTCCTGTGAACCGTTGATAATATGATCGGACGGGAACACCGCGACTCTGTCACTGCCTTTCTTCCTCATTTCGTTCACGGCATAATAAATCGCGGGCAAGGTATTTCTCGCCTGCGGTTCCAGCAGTATATTATTCTCGTTCGGCTCAACGCCGAGCTCGCTGATCTGTCCGGAAATCAAGAATTTGTAATCTTTGTTCGTCACGATATAGATATCGTCAACACCGCCCAGCATCAAAGCCCTTTGATATGTCAGCTGAAACATGGAATATTCCAAGCCCTTGAGTTTGACAAACTGTTTCGGATAAAACGTGCGGCTCAAAGGCCAAAGTCGCGATCCGATACCGCCTGCTAAAATAATCGTCTTCATAATTCCTCCCGTTATTGGTTATTGCCGTTTATCACTTGCGCGCGCCAATAATCCAAAACCTCCTGAAGTGTTTGTTCCAATTGATATTCCGGGGCATAGCCCACGTCGTTTTTAATTTTACTGCAGTCGCCGTAAATCAGCGGCGCGTCCGACGGACGCATCTTAGTCGGATCCTCATAAACGTCGATATTCTTTTTAGAATACGACAGCAAGAGCTTCAATACATCTGCAATTTTTCTGTGCTCGCCCGAACCGATGTTGTAAATTTCCCCGCACCGCCCCTTTTCCATCAACAGATAATACCCGCGCACAATGTCGCGCACGTCGCTGAAATCCCGTGAGGCGGAAAGATTCCCCACCTCAAGACGGTCCAACAGTCCCTGCTCAATTTTGGCGATACGGCTCGCAAAGTCGGGAATCACAAAACCCGTTCTTTGCCCCGGGCCGATATGGTTAAACGCTCTGACAAGCACGATGTTTAAATCAAAATGTTCTATATAGAACCGCGCAGATTGCTCCTGCAAGGCTTTGCTGAGCGCATAAGGGCTCTGCGGGTTGATCGGCATGTCTTCCTTCAGCGGGCACATATCGGGCGCGACGGTACCGTATTGATCGGCGGAACCGATAATCAGCATTTTGGCTTTGGGGGCCGCTTTTCGCACCGCGTCCATCATGTTGACCGTGCCCGCCACGTTCACCCGGAACGTGAGCGCGGGCTGCGTCCAAGACAGCCCCACATTCGACTGCCCGGCCAAATGGTAAATACAATCGGGCTTTATGCTGTCAACCACATCGTATGCGCTTTTCTCGTCAAGCAAATCGGCGCGAACGAAATGTGAGCCTTCGTTCGCGCTTCTTTCAATGATGTCAGTCCCAAAAACTTCTATGTTCTTTTCCTTTAAGGCAGCGGTCAGGTATTCGCCCACAAAACCGTTTACACCGGTAATCAGAGCTTTCATTCTTTATAATCCCAAAAGCTTCGCGTCGTTGCGTACCATTCTCGTCACAAGGTCTTCAAAGCTGTTTTCGCGTTTCCAGCCAAGCTTCGTTTCCGCTTTGGTCGGGTCGCCGATCAGCAGTTCCACCTCAGCCGGGCGGAAGAACTTCGGATTAACCTTGACGACGGTTTTTCCCGACGCTTTGTCAATTGCCTTTTCATTGGCATCCTCGCCCTGCCACTCCAGATCCATACCCATCGCTTTAAACGCCACTGTTGCAAACTCTCTGACAGTTCTTGTTTCACCTGTCGCCACCACATAGTCGTCGGCCTTGTCCTGCTGCAGCATGAGCCACATCGCCTTCACGTAATCCTCGGCATGTCCCCAGTCTCTCTTGGCGTTCATGTTCCCAAGCTCCACACATTCCTGCAGACCGGCTTTGATGCGTGCCGCGCTCGACGTGATCTTTCTTGTCACAAATTCCTTGCCGCGGCGCTCGGATTCGTGATTAAACAATATCCCCGAGCATGCGTATATATCGAAGCTTTCACGATAATTCACAGTAATCCAGTGGCCGTAGAGCTTTGCGACGCCATACGGGCTTCTCGGATAAAACGGTGTCGTTTCCTTCTGCGGTATCTCTTGAACAAGCCCAAACATCTCGCTTGTGGAAGCCTGATAGAACCGTGTATCCGGCTTTGCGATCTTTATGGCTTCGAGCATATACAGCGCACCGAGGCCATCAGTCTGCGCCGTCAGATCCGGCTGCTCCCAAGATGTTTGCACAAAAGACTGCGCCGCAAGGTTATACACCTCGTCCGGCTGAGCGATCTTCACCGCGTTCACCAGCGATGAGAGATCCGTCATATCGGCATATATCAACTCGATTTTGCCTATCAAATGTTCGGCATTGCCATAATCAAGCCGGCTTGTCCGGCGTTTAATTCCATAAACCTGATACCCCTTGCCGAGCAGCAGCTCCGCTAAATATGAACCATCCTGTCCGGTAATACCGGTAATCAGCGCTTTCTTCATGTGTCCTCCATGTCTATTCATTATTCAAACATTCATAAGTATAAAATTGATTACTATATCTTGCAAGTACATTTTCACAAATTCAATGGCAATCACACGCTCTTACGCAGTACCGCGAGGAAATCGTTGATGATTCCCTGCGGGCCTCTGAGCTGCAAATAGTCTCTCGGATGCGCAAGCAGCCGCAGCCAGCATCCGAGCCTTTTTGAGTCCATCGCCTCAAACCGGCCATTTGCCGATCGATGAAAATGCCTCAGCGCCTTTTGCTGCCCTTTATTGAGCCCGGCTGCCCATATGGCATTCATATAGGCCTCGGCTCTTTGCGTTTCCTGCGCCGCAAGCGCGATTCTCTTGTCCGACGCATTCCCTGTCAGTCTCTCTGTCAGCTTCAAATCAGCCATACCGAGCGTATTGCCGCCATGAATGCGGTATCCCGTCAGCGCTTCATTGTAAAAATACAAGCCGCCCAGCACCGCGCCGAAAATATTAATTTCCCAGTCATGCGGGCACAGGCCGGTGTGATGCTGAAGATAGAAGTCTTTGACTTCTTCGGTAAACGCAAGCGTACATCCCGGCGATATATTGCGCCAGATGATATCGTTAAGCTCAAATGGCACTAACTCCTCCGGCTTGAGTTTTCGCGAAATAAGATTATTGTTAGACCGGCCGAAACGCATTTTCGTGTGAATCGGCTCCCCATACTCATCGATTTTTTGAAAGCCGGTATTGAGCACTTTAACAGGCGTGTTTTCCCGAAGCTTTCCCACCATCACCGCGATTTTGTCTTGAAACCATATATCATCCTGATCGCAAAGGAATATAACGCTGCCCGTTGTTTTGCTTATGGCCAGGTGAAAGTTTTCAATAAACCCGAGATTATGCGTATTAACGCTCAAATGCCAATTGGAAAGTTCATTTTCTTCTATAAACTTTTGAATGATACTCGCTGTCTGATCGGTCGAGCCGTCATCACAGATGATGACTTCATCGGGCAGAAGCGTTTGAGACAGAATAGACCCAAGCTGTTGACGAATATACTTTTCACCATTATAGGTTGTCATCGCTATCGAAACTTTTATGGGTCTATTCTTATCCAAAACAATATCTCCGTTTGATTAAGTCTGAGGGAATCAGCCTTCTGTATCGAGGTGAATCCAGGTGTTACCCGGGTGCAGCACAATGGGCGCTCCCTTGTCGTCACAGTACAGGGTCTGGCTCGTCGGCGATTCCTTGCTCCAGGTTCCTTTCACCAGCTTGCCGCCGATGTAGAAATCCGCGTTTCCGCTTCCTGTCATCTTCCATACTTTGTAAACATCAATCTGTTCATAGGTTGAGTATTGAACGATGATATTTTTGACAGCCACCTGTTTGTCCGTCTCTTTGGATTTGAATTCCTTGCCTTTCATAAACCGAAGATAAACGTCCTGCGCAGCATCGTAAGTGTATGAGGTGAAATCATCGTACTTCGTCGACATCCCCAGTTTGATCTCTGTCACATCCGCGCCGGGATAGGTCACATTGCTGTCAAACTCCCATTTTAAAGGCGTCGGCGTGTAATCGTACAGTTTTTGCACTTCAAGCGGGTTGCCCATCACGTTATGGGGCGCTCCAATGCCCTTCACACGGTAGTAGTAATCGCTCCATTTGCCTTTGAGTCCGTCAACATCGATTTTGATATCGCCATGCAGTTTGTTGCCGTAGAACGTAAAGTCGGGGGCGTTGCTGTTGCCCGAGCCCGAGCCGCCGAAATGCATGAAGGGCGTGTTCCACTCCTGCTGAATGTAGAGGAAGGAAACGCGTCCGCTTCTCACCGGCATCACGCCTTC
Organism: Bacillota bacterium; assembly: GCA_023406895.1. Classification (GTDB taxonomy): domain Bacteria; phylum Bacillota; class Clostridia; order Christensenellales; family SZUA-584; genus SZUA-584. The sequence goes on along the minus strand of JAEXTV010000034.1, from coordinate 83,081 downwards.
CGGCACATTGTCCGAAAAGACGCACACGAAACGGGTCACACCGCCGTCCACCGGCACTTCGTAAACCACATCCGCCGTCTGAAGCCCTGTTTGAGGACGGGCTGCGGGAGAATTCTCGATCACGACCATCACCGGCTTGTATTCGCCTTTATATTGCAAACCGGTCGTATACGACATGTCTTCCGGTCTCGGCGTGGGCGTGGGGACAGGCTCGGTTGTGGGGATAGGCGTCGGTGCGGGTGTCGCCTTTGGGGTCGGCGTCGGGGATGGGGACGGTTCCGGTGCCGCACAGGATACAAAGATCATGACTGTCATAGCAATGACCAAAAGAAAAACGAGAAATCGTTTCATAATACCTCCAATTTCAACAAGTTATTCACAATTTGTTATAGTGATTCTAGCATAACACGATGAACATAGCAATATTCCAGCCTCAGTCAAGCCGCTGGCGCGCCACAGGCCGGCTTTACACAGGTGTAGGCTCGGCGCTTTTTTGAGCAAAAACAGCAGCCACCAGCACCGCGTATATGGAGAACCCGATCGGGCTCGTGATAAACGGATTGAAATACGACGCCACAATCAAACAGTCGGTTACAGCCATCATCACAATCAGCGTGCCCGTATCTTTTCTTTCTTTCCATCTCTTTGCCGCAGCCGCAAACGGATGAATCAGCACCGACATAAACACCATCAGGCCGATCACGCCCATTTTACTCATGAGGTCAAGATATGTGTATTCTATTTTGCCGACGCCGGGCCGCCCGTCGTTAATCTCAAGACCCAGCCCCTTTCCGAGAACAAAGTTCTCTTCAATCACGTCGCACGCCTCGCTGAACCGAACCGCCCGAATACCTTCCGATTCGAGCTGTATCAGCAGCTGTTCGTCATTCTCCACCTCAGTGCTGTTGATCGGGTCGAGTGTGATGCGCTCCATCACATTGGAAAACACGCCTTCATATCCATAGCCCGCCCAAGACAGCATCACAAAGACCGCAAAAGCGGCAAGCGCAATGCCGATACCCTTGAGCACCGACAGCAGCTTTTTGCGATTGAGCACAACAAATATAACCGCCGCTGCGAGAGACCCGAGCCAGATAGACCGCGTATACGTCAGCACGATGGCAATAAAGGATAACGACATAAATAAATATGCCGGCCATTTTCCCTTCTTGTCCGGCGTATTAGGCCGCATTGTCTCATAGAAGAAATAAATAAATGGCAGAATGAAGCAAATGGAGCTTCTGAAGAATATGCGGTAAATTCTATCATCAAAATTAAACAGACCGCCCAGTTGCACGGTGTTGATCGCAACGTTAAATGCCGTAATGCTTCTCTGCGCCATCACCATAAACACAAAATGGAGAATCACTGTGAGAAAGACAAGCACCAACGATGAGTAGCTTGCGATTCTAACGAGCGTCTTAACCTTGTCCTGCGTATCCACCACACAGAGATAGGCGGGCACGATGGCGAGGAACGCGTAACTTGTGAGATCGGCCACAATAAACGACCTGTTGTTGCCGCGCAGCATACCGTTCACAAATGCCACACCGACCACAAGCGCGAAAAGCAGCAGATTGATCACGGCTGTGTTTTTTATAACCGCTTTGATTCGCCTGATAATGAACGGCAACGACAGAAGGAAAGCCGCAATAAATAACCACATTCTGATGCTGAGCGGACCGATCACCAGCCATCTTCCGCTCGACCCCACAATGCATTCGCAGGTCAGCACAACCAGTGCCGCATAGGCCGCCTTTTTTAAGCCGCTTAAAAACATACGGTCATGTCCTTTACCCTTAATATCATTATAATAACAGTTTGAGCCGTCTTCGCATCAGCAGCAGCCAAACACTCAGCCTTGGCGCACCGTACTTACGGCCAAAATATTGAACGTCCTTTTTAAAAATGCCGTAACGCCGCATCGCGTCCGGTCGGGCCTGGCGCACGCTTCCCGAAAACTGTTGGTGTAACACCACATCCATCACATGAACCTTCGACTTGTCGTGCCCAATAATGTCCCTGATAAACGCGTGATCGACATAATCTAAAAACAGATTTTCGTCATACCGGTAACTGCGAAAAACGCTGGCACGTATCGCAAGGCCGGAGTTGATGGCTGTAAAATTCTTTGGCGGAATATCAGCCACACACGCGGCTCTGCGCCCCCTTAGGCCCTTAAACAGACACGGAGACAGCATGCCATATGCATCCTTCACCACAGGTGCGAATATGTCGATATCTCCGTATGTTTTTGCATCGGCTCGAAGCACCGCGAAATAGTCGGCCCCAATCGCCGTATCGTCATCAAACAGGCATATCAGGCCGTCATTCTTCTCAATACAGTCGATCGCTTTGTTATAGGCTTTGCTGAGCCCCTTATTGCCGCCCATGCTGATATATGTGTATCCGGCCTGTGCGGCAAGCGCTTCGTTGCCCATATCGCGCGTGCTGTTGTCCGCCACATACACGGAGAGCCCTCCGATACCGGTTAACGAAACCAGCGCCGCGCACTCCGTGAGCCGCTTGTTATAAACGACAACGATGACGCTGATGTTACACATGGCATTTTCTCCGTTTCCAATAGGCGGCTGTGATGTTGAGCCGCCAAACAAGCTTTTGCATCAATCCCGATTTTTCACGTCCTGTCGCCGTATGGCCGTGCCTGCGATAGTAGATGAGCGGCTTGTTGATATATGCCACGTGCCCGACTCGGCCGGCAAGCAGACCGATCCACTGATCATGCATCGGCAAATTGGCAGGGAACGGCAAAACAACGCTGAGCAGCTCCCGTTTAAACGCCATGCAGCAGCCCGTGTACCGGTTGCACACGATGTTGCGAAAAGCGCCCGTATGAAACACGCCACCCGTCACAGATTCCTGCTGCACATGAAGCGACTCGTCCGTTACATACGCGTCGTGGATGATTGCCGTCACTCCATCTTTCTGCAGCGCATCGAGACAGCAGGAAAGCTTGTCCTGCGTCCACACGTCATCCTGATCCGACAGAAAGATATATGCCCCATGTGTATGCCTGATCGCATTTTCAAAGTTCTTCACAACGCCCTGTCCCGGCCCTTTCACAAAAACAATCCGCCTGTCGTTTTTTAAAAACCGGCGGATGATCTGTTCGGATTGGTCGCTTGAGGGGTCGAGTGACAGCACCAGTTCGTCATTGGGCCCAAGCTGGCTCAAAATGGATGCCACCTGCTCTGTCAGATATGCTTCTCCGTTATAAACGGCCATGGCAGCCGATACGCGAATACTCATCCATTTTCCTTTATCATCAGATTTTTGTATTGTATCATACTTTTTGTCTGTAAGAAAGCCCCTGCCTGCAACAAAGGGAAAAAGCGTTTATTTGCCGGCGTAGCAGCTCTCGTAATACGCCATGTATGCGCCCGAGCGCACGTGCGACAACCAGTCCCCGTTATCAAGATACCACCTGATGGTTTCCCTGATTCCCTGCTCAAACGTATATTCGGGTGCCCACTGAAGCTCCGTCGTGATTTTGGTGTTGTCAATCGCATACCGGCGGTCGTGGCCCAAGCGGTCTTCCACGTGTTTAATCAGCGTCTCCGGCTTGCCGAGCGCGCTGATTATCAGCCGGACAATCTCGATGTTGGCCTTTTCGTTGTTGCCGCCGATGTTGTACACCTCGCCGATCCTGCCCTTTTTCAGCACCGTGTCGATCGCGCTGCAGTGATCGCTCACGTGCAGCCAGTCACGCACCTGTTGGCCGTCGCCGTATACGGGCAGCGGCTTGTCGTCGCACGCATTGCCGATCATCAGTGGAATCAGCTTCTCGGGAAATTGATACGGGCCGTAGTTGTTCGAACAGCGCGTAATGTTTACGGGCAGCTTATAGGTCTTAAAATAAGCACGCACAAGCATATCCGCTGACGCCTTGCTGGCCGAATATGGGCTGTTGGGCGCGAGCGGTGTGTTTTCCGTAAACAGCCCCGTCTTCCCGAGCGCGCCGTATACCTCGTCTGTTGAAACCTGCAGAAATTTCACGCCCTCACGGTAAACCGGGTACCCGCTGTCGTCCTTGCCGGTTTGCCAGTTTGCTTTTGCGGCATGCAGCAGGCACTGCGTGCCCATCACATTGGTCTGCAAAAACACTTCAGGTGCCATAATGCTGCGGTCCACATGGCTTTCCGCCGCAAAATTGACCACGGCATCAAAGCCATATTCATCAAACAATGTCTGCAAAAGCTTTGCATCCGTGATATCGCCTTTCACAAATAGATGGCGTTTGCATTCTTCCAGTTCCTTTAAGTTTTCAAGGTTCCCCGCATAGGTCAGCGCATCGAGGTTGACGATGGTCAAGTCCTCATGCATTTTTACCATGTATTTCACAAAATTGGAGCCGATAAACCCCGCTCCGCCCGTTACAAGAATATTTTTCATGCAAACTCCTGTTAAAACTGATAGCCCGCTTGCTTGAACGTGGGCAGCTTTTTGTCCTTATCCGACAGGTTCGCCTCCATGCCATTAAGCGGCCAGTCGATACCGATGTCCGGGTCGTTATAGATAATCCCCGCGTCATACTCGGGGTGATACAGCTGCGTGCACTTGTAGGTGAATACCGCCACATCCGACAATACAAGGTAGCCGTGGGCAAAGCCCTCCGGTATATAAAGCATGCGTTTGTTCTCTCCCGACAGTATCTCACCCACATATTTTCCGTATGTCGGCGATCCCGCCCGCAGATCCACACCCACGTCGTATACCGTGCCGGAGATCACGCGCACGAGCTTCCCTTGAGAATATTTCGTCTGCAAATGCAGCCCGCGCAGCACACCCTTGCTTGACATCGACTGGTTATCCTGAACAAACGTCATGGAAAGCCCTGCCTTCGCAAACGCGTCCTCACGGTACGTTTCCATAAAATAACCGCGCGCATCACCGAAAACCTGCGGTTCCACAATCACCATATCTTGAATGGCCGTCTCAATCACCTTAATGTCTGCCATTTTTGCCTTCTCTCTCAGCCAGCGCTTCGATGTATTTTCCGTAAGCGGTTTTAATAAGCGGCTTTGCAAGCTCCTTGAGCTGGTCCCGCCCAATATAACCCATACGGTATGCAATCTCTTCGATGCAGGCAATGTAGAGCCCCTGTCGTTTCTGTATGGTCTCCACAAAATTACCCGCCGCAATCAGGTCGTCCTGCGTGCCCGTATCGAGCCAGGCGATGCCGCGCCCCAGCACCTCCACGCTGAGCAGCCCTTCGCGCAGATAGGTTTCGTTAACTGCCGTGATTTCCAATTCGCCTCGTTTCGACGGCTTGATGCTTTTTGCGATACGCACCACATCGTTGTCGTAAAAATAAAGCCCGGGTACAGCAAAGTTTGATTTGGGGTTATTCGGCTTCTCTTCTATGGATACCGCCTTCCCCTCTTTGTCGAATTCGACGACGCCATAAGCGCCCGGATCGTTAACGTTGTAACCGAATATCACAGCGCCTTTTTCAATTCCCGCGGCACGCTGCACGCACTCCGAAAAACCGGCGCCGTAAAAAATGTTGTCGCCCAGCACGAGCGCGCATGGGTCGCTGCCGATGAACGCTTCTCCGATGATAAACGCCTCGGCAAGCCCGTTGGGCGCATGCTGCACCGCATATGAGAACCGCATGCCCAGCTCTTCTCCGCTGCCGAGCAGCTTTTCAAAAAAAGGCAGATCGTCCGGCGTTGAGATGATCAATATGTCCTGTATCCCCGCGAGCATCAAAGACGACAGAGGATAATACACCATCGGTTTGTCATAGATGGGCAGCAGCTGTTTTGAGACCGCTTTCGTGATTGGATAAAGCCGCGTGCCCGACCCTCCGGCCAATATGATTCCCTTCATCGTACCATTCCTTTTAAAATTATTTCTCCAGATAGTCCTTCAGCGCGTCTTCCCAGTGCCGCAATACATTCTTGCCGATGCGCTTGAGCTGCCCGTTTTCCAGCACGCTCCACGCGGGCCGCTTCGCCGGCCGCACAAATTCCGCACTCGTCACAGCAGTCATTTCTACATGCATATCCGACAGTTCAAATATCTTTTTCGCAAAATCGTACCAGCTGCACCGGCCTTCGCAAACCGCGTGATACAACCCGTACGCGCCCGAGCCAATCAGCTCACAAATCGCTTCGGCGAGATCCACGGTGGAGGTTGGTGAGCCGACCTGATCTTTGACCACCCGAACCGCACCGTTTTCTCTGGCGAGCCTTTGCATCGTTCTCACAAAATTGTTGCCGTCTCCGTACAGCCACGCGGAACGAAGTATGTAATACTTCGCGCCTGATTCCTGAACAAACCGCTCGCCCGCAAGCTTTGTTCTGCCGTAAGCCGTTGCGGGGGCGCAGTCGTCCCCTTCCAGATAAGGCCGCGGCAGGCCATTGAGCATAACAGGCTCTCCGCTGAACACATAGTCCGTGGATATATGGACAAGCTCGATATCTCTGCCCGCGCAGATTCCGGCCAATATTTTCGGTCCCAGCGCATTGACGCGATACGCGTTTTCGGTGTCCGTTTCGGCCCCGTCCACATTGGTGTACGCCGCGCAGTTCACAACCACGTCAGGAGAAACCTCAGCAATCAGCTTCTCTGCCGATGTCTGGCTCGTGATATCCACATCGGGATAATCATAAGCGGCATAGTCGATAGTCCTTTGGGCCAGCGTCTTTTGCATCTGCCTTCCGAGCTGACCGTTTGAACCGATAATCAAAACTTTCATATCATCTCCAAAAAGCCATACCTTTTCTATGACTTTCTCTTATTCCATTTTATCATATATTTAATCATAGAATAAATCTGAATCAGAAAAAACTTCAGACTCTTGCTGCCCGCTCGCTCCCATTCATGAAAAACCACGAACGACGGGTTATACTCCGCGCGTGCGAACTGCCTAATCTCCCTTGTGAGGTCCGCATCCTCAAAGTACATAAAGTACCTGTCGTCAAAACCGCCCACTTTTTTGAGCAGCGCCGTCCGGACGAACATAAAAGCGCCCGTACAAAACTCGATATCAAACGCACTTTCAGTGCCGCGTTCGAGCATTTCATAATCAGCCCTGTATTTTTTTAAACATGACAGGTTCACCCGGCGCGATACAAGATATAAAAGCCGCGGGTTTTTCTTGGGCAGCAGCTGCAGTGTGCCGTCAGGGAACTTGACCTTGGGTGTCAGTATCCCGATATCGTTGTGATCATCCATATACCGTGCCATCCGGCACACCACATCGTCGTTCATCGTGATATCGGGATTGATGATCAGATGATATTTGCTTGTCAGTTCATCAAGTATCAAATTATGGGCTTTCCCGAACCCGAGATTATCTTTGTTCTCAATCAGCGTTACATTTGCGCCCAGATGCTTTTTCACCAGGCGAACAGTATCATCCGCGGATCCGTTGTCTATCACATATAGATGATAATTTGTGCTTTTCAACGCCTTGAGCGAGTTGAAAAAGCCGTCTATCCACCGTTCACTGTTGTATGTCACCATTGACAATGATAAAGAGTATTCTGACATCGCTCACTCCATGTACATATTTTCTCACGCGACTTATCTTATACCACTGAAATCAAATACTCAATATTAATCAATCAGGCAAAACCGAATTGCGCAAATAAAAAACAGATTTTACGCAATGAGGGCCTCTTTTCTCAGTCCTGGCTCCCCACTGCGAAAATCCAAAACAGATAATATCTGTGACCGCTATCCGTTGCAGGCTACTGATAGTCAACGTTTAAATCCCGTATTTGAAAGAACAGCGTCCTCGAGTCTCCCGGAACATTGAGCGGCTTTGCATTCGACGTAAAGATAAGCCTATTCCATCCCGGCTTCAGCGTTAAGCTTTCTTCAACCGCGGCACCGGACGCGTTGATTTGATAAGACGTGTCGACCCCCGCGCCGGATAGTTTCAGCACGGAATCCTCCGGAAAAGCCGTACTCGCCGTGAAGACAATGTGAACGGCTTTTTCGGCGTCACCGGCATTGTACAGCGACAGCTCACCGGACTTTTGACACCAGTGAAACGTGCCGTTTTCATAGGGTTCTTCACCATAAAATCCCGCAGTCAGCATGGGAACACCAAGAATCTCGGATACCTTTTCGTTCCATTCCTCCTGTGAATACTGCGATTTCAGTTTCGCGCTGTAATCCGTCAGCGAATAAAACGCAAGCCGCCCATCGTCGCTTGTCATCGGCTGCTTGTTGAGAACTTTTCCAATACCGTCTTCCAGTTCGGTTAATTCTTCTTCCGTATAAGCGTATGTATCAATGTATATACCGCGGAAGCCCACAAGCGTAACCGTTTCTATTTTTTTGTCCAATGGATATGAAGCAATCATGCGGTTCCACAAGTCAGCGTTTCTGCCTTTATAATCGCCATAGCTCCATTTGAGGGTGTCCGAGTGCAGGTAGCCTCTGAACAACGCGTAATCAACCATCCTGTTCATCGGAGGCGTCTCCGGATACTGGAAATAGGGCAGCTGGTAGATCATGCTCCCGGCTCCGACTTCCGCTTCAATGTCCTCCACAAAATCCTTGTCCGAATGGTATGAAACTGCAAGCTGGTTGGCTTCATCCGGCGTAAGCGGTATGCTTTGCTCTTTTATTCCCAGCAACAGCACGGCTGATACGGCGCATAATGCAATGCGTCTGAGCCCTGTCCTTTTCATTTTGGCCGTCAGCATATCGAGCAGAATACATACTGCCAATATACAAAAATACGCGATATACACACTGATGCGATTGTATGCCCGTATCTGGGGGGTAACGAGCAAGGCAAACAGCGATCCGAACCCGCCGATGGTTCCAAGCAGCACAGCCGCTAAATTCAGCTTCGACAACAGCTTAATTTTAAGAGCCTGCTCATTGTCGTGAGAGATTTTGATAAATAAAGCAAGGATAAGCGCCACAAATCCGAATATGCCCATCATGCCGAGATAGGCCGATTTCTCATTCTGCAGCGGCGTATAGCTGTATTGTGTGAGAATGTCTCTGAGCTTAGAAATACCGTGATCTTGTGTGGGAACAAACATCTGCGCAATTTTTAATCCGAAAACTTCTGATTCAAAAGCCATACGCGTCGGCGCTTCCGCATTGACGCCGGCTTTCATAAGCTCTAATCTTGCCGGAATGGAGGCAATCACAATCGTCAGGCCCATGATACCGATCGGAATGATGGCTTTGAACACCGTTTTGAGGTTTCGGTTGCTTTTATCATTGAAAAAGAGAATAAATGCCGCTATTAAAAAGAAGAAACATGCGAAAAACGTATAATAGATCCCACTCAGCGCCACAAGAATGAGTATAATTGCAGAGTAAATATTGCGTTTGTATTTTATAAACCCTTTTTGAATTTTAAACAAACGGTCGTCAGTCATGAGCCAGTAGAGCACCAGCACAGTCAGCGGAATCAGCGTGAAAGCCGACAGAAAAAGATGTTCTTCACCCCTTAAGAACCGATAGGGCAGAAACGTATATGTCAGTGAACCAATGAAAGAGAATACTCTTTTGATGCCCAGCTTTCTCATGACCAGATAGCTGATCACAGCTGTGGCGGGAAACAACAAAATGAAAAAGACGTTGATTGTTACTCCAAAATTACCGAATACAGAGTACAGCACTTTTAGTATCAGGATATGCAATGTGTCGCCGTATACAGGAAAATCATAATTCGTAGCCCCGAAGGGAGCCCCTAAATATGGATTCGTAAAATACTGCCCGTTTTCACCGAACGATTTGATAAAACAGCTGGTCGATATTCCGTCTCCGTCACTGTAATTGAACGGAACATTCAAATCATACGTCCACAGGTTGTACATATAACCGCATATTAAAACAGAAACGATAACAAGCAGAATACAATTATAAAAGTCAAAATTCTTCTTAAAGAATGTCGCGGTTTTATTGGCAAAATCCTTCATACATTTCTCCATTCCACAACTTACAAATTGAACAGGGGAAAATAATAATAGCGACAGTATCTATGACCAGTCACAGCCGTCATTGTGATGATTATATATTCATCCTCTCTGCCGATGAATAAAGCCTTATACAAGCAGAGATATATCACTGCAAATGCCATGCGGGGAATGAATTCTGTTTTTCTGTCTTGTCTTAATAGCCCTCTGAATGAGGTAAAGTCATTCCACTAAATAGCCATGTTATACTATTTAGTTTTAAAGCACAAGGAGAAACACGTATCAACGGCCTGTCCTATGAGCTTAATCCGTGACGTCTCCGTCTCGTTTCGAATCTCGTTTTTTCCTCAGCATATCTCCGGGGTGAAGTTTGCTTTGGCTAAAGAACCTCAGCATTTCCTTTGGGTGCGGCGCGCTCTGTCTCTCTTCTCCCTCAAGCGTCTGCAGCCCGTCGATGGTGACCGTGCTGATTCCCCGCGGAGACAGGACTTCGAGCGCATCACTCACGTGGAATTTGCCGCGCTGTTCAAACAGCGTCCATCCGCTATCGTCCGTCTCTGCCTTCACCACACCCACAAAGTCGTAGCTGCGCTCCACTTTTCCGCGCTTGATGTCCTGCCCCTGTTCACGCGGATTCCCGTAAAAAAAGCCCGTGGTATAAGCGCGGCTGCCCGCTTTGCCGATCTCTTCGAGCAATTCCGGATTGAACGGCCTTCCGGCCTGCGCGTCATCGAGCGCCTGTCGGTACGCGCGGGTCACACAGGCCACATAATAGGCGGATTTCATTCGCCCTTCTATTTTTAAAGACATGATGCCCGCTTCAATCATATCGTCTAAGTGAGCGATCATGCATAGATCCTTGGAGTTTAACACATACGTACCGCGCTCATCTGAAATGATGGGGAATTCCTCGCCAGGGTATCCCTTTTCGGATATCTGATATTCCCACCGGCAGGGCTGTGCGCACGCGCCGCCGTTACCGCTGCGTCCCGTAAACACATTGCTCAAAAGGCAGCGCCCCGAGTACGCGATGCACATCGCGCCGTGTACGAACGCTTCGAGTTCAAGCGCCTTTGGCGTATGAGCGCGAATATCCGCAATTTCGGCAAGTGACAGCTCGCGCGCGAGTATCACGCGGCTCGCGCCCTGTTCATGCCAAAACCGCGCGGATAGCGCGTTGGTCGTATTCGCCTGTGTACTGATATGGACGGGAATTTGCGGCGCAATTCTTTTCGCGGTCATCAAAACGCCGGGGTCAGATACGATAAACGCATCCACACCCGCTTCGGCGAGCCGCGCGATATTATCCTCAATCCCGTTAAAATCCTGCGGATGAAAAACCGCATTCATGGTAATATAAAGCCGTTTGCCGCGGCTGTGAAGATAAGCCGCGGCCTTGGCAATCTCATCCGGTGTGAAGTTGTCGGCAAACGCCCGGAGGCCATAGGCTTTGCCTGCCGCGTAAACGGCATCCGCTCCGAAATCCGCGGCGGCACAAAGGCTCTCCATACCGCCCGCGGGGGCCAGCAGCTCAACCGCCATTGCTGACAGTGGGCGACGGCTCCGGCGTCGCTTCGGGCGAAGCGTTATAGGCATCCACCTGCTTTTGATGCTCTTTCTCGGTCTTGGCAAATACCAGCGTGCTGGATGTTTTATCCTGGTTCACAAAGTAATAGAAGCCTTGATCGATGAATTCCTGGTTCGGGTATAGTGCCGCACCGATCGCTTTTTCGCCGGGGTTGTTGATCGGCCCCACCGGCAGGCCTTTATACATGTACGTGTTATAAGGCGAATCGATACTTATCTCCTCTTGCGTATACGTCTGTTTTTTAATACCAGTCACATACCTCAGCGTCGCACACGACCCGAACGTCCAGTTATCCTTGAGCCTGTTATGGAAAACAGCCGATACGTTTTTAAAATCCTGTTCGGTGGCTTCCCACTCAATGATCGACGCAAGCGTGACCACCTGATCAACCGTCATATTGAGTTCCTTTGCCTGTTGGACATAGGCTTCCTCATACATATCTTTAAACTGGTCAAGCAGCTTGATGATCACTTCTTTGGGCGTCGCGTCCGTATAGAATTCATACGTATTCGGAGCGAGATACCCTTCGAGCGCGTAACGGCGTTTGTTCAAAGCGGTATTGCTTTTAAGCGCCGCGATAAAATCATAATCGCTGCTGAACGCATCCACATTGTCACAAAGCTTTAAGAACTCGTTGCGTTCCGGTTCGTTAAACATGCCTTTTTCAACAAGCTTGGCGGCCATGTCCTCCACGGTATAGCCTTCAAGGAACATCACTTTTGTCACCGAGCGCGGCGGATTACCCTTCATCAGGATGTCCGCAATCTGCTCCAATGTCATGCCAGGCGACAGATTGTATTTGCCGGCCTTGAGGCTGCCGCCGACATCATTTAAGTCAGCATAAAGCTGAAACGCGAATTTATTTCGGATAATGCCCTTTTCAAAGAGCAAGGTGGATATTTTAGACAGTGAAGAGCCTGAGCCGACTTCAATGTAAACCGTCTGAGACGTGTTGTCAGCCACGGGCGCGACATAGCTTCCCTCAATATATTTGTATACGGATATGCCAAGCAAAAAAACAAGCGCTGCGCTCACCGCGAGTATCAGCAGCGGCCTGCCAATCCGCCAGATAAACGCCCCGGTTGGCAGTTCCTTCAAAGAGCCACGCTCCTCACATTTCTCCAGCGGTTCGTTAAACCCCTCTTCCACGGAAAAAGCGCGCGTCTCACCGTCCGCACTGCGGCTTTCACCTGTCACAGGCGCAAAGGAGCGCGTCTCATTATTCAAATCCTCTATCCATCTGTTTTTATCCTTGTTATGCGCCATTTTTCAATTACTCCGATAAAAGATCCCCGAAACCGCAGGCGTCGCCAAGTATTTTATAGATATCGCCCATCACCGTCTGCAGGCGGTACTCGGCGGCAAAAAACGCCGTTACATCGGGGTTGAACGCGAGCACCTCACCCAGCTTTTTGAGCTTATCCAGTGTTTCTTCCTTGGGTTCACTGCCCGCTATCATTGTCGCCTGGGCTTCAAACTGAAGCTTTCTGTAATCGTCGAGAAGCGGTTTTGTTTTTTCATCCGCTGTCACAATGTCTTTTAAACGCGCGTATTCTAAGTACTCCGCGCTTTTTCTTATTTCATTCGCCAATTCGTGCGCTTTGTCATACACGAGCAAACTGTTCTCCTCACCGCCCCGCCAAAGGTTAGCCGGGCACTTTCATTAAATATCAATAATAATGGGCAATATCATCGGGTTACGTTTGGTGCTTTCATACAGATAGTTGCGCAGCGCCTTCTTGATACGTCCTTTGATCGTCGTCCATTCCGTGATCTTATTCTTGCAGCATTCGCTGACCACATCCACGATGATCTTGCGCGCGCTTTCCAGCAGGTCTGTTGACTCGCGCATGTACACGAACCCGCGCGATATAATTTCCGGCCCCGCAATCAGTTCGCCTGTTTCGGTCGATATCGTCACCACAACGATAAACAAGCCATCCTGAGACAGCAGCTTTCTGTCGCGCAGCACCACATTGCCAACGTCGCCCACGCCGAGTCCGTCGATGATCACGCTGCCTGACGGCACCGTTTCGGCCATGCGGGAAAACCGCTTGCCGATTTCCACCACTTTGCCGATTTCGGGGATGAATATATGGCTTCGTTTGATGCCCTGATTCTCAGCCAGCGCCGCATGACGGTACAAATGCCGGTATTCACCGTGCATCGGTATAAAATACTGCGGCTTTGTGAGCGAGATCATGAGCTTTAACTCCTCTTCGCACGCGTGGCCCGATACATGCACGTCCGCCACGCCCTCGTTGATCACATCTGCGCCCTTGCGGTACAGCATGTTGATGACATCCGATACATAGCGCTCGTTGCCGGGAATCGGTGTGGAAGATATGATCACAAGATCGCCGGGAATCATTGAGAGCTTTTTGTGCTCACCCGCCGCCATACGCACGAGGCCGGACATCGTTTCGCCCTGGCTGCCCGTCGTGAGTATCACGATCTTGTTTTTCTTCATCTTTTCAAGCTCTTCGGGTTCCACGAGCATATCCTCGTCGAGCTCTAAGTACCCTAAGTCTTTGGCGACCTTGGCCACCTTGATCATGCTGCGGCCCGTCAGGCACACCTTGCGCCCGTAACGTTTGGATGCGCTGATAACCTGCTGCAGCCGGTGAATGTTTGATGCAAACGTGGCCACAATGATGCGCCCCGTCGCTTTTTTGAAATAGCTCTCAAACGTATCGCCCACGGTGCTTTCCGACATCGTGTACCCGGGGTTCTCCGCGTTGGTGCTGTCAGACAGCAGCGCGAGCACGCCCTTGTTGCCGAGCTCGGCGAACTTCGCGAGATCGATCACGCGGCCGTCCACCGGCGTGTAGTCCACCTTGAAGTCGCCCGTTACCACGATCGTCCCCTCGGGGGTATGCACCGCAAACGCGAGCGACGCGTCAATGCTGTGCGTCACGCGGATCGCTTCAATTTTGAAAATGCCTGTGAAAAAACTGTCGCCCGCCTTAATCACGTTGAGCGGCACGCCGTCAATCTTGTGTTCCGCAAGCTTTGTTTCAATCAGCGCCAGCGTTAAATCCGTGCCGTAAACGGGCGCACCGATTTCGGGCAGAAGATACGGCGTGGCACCGATATGATCCTCGTGCCCGTGCGTGATCAGCACCGCCTTGATCTTGTCCTTATTCTTTCTCAAATAAGTGATGTCGGGGATCACATAATCAACGCCGAGCATATCCTCCCTCGGAAAACATAAACCGCAGTCGATTACGATCATCTCGTCGCCATACTCGATAACTGTCATATTCTTGCCCACTTCGCCGATGCCGCCGAGCGGGGTTATTTTGACGTTATGCTGTTGTTGCTTTTTTGCCAAATTGGCTTTCCTCTCTTTCGTCTGTCTTTTCTATGATAAAGCATTTGTTTTTTTCACGCAATTGTGTGCTTTTCGGCACACTCCTTCATCATCATTATACCACAATTGCCGCAATGCTCAAACCATACAGAAAATTTAACGTTTCCGACATAAATAATGAAGCGATCAATTCTGCCCAATAAACACTAACCAAGTTTTCTCCAGTGAAGCGAACTGACATATCGCATCATGGCAGCCACTCAGAGCATGGGGTTTCTATCGACTATATTGTCGATCGCTATTGCTCGTTCAACCATTAAGCCTATTGCACAGCAACAACAAAAGCCAATATGTATTTGGGCTTTATCGATTCCATATTAAAAAAATAAAACCAAGGCATCAGGGATATAGTGCCTTGGCTTTTTCTTCGCTTCTTACGTTTTACGAAAGTATCGGCTTTATTCCTTCTTGCCCTGCCGCACAATGCGCCGCACCATGTCCGCATACGTCTCGCACAGCTCCGCTGCAAACTCCTCGGTATCGCCCTCGGTGCGTATGATGATTGTCGGCCTCGTGGCGTGCGGGCAGATATACCCGAACCCACCCTGCACATCAAGCCGCAGGCCCTCGTTCGCAAACGCGCCGCCGCGCGCATACATCGTGCCAATCACACGCCCGATATCCTCAAAATCGCAACTGATGGCCTTCACCTTCGTGTGCGGCTGCTCTATCACCGCCGCCACTTCATCGGCGGTCACACCGCTGCGCGCCATGTGCTCCGCAAAGCGGCACACACCGAACACGCCGTCATAAAGCACGCGCCGCTGGTCGGGCGAGAGGTCCGCCGCCGCGTCCTCCTCCGATGTAAATTCATAACTGATATTCAGCACATCCGCCGCGGCCAGCACGCTGCGCGAAATGCCGCTCGGCAGATTGACCGTCGGCTTATTGAGGCTGCTGAACACAAGATAGTAGCAAAGCGCCTGCCATTCGTCCGGCCCCAACTCGCGCCCGCTCGGCAGATACAGCGCACTAACCGTGCCGTTTTTGGCAAACCTCACACCGAACGCCGCACTGTGTGTGCGCATAGCCTGTGCCGTATCCATGCCGCTAAGGTCGGCCACGCGCAGTCCGCAAGTTTCCAACGTACGCACCGCAAACGCGTCTGTTTCGCGCCCGCCCGCCACAAGCACTCGCAGCCCCGACGCTTTGATTGCGCTCCAATCCGTTTTTTGAAACACCGTATTGATATAAAGGCTTTCCGCCGCGCCGATCCACGTTTCCTTGCCGCACTTTGAGGATGCCAGCATCTCACCTTGTGTGAAATAGCGCGATTCAATCTTGCGCCGCGCGTTTTTGCTCAGCATAAATAGCTGCGGTTCAAACAGATCCACAAAAAGATGCTGTTTGCTGACGCGCAGCATCAAGCACAACTCGCTCTGCATGATTTCGGCAGTCAGCGCACAAACAGGCTTTGTCACGCCGCTTAACGCATAAACATCCGCCCCGCTCATGGCGAGAAGGCCGGTGGCTGTTTTGAGTGCCGCATGGCTTAAAGCGCTGCCGTCCGCACAAACGGCGACGCTTTTGCCCGAGGCAAACTCCCCGATCGCACCGAATATGCGCCCGAGCTTGAGCGGCGTTAAATCCACACCCACATCGCCGACAAACCCCGTCTTGCCAATCAGCCCCGTATGCTCACCACGCCCCCAAACGATGTTTTCGCCAACGGAGGTACCATACCCGATCTCCTTGTCGGGCCAGATGCGCACGCGCGGCGATACGCGGCTGTCGCCCGCGATTGTGCAGTGCTCGCCGACCACCGCGCCCTCATACACGCCCGAGCGCTCTCCCACCGTGCTGCGCGCCGCAATCACGCAGCCGCTCAGCTTCGCATGACGCCCCACGCGCGCGCCGCTGTGAACCACGCAGCGCTTTAAGTTCGCGAACGCATTGATCTGCGCAAACGAGCCGACACAGGAATACCGTCCGATCTTCGCGCCGTCCCCGATGGTCGCGCCCTCGCCGATAAATCCCGGAGACTGTATCAGCGCCGAGCTGCTGAGCGTCACATCCTTGCCCACCCATATGCCGCCGACGCAGCGGCCCAATATATTCACGTCGACCGCGCCCTTGAGCATATCCTCCTGCGCGCGGATATAGCTATCGATATTGCCCACATCGCACCAGTAACCGGATGTGATATGACCATAAATACGCATGCCCCTGCTCATCATCAGCGGAAACAGATCCTTTGCGAAGTCAACGGGCTGCCCCGCCGGCACGAGATCGAGCACATCCGGTTCGAGCACATAAAGCCCCGTGTTGATGGTATCGGAAAACACGTCTTCCCAGCCCGGCTTCTCCACAAAGCGTTCCACGAAGCCGTCTTTGCCCGTGATCACCACGCCGTAGCCCAAAGGGTTGCCCATTCGCTTGAGCACAATCGTCGCCTTCGCACCGCTCTTTTTGTGCGCGTCCACCGCTTCTTTAAGGTCGATATCCGTGAGCGCGTCGCCGCTGAGCACAATAAATGTGCCGTCCGCAAACCCGGCGGCATTCTTCACGCTGCCCGCGGTACCGAGCGGCACATCTTCGATATAGTATTCGATGTATGTTCCTTTTGGCGGATTATCCTCAAAATAGTTCGTGATCACCGACGGCTGGTATCCGAGTGTAAACGCCATTTCATTGATGCCATAGCGCATCAGATGCTCCACGGCATAATCGAGCATCGGCCGGTCGAGCAGCGGCACCATCGGTTTTGGCGTGCCGCATGTGAGCGGACGAAGCCTTGTGCCTTCGCCGCCTGCCATCACAATCGCTTTCATAATAACACTCCCCTGTTCTGAGCTTTAGAAATTCTCCGTAGAATGGATAGCATTATTATGCGCCGCGTTCATCGGCGATATTCTTTTATTGAAAAGGACGATCGGTATGAAATCACTTGCTGTTATCTCAAGTCATCTCATTCGTATCACTTTTCTAAATTATTCTGCATCAATTGGTTTTTTATTATAAGTGTTTACAGCCATGGCAAATGGTATTAATATTGTTATAAACATGTCGAAAAATAGCAAAATAGGTTAGCAAGAAAATTATCAAGCATTGCCGTCACACGGGTCTCAAGTCAGACCGAGGGTAAGAATGCATACATTAACAAAACTTTTTTAAATCCTTTTGTATGCCGATATGCTCACTTTTTGCTGTTGCATACGCTGAAAAACTAAATATCCAATGTTTAATTTAAGGAGGTTGTCAATATGTTTGGTTTCAGATTTATCAAGTTTCAACCCCATGAGTATGTACTCAGATACAAGAAAGGGAAGATTGTGAAAGAAGGAGCGGGCATCTCTTTCAAGTATTTTGCACGGAATACATCAATCGTTGTTATTCCGGTCGGAAGCTTGGACATTCCGTTTATTTTTGAAGAAGTCACATCTGATTTTCAGTGCGTCACAGTCCAGGGGCAGGTTACCTTCAGGATCATTGATCACAGGAAGATTGCCGAGCTTCTCAATTATACACTTGATATAAAAGCAAAGCGATATATTTCCGACGATTTTCAGAAGCTGCCACAAAGGGTCATCAACATCGTCAGGGTACTAACCAAAAAAATATTGGAAGGTATGCAACTCAAAGATGCCATTAAATCCAGCGATACCTTGGCAAAAGCGATTCTAACCGAGATCAGAAAAAATGAAGAAATCAACCGACTTGGTATAGAGATTTTAGGGCTTTCGATCCTTGCCATCCTGCCGAATAAGGAGACAGCAAGGGCATTGGAAGCACAGACGCGAGAAGAGCTGCTTAAAAAAGCTGACGAAGCGATTTATGAAAGAAGAAATGCATCCATTGAGCAGGAACGGCTTGTTAAGGAGAACGAGTTCAATACGGAAATTGCCGTGGAAAACAAGAAAAAGCAGGTCAGAGAAACTCAAATTGAGGCAGAAAGATCCGTTCAGCAGAAGCAAAACCAGCTAAAAGAAGAGCAAGTCAATTTTGATACAACGCTTGAAGAAAAACGGAAAGACCTTATTGAGCTCACCGTAAAGAACTCAAAGGCAGAAGCCGATGCAAAAGCATATGAACTATCTGCGATTATGAAAGCCTTTGAGGGTATTAATCCGAATGTGATTCAGTCACTCGCAAGTATGGGAATGCAGCCGAATCAGCTCATCGCTCTGGCGTTTCAGGGGCTCGCCGAAAAGGCCAGTCAGATCGGTCAGCTGAATATTTCGCCCGATTTGCTTCAGGAACTATTAAAGGAATCAAAATAATCATGACTCGGCAGACCGAAAACAAGATTATACTTGTAAAAAGAAAGACCCGGCTCGAAGATCTGATAGCGCGGTATAACACGAAAGCGCAGGCGAAGTTTTATATTGAGCATATGGGCAGCGACTTTTCTGACTATTTGGCTGAGGATGAGCAGTATAAAAAATCTGTGGCAGAGGCCTACCAGCAGTTGGAATCGATGGGAAGAGTCCAACTTGTCGACAGGGAATTCATACCCAATTTTATTTTTGGAGGCAATGATATTGTCGTGGCCATTGGGCAGGATGGCCTTGTGGCAAATACGCTGAAGTATCTGTCCAGCCAATTGCTTATTGGCGTGAATCCTGATCCAGCCAGATGGGATGGTGTGCTGCTCCCCTTTACGACAGCCGATCTTCGTTTGGTTGTGCCTGATGTGATGAAGAGCGTCCGGCCTGTCAAAGAGGTCACGATGGCCAAAGCTGTTTTAAATGACGGGCAAACCATTTATGCCGTCAACGATCTTTTTATCGGGCAAAAAACGCATGTGTCATCCAGATATCAGATTAAACTGGGCAAAGACAGCGAATACCAGTCGTCGAGCGGCATTATTGTTTCAACCGGCCTTGGCTCAACCGGCTGGCTTAAGAGTGTATTATCAGGGGCTCAACGCATTGCAGGCGAAATCTCTGATAATAAAATCAAAGCTCAACCCAAAAACAGCCTGCCTTGGGATATTGATTATTTATATTTTTCCGTAAGAGAACCATTCCCCAGCAAAACGTCTCATACTGATATCGTATTCGGTAAGGTGACTCGCAGAACCCCTTTAAAGGTATTGTCTCAAATGCCCGAAAATGGGGTGATATTCAGCGATGGGGTTGAAAGCGACTTCGTGCAATTCAATTCGGGAATTGAAGCCACCATATCTATCGCTGAAAAAAAGGGGAAACTGGTTGTATAAATGTAATAACCAAGATGTGTTTTGCAGCACCATCGAAAAAGTCCGGTGGTGTTGCTGTTGTTTTGGAGGATGTAGCTGATACTAACCGTTCTGTACGTTTATGCGTCACGTTGCTTCTCTGACCGTCGGGAGCCGGCATGCAAATCGACATCCGCAGTTCAAGATGAACTGTTGTTTTGAAAGCTATTATACCAATCCTGCAAGTGTTCCGAAGAGGTATGCCGTTCTCCGATTCCATGCTGAATGGATGCTACAACCGCCACTAACGATCTTCTCGAGAGATTTGCCGCCGGTAGGCGGCTGGGACGTTTTATTAGCTATTGATATTTGAAAAGGGCGCCGGTTTTCCCGGCGCTCTTGCGTTACAGTATATGCTTTTGCAGATCGTTGTCTTTTATCTGCTCCTTTAAATGTTCCTTTACATACGTCGCATCGATTTCGAGATCGATCATCGGGTGGTTGCCGCCCGCATTGTACGAAATATCCTCAAGCAGGTTCTCAATCACCGTATGCAGCCGCCGCGCGCCGATGTTCTCGGATGTCTCGTTGACCATCACGGCATATCGCGCAATCTCCTCAATCGCGTCATCTTTGAAAATAAGGCGCACATTGTCCGCCTCAAGCAGCGCCTGATACTGCTTGATCAACGCGTTCTTGGGCTGCGTCAGAATACGCTTCAAATCATCGCGCGTGAGGCTCTGCAGCTCCACCTTAATCGGGAAGCGGCCCTGCAGCTCGGGAATCAGGTCGGAAATCTTCGCCACATGGAAAGCACCCGCCGCAATAAACAGCATGTAATCCGTTTTCACGGGGCCGTATTTGGTCACCACCGTGGAGCCTTCCACAATGGGCAGAATATCCCGCTGCACACCCTCGCGCGATACATCCGGGCCCTGGCCCATGTTCTTCCCCGCGATCTTATCAATCTCATCGAGAAATATGATGCCGTCCTGCTCGGCGCGTTCCACCGCCGTGCTGATCACCTCATCCATATCGATGAGCTTGTCGGCTTCTTCCTGCGTAAATATCTTGCGCGCTTCCGAAACGGTTACGCGACGCTTCTTCGTTTTCTTGGGTAGTATGCCGGAAAACATCTCGCCGATGTTGATGTCGCTGCCCATGCCTGCGATTTCGATGCCGAGCGTGGCGTTGTCTTCCACCTCCACCTCAATCATCGTGTCTTCCAGCCGGCCCGCGCGCAGCATTGCGAGCGTTTCCTCGCGGCGTGTCATGCGGCGCTGTTTTTCTTCGGGTGTTTCCGTCGGCGCGCTTTGGCCCTGCCCCAGCAACGCCTGAAAAGGGTTCTGCGACGGCATCGGCTTCTTGGCCATCGGTGCGAGCACATCGGCCAGACGTTCTTCCGCCATCGCCTGCGCTTTGTCCATCACCGATTCTCTGCGCGACGCCTTGACCATACGAATCGAAGCCTCCACGAGGTCCCGGATCATCGACTCCACATCGCGGCCCACATAGCCGACCTCGGTGAACTTCGTGGCTTCCACCTTGATGAACGGCGCGTTCATGAGCTTCGCGAGCCGCCGGGCGATTTCCGTTTTGCCGACGCCCGTAGGCCCCACCATGATGATGTTTTTGGGCGTGATCTCATCCTGCATCTCCTGATCGAGACGCTGCCGCCTGTAGCGGTTGCGCAACGCAATCGCGACAGCCTTTTTGGCTTTATCCTGGCCGATTATGTATTTATCGAGTGATTCAACGATCTCTTTGGGTGTCAGATGCGACATGGCTTATACCTCCTCCACCGTGATGTGGTCGTTGGTGAAAATGCAAATGGATCCCGCGATTTTTATTGCCTTCTCGGCGATTTCGAGAGCACTCAAATCCGTGTTCTCTTTCAATGCTTTGGCCGCCGCAAGTGCATAGCTGCCGCCCGAGCCGATGGCCGCAATGTCGTCGTCCGGCATGATCACCTCGCCGCTGCCCGATACCACGAGCAGCTCATCCTTATCTGCCGTGATCAGCATGGCCTCGAGCTTACGCAGCATCTTGTCGCTGCGCCATTCCTGCGCAAGCTCCACCGCGGCGCGCTGCAGGCTGCCGCTGTACTGCTCGAGCTTCGCTTCAAAGCGGTCACAAAGCGTGAACGCGTCGGCCACAGACCCCGCAAACCCCACGACGACCTTATCATTAAACAGCCGCCGCACTTTTTTGGCGTTATGCTTCATAATCGTATTCTGCCCGAACGTCACCTGTCCGTCGCCCGCCACCGCGCATTTGCCGTTTCGCCTGACCGCGACGATCGTTGTCCCTTCCATCATAATCGCTTACTCCTTTTCCTTTACAGGCTCTGCGCGATGCGCGTGATTTCCTCAAGCGCACGCTCCGATATCTCTCTTTTCTTCTCTTTGCCTTTTGCCCGCGAATCTATTGTATTCATAATGCCGAACGTGATATTCATCGGCTGAAAATCTGTTCCCTGATAATTGGCCACATAGTCTGCGAGCGCACCGCACGCCGTGCTGCGGCTGAATACCGGACGCGGCTTTCCAAGCAGATCACTCGCGGCAAATATCCCGGCCAGCAATCCGCTCGACGCGCTTTCCACATATCCTTCCACGCCCGTAATCTGCCCCGCAAAAAAGAGCCCGGGGCGTTTCTTCATTTCGTAATTATCGTTTAACAGCCCAGGGCTTGCCAAAAACGTATTTCTGTGCATCACGCCAAAGCGCGCAAACTCGGCTTGTTCCAGCCCCGGAATCATGCGAAACACACGCTGCTGTTCGCCGTATTTGAGGTGGGTCTGAAATCCGACGATGTTGAACATGCGTCCCTCTTTATCCTCACGGCGCAACTGCACCACCGCATACGGCATCTTCTCGGCTCCCGGAGCCTTAAGCCCCACGGGCTTAAGCGGCCCGAAAAGCAGCGTCTGAAAGCCGCGGGATGCCATCGTTTCCACAGGCATACAGCCTTCAAACACACGGTCGTCTTCAAAGCCATGAACCTTTACCATCTCCGCGCTGACCAGCGCTTCGTAAAACGCGCGATACTGGGCTTCATCCATCGGGCAGTTGATGTAATCATCGCCGCCCTTGTCATACCGTGAACCGTAAAACGCCTTGGTCATGTCGATGCTGTCACCCATCACAATGGGCGCAGCCGCGTCATAAAACGCGAGCATCCCCGTCCCCGCAGTATCTTCAATATCTTTCGCGAGCAGGCCTTCCACAAGCGGCCCCGGTGCCGCAATCACCACCCCGTCTTCGGGCAGATACAGCGCTTCGTCGCGTATCACATCGATATTCTCATGGGCGATGATCTCTCTCGTTACCCGCGCCGCGAAATGGCTTCTGTCCACCGCTAGCGCCCCGCCCGCCGGCACACGTGTGGCGTCAGCCGCCCGCATAATCAGCGAACCGAGTTCTCTCATCTCCTCCTTGAGGAGCCCCACTGCGTTGTAAAGCCCTTCGGCACGAAATGAGTTCGAACAAATGATCTCGGCAAAAAGGCCCGATTTATGGGCCGGAGACAATTTCATTGGTTTCTGCTCGAAGAGTGTCACCTTGATTCCGCGCCGGGCCATCTGATACGCCGCCTCACATCCTGCCAGCCCTGCGCCGATCACGACGGCTCTATTCTGCGCCATCGGCCTTCTTCCGCTGATTTTTTACGCAATCCGGATTCGAGCATTTTTTGTAGCTGCTGCCTCCCGAAAGCCGCCGCAGCACCATCATGGACCCGCATGCCTCGCATTTGTCGGCAATCGGCATATCCCATGATACAAAATCACATTCCGGATACCCCTCACACCCGTAGAACGTCTTTCTCGTTTTGGCGGAACGTTTTTCAACGATGCGTTTGCCGCATTTGGGGCAGGGGGTTTCAATATATTTCACAACGGGTTTGGTATTTCTGCACTCGGGATACCCCGGACACGCCAGAAACTGCCCGAAACGCCCATCCTTGTAAACCATTGTCCGGCCGCATTTTTCGCAGACGACGTCGGACTCCTTCACAGGAAGCTCCACGCGTTCTACGGTCTTATCGGCCTGCTCGAGCGTCTTTTCAAACGGTTCGTAAAAGTCGCGCAGCAGCTTTTTCCACTGCTTGCCGCCGTTTTCGATATCGTCCAGCTTGTTTTCGAGGTCTGCGGTGAACTCAACATCCACGATATCGGAAAAGTTTTGTTTCATCAGATTGTTGACGATCACACCGAGCTCGGTGGGCTTTAATGCTTTGCCGTCCTTCTCGATGTATCGCCGTTCCTGTATCGTCGATATAATCGGCGCGTAGGTGCTCGGCCTGCCGATGCCCTTTTCTTCGAGCGCGCGCACAAGCGTCGCTTCGGTGTAGCGGCTCGGCGGCTGTGTGAAATTCTGCTTGGGCGTGATGCTCTTAAGCGGGCAGTTTTCGCCTTCAAACAGCGCCGGCAGCAGCATGTCTTTGGTCTCGTCCTCTTCGGTGTTATAAATCACCGTATAGCCTTTAAATAGCAGGCGCGAGCCGCTGGCTTTAAAAGTGCATTCGCCTGCATCCAGTGTCACCTGCATGGTTTCCGACACGGAGGGTGTCATCTGGCTCGCCACAAAGCGGTTGTAAATCAGTTTGTAAAGCCGGTATTGATCCTTGGAAAGAGAATTTTTAAGCGATTCGGGCGACAGCTCCATATGCGACGGGCGGATCGCCTCGTGCGCGTCCTGCGCCTTGCTCGACTTCTTATAATAGTTGGGCTTTTCGGGCAGATAGTCTTTGCCGTATTCCGCCTCAATGTGTTCGCGTACAGCGGTAAGCGCTTCTTCCGAAACGCGCGTCGAATCGGTACGAATGTAAGTGACAAGGCCTATGGGCCCGCCGCTGCCGATCTCAACGCCTTCGTAAAGCTGCTGCGCCACAAGCATTGTGCGTTTGGCTGTAAACCCGAGGGCGCTCGATGCCGCCTGCTGCAGATAGCTGGTGGTAAACGGAGGCGCCGCGTTTTTCTTCTTTTCGCCTTTTTTGATGCTGCTGATGATGAAATCCTTACCTTGGATATCGGCCAGCACCTTATCAGAATCCGCCTTGCTCTCGAGCTTTTGCTTCTCGCCGCTGCGCCCGAAGAATCTGGCTTCAAATTCGTTCGTTTTTCCGCTGTCGGAAAGCTTTGCGGTGATCGTCCAGAATTCCTCCGGCACGAACGCCGTTATTTCTTCCTCGCGGTCGCAGATGATGCGCACCGCCACAGACTGTACGCGGCCTGCCGATAAACCCTTTTTCACCTTACGCCAAAGCAGCGGGCTTAATTTATAGCCCACGAGCCTGTCGAGCACGCGCCGCGCCTGCTGCGCGTCCACAAGATCGATGTTGATTTTTCTTGGATGCTGTATCGCGCTGGTCACCGCGCTTTTGGTGATTTCGTTAAATTCGATACGGCTGACTTCGCCCGTATCCACGCCGAGCATATTGGCGATATGCCAGGAAATCGCTTCGCCTTCGCGGTCAGGGTCGGTTGCGAGGAAGATGTTGCGCGCGCCCGAGGCGCCCGCTTTCATCGATGAGATGATGTCTTTTTTGCCGCGTATCTGAATGTACTTAGGCTCAAAATCGTTGTCGATATCCACGCCCAGCGTGCTTTTGGGGAGGTCCCTCACGTGGCCGCCGCTCGCCTGCACCTTATAGCCGGTGCCAAGAAACTGGCTGATTGTTTTGGCCTTTGCGGGCGACTCCACAATCACAAGATCATAGTTTCTCTTTGCCGCCGGTTTTGATGTTTTCTTTGCCGCCGGTTTCGAAGCATTCTTTGCCGCCGGTTTTGATGTTTTCTTTGCTGCCGGTTTTGAAGCTTTTTTTGCGGTACTCTTTTGCATCTTTTACTCCATGCAGTTTGTTTCACAGTCAAAGACAAGCGGATCTATCTCGGCTGATAAAAATTCTGTCTGTCATGTTAAGGAGCGAAGCGACGTGAACATCCCATGGTATAACCCAATCATCATGAGATTTCTTTGCCGCTGACGCGCGCCTCAAGTGGCACGAGAATCCTTGTCAGCAACCCGAGACATGTGTGCATGCCTTTTCTTGTGGTATTTTATGCGGCGAGCCGCCGTTTCAACACATAGTAGCCCTTTAAGTGCAGATTATATATTCGGTTGAAAAAAAAAGCAAGCGCAACTTCCTCTATTTGGGTTGTGACCTCATCTACATGATACGTTGAGTTTTAACACGAGAAGCGGCAAACGAGTTATACAGAACCCTTTCCCGCGTACGCAAACGGAAACCTTCATTATATTTTTGTATAACGGAGACATATAACAAGCACTAAAACTTAAGCGTCGATTAAAATTCGTTTTATGTTTTTACACTGATGCCGCCATGTACAAGGATTGCTTCACATACTTTTTTCAACGCTATCAATTTCAAGCGATTTGGGCTTTTTAATTCGATGTTTGATGACATTCACCACGCCTTCGCCAAGCAACCAAAGCCAAATGACACAAACGCATGCGTTGGGCGAATAACCAGATAAAAAAGGAATTTGATATGGATTGAAAATCAGTATAAAAAGAAATAAATAAATAATATCGCTTTTATTATGCTTCTCTTCATTTAAAAACATAACGAAGAAGGGTAATATATACAGAATACAGTATCCGCCGCTGTTCTCTGGCATTAATATGATCGGGCTTAGCAGCACGGCATATTTTTTCCATTTTGTTTTTAAAAAAGGGGCAACGATTAAGGACAATACGAAGAATACATATGTAATAATCTTTGCTATATCATAAACGTTGTTATTCAACTCAGGATAAATGAGAACCAATAAATAGCGCAAGCCAAAACGCCAACCTTCAATCATATGGCTGTATTGCTCTGAGTTCAACTTCATATTATTAAGTAATAATGGAATATTGGAGAAACCGCCCTCAATAAAAAGAAACGGTACGAATATAAATAAAAGACCATAAAGAACAAGACGCGCAGCTTCCATCCATCTTTTTTCATACAGAAGCAGTATTCCAAGGATTGCAGGATAACCTTTTAGAGCAACAGCTATGGCAAGTGAAATAAAAGATAGCTCTTTCAATACTTTTTTTTCGCTCTTATAATTCATAATAAAGAATATCACGCAGACGATAGCCAGCAAGATAATATTGCCGCGTTCAAAGGCTCTTAAAAATGCACCTGACAAGATAATACTTAAAGCAGTGAAAAATTTTGTCGCTTTTGTTCCGGTTTTTTGTTCATATAATTGCAAAAATATAATTGCACAAACCAAAAAAATAAAGAATGTGGATGTTGTAAGAGAAATTGAAGACAGACCAGCTTCGAAAGGACCCAGATTTTTATAGTCTGCCATGTTTGAGAAGAGCCGCATCAAAATATAGCTTAATGGCAGATATGCCTTTTCTGGGGATTCTCCAATATAGGGATTGGGACTGGTTGAATATTCAGCCACATTATAAAAATCCGCGTTATAATTATACGTTTTTTGAAAAAACACGTTGGCTTGCTCACCTTTAAAATCGGATGTGAAGCCTATCAGCC
Organism: Bacillota bacterium; assembly: GCA_023406895.1. Taxonomy (GTDB): domain Bacteria; phylum Bacillota; class Clostridia; order Christensenellales; family SZUA-584; genus SZUA-584. Next base: position 55,563 of record JAEXTV010000034.1, on the reverse strand, counting down.
ACATGGAAAATAAAATTGCCATTATTGCAATAAATGCAATCACATAGAATTTATGGTTTGTTAAATAGTTTTGCTTGTCTGACATACAGTATCTCTCTTCTTATCCGAATAAGTTATAAATTTGTTGAGTATAAACTGAATTATTGATATACCAATAATGCACAATATTTTTAACAACGACAAATCCATTGCATCCTTAAATAAATGAATGGTAAGAGTCGTGATAAATGCACCAAATAAACAGATTAGCCCATATGACACAAATCGATAAATCAGTCTGTCTCTTTTTTCAAAATTAAAAAATGTATTTAGAGAAAAACTGACAAAGAAGCCCAATACAGCACCGCATATATTAGCAAATTCGGGCAAGGATGCTTTTGTGAAAATATTAAAAAGACTAAAAACGCCGAAATCGACCAAGGCGGCAATGACACCGATAATTCCATATAAAATAATATTTGTTACAAGTCCAGCTTGCTTTTCGGATTTAACCATATCTTTATCTTTATTACTGACAATGCGCAAAGCAATCAATTTAACAATTGTTTTAATATAGCTGAATATAAATTTTAATAGTGATCGCTTTGACTCCCCAAACATTCTTTTATTAAATTCTATGGGCACTTCTTGAATGTTGAGATTCTTTTTGTTGATTTTCAATTTTAATAGAATTTCCTGCAATACATCGTAATTTTCGCAATGTAACTCAACATTCTTAATTTGCTCTGTATGATACATCCGAAAATCAGTCGATATATCCTTTGCTTTTATACCAATAGCAATCCGAAAAAAAGTATTCAGAATTTTCGACATGAACTTCGAAGCAATGGAATCATTAGATATGCCCCCTTTGACATATCTTGACCCAATAACAATGTCAGCGCCTTCCATGAATTTTGCATAAATTGCAGGGATCATAGATGGATCGTGCGACCCGTCGCTATCCATAATCATGAATTTATCCATTGATGCATACTTAATTGCCGTTTTGAGCGCGCCTCCGAAATAGGGTTCCTCTTGATTTATGTATATAGCCCCATTAGCTCGACATACTTCAATCGTATTGTCTAAAGGCTTCTGTGTATCGACAACGATTATTTCAAATTGTTCTCCGATTTCTTCAGCTGCTTTTCTAATTTTCGGTAATAGAACCTTCAGATTCTCTTCTTCTTTGTATGCAAGCAATGCAAACGAAACTCCCATTAAATACCTTCTCATATAATTAATCTACATTATTGTCATCTTATAAATGATTATAGCAATCACTGTTTATTTTATCAAGTATTTAACGTCATTATATACCTCAATATGTTCTTTATTGTTTTTCTACCAATTTGGCGGATTAGTGCTTAAACAAATTATTGTATGTATAAGAACAACAACGTTCAATGACAATGCAACATGGTGAAAATAACGTTTGCATACCGTTTTTTAATACTGATCAGATGTATTCTTCTTTATCATCCTGTCTATTCGATGGATTGGATTACGGTGATATAGTCGAATATGATGGCTCAAATGCACCGGAATATGAAGCCTTAATGGGAAAAGTAATGAAATGAATGAGGGGTATCTGAACTCACTGTTTGATAAAGCTGAGATCGTTGAAAGGCCATAGAAATTATTGATTGAATAGAATGGGGATAGGGCTATCCCCGATCATGAAAAATCGAAAAAGCGCATTCGTATTGCCTTAATTAAGCAAAACGAACGCGCTTATTGTTTCTTATCGGTTCGATGTTTATGTACTTGTCTTAATGCGCGTAAGGCCTCGCGCCCATAAATATCTTCCAGCCATCGCCTTCCCATAGCTCTCTAATCACCACGCGGCCCCGGCTCGAGCTGGCTTCAATCACCTTGTTGTCTCCGAGGTATATCGCCGAATGATGAATCTCATGCCAACGCCCGCAATGGCAGCGTTTCGACCAGAATATGAGATCACCCGGCTGAAGGCTTTCAAGCTCCACCTTGCAGCCATTGTTGTAGCAATACCGTGCCTGTTCCACCGACGATGTGGGAATCACGACGCCGGCTTGATCGTACGCCCAAAAGGCGAAATATGAACAGTCCACATAACATCCCGTGCCGCGTTTGCCCTTTGAATATGGGTTGCCAAGCCGGGTCAGCGCCGCCTGCACAATGTTCGCGCCCGTGGTGCCCTCATCCAAATTCGAAAGAATCGCCGTCAGTTGGTCGGCATCCAAACCATCATAATAATCAATACCCAGCAGCTGCGCAAACACCGCGTAATAATCCGGCGACATCAGCTCTTCAAGCTTTTGTTTTTGCTCGTCGGTAAACGCCTGCGTCTGTGCGCCTTCTTCGTATGTCAGGCTTTCCGCGTTTACACACGCCGTCAGTGTTGTGACAGGCATGATCTCCTCTGTGCTGGTAGCCGGCAATTTCTGCTTCGTGGTCTTGGCTGTCACCTCAACAACGTTCATGCTGTCGTAAATACTTCCCAGCAGCGCCATTTCCGTTTCAGGTATGGCCGTCAGCCCTTTCAGTTCGGTGTTTGTGGTGACGGCGTAGACGGCCAACACATCCGCCCAGTTGTTCACGGTATTGCTGTCGCCTTCCACATCGCCCGTGTATTCCGTTTGAAAATTATCAAACAGGGCATTGGCTTTCACTGACTCGATCTTTGCGTCTATCTGTTCGTTGAATTTGGCGTTGATTTGATCAATCGCCTCGCTTAAAGCCATATAACCGGGCAAAACCTCCGACGGCTCGGTTGTATCCTCTTGTGTCATATCCTGGGCTTCGCGCAAATCAATGAGAGATTGGCTGATTTGCGCCTCATATTCCGGCAGCAGCTTGAGGGTGGGCTCTGTTTTCATCTGCGCGGATGGCAGCACATTCTCTTCCCCGGTGCCGGACGCGCTTTCCGTCGGCTGCCCCATTGCTGACATCATTGAGACCGATGCGGGTTCTGCCGGTGCCTGCGCCATTTTAGCGGATTGTCCCGATTGTTTAGAATTGCTATTCAGTACCACAATCACAGCACCGACAGCCAGCAATACGGCCAAGGATATTCCGCCGACTGTCAGAACCACTCTGCGGCTCGGGAAGAGAAAAGAACCGGGCTTTTTTTTGAATTCTTTGGACACGATCGTCACGCTGCATTGCCCGGAACGTTTATTCTTTTTTATGGAGACATTTTTTCCAATATTCTTCATATGAGAAATATAAACACTTTGAAGCCGTTTAATCAACTATTTGTTTGCTTTAGCTACATTCATGCCTGAACCTTTTCTATTCATTACCGCATTTCATTATCAATCTCCTTTCGAATCTCTTCTATTTCGGGGCTGTCATCATTGATATTTGAAATTGTAATAGAAAACTTAAGTTTATCGAACTCGCTCATACTAATATGTACAACATCTTCTTTTATCTTTCTGTCATTAACTTTTTCAGATAAGTCTTTTTTCCCCGACAAGTCAAAAGCGATACTTACGATATCGTTCGTTTTGCCATCAATATAGACGAACCCCTCACAAGTATCGAACACCTCCATAAATATCTTTGTTGCAGGATCCCTTTTATCGGCTACATATCCAAAAAAACATATAAACGGGTAAGCAGAAACAGCCACCTTATACTTCCTTAAATCTTTCACACTCGGATCTTCTTTAATGAGTTGTTCAGAAACGAGACAATTTTTCATCTGTCTGATAAAAAACTCTTCATAGACTTCTTGTACTTTTGGATCACGTTCTAATTTCGTCACCATTCTCAAGCTGATGAGTTGTTTTTTGCTCTATATGCCCATTCTTCTGGATTTCATAACCAGTCCCTGAAACAATACCCCTGTCATTCGGGTCCCATAATGCAAATGATCTGCTCTTATAAGGATTATGAAAAATGACACTTTCGTACGTTGCTGTAGATTCATCAGCAACACCATTACTGATGAACTTAACCTCACTATAATGCTCATATTTGTAATTATCACAACTCAACAGTTTTTCTAACGCGTTTTCAACTACGGAATCACTACTGTTTGTTTCAGTTAACCTGTTATGCAAATAACCACATGAACTCAATAAAGTGACACATAGTAATGTAATAAAAATAAGTCTGATCTTCTTCATATGAGAAACTCCAAATTGATTATCGTTCTTTATACAGTTCAGCCACTCACACGCCGTACTTCCCGCCCGGCAGCCGCCGGATGATGCCCGAAAGCTCCATCATCGTCAGCGCGATGCTGAGTTCCCCCGGCTCGAGCCCCGAAAGCGCCGCAAGCCCTTCCGCGCTCAAATCCTCGCGCCGCAGCAGCTCGTATATCTTTGCCTGAGTCAAATCCATCACGGGCTTAGCCTCTTCCTCGTCTGCCGACGGCATACCTTCTCCGTAATATTTCTTGATGTCCGCTGCGCTCGAAACAGGTATCGCCCCCGCCGCAATTAGCGAATTGGGCAACTCCCCCATGCTCATAGTCGGCAGCCCCGGTACCGCAAACATATCGCGCCCGTATTTCACCCCAAGCGACGCCGTGATCGCCGTGCCGCCCTTCATTTCCGATTCCACCACGAGCAGCCCGCGGCTAAGCCCCGCGATGATGCGGTTGCGCACAGGAAAATGCCCGAGATACGGCTGTGTACCGAGCGGCAGCTCGGAAACCACCGCGCCGTTTTGGCCGATTCTGTGAAACAGCTCAGCGTTCTCCGGCGGATAAATCACGTCGGCTCCGCAGCCTAAAACTGCGATGGTTGGCGCATCCGCGTCGAGCGCGCCTAAGTGCGCCGCTGTATCAATACCGCGTGCCAGCCCCGAAACCACGCACATGCCATCAAGCTCTGCCGCGAGGCGTCTCGTGAATTCAAAGCCGCGCCGTGTGCAGCGGCGCGTGCCCACAATGCCAATGGCACGCTGCATGTCAGTAAGCCGCCCCTTCACAAAAAGCACAGGCGGCGGCCACGGAATGGCCGCGAGCCGTGCGGGATAATCCGAACTGAGCCTGGTGAGCGCGCTTATGCCTTTGGAAGAAAGCTCCGCCAGCACCTCCGCCGCGTGCTGCGATGAGCATCCGGCGCGCGCAAGCTGCAGCGTTTCAGACGGCAGCTTTTCAATCGCTTCGGACCCGCATTTCACGGCATCGAAAAAAGCTGCCGCGCTGCCGCAAAGCCTCAGCGCCTGATAGGTCGCCTTGGCCCCGAGCCCCAGCGACGCGAGCCATATCCAGTATTTTTCCTCCTCGGAATAACCGTTCATGTGTGTCCCCCCATCAGCGGGCATCGTATTGTGACGCTTGATGCACCCTTTCACACAATATACCATAAGTTAACATATCGGTCACCGAAAATAATAATCAGCGAAAACTTGGAAGGGAACACACTGCGCACAAAACAGATGTGAACGAGAACATGTCACCGTAAGGCCGTAACAGTTTATTTGATTATTGTCTTATTTTGTGTTATATATAAGTCATCCTAGTTATATACGGATATATTGTCAGTATTTGTTGGTTATGTAGAATCATAAATGAGGGATACGAAATATGAGAATGCTGTTTGGTATTTTTCTTTGCTTTCTTGGGGTATCAGGGTTCTTTATCGCCGGACTGTATCATGAAACGGTTATTTGGATTATATCGGTATTATTATTGGTTATCGGTGTCATTATTGTTTTTTTTGCTTACAAACGCGGGCAACGCGATAAAACGGTCAGTTTGTTATCCAACACCATCAATCAGTGCCCCGTCTGTCATATCAATCTGGCGAATGGTTGTGTGCGCTGTCCGCGTTGCGGAAAAGAGTTTTAATAATAAAAAGGAGATATTACAATGCCAAGAACAGTGATTCGAGTACCGTTTACAGCGAATTTTGAAACTGTCAACCAAACGGTGACAAGCATACTCTTGTCAGAGGGCTTTTCCGAAAAAAATATCAACGGCGAGGCATGCTGGAAAAAAGGAACAGGCGCCGCGACGGCTATGCAGTATGTCAAGGTGGAATACACCCAGAATGAACTCGTACTGTCCGGTTGGATACAGGCCGGTCTCGGAAGTGTCGCAGGCTCGGAAATGGATTTGACGGGTTTTGTCGGAATGGTTCCCAAAAAAGCACTGCGTAAACGTCTCGATAAAATTGTGCAGGCCGTTTCGGCGCTGAATTAACATCATATACTAATGAGGGATTAAGCGAACTGTTGCACGTTTGAGTCACAGCTGTGTTTTGTTTTCTCCTGCACCGCTGGTTAAACGCAATAAATAACCCTTACGGAGGCAAAATGTATGAACAAGTTTATTCCGAAAGCAAAGCTTTCCAAGAAGGCCAAGCGTGAGCGCGACAAGGCAGCGCGCCAAACGTGGGGCGCCATGAGCCCTGTGACGCGTAAGCCGCCAAACCCCAAGGCCTATGTCAGAAAGAAGCCCCGGATAGAGCCTAATGACGATACCGGGGCTTTTTCCATTCACCGTTTCTATGCCGCCGCTGCATGAACGGCTTTCCGTGAAATACCGGCAGATTAGCCTTAGGGAAAACCATTTATCCCCAATATCGTTCATCCGGCGCGCGGTACTGAAGCGCTTCGGCCAGATGTTTTTCCTCTATTTTCTCAGCACCCGCCAAATCGGCGATGGTGCGCGCCACCTTGAGCACACGGGCACGCCCGCGTGGGCTTAAACCAAACGCGGTGTATGCCGATTCCATGAGCTTGCGGCATGGGGCGCTGAGCGCACAATGCATGTCCAGCTGCTGCCCCGAAAGCGACGCGTTGCCGTAAACGCCTGTGCCCGCATACCGGGCATGCTGCATCTGTCTCGCACGGTTCACGCGCGCTCTTACCTCGCTTGAGCGTTCCGCCGGTTTCTCGTCCGCGAGCTCGCCGTAAGTCACCGCGTCCATGCCCACATGCATGTCGATACGGTCGAGCAGCGGCCCGCTGATGCGTGAGAGGTACTGCCGGATTTCGCGGGGCGAGCAACGGCACGGCTTGTCGCTGCCGTAGTTGCCACACGGGCACGGGTTCATCGATGCAATCAACATCACGTTTGCGGGGTATGTCACCTTCGCGTTGGCGCGTGCGATGCTGATCTGTCTGTCTTCGAGCGGCTGACGCAGCGCCTCCAGCGCCTCGCGCTTAAACTCCGCGAGCTCATCAAGAAACAGCACGCCGCCGTGCGCAAGGCTGATTTCGCCTGGCATCACATAATGCCCGCCGCCCGTGAGCGCCGCTGTGGAGAGCGTATGGTGCGGGCTGCGGAAGGGCCGAACCTTGGCGATGCCGCCCGAGCTCAAGCCGCAGACCGATTGAATTTTGGATATTTCGAGCGCTTCCTCAAAGCACAGATCGGGCAGTATGCCCGGCAATGCGCGCGCAAGCATCGTCTTCCCGGACCCCGGGGGGCCGATGAAAAGAAGATTGTGCGAGCCCGCAGCCGCGATTTCAAGCGCGCGGCGCGCCTGCTGCTGCCCGCGTATGTACGACATATCGCCCGGATACAGCGCTATGTTATCTGGGCTGTAGCTCAGCATCGGGTACGGCCGTATGGGTTTGGAGCCGCCGAGATGCGCCACAAGATCAGATAGCCTTTCCACCGGGTAAATGGTCAACCCTTGAAGATAGGCGGTTTCACCCGCGTTTTCGGGCGGAATGAACAGCTTGGTAAAGCCTGCCTCGCGCGCCGAAATGGCCATGGGCAGCGCACCCGCAATGGGCCGCAGCTGCCCGTCGAGCGAGAGCTCGCCCAAAAAGACGCTTTTTTCATCCGGCAGATCGGCTTGTCCGCTCGCGCAGAGCAGCCCGAGCGCAATCGCGAGATCGTAAATGGGCCCCTGCTTTTTTAGATCGGCAGGTGCGAGGTTGATGGTGATGCGCTGCTGCGGGTAACTGAAACCCGAGTTTTTGATTGCGGCGCGCACGCGCTCTTTCGATTCGCGGACGGCGGCACCGGGCAGGCCCACCATCTCGTAGGCCGGCATACCAAGGGATATATCCGCCTCCACGACGACGGAGAACCCGACGAGCCCCAATAGCCCGAAGCTGGTGATTTTAGATAGCATGCTCCCTCCACTTTATCTGCGGATTTGCTGTATATAATCACATCTTATACTTATTTATATAATTATGCCATATTATATCTAAAATTGCGAATTCTAAATTTACCTTCTAACAGAGAACCGGTACAATCGGAGCGTTTTGTGCTTTCGTCTTATCATGTTTAAAATGATGTGGGAACGATGCTTATGCCAAATAAAAAAGGATTTTATAAGTATTGCCCTTACAAAATCCATTATTCTTTCATATTTGATTGGTTTTTTTATTCCTGTACAGGCATTGATGGTTTTTCCTTAAACACAAGCAGCTTGTTGCCAGCAAAGTTAACGCTGAATGAAAACACGGTCGCGACGAGCTTCGCCACGATATTCGGCAAACCGTAAAGATCGCCCAGAATGTAGACCGCAAGCGTATTCACGCCGAGCGACGCGAGGTTCACAAAGATGAATTTTAGGAAGTCAAACGATACGAACACAGGATGAATGATTTTATTCTTCAGCCGGATATTGTACTTGCTGAAAAACTTGAGCTTCATCTTAAACGTCCAGAAGCGGTTCAGCAAAAAGCTGTTGATCACGCCGCACGAGTAAGAGATGATATTGCTGAGTACCAGCGGCCACCCGAGCACCACATTGAGCAGCGTGAGAACGCCGTAATCCACGAGGAAATTGACGACGCCCACCACGATGAACTTCAAAAAATGGCCGATGCTTGTTTTGTGTTTTTGATACAGCTTTTTCAGCACTTTTTTCTCCTCAATAGAACGGCCATGTCGGCAGCCAGCGCAGGAACGTATCCGAATACGCTTTATCCACCACCGTGCCGGTCGTCACGGGATAGAACATCACAAACAGTACGAGACAGGCACCAAGATAGATAAACACCGCCTTTTTGCCGTGCTTTGTGCGCTCTATCAGGTATTTGGCGAGCACCGTCATCAGCAGCAGCAGGAACGGGACCGTCGCGAAATAGTGATAGATATAGACCTCTCGTGAAATCAAAACCCAAGGCAGATATTGTGACAGCGCCGCGATTGTCAGAAACAGCGTCCGCCTGCCGAACCGTCCCTTGCATATGCGGATCACGATCAGCGCGATCACCGCGGCAATGCCGCCCCACCAGATCAGCGGGTTGCCCATTGTGGACATCGACGACATCGTACCGTCCGTATACCCCTTGCCCTGAAAGAAGAACACAGGGCGCACGTCAAGCGGCCATAAGTACCACGGCGATGAGAACGGATGCACGTGGTCCGGGTTGAGCGTGCTGTGGTAATTGAACATGTATTCCTGATTTTTAAGCACATCCGCAAACGTGTAGGCTTCGTCGCCCTGAACCGTCATATAAGGAATGTACGACAGCAGATAGATGATAAGCGGCACAACGACGAAAAACAGCACGCACCAAAGCAGCGTGATGAACGTCTTTCTGTAATAGCCGTTGCTGACCGACGTAAGGAAGTCGCGCCGGCCCGTGTCCATTCCCTCCGCGCTCGGGTCAGAGAGTGCCTGCTTTGCATACTTGTATTCGCGGCCGCGTTTGAATATCTGAATGAAAAACAACGTCGCAAGCCCAGCGCCCGCATAGATACAGAGCCACTTGGTCGCCGCGCCGAGGCCGAACGCCACACCGCAAAGCGCGAGCGGCAGCAGCGACTTTTTGAGCGGCTGACGGTTGTAGTTTGTTTCGGTATACATGTACATAAAAAGGTACATGAGCATGATAAAGAATATGCTGTAGCTGTCAATCGTCGCGATGCGCGTTTGCGTGTAATGCATATAATCTAGGGCAAAAAGCGCAGTCGGTATAAACGCATAGAGCGTCTTTTTGAAAATCCGTTTCGCGAAAATATACATAAGCGGCAGCATCAACACACCGAACAACGTCCCCATCACGCGCCACCCGAACGGGTTCATGCCGAAAATACGGATGCCGATACCGAGTATGATTTTCCCGAGCGGCGGATGCGTGATTTCGTACGGCTTGATGTGATTGATGTTTTCATAGGCCGTACGCGCGTGGTAAACCTCATCAAAGTACATTTCTGTCATGTAATAGGTGCGCTGCGGGACATATTGCTGCTCATCAAACATAAACGCCGCTGCATTGCCGCGCTCCGCGTCGGGATTGGTGTTGAGCACCGATTTGATCGGCACCGCATTGCCGTCCGCGTCGCAAAAACCCATTTCGAGCATACGCAGGCCGGGCTCGTCCACCGTAATCGACACATACTTCGCGGTAAAGCTCGTTTCATAGAACTCCCACTCGTACATATTTGTGGCCTTGTGCTCCACCGTGAGCGGCTTCTGTGTGGTTTCTGTCGTCCCGTCGTCGAGCGTTTCCGTCACGTCTGTGATCGCCGGTATGTAGCCTTCTCCGTCTTCCGAATAAAAGATTGAGAACGTGCCTGTTCCGAGTGACGCAAAATAGCGCAAACTCGAAATGTCTTCGGGCTGCTCAAACTCCACAACGATCTCGTCGCCGTCCATGCTGTAAAAGGTCTCGGGTATTTGTGTTGACCCAAGGTTCGTAAACGCGACCGCTGCGTAAATAAGCGTCACCGCCAGCATCACAAGCCAGTCGATCCGCGTCATGTGCGTCGCTTCGTGTTTGTCAAAAAGACGCCTGCGCGCATGCTTTTGCCATTCAATTTTCTTGTCTTTCATTGCTCTATCCTATCTTATCCTTTGAGCGGGGCTTTTGATCAGCACACCGCTGCTGGCAAGTTTTTTAATTGTGACCATAAAATAAATGATATAAAGCAGTACGTTTGCGCCCGATATCAGCAGTGTCGGCAGTTCGGGCGTCATCACAGAATCGGCATAGAGCACCACCATTTGATTGAGCAGCGCCGTCACGGAGAACGCCGCCGCGAAAAACAGCGTCGCCGAATCCCGCGAATACACATAAGCCATCAGCAGCAGCAGGCAGGCCAGCAGAATATACCGGTCGTGCATGGCATGTGCCAGCATGAACACCGAAACGATCAAAAATCCTGCGATGTCAAATAGCCGTCCCTGCTCCCTTGAGCGCCATTGCAAGAATACCACCAAAGCACATATGATGACAATAAAAATGATTCCCCACGTTTGATAAGTGAAAAACCAGAACGGGGCGTCAAACGGCTTCCAATTGCCGCCGGTCAGCGCAAAAAGGTTATACGCGTTGATTGAAGCAAACTGGTACGAATCCACCGTACCCACGTATTTGTGAAGGATCCAGTCAATTGGCTGGTTTCCCGTAAACGGCAATACACCGAGCACAAAAACCGTCGCGCCGATGGTCACTCCGCCAAGCAGCCCCAGCACACCGCGCTTAACGCGGCCCGTTTTAAAAAGCGCAAACAGATAATACAGCCCCACAACAGGCAGCAGCATCACAGCCTGCGGCTTAATCAACAGCGCAAGGGCAAAAAAAGCCGCACCGAGCCACGGGTTATCTTTACTCAAATAATAAATCACAAGGGCGGCGAAAAGCGCGAAAAACGCGTCCACCTGCCCCCATACGCTGCTGTTGAAAAAAAACGCGGGATTGAAAAGTACGAACGCCGAGCAGAGCATCGCAAACGTTTTGCCCATCTGCTTTCTCGCGATTTTGAAGATGAGAACGGCAGCCATCACCTCCGCCGCGATTGACGGCAGCTTGATAATCAGCGTGAATAAAGTGCCCATCGCGTCGATGGAAAAGAGCTCTCGCACAAAGCCCAGCACCCATAAAACGTAAATATAGCCCGGCGGATAGTCCGCGAACATGTCTGATGTGTAAAAGTTGGCGGGGCCTCTCTCGTATGCCGCAATCGCCCAGCCCTTAAAGCAACCGATATCCGATGAGTAACCCTCGAAAACGGCTGCCGCGATCACCCGAATCGCCACCGCCAGTACTGCCATCAGAATAAAAGACGGCCATGGCGATGCATTGTCTTCCGCAAGCGCTGAGCGGACATTGAGCAGAACGCATACAATAATGAAAATCACTGAAACCACAATGGTCAGAACAGTGGCAAGAACCGTCTCGGAAGGTGATGCGTAAGACGGCTTAAACGCGTCGTCCGCAAAGACTGTGCCCAAAGGCAATGAAGCCAGCAGTATCGCTAATATTAAAAGAATGCCTATCCTTTTCATCGTTCCCCTGTGTCTTCTGTAAACTCAAAAGCGTATTTTATATGGTTTATTTTGTCGCTCACGATCTCTATTATATCAAATCTCATGCTTTCATCAATGCAATTTTTTCTATAGGCGTAATCGAGCGCCGCGCGGCAGATGCGCCGTCGCTTCTTAAAGTCCACCGCTTCGGCGGGCGTGCCAAAACGGCTCTGCGTCCGCGTTTTCACCTCGCAGAACACGACGGTTTCTCCGTCCCTGAAAATAATATCAACTTCACCGCCGCGAACGCAGTAGTTTCTTTCGAGCATGGTGCAGCCAAGCTTTTCAATGTACGCCGCCGCCCGCTCTTCGCCGCGGTCGCCCCTCTGCCGCATATTCATCCGATCAGCTTCTTTAAAAAAGACATTCGGTGAATGTCACATACGCCGAGTTCTCTGATCGATTCGCAGTGCTGCTTCGTGCCGTAGCCCTTGTGCGTTTCAAAACCGTAGCCCGGGTATTGGCGGCCAAAATCACGCATCATGCGGTCCCGCGTCACCTTGGCGACAATCGACGCCGCCGCGATGCTGTAGCAAAGCGCGTCTCCGCCCGTGATTTCTTCATAAGGGCAGTCCGTCTCGATGCCGCCGATACGGTCGGAAAAAACAAAATCGGGCTTGAAGCTTAAGCCCGCTATGGCCTGCGCAAACGCACGTTTCGCTGCGTTGAGTATATTGATTTCATCAATGAGGCTGTTGTCCGCGATGCCGACGGCATAACAGAGCGCCTGATCGGTGATCTGCTCATAAAGCGCCTCGCGTTTTTTCTCGCTGAGCTTCTTTGAGTCGTTCACGCCCGCAATCAGACAGCCGCGCGGCATAATCACAGCCGCCGCGACGCATGGCCCCGCGAGTGGGCCGCGGCCTGCTTCATCAATGCCCGCCACAAGTTTTCCGGATTCCCAGAACGGCTGCTCATATCGGCACATGGCTGTCAGCCTTATTCGTTCCTCATTGTCCATCGTCGTCACAGCGTTCGAGCGTGATGCGCCCGAGGCGTCCTCCTCTGAATTCGTCGAGCAGCACCTTAGCGCCGCGTTCCGTATCCGGTTCACCCTGTTTTATCAAAAACCCTCTCTTGCGGCAAAGTGCTTCGAGCACCTCGTGCGCCGCGCCGTCCTCATCTATGGCGTACCGTGCCGCGATGGCTCCCGGTTTTGCGTCCTTGAGCATATCGATGAGCGCCACAGCGAGCGCCGTTTCGTCGAGTATCTCCTGCTTTAAGCTGCCGAGCGCCGCAATCTTCGCGGCAACCTCCTGCGATTCGATTTTGGGCCAGAGCAGCCCCGGCGAATCAAGCAGCTCGAGATTATCCGAAAGTTTCACCCATTGCAGCCCGCGCGTCACGCCCGGTTTATCGCCTTCCTTAGCACTCTTGCGCCCCACAAGGCGGTTGATGATGGCCGATTTGCCCACGTTGGGCACACCCGCCACCAGCACGCGTATGGTTTTTTTTACGCCCTTTTGCGCGTATCTTTCTATAACAGGTGCGGCGGCTTTGCTGATCGCACCGAGCAACGTGCCTTTGCTGTCGCGCATGGCGTTGAAATTGATCGCGTTTCCGAACTGCTTATTATAATAGTCCGTCCAGAGCCTTGTCTGATGCTCATCGGCAAGGTCGCTTTTGTTCAGCACCACAATGCAGATTTTGCCCGAGAGCAACGCCAATAGATCGGGGCTCAGCGTGCTTTTGGGCGCACGCGCGTCCACCGCGATGACAGCCACATTGATGAGCTTGAGTTTTTCACCGATCTGCCGGCGGGATTTGGCCATATGGCCCGGGTACCATTGTATGTCCATCTTTCGTTCCTATTCAGCTTATATATCAGCATCCTGCATCCAGCAAGATCGCTTTTTTCCTTGTGAGTATATCATAAAAGGCACCAATATAAAAACCATCTATCTGAAAACAAAGGTTCTTTCGCATAATGATAGGTTGGTTCAAGAGCTATCGCTGCCGTTTCCTTGCCTGTATAGTAAAATAGAGTTCGAATACCTCTTACTTTCTGCCTTCGCAAAAACTTAATAGTCACGAAGTGATTCAAGTGCCTTTCTTATTTCAGACATGTCTGAAAAGAATTTCGGGAGCGAGACGTTTTTGAGGTTTTCAGTATGATGAACCGTCTGCCCGTCTGCGAGAAGATAGACAGCAGATATCCTGCCGCTTATCCAGTAGCACTGATCTGCATCGTCATCAATCTCGTTAATGCTGTGAAAATAATAGTATATAAAGCAGTACGGTAAAATGCCAAACCAGCGAAAAATTCGCTTTCGGTACACAATCCCACCTTCCCACGTTTCAATTTCACTTCTTTTTCTGAAATACAAAGCGATCAGACGATCAAAAAAGCTGTTATTCTGCATCCTCGATCTGTCCAAATACCATATGGATTTTGAGTTGTACTTATGCAGCATCTTCCGCCTCCCCAGTCTTCTGAATACCATTATTTTACCACTCATATTAATAAAAGCAAACGAAGGTATCTGTTGTAATATACCTTAAGTTAAACTGATGGGCGATAACTGAGACACCACGCTGGTTTCTTACCCGAACGAATCCGGGCACTGTTTGGAAATACGCTTCAAAAGCGTCGAAGCGCATCATTTCGAAGCAATATCCTGACATAAGCGAATCAACTGTTGAGGCAACTTTGGCTTTATTGTTAAAAGAAGGGTGTATTATTAAAAATGGCACCAGTAAATTCACAGCTTATATTCGCAACACCGATTTGTGATTTAATAAGTTCAACGATGCCGTTTCGGTTTTGTGCAGCTTATTCTCAGGCCTATGAACAACGGCTGCGAGACAGCCCATCACCGACGCGGAAAATAAAAAGAGCCGGTAAACCGGCTCTTTCATTGTTATCTTTTTTCTGTAAGTTTGGCGGCTTTACCGGCTCTGTCACGCAGATAGTAAAGCTTCGACCGTCTGACCTTGCTGTGACGCATCACTTCGATGCTCGCAATCTTTGGCGAATGAATGGGGAATGTTCTTTCCACACCGATACCGAAAGACACGCGGCGAACAGTGATCGTCTCCTTGATGCCGCCGTTCTTCTTCGCGATGACGTAACCTTCAAAGGCCTGAAGGCGTTCTCTTGTTCCTTCAATAACCTTAACAGACACCTTCACGACATCGCCGATTTTAATTTCAGGCAGATCGGTACGCAGTTGTTCCTGTTCGATGGCTCTGATAATCTGGCTCATGCTGATTCCTCCTCCCAGTATAGGTGTTCTTAACCGGCTTACAAAATGCGGACAGCGGACCACCCTAAATCAACCTTGAGATTATAACATAACACTTTACCCGGTGACAAGATAAAATTTCGATGAAAACGCTTAAATTTGCCTAATTTTGCTCTCTTTCTTGACGCAATGGGAAATGTATGCTTTAATCTAAACAGCGCCGAAGTCATCTGCACGAAGCGGATGAGCAAAAAACGGCGGCGCGCCTTTTGTAATGGTACCATGAAGGTATCCGCTTTCCAATGGGAAAGCTGAATCTTATGGTATTTTTTTATTGCGGAGGTTACGAAAATGAAATCATCATCCACTAATAAACTCGTGCTGGCGGCGATGTTCCTTGCGCTGGCGCTGCTTCTCCCTTTTTTAACCGGGCAGATTCCCGAAATCGGCAGCATGCTGCTCCCGATGCATATTCCCGTGCTGCTCTGCGGTTTTTTCTGCGGCTGGCCATACGGTCTTGCTGTAGGCGTTATCTCGCCGCTTCTCAGAAGCTTGCTTTTTGGGATGCCCCCCATGTACCCCACTGCGGTGGCTATGGCTTTTGAGCTCGCGATATACGGCCTGATGACAGGGCTGCTCTATAAGCGTTTCCCTAAAAACATTGGCTTTTGCTATCTGACGCTGCTGATCTCTATGATTGCCGGACGCGTCGTCTGGGGTGCGGTCAGTTTCGCGCTTTACGGCCTAAGCGGCACCGCATTTACAATGGACATCTTTATGGCAGGCTCCGTTATAAAAGCGCTGCCCGGCATCGCTGTTCAGCTTGTGCTGATTCCGGCGCTCGTGATGGCGCTCGACAGAACTAAAAATAAGGAGCAATCCGTACAGGCATGAAAAAGCTGCTGCTGAGCCACTTTTCGCGTTATCCCAAAATGCAGCTGACCGATATGATCAAGCTCATCTGCCAGAGCGAGTTCGCGGGCGGCCACATCATCAGCAACCCTGAAGACAGCCTCAAACGTATCGAGGAAGAATGCGCCGCGCTCAAAAACGGCGTCACCACTGCTCCGGCGTTTGAGGATATCGGCAGCGGACTTTGCCGCATACATTTGGCTGCGCTTGGTGCGCTGGGCTTAAGCCCCGCCGCGGTGAACCGTCTGTTCGTTGCCACAGCGAGAAATGTTCAGGGCAGCATGGAAGGATTCTCACAAAAGCTCCGTATTCTGCGGCAATGCTGCGAAGACGGGGCTTTGCCGTATACCCCGGCCGGCGTGGACATTTTTATCAACAAGGCAAGGAGCGCAAAAAACAGCCCATTGCTGCGCCATAGCGATGTCTATCGAGCCGTTTACGCCCCTGCCTACCGCGTGATCAAATCAGCATATGCCGAGTTTATTGATGCGATTTCGCGCATTGACGCGCTGCTTGAAAGCGGGAAGCCCGTCACCGTCGCCATCGACGGCTCCAGCGGCAGCGGCAAATCCACGCTCGCGGCGCTGCTTACCGAAGCGTACGACTGCAACGTTATTCACATGGACGATTTTTTTCTGCCCCCGGCTCGCAAAACGTCCGAGCGTCTGGCCCAGCCGGGCGGCAATGTGGATTATGAACGCATTGCGGATGAGGTGGCGGCAGAACTCAAAAGCGGCGGCGCGTTCTCTTACCGCCCTTACAACTGCCATACCGGAGAGTTCAAAGAAGCTGTCAGTGTTTCGTCCAAAGCACTCACCATCGTTGAAGGCGTTTATAGCCTGCATCCGTCGCTGGCGGGCCTGTATGATTTGAAGCTGTTCTTGAAAACAGACGCCGAAACGCAGGCGGCGCGCATACGTCAAAGAAGCGGCGAAGCGATGCTGCAGCGTTTCATACATGAATGGATTCCGCTCGAAAATGTGTATTTTGACAAGCTCAAAATCGAACAAAGCTGCGACATCGCGTTTGATACCTGATCGTACCCCACCAAGCATACATCAGCGCTTGCCTGCCCGTATGAAGCCTCTCCCCAGCACCTTGTCGCATACCGGGTATGTGATATAATATGGGCATATCAACGCATCAATTAATTCTGGAGGCTGCCCATGAGCGATTTTTCAAGGCCATACCCTCTGTTCTCCGTTTGCGGCTTAAACTGCGGCCTCTGCCCCATGCACATCGGTAATTATTGCCCCGGATGCGGCGGCGGTCCGGGGAATCAGCCGTGCAAAATAGCGCGGTGCAGCCAGCAGTTCGGCGATATCGACTACTGCTTTGAATGCACGCAATTTCCGTGTGACAAATATAACGGCATCGATCAATACGACTCGTTCATCACTCATCGTCATCAGCTCAAAGATCTTGAAAGAGCCAAGAGAATCGGCATCGAGGCGTACACAGCCGAGCTCGAAGAAAAAATGCAGATATTGCGTTACCTTCTGAACAACGTCAACGACGGGCGCAAAAAGAGCTTTTACTGTCTGGCTGCGAATCTGCTGGCGCTCAAGGATGTTAAAACGGCGGTTGAGCAAATTAAAGCACAAACATGCGCAAACAACTTGTCACAAAAAGAGAAAGCGGCTCTCGCGGCAGGTATATTTGAGACCATTGCGGCTGATAGAGGCATCGCGCTGAAACTGAATAAGAAGCGCTAGACGGATAGCGCAAATCTTTTATTGCCGTCATTACCGTTCATAAAAGCGCACACTCGGCCGCTGATTGCTGCGGTTTTCTTTCGGAATAGGGTTCATCCCTTCAATACGATCTCTCCATTTTGATAAGTTGCGATGTCGATGCCAAAGAAATATACTTCTATCATCTTGTCATTAAACTCTGAATTCAGATCATTGATTTGTTTCAACAACTTAGTTTTAAGCGCTTCTTCTCCCATGCTTTTCAGAAAAGCCCGCGCTTCGTCCTCAGGGAAATTATGCGGATACATAACATCCATCAGCTTTGCGTCCCACTCGCCATTGCTGGCAGTGAGAAATGAGCTAGAATCATACTGAGCCCATTTAGAGTTATCCAATTCCCTGATAAACAGATTGAGCACGGCACTGTGCTGCCCTTCACTGTCATTTAAAAAGTTATAGTTGAACACCGGCCATTCCCCGGGGCTGAATAACAGATCTTGTTCTTGTGCACGCGTAAACTCATATGCGCCGTTAGCCGGATTATAGTTGATATATCCCTTCACAATGTGCAGACCGTCAGCATCGTAGCGATACGAATCACAACCAAATTGATACATCATGATATAAAAGGGATTGGGGCCGAATGCCGCGTCCATTTCGCCCGCCCACCTTGAAACATACGAATGCACCAGACTTATATTAAAATCGCTCAAATCAAAAATATATTTTTCCGCATTCTCCTTTTCCGTGCGGAGCATCGTGATGCTGTCGTCCAGCGAGTATTTGGGCATGCAGGTCAAATAAATAACAATCAGCATAGCCGATATCAAAAGAGCGACCGCAGTCTTGGCAATGTCCCGCTTGATAATGGGCGGGCGCTCTTTTAAACAAAATGCAGCCAGAATAATGCCCGCTCCAGCCAGAAGCATAAGAAAAGTGATATGCCGCATTGAATCAGTATAGTCATCCGTCATGAACAGCATCAAGATGACGAATGCCAAGCAAACCAGTATGGCCAGAATGTTCACGGTACGGTAAACTCTCTGAATCTTGCTGTCGTGCTTGGATAACTCAGGCTTGTATGGCTCTCTAATGTTCCAAGCTGCCGCTATTATCGTCACAGCAGAGAGGATGATAAGCGTATACAAAGGGCTGACATCAGCGTTTTCGGGTCTTTTGAGAGAGTGCAGAATAGCCCCGGCAATAGTAGCCACCCCCGTAAGCATGAAGAAAATACATAACAGCTTTCTTTTCATTTTGACCTCACAGTAAAAAATAACCAGCTACAGCTTCAAAACGATCTCTCCGTCTTGATAAGTGGCGATATCAATGCCAAAGAAATACACTTCTACCGTCTTACCTTTTGTGCCTTTGATAGTCAATCCCAACGTCCCGTCTTCTTTCTTATCAAACACAACGACCTGATCCAGATCATTGAGTTGTTTTAGCAATTTTGTTTTGAGCTCTTCCTCTCCTATACTTCGGAGGAAGGCCCGCGCCTCATCCTCAGGGAAATTATGCGGATACATAACATCCACTATTTTTGAATCCCACTCGTTACTGCTGACAGTGAGCATTGGATTCACGTCATCAGCATACATATTCATTGCCGGGTACCATTCTCTGAAGTACAGGTTGAGCACGGTGGCATGCTGCTTATCCCTGTCTTGCATGAAGTTCCAGTTAAACTCCGGCCAATCTCCGGGGCTGAATGTGAGGTCTTGTTCTTTCGTACGCACATAAGCAAATGCTCCCGTCGCCGGGTTAAAAATGATATATCCTTTAACATCGTGTAGGCCGTTTGCGTCATAGCCGTATGAATCGCAATAGTACTCGAACAATTCGCGATAGAAAGGATTGCTCCCAATCAATTCGTCGTAGGAGTAGTCAACCACCCTATAGATGTAGCCGTTTGGTTCCCCCGGAGCAAAGAACGCAGGGTAATAAACATCCTTTTGTGCGAATTCCTCGTCTGTGTGTAGAATTTTTATACCGTCTTCTATGGCGTATTTGGGCATGCAGCTCGCATAAACAAATATGAGCCCAGCCGATATCAAAAGAGTGACCGCGACTTTAATGATGTTTCGCCTGACAATGGGAGGGCGAACTCTCAAATTCAGCGCCGCCACAATCATACTTGCTGCTGCCGGGAAAATAAGCAGTACCGCGTTTGGCAATACGAAATCGGAGTAATAGCCCGTCAGGAAAAACATGATGACAATGAACGCAAAGCAAACCAATATGGACACAATATTCACTGCACGATAAACCCACAAAAGAGTCCTTTCGCGCTCAGTCATTTCAAATATGTATGGCTCACTCATGCTCGCAGCTGCCGCTATGATTGTGATTACCGAGAGGATAATGAGCGCATAAACAGCGCTCGCGTCGGCTTCCTCTGGCCTTCCCAGTGATAGCAGAATAGTTCCGGCGATAACAGCCGCACCGACAAGCACGAGGAAAATGCAGAACAGCTTTCTTTTCATATCAGACCTCGTTATAATCAACAGGGTAGACTTTTACAGCTTCAAAACGACGCTGCAATGTCGATGCCGAAGAAAAAGACTTCTAGGGGCTTGTCTTTAATCTTTGACATAATACACTAACCACCGTTCACCACTTCTCCTATTCCAACGATTTTTCCTTCCATGATAGGTTCGTTAAAATAGATTATGGTACCGTTATTGGTTAGTTTCACTCCCTTTGACACATGCAAAACGCTATCAGAATTTATCCATAGGGTTTTACCGGCAGGTATGACAATATCGCTGTCAACCAATATCTCGACAAGTTTCCCATCGGAGGAACTTGCGACAACAGAGAGTGAATTATACAGTGAATCTTCGCTCAGAAAATAAGTAATTTCTTCAGCACCGATTTTTCCGGAAAAGAAGGCAATTTGGGCGTCTGTCCCCCGGGTACTGATTTTTCCGATACAGGAGTAATCCGGTTCACTGTAAAAAATCATGCGGCCGCTGTCTTTCACGACGATCTCTCCAAGGTTAACGATTGCACATGAAGCATAAAAATTCATACATGTCACAGTCAGCGTAACCCCCTCATCAATAACCAAGACATTGATATCGTCTAATGTCACAAAATCATCACTTATCGTTATATCTTTTTTTAATTCAACAACATAGGCTGTATTCAGCGCGTCAGCAAATTCTTTTTCCGTATTCACTTTGACAGCATTTTTGCGCAGCTGTTTCACATAAGACGGAGATGGTGTGAGGGACTGTGGGATTTTTAATATCTGCCCGGGCCGAATGGTATACTTCGGGCCGCGTATATTGTTCAGTTTCGCGATGTCTCGCCATGATACGTTAAACTGTCTGCCAATCGAGGAAAGGCTGTCTCCGCGCTTGACGGTATACTCTTCATACATCTGGGAAATCTGGCCAAGATTAAAATCTGGTGCAGCAACATGGGTTGTTATCTCAGAAGGCTCAGCAGCACCTGCGCTGGCATAACCCGGCAGCAAGGCGAGCATAACGATAACGACAAGTGTGAAAGCGCAAAATCTTTTCATAGCATCCTCCTATTATTGGCATCTTAGTTATTGAACAGTTCAGTATTTACGATATAGCCGCCATAAATCTTATTTTTGGTTTCTAATTATCATATATGACTTTTCCTATTCCATCGATTTTCCCATCAACGACAGGTTCAACATAATAGCGTATGGCCCCGTTATTGGTCAGTGTCACTCCCTCTGCCACATGCAATACGCTATGAGCATTCATCCAAAGAGTTTTACCGGCAGGTATCGTAATGTCCTGGTCAACGAGTATCTCAACAGTTTCGCCTTCTCTGTAAGGCGGAGTTAAACTAAGCTCATTAAAGAGCGAATCTTCACTCAGAAAATAAGCAATGGCTTCAGCACCGACTTTGCCTGCACCATATAAGATTTTAGCGTTTTTCCCTTTCACACTGATTTTACCGATTGTGGCGTAATCCGGTTCACTGAAAAACATCAACCGCCCGGAGTCGGCCACTATAATTTCTCCAAGGTTAATGATTGCACATTTAGCATGAAGATTCATACATGTAACAGTCAGCGTGACGCCTTCATCAATAACCAGCGCTTTGATATCTTCCAGTGTCATAAATTCATCATCAATCGTTATATCTTTTTTCAAAACAATGACGTTCGCTGTCAACAGCGCATCAGCAAATTCACTTTTCGTGCCCACTTCTATGGCGTTTTTGCGCAGCTCACTGATATCATCCGGGTCCGGTGCCTGCAAAGATGAAGACGATTCGTAAAAGCTTTGAATGGGTTCTGGCGGCGTTGATGTCTCAGATGCCATTGATGGTGTATCACTTTGTATAGATACCGGTTGAATTGTTGCTTTAGGTGCCGTCGATGGCTGCACGTTCACGGCTGCCACTGTTGCCTCAGGTGTTGCCGATGGCCAATCACCCTGCAAGGCGTCAATCTTATAATCGACCGGTGCCGACGACGGAACCGCTCCCGCCCCGAACACACAAACAGCGATCACTGCCGCAACGACAATAACCGTCGAAACAGCGACAGCAATCCACGTCCGCTTTTGGTACTTCATAATAACGTTCAGCCGCTCTTTGAGCACCTCTTTTTCTTCACACATCGTTGTGGAAAGCACTGCGCGAGGCGCACTGGTATCCGTTGCGATGGAAATCAGTGTTTCCCCGTAATTCTGCTTTCCTTTATGATCTAAATTGCGTACGACTGCCTCATCACAGGATAATTCACAGATATGGTCAATCTCGCGCCGGGCTAGCCATGCAAGCGGATTGAACCAATGCAAAGCGCAAGCAAATACAGACAGCCACTTGAATATGATGTCCCGCCTGCGCATATGAGTTAATTCATGCTTCAATACACTCTGGATCTGCCCCTCGGTATATTCACGGTCAGGCAATATAATCTCGGGTTTAAAAATCCCAATCAGCATCGGCGTTGTTACGAGCGCGCTGCGGTAAAGACGGGGGGCAATCGTGTCGCCGCACAACCCGACATGCTCATAAAGCTCTTCCATGCGCGCCCGTGTGCGGTGACGGCGCACTTTTTTTGTAAAACGAATGTAGCTCACGATGTAATAAAACAGCACGGCCACCACGATTAACAGATAGTTCAACATAATAAAGACAACCGTTGCTGTTAATACAGGGTCCGGAGCCGGTGTAACGGCCGGAGTCGCCGTTGCCTCTGCCGCAGAATTTGTATCTGTGTTCGTCAGCGGTAACGTGTTTGTTTCTTCTTCAGCTAAAAAAATATTCTGTTCAACAACAGTCTGGATCGGTTCAACGACGATTTTTGTCGGCGCTTCGGGTATGGCAATCAGTTTTGAAACGGGAACAATCAGCGCCGCAAGCGTGATAAGCCACAGGGCATATTGGACTGATTTGGATAAACGATGGCGTATAAGCGGTTTCAACGCAAGCAATAGCAGTATGAGAGCGCTGCCTGAGAGTGACATTATCAAAATCGTACAAAAAATATCGCTCAATTGTGAGATTATCATGTATGACCATCCTCCATTTAAAAAATTGATTTCATTCGTCGATATGGCTTATTGGCTGTTTTCGCACCACCTTCGCACTCAAGCATTTGAATGACTTCAAACTCAGAGTTCAGAAGTTTTCTAATATAGTGTCATCATCAAGACGCAGACGGGAGGGCTGAAAGCAGCAGCACGCAAATCGTCCTTCACATGAAACATACCTCTATTCGTTAACTGTACAGCCGCCTTTTCTTAGCTCATCCAGAACTGCTTTGGATGTCTTGCTTGAGTTGGGGTTGCCCATTATATAAAGACTCGTCAGCTTTATGGATTTCAGGGGGCTGAAGTCGCGAATGTTATTATCTCTGAGATCCAAACAGTAGCTGATTTGCGTGAAGTGCTCGAGCACCGAAATATCTTCAATTTGGTTGCCTCCTAATCTGAGGTCATCGACTCTCATAAGGCCCTCTAGGCCGGAAATGTCCTCCAGACCGCAGTTTTCCAGTGAAAGGCCGTACAGATTGTAACCCTCTAACAGCTTGAGGCTTTGATCCTTGATATCAGAATTGCTTATCCGAATAGACGACATATATCTGAATTTCTTTATCAACTCTCTGAAAAACGCGTCGGATATGCCGGCAAGTTCTACGGATTGCAGGGTTTTCGACCTCAGCAGCGGCGAATAATCTTCCAGCTTGTTATCGCAGTAGAAGTTTTGCAAGCAACTTGTGGCAGGGATCGCGGAGATATCCGTAACACCCGTGCCATAATAGGCATTAAACTCTATTAGGTTCGGCAGAGCAAGCACTGGCGAAGCGTCCGTCACGGGGTTGCCGCTGATCCAAACTTCTCTCAAGATGTTCTTACCCGCAAGCGGCGAGAGATCGGAAACTGAGCAGCCCAGTATGCATACAACCTGTATCCTGTCAAGATCTCGCAGGCACTCGATGTTCGTGACCGGCTGATGCAACACACGCAGCCTTTCAAGATTGACGCAAAACCTCAAATCGTCAAGCGTCGTAATGGTTCCGGTGGCGTTTTTGTCGTTGACGGGATCGTATTCGAAGGAGGTGATTGTCATCATGTCCTTAACGTTGATGGGGCCTTCCGGCTTAACTATTGAGGTTCGGATGACCTTTTCCACAATCGGGTCTTTAAACTCAATCACTTCGTCCAACGGATCGGTTGAGGATGTTGGCGCGGGTGTCGCTAATGGTATAGCGCTCCCGTTGTCTGTTGATTCCATTGTTCCTTCAGTTTCCGACGTGGATAAAACGCTCGGTACGGGTGTTGACGCGGGCATCTGCATTGGTAAAACGTTCTGCATGAATGCCGGATGCGCTGCGTCGGCCCTATAGTCCCCCGGCGCTGACGACGGAGCCGCTCCTGCACCAAATACAAAGACAGCACAAACCGCCATAGCCACAACAACCGTCGAAGTAATGAGAGTAACCCAAGTGCGCTTTTGATATTTCATAACGGCGTTCAGCCGCTCTTTCTGCATCTCTTTTTCTTCACTTATCGTTGTATAAAGAACGGCTTTTGATGCATTGGTGTCGGTTGTGATGGAGGTCAACGTTTCCTCATAATTTTGCTTTTCCTTATGATCTAAATTGCGTACGACTGCCTCGTCACAGGATAATTCGCAGATCCGTTCAATCTCGCGCCGGGCTAGCCATGCAAGCGGATTGAACCAATGCAAGGCACAAGCAAATACAGACAGCCACTTGAATATGATATCCCGCCTGCGAATATGAATTAACTCATGCTTCAATACATTCTGGATCTGTCCCTCGGTATATTCACGGTCAGGCAATATAATCTCGGGTTTAAAAATTCCAATCAGCATCGGCGTCGTTGCGAGCGCACTGCGGTAAAGACGCGGCGCAACCATGTCACCGCACATGCCGGCATACTCATATAGTTCTTCCATACGCGCCCGGGTGCGGTGGCGGCGCACTAATTTTGTGAAACGAATGTAGCTCACGATGTAATAAGACAGCACGATCAACACGATTAACAGGTCGTTCATCATAATAAATACAATTGTTGCTGTTATTATAGGGTCGGGTGCGGGTGTAGCAGCCGGTATCACCGTTGCCTCTGCCTCAGAATTTGTATCTGTGTTCGTCTGCGGTGCTGCGTTTGTTTTTTCTTCAGCTAAAATATTATTTTGTTCAACAACAGTCTGGATGGGTTCAACAATGATATTTGTTGGTGCTTCGGGTATGGCAATCAGCTTTGATACGGGAACGAGCAGCGCCGCAAGTGTGATAAGCCATAAAACATATTGTACTGATTTGGATAAACGATGGCGTATAAGCGGCTTCAACGCAAACAATAGAAGTATGAGAGCACTGCCGGAGAGTGACATAATCAAAATCGTACAAAAAATATTGCTCAATTGTGAGATTATCATTCGTGACTGTCCTCCATTTTGAAAAATTGCTTTAATTCGTCGATATCGCTTTCGCTTAATTGGCCGTTTTCGCACAAAGACGCGACAAGCTTTTTTGCGCTCCCTTTATAAAGTTTATCAAGAAACAGCTGCTCCTCTGCCAATAAATACTCCTGCTCGCTAACGGCGGGCCTATACAGCGTCACGTAGTTGGTTTCTGTGTCAACGGCACCCTTTTCGCGCAATCGAACCACAAGCGTTTGTATTGTGGACTTACTCCAGTTTTTATTGCACTCAAGCTCTGTTCGTATCTCAGTAAACGATAAGGGGCGGGCTTCGCGCCAAAGCATTCGCATGACTTCAAGCTCAGATTCAGAAATTTTAGGTATCATGCTTAATTTCTCCCATGTTAATAATACCCATACTACTTAAGTCGTACGCAATTGTCAAGAGAATGTTTATTTGTCTTTTTATGTCCTTTGATCGATGCCGTTTATCTCTTTTTCAATTTTTGACTTGACGAATCAAAACATCTCTGCATATAATAAGGCAAACCAAATTGAGGGGCAGACATGAACGGATCGATGTCCAATCGCTATTTTTCGTTTAGCAACCGGAGCTATTATCGCTTCGGATACT
The DNA here is from genome assembly GCA_023406895.1 of Bacillota bacterium. Lineage (GTDB taxonomy): Bacteria > Bacillota > Clostridia > Christensenellales > SZUA-584 > SZUA-584. Next base: position 29,097 of record JAEXTV010000034.1, on the reverse strand, counting down.
TTACGTTAAATAAATACGATCGGTCGTGGGTTGCTTGACTTAAAAAAGTTTTATCAAATTGTCATCAAAGGGAGCTCATTACCGGGCTCCCTTTTTTAAATTCGCACGACAGTGCAAAAAATATCGGGAGTCCATAAAGCTCTCTTTGAAGGACGGAAGGACGGAAGAATACCATGATTATCATTTTGAAACCGGGCGCGGAAAAACAAAAGGTTGAAGACCTCATCCATTTCCTCGAGACAGACTATTCTCTTGAGGTGCAGAGAATGGATGGCGTGAACTATTCCATACTCGGCTTGATCGGTGACACATCCGCGCTGGACACCGAGCCGATTCAGGAACGCAGTGTCGTCAGAAAAGTGATGCGCGTGCAGGAGCCTTATAAAAAGGTGAACCGCGCGTTTCATCCGGACGATACCATCGTGGAGGGCAACGGCTTCACCATCGGCGCTCAGCAGCTTGCCGTGATGGCGGGGCCCTGCAGCGTTGAAAGTGAGGAACAGATTGTCTCCACAGCCATCAAGGTGAAGGCCGCAGGCGCCAATTTCCTGCGCGGCGGCGCTTTCAAGCCGCGCACCAGCCCATACCGGTTTCAGGGCCTTGGCACCGAGGGCATTGAATATCTGCTGACGGCAAAAAAAGAAACGGGTCTCCCCATCGTCACCGAAATCACGAGCGTCGAATATGTCGATCTGTTCGTGGATAAGGTGGACGTGATTCAGGTGGGGGCGCGCAACATGCAAAACTTCGTGCTGCTGCGCGAGCTCGGCAAATCAAAAACGCCCGTGCTGTTAAAGCGCGGCCTTTCCGCCACCATTGAAGAATGGCTGATGAGCGCCGAATATATCGCGGCGGGCGGCAACCCGAACGTGATCCTCTGCGAGCGCGGCATCCGCACATTTGAAACGGCCACGCGCAACACGCTCGATATCTCGGCTGTGCCCGTGATCAAGCGTATGAGCCATCTGCCGATCATTGTGGACCCGAGCCACGCGACGGGTTTGTGGTGGGCGGTTGAGCCGCTTGCCGTTGCGGCCGTCTGCGCGGGCGCGGACGGCGTGATGATTGAGGTGCATGAAAACCCCGCCGATGCGCTTTCTGACGGCAAGCAGTCGCTGCTGCCCGAAAAATTCTCGGCTGTGACGCAAAAACTCAGAGGCGCGGCCGAGCTGATGGGCAGGACACTCTGATGGACGATCGATTTAAAAGCAGCCGCATACTCATCGCGGGCCTCGGGCTCATCGGCGGCTCGGCAGCCATGGCGCTCAAAGCAGCGGGCTGCGCGCACTTAAGCGCGCTCGATACCGACAGCACGGCCATCGAAGCGGCCAGGCAGAGCAGTGTGATTGATGAGGTATTCGCGAACTGCGACACCGTGTTCGATATCGTGATCTGCGCGGTGCCGCCCAAAGCGATTCCGGCAGTCTACGAGCAGGTGAAGCACCGCCTCGCAGACGGCGGCGTGTTCGCCGAACTCTCAGGGCTCAAAACCGCGCTTGTGGATGCGCTGTACAACGTGATGCTGCCGCAGCACGCGCTGCTCTGCCTGCACCCGATGGCGGGCAGTGAAAAAGCGGGGTACGCGAACGCAAGCGCTGACCTGTTTAAAGGCGCGCAGCTGATACTAACCCCCACCGAAAAAACGACTGACACGGCGCTTGACTGGGCAAGGTTTCTCTGCGATGCGCTGCTTTGCACCGAAATGGCCTTGCTCTCCCCTGCGCTGCACGATGCGGTGATTGCGGACTTAAGCCATCTGCCGCACGTGGCGGCGCTCGCGGTTTACGCCGTGGGTAAAGGGCTCGAACGCTTCGCGGGCGGCAGCTTTCAGGCGATTACGCGCGTGGCCGATCTCAACGCACCGCTCTGGGCAGGACTATTGATGGACAACGCAGAATATCTGCAGCGGAGCCTTGCGCGCTTCAAGCATAATCTCGATACGATCGACGAGGCTTTACGTGAACGTGACCAGCAAAAGCTCGAAATACTCTTAAGTAATATGGCTAAGGGAGTCAATCTATGAACACACTGACCATGCGCGCCGGAACTTGCGACTATCCCGTCTTGATACAAAAAGGGCTGCTCCAAAGCGTGCCCGATCGGCTGGCGGAAATGTTCCCCAAAAGCCGCTTCGCACTGATCACAGACGATAACGTGAGCCGCCTGCACGGGCAGCGTTTTTCGGCGGCGCTCGAAGCGGCAGGGCTGCGGCATGACGTATTCAGCATTGCGCCCGGCGAACAATCGAAAAGCACTGATACGTTTGCGCGGCTGCTAAGCGGGCTCGCGCAGCGCGGCTATAACCGGGCCGATGTGGTTTTGGCACTGGGCGGCGGCGTCGTGGGCGATCTCGCGGGGTTCGTCGCGGCGGTGTTTCTTCGGGGTCTGCGCGTCGTGCAGATTCCAACCACGTTGCTCGCGCAGATCGACAGCAGCGTGGGCGGCAAAACGGGCATCAACCTGCCCGAGGGCAAAAACCTAGCGGGCGCGTTCCATCAGCCGAGCGCGGTGTTTGTCGATTCATCGCTGCTCCAATCGCTTCCCGAAGCCGACTTCTCGGACGGCATGGCAGAACTCATCAAATACGCGCTGATCCGTGACGCGGATATGTTTGCCGACATTGAGCAATGCGGCCCCGTCAACGCCGATTCGGATATCCTTTCCGACTGGATCACGCGGTGCCTCTCGATCAAGCGCGATGTGGTTGCGGCGGACGAGAAGGACACCGGCGAGCGCATGCTCTTAAACTTCGGCCACACCATCGGGCACGGCATCGAGCGGCTCTGTGCGGCGGAAAAGCAGCCCATGACGCACGGGCGCGCCGTCGCGGTCGGTATGGCGGCCATCACAGCCGCTTCCGAGCGTATGGGGCTCACAAAGACGGGCACCACGCAGCGCATCATCGCGGTGCTGCAAAAATACGCTTTGCCGTATGACTTATCCGTCTATGACAAAGACGAGATATTAAAAGGCATACTCGTGGACAAGAAAAACATTGCCGACAGCTTAAACCTTGTGCTGGTATCGGAGCCGGGGCAGTCCTTCCTGCACCGCATACCGCAAAGCGACGCGATGAGTTTTATATAAGGAAGAAAGCATGGATATAACCCTATCCCCCACCAGCTATCACGGCAGTGTGACCGTGCCGCCCTCCAAGAGCGCGGCGCACCGCGCGATACTCGCGGCAGCCATGGCGCACGGACGCAGCGTGATAAAAAATGTGGATTTATCGAGCGATATTCTCGCCACCATCGGCGCTTGCCGCAGCCTTGGGTGCGGCATTGATGTGGCCTCAAACGGGCGGTATCACGCGCTGACCGTGGACGGCGGACTGTCGCTCAATGATGACGCTCTGATCGATTGTGCCGAATCCGGCTCGACGTTGCGCTTTTTTATTCCCGTCGCGTGCACGCTGAATGGCGCCAAAACGTTCACCGGAAGCGGGCGCCTGCCCTACAGACCTGTGGACGCATATCTGCAGATTTTCAATGAGCAGAGTATCGGGTATTCTCATCCCAACGGCGCGAATCTGCCGCTCACCGTATCGGGCAAGCTGCACGGCGGCGAATACCGCATCGACGGCCGCGTGAGCTCGCAGTACGTGACGGGGCTGCTGTACGCCCTGCCCGTGCTCGAAGCGGATTCCGCCGTTTCGGTGCACGGCGGCTTCGAATCACGCGGGTATGTGGATTTGACGGTGGACATGCTGCGTCGGTTCGGCGTTGATATCGGCGTATCGGGCGACGATTTCACAATCAAGGGCGGGCAGCGCTATGCGCCGCGAAGCATAACCGTTGAGGGCGATTATTCACAGGCCGCGTTTTTCATCGTCGCGGGCGCGTTGGCGGGTGATGTCCGAATCGGCGGGCTCGACGCACAGTCTCTCCAGCCCGATAGCGCGATTGTTCCCATCATGCGCCGCATGGGCGCGGATTTAACGGATGAAGACGGGGCTCTGGTTGTAAAGCAGTCCGACATGCACGGGACCGTCATTGACGTCTCACAGTGTCCCGATCTTGTGCCGCCGCTCGCGATAGCGGCGGCGTTCGCCCAAGGCGAAACACGCATCACGGGCGCCGCGCGGCTGCGCATCAAGGAGTGCGACCGTCTGCACGCGCTTGCGGTCAACTTAAAAACCTTGGGCATCAAGGCCGAGGAAACGGACGATGAGCTGATCATAGAGGGCGGCGCGATGCGCGGCGGCACGGTCGATACATTCGGGGATCACCGCATCGCGATGGCGTTCACGGTCGCGGCGGCACGCGCGGCGGGCGAGATTCGTATCCCGAATGCGCAGTGCATTGATAAATCCTATCCGAAGTTTTACGACGATATAAAGGCACTGGGAGGAATAATAAAATGAGCAGCATATGGGGACGCCATTTCACCGTGGACATATTCGGCGAATCACACGGGCCCAAAATCGGCGCGGTGATTAACGGCCTTGCGCCCGGCACCGTGCTTGATTTTCCGCAGCTTCGCGCGTTTCTTGACAGACGGCGTGCGGGCAGCGAAGCGTGGTCCACAAAGCGCCATGAAGCCGATGATTTTGAACTGATAAGCGGCTACGCAAACGGCTTTTCCACGGGCACGCCGCTCTGCGTGCTGTTCCACAATACGGCGCAGCGCAGCAGCGATTACGACGAGCGCGTCAACCGCCCGGGCCATGCCGATTTTACGGGTTTTGTGCGCTATAACGGCTTTAACGATCCGCGCGGCGGCGGCCATTTCTCGGGACGGCTCACAGCCCCTCTCGTGTTCGCGGGTGCGGTGGCGGCGCAGGTGCTCGCCAAAAAAGGCATTTACGCGGCCACGCATATCCGCCGCATAGCGGATGTGGAAGATGCCGCGTTTAACCCGACACTTATCACACGGGAGCAGGCTGAGTCTCTCGCCGCCATGCGTTTCCCGCTGATCGATGAAAGCCAGCGCGAGGCGATGGAAGCGCGTATTAAAGCCGCCGCATCCGAAGGCGATTCGGTGGGCGGCATTGTGGAATGCGCGGTATGCGGCTTGTCCGCCGGGCTCGGCAGCCCGATGTTCGACACGGCGGAGAGCCGTTTGGCGTCGCTGCTGTTCGCGGTGCCCGCCGTCAAAGGCGTTTCGTTCGGCGCGGGCTTTGCGATGGCGCAGCTGCGCGGCAGCGAAGCCAACGATGCCTATGCCATGAAGGACGGCCGCGTCGTTACCCAAACGAACCACAACGGCGGTGTGCTCGGCGGCATCACAAACGGCATGCCCGTCGTGTTTGAGGCGGTCATTAAGCCGACAGCCTCAATTTCCAAACCGCAGCAAACGGTGAACCTCGAAACGATGGAAGAAGAAACGGTTGTCGTTAAGGGCCGTCACGACGCGTGCATCGTGCCGCGCGCGGCGGCGGTGATCGAAGCGGCGGCATATATTTGCATGCTGGATCTCATGACGGAAAGGGGACTTTAGATGGGTTACGAGGAGGATATCCGCGAACTCCGCGAAAAAATCGACAGCATCGATGCGCAGCTCGTGCCGCTTTTTGAAGCGCGCATGCGCACCTCGGACGACATCGCCGAGGTGAAAAAGCGCTACGGCAAGCCGATATTCGACGCAAGCCGTGAGAACGACGTGATTACCCGTGCGCTCTCGCGCCTGACGGACGGCGAAAACGGCGAGGCCGCGCGGCGGTTTTTCCGTGCGCTGATGGACTTGAGCAAGCAGCGCCAGCAAACGCATTTAAAGCCCGGCGGCGACATCGGCAACGACGACAATGCCGCTATCGGTTTTTTGGGGCTGAAGGGCTCGTTCTCGCACATCGCGGCATGCGAGGCGTTCGGCGACGGCGCGCCGCTCAAAAACTACGACACGTTTGAAGACATGTTTGAAGCGCTGCGGCGCGGCGAGATCGGCCGCGCGATATTGCCCGCGGAAAACACCGAAACGGGCAGCATCACCGCCGTGGTGGATCTGCTCGCCAAATACGGCTACTTTATCGTTGCGGAGCGCCTGCTTAAGGTGGCACACAGCCTGCTCGGTCTGCCGGATGCTGAGCTCAGCGACATCACGCAGGTCTGCTCGCACCCCGAGCCGATTATGCAATGCAGCCGGTTTTTGCATGCGCACCCTCATATCAGCGCGTTCCCCGCGCTCAGCACGGCGCAGGCGGCCATGAGCGTTGCCGAAAGGCAGGACAAAACGCTCGGCTGCATCGCGGCAATACAGTCCGCAAAGGAATACGGCCTCAAGGTGCTGGCCGAAAACATACAGAACAGCAACGGCAACTCCACGCGCTTTGTGGTGGTGGCAAGAAAGCCAGTCATCAACGCCGCGTGCGATAAAACGAGCATCGTATTCAAGGTGGAGCATCGCCCCGGTTCGCTCAGCGATATGCTCAAGGTGTTTACGGGTATCAATATATTAAAGCTCGAATCGCGGCCGCTGAAAGACAGGCCGTTTGAATACCTTTTCCATCTCGATTTTGAGGGCAGCGCCGGTGACGAAGCGGTGAAGCGCGTGCTCGATGAAGCCAAAAAAAGCGCGGCAGACCTCGTCTGGCTCGGGTCGTACCCGCGCATGCCGTTGTAAGGAGGCTGCATGATCAAAGCGGGGCTGATCGGCGGCAGGCTCTCTCACAGCATATCGCCGCAGATACACGAAAAATTCTGGCATCTCGCAGGCAAGATGGGCCGTTATTCTCTGTTCGAGTTGACCGAACGCCATATCGGCGAGCGGCTCCGCGAGCTGCAGGCCCAAGGGTACGCGGGCGTGAATGTAACCATTCCGCACAAAACAGCGGTGATGCGCCATCTGGATGTGCTCTCCCCCGAGGCCGACGCGATAGGCGCGGTGAACACGGTGCACTTCTATTCGGGCAAACGCATCGGCTACAACACCGATTACTACGGCCTCAAATCGCTGCTCGAACAAAACGGCTTCGAGCTCGCCGGGCGGCGCGTGGTGATTTTAGGCTCGGGCGGTGCGGCGCGCTGCGCGCTTGCGCTCGCGAAGGACGAGCAGGCTGCCGAGATTTTTGTGGTGAGCCGCAGCCCCGAAAAGGCGGACCCCAAACTGAGCGCTGTGGGGTACGATGTGCTGAATCAGCCGGAACCCATCGACGTGTTGATCAACGCGACGCCATCCGGGATGGCCCCGAATGAGGGCGACTGCCCCGTCTCCGATAAAATAATTGAAAAATGCGGCGCAGTGGTGGACATGATCTACAACCCCGAGCGCACGCTGCTGCTGCAAAAGGCCGAGAAACTCGGCAAGGGCACGGCAAACGGGCTTTGGATGCTCTGCGCACAGGCGCTCAAATCGGAGGAGATTTGGACGGGCAAGGCGTTTGACGAGACCATCTGCCGTACGATATACAATGGCCTTAAATCCCCGATGCCGCGCACCAACATCGTGCTGATCGGCATGCCGGGCAGCGGCAAATCCACCGTGGGGCGTCTGCTCGCCGAGCGGCTGTTTCTGCGCTTTGCGGACACCGACGCGATGGTGGAGGCGCAGCACGGCATCATACAAACGGTATTTGATACGCAGGGCGAGCCCGCGTTCCGCGAGATGGAGCTGCAAGCCGCGCGGCAGACGGCGGCTCGGCAAAACACGGTGATCTCCACGGGCGGCGGCATTGTGCAGACCGCACCTGCGATAAACGCGCTTAAGGAAACCGGGCTCGTGGTATACGTCGACAGACCGCTTGAGATACTGCTTGCCGAGGTGGACATTTCGGGGCGGCCGCTGCTTGCGGGCGGACGGCAGCAGCTCATCACGCTGTTTAACAGACGGCGCGCGCTTTATCAGCAGTACGCGGACGTAACCGTTGTAAACAACGGCTCCGCGCAGCAATGCGCCGATGAAATTATAAGAAAGCTGGAGGAAATGAAGAAATGAAGATACTCGTGATTAACGGGCCGAATCTGAACCTTTTGGGATCGCGCGAGCCGGACATTTACGGCAAGCAGGATTACGCGGCACTGCTAAAACAGTTTGACGCATTCGCGAAAGAGCGTGGAATTACGATTGACGCATTTCAGAGCAACAGCGAAGGCGCGCTGATTGACAGGATTCATGCGGCGGCGGGCGTGTATGACGGCATTGTGATCAATCCGGGCGCGTACACGCATTACAGCATCGCGATTCTTGATGCGCTTAAGGCGGTGGATGTCCCAGCGATTGAGGTGCATTTGAGCAACATTGCGGCAAGAGAAGATTTCCGGCATAAGTCCGTCACGGCGGCGGGCTGCATCGGGCAGATTTCGGGGCTTGGGTTTGATTCATATTTTCTCGCGATAGAGGGATTGATGAAGCGATGGCGTTAGGCATTAGACATAGCTTATTTAATTCATTCTTAGTATTACTACGTATAATAATAGTTAAATCTTAATCAATGTAATAGATATCAATATTTCCAGATAATAATGTAAATATTGTTTTTATTTGATCTTTTATTACTTTTAATGTAGAATAATTTATTATTATATATCATGGAGTTAAATTCTTTGATTACTCTTGAAGAATTTAAGGATGATTTGAAAAATCAATCCTTAGATTCAATAAACATAGTCCAAAAATATCTAATGACAGGTTATCCCTACATTTTCCTTGATAAAAGTGGGATATATTCCGATTTAAAATGTGACATAATTAGTTATTTTGGAGCGGTGGACTATAAGAATGTATTAATGGTAGGTTCTTGCCTATTAGGGTTTAGTATAGCTCCAAAAAAAGAATTCCTTGCTATTGATTTTAATAGAGATTCTGATATAGATATGGTTATTATTGATACAGATTTATTTAATAGATATTGGAACAAATTATCTGATTTCGATATTAAAAAAGCTGTATACACAGAACAAGAACAGATGAATTACTATTCATTTTTAAGATATTTTTTTGATGGATGGATTAGGCCAGATTTGCTGCCAAATTGCTATACTGGTAAGAAGGAATGGTTTGACTTTTTCAGAAGTATATCATATTCGAAATATGATAAAAGAAAAGTAACTGGTGCAATTTTTCACAGTGAATATTTCTTTATAAAATACCATGTTAGGAATATAAATAGACTTAGAGAGGTATTAAAGAATGGTAAATGCTAACGCAAATGCTACAGCAACAAATAAAAAACTTTCTGAAATAATTAAAATGATAAAACGTGGAGAACTAATCCTACAACCAGATTTTCAACGCAAACTCGTTTGGAATAATAAACATAAGGAAAGTTTTATTGATACTATCTTAAAGGGATACCCCTTCCCTGAAGTTTATTTTGCAGATGGAGAAATAGATTTAGAATCTGGGACATCAACCACACTTGTTGTTGATGGGCAACAAAGATTAATGACAATATCTCAATATATTGATGGTGATCAATCTTTCGTTTTCACTGATATTCCTGCATTTTCTGAACTAACGGATGACCAAAAAACAAATTTTTATGACTACAAAATTATTGTTAGAGATTTAGGACGATTGTCTATTGACCAAATTAAAGCAATATTTAAGAGAATTAATTCAATTCAATATGCTCTTGAAGCAATTGAAATTGATAATGCTCTTTATGATGGGGAATTTATTACGGTAGCTAAAGAAATCTCTGATAATATATTGTTCAAAAAATTCAGCTTATTATCTGAATCCGAATTATCAAGAATGGGTGATTGGGAATACATATTATTAATTATGAGCACTTTTGAGGTAGGGGGCTACTTTAGCTCAAGACGAGAGATTGAGCCAACAATTATATTGTATAACGAAGATTATTATAATAAAGAGCATATAAAATCACTAACAAGTAAAGTTTTTAAATACATTGATGATCTAAATTTGCCATCAGATTCTTTATGGTTTAAAAAGACTAGCTTTTTTACCCTTGTTGTTGAACTAATGAAGTTATTCAATTCATCAACAATGCGAATTGAGAAACTTGGTGATAAAATTAAAGAATTTGAAGATCTTGTAGTTAGAAACAAGAATGAAGAACCTAGTAAAAATCAATTTGCTCTATTCTATCAGTATTTATTCCAAGGTACAACCAGTAGAAAAGGTCGTGTTTTAAGGGGCGAAATATTTGAACATTATTTAAAGACTTGATTGCAATATCTGGAATAATACTAAGTACCTCATTATTACTTTTCTCATAACGAGAGATATATCCCTTAGTTAGGTTCGAGTTTATACCTACCCATAATCTCCAATTTTCCAGTATTGTGCAACCTAAATATTGGATCAGATTTTGGTATCAGATTTCTTCCTTGAGTCGCATACCCCACCTAAATATTAATCACCCCATCATAATAACCATGACATATAGCTGTCATGTTCCTTTTGCTATCATAGACTTATCAAATTTTGAATGAGGTAGGTCTTATGAATTATGAAATCGTGGAACTCTCCGAGAGAACCGTCGTGGGGCTGACGGCACGCACCAACAATGCCTCGCCCGATATGGGCGCCGTGATCGGCGGCCTGTGGGGCCGTTTCTTCGGGGAAGGCATTTTCAGCGCCATTGCGCAAAAAGCCAGTGACAAGACCCTCGGCATTTACACAGACTACGCGGGAAACGAGCACGACGATTACAGCGTTGTGGTCGCCTGCGAAGTCACCGCCGCCGATGCCATTCCCAGCGGCGCTGTTGTCAAAACAATTCCCGCAGGCAAATACGCAAAATTCGTGGTGCAAGGCCATATGCAGACCGCTGTTGCAGGTTTCTGGCAGCAGCTTTGGGCCATGAAGCTCCCCCGCGCCTACGTGTGCGACTTCGAGGAATATCAAAATGCCGACCCGGAGAACGCGTTGATTCATATCTATATCGGTTTAAGGGACGAGCTCTAATGCATACTCCCCGTTGCCACCCACATAATATTCATGTATACTGAAACAAATATTGGTATTATGGAGGTAACCCTATGCGCACAGCAGGTATGATCATGGGCATTATCGGGGGAGCTATTGCCATTCTTTTCGGTGCTTTCTTTATCTTCGGCAGCGCTATGTTTTTCAGCATGGGTTCGTGGAATAATTATCTCAACGATTATTCTCAATCTCAGCAAGCGTCATCCGTCACGGGCGGCACCGTATTTCTGGTCATTGGCATCATCATTATTCTTACGGGTGTTCTTGGCCTCGTCGGCGGCTTGATTATCAAGAAAAAGAACGTGGCAGCGGGTGTGATGATGATCGTGGCGGCGGGCCTAAGCCTGTTCAGCTTCTTCAACATTATTTCAATGGTGCTGTTCATACTGGGCGGTATTTTCGCGCTGATGCGAGACCGCAGTCAGATTTCCGCACAGCCGCCTTACCCGTATTATCCGTATCCGCCTTATACACCGTACGCGCCTGCGCCCTACGCACAAGGTGATTCAGCCCCTCCAAACTTCCCGGTTCAGCCTGCTTCTCCCGAGCCGAATCCGCCGGAGCAGCCGCAGCCGTAACCAACCGTTATATCAAAGGGATGTCGCCGACATCCCTTTTTTGTCATTATTCGGGCGTCGGATACGCATATTCTGTTGCCACACACATAAAATTCATATATACTGGAACAAATATTGGTATTATGGAGGTAACACTATGCGCACAGCAGGCATGATCATGGGTATCGTTGGCGGTGCCATCGCGCTATTATTCGCCCTTTTTATCATCTTCGGCGGCTTGGCATTTATTAATCTGGGCATTTGGGACAGCTCGTATAGTTATGACTACGATTTTAATTCCGATTTCGATTCCGACCTGAATTTTGACTCATTGGATAATCTTGATGATCTTAGTTTTGAGAATTACGATTTCGATGATGAACTCGATAATGATTTCTATGAAAGCGCAGAAAACATGGGGCGCGCCGTTGCGGGAACCGTATTCTTGGTGTTTGGTATTATAACAGCAATCGCAGGCGTGCTCGGGCTCGTGGGCGGCCTCATCGTGAAGAAAAAGAACGTAGCCGCAGGCGTGATGATGATCATCGCGGCGGTTTTAAGCCTCTTCAACATCATCTCAATGGCGCTGTTCATACTGGGGGCCGTGTTCTCGCTGATGCGAGACCGCAGCAAGCAGCAGGCTTATGTGCCGCCGTATCCAATGCCGCCAAGCTATCCCTATCCGCCGCAGGCCTATCCGCAGCCGCCGCAGCAGAGCATTCCGCCGCAGAATCCGCCGGAAAATCCGCAGCCGTAGCAGCAAAACGAAGACGCACAAAGGGACGCGATGCCGTCCCTTTTTCTTTCCCAAATATTTTTCGAAGCGCAAGCCCGCTTAGGCCTCCTCCTCTGTCTTTGCCTTCTTCGTATTTCTGGTGCGTTTAATACGGTATGCGGCAAACACCTCCAGCATACACAGGCTGATAAACGCATGCACGATATGCTCGTTTAAAGCGCCGCTGACAATGAGTGGCTCCTGTGCCAGTTTAATGACGGACGCCACAACAACAAAAGCACCCGCTATGCCCCAAATCACGGAAATCAAATTCCATCCGCCAGACTGATTAATCCTGTCTATCGCATCGCTCATGATCACCGTCGTCAAAAATACCGACACGGAGATCCATATGGGGATCAGCATCATCGCGAAATAATCCAATATCGGCTTATCAAAAATACTATCGATCAGCCCGCAAATCAGCAGCGCGCCAAATACCGCAAAGAATGCGTTGCGGAATGCTTTTCCGCGTTCAATCTGCTGCCTCTCGTCAAATTCGTTTTTACTCATTGTCTTCACCCTCCCAAAATAGCTCGTCGAGTGTTTTCCCGAGCGCTTTGCATATCAGCACGCAAAGCTTTAAAGACGGGTTGTAGTCTCCGCTCTCAATCAGGCTGATGGTCTGCCGTGATACGCCCACCGCTGTTGCCAGAGCCTCCTGGCTCATGTCCTTATCTATCCTAGCGATCTTCATTCGCTTGTTTTTCATCTTCTGTCTCCTTATATGTACAATATATACTCTTTATTACATAATGTCTATTATATATTGCACCATGTCACATTTTGATTGCTAAATAATAATTATTTGACAAGATGGATTGTAAGTGCAGAATTATTCAGCAGGGATCGACCCCTGTGTCGATCCGTTATAGAACCACAGAATTGTTCTCATATCAACTCAGCAGGAGTTGCTTTTAATTGTTTTATATGGTATCGATAATCTGCAATCTGAGCAATTCATAAAATAAGGATCGGCACGGGGGCCGATCCTTACGATTTCGGAGTTTGGGCACCTGCGCACCTACCCCCATTACTCTGCGATGATCTTCAGTTCTCCGTTTTCCGCATCCACCTTCACAAGCCCGCCGTCAATCAGCGAACCGGATACGATCATGCGCCCCACCTGCGTCTCCACCACCTTTTGCAGATACCGCTTCACAGGCCGTGCGCCATACACCGGCGTATACGATTTATCCACGATGACCTTTTTCGCCGCATCCGTCACGCCGAGCTTGATGTTGCGCTCGTTCAACCGCTTCTGTATCGCCGCCACCGCAAGGTCGATTATGCGGATGATGTCGTCCTGCTTTAATGGCCTGAACATCACGATGTCGTCCACGCGGTTTAAAAACTCGGGGCGGAAATGCCGCGATAAGTCTCCCATCACCTGTGTACGCGCATCTTCGGAGAGGTTGCCCTCATTATCGATACCCGAGAGCAGATACTCGCTACCGATGTTGCTCGTCATGATCACCACGGTGTTTTTAAAATCCACCGTCCGCCCCTGGCTGTCGGTCAGCCGACCGTCGTCGAGCAGCTGCAGCAGCACGTTAAACACGTCGTGATGCGCTTTTTCAATCTCGTCGAACAAAATCACGCAGTATGGTTTTCTGCGCACGGCCTCGGTCAGCTGCCCGCCTTCGTCGTACCCCACGTAGCCCGGAGGCGCGCCGATCAGCCTTGCCACCGCGTGCTTCTCCATGTATTCGGACATATCGATGCGCACCATGTTCTCCTCGCTGTCAAACAGCGCCTCGGAAATCGCCCGCGCAAGCTCCGTTTTGCCGACGCCCGTGGGCCCTAGGAATATGAACGAGCCGATGGGGCGCTTGGGGTCCTTCAGGCCGCTGCGCGCACGGATCACCGCTTCGCTGACCGCCGCGACCGCTTCGTCCTGCCCCACCACGCGATTGTGCAATATGTCTTCCAGATGCAGCAGCTTATCGCGCTCCTGCTCCACCAACCGCGATACCGGAATGCCCGTCCAGCGCGACACGATCTCGGCGATTTCCTCGTCGGTTACCTCTTCCTTCAAAAGCTCGTGGCCGCTTTTTCGATTGCGCGCCTTCTCGTCCTCCAGCGCGCGCTGCAAGCCCGGCAATTCGCCGTATTCGAGCTTCGCGGCAAGCTCCAAGTCATAGGCGCGTTTCGCGTCCTCTATTTTCCGGCGCACATCCTCAATGCTTTGCTTGAGATCTTTCTCGCGTGTAAGTCCCACTTTTTCAAGCTCCCACTGCGCTTTGAGCTTGTCGGTCTGCTCTTTGAGTGTGCTGAGTTCCTTTTCGAGCGCCGCGAGCCGAGCCTTGCTGCCCGCATCGTCCTCTTTTTTAAGCGCTTGCCGCTCTATCTCCAGCTGCATCACGCGCCGCGAAATCTCATCGAGCTCGGTCGGCATGCTGTCAATCTCGGTGCGTATCATCGCCGCGGCTTCGTCCATCAGGTCAATCGCCTTGTCGGGCAGAAACCTGTCGCTGATGTAGCGGTCGGAAAGCACCGCGCACGCAATCAGCGCGCCGTCTGTGATTCGCACACCGTGATGAATCTCAAAACGCTCTTTGAGCCCGCGCAGTATCGATATTGTGTCCTCCACCGACGGCGGCTCCACAAGTATCGGCTGGAACCGGCGTTCGAGTGCCGCGTCCTTTTCGATGTACTGACGGTATTCGTCGAGCGTCGTCGCGCCGATACAGTGCAGCTCGCCGCGCGCGAGCATCGGCTTTAATATGTTGCCCGCGTCCATCGCACCCTCGGCTTTGCCCGCGCCCACAATATTGTGCAGCTCGTCGATGAACAATATGATGCGCCCGTCGCTCTTGTTGACATCGTTGAGCACGGCTTTGAGCCGTTCTTCAAACTCGCCGCGGTATTTGGCGCCCGCAATCAGCGCGCCCAAATCGAGCGCGAATATCGTTTTGTCCTTAAGCCCTTCGGGCACGTCGCCCGCGATGATGCGCTGCGCCAGCCCTTCCACCACCGCCGTTTTGCCGACACCCGGCTCACCGATGAGCACAGGGTTGTTCTTTGTGCGCCGTGAGAGTATGCGTATCGCCCGCCGTATCTCGCCGTCGCGCCCGATGACGGGGTCAATCTTGCCCTGCTTTGCGAGCTCCACGAGGTCGCGCCCGAACCGTTTGAGCGAATCGTATGTTTCCTCGGGGTTCTGCGATGTGATGCGCTGATTGCTGCGCACCTTAGAAAGCGCAGACATAAACGCGTCCAGTGTAATGCCAAAGCGTTTGAAAACAGCCGTAGACGGCGTGTTGCGCTCTTTGAGCAGCGCGATGTAAAGATGCTCCACACTCGTGTATTCATCTTTAAAGTGCTTGGCCTCGTCCTGCGCGTGCACAATCAATTCGCTGAACCGCCGCGACGCATAGACGCTGGCCGATGCGCCCTGCACCTTGGGGAGCTTCGCAAGCTCCGCCTCGAGCGCCAGTGTATACTGCGCTGTGTCTACGCCCATATAGCCGAGCAGCTTCGGGATCAACCCGTCTTGCTGAGAGGCAAGCGCAAGGTGCAGATGCTCGCCGTCAATCTGCTGCTGCCCCATTCTTATTGTGATCTCCTGTGCGGCTTGCACCGCCCCCAGAGCTTTTTCCGTTAATCTATCCAGATCCATATGTCGTTCCTCCTCTATTTCAGATTAAAAAATCTTCATTCATCCAATATTTATTGCGTTTCGGGCGATCAGAGATCGCCCCTACACTTATTTTCTGTCCGTCTCAGGGCAGATTGCGCCGCAGCATTCATGCACTATATGCGCGGGCGCTCGCACCCTTGGCTCCCTCTTAGAGGGAGCTGTCGCCGTTTAGGCGACTGAGGGAGTTTATCTGTAATCTTTTTATTCAAACTTCCGGCATCAATCCTCAGTCAGCTTACGCTGACAGCTCCTTTCAAAAGGAGCCTTATTATATCTGCCACCATGAAACCCTTGGCTCCCTCTTAGAGGGAGCTGTCGACGCAAGGCGACTAAGGGAGTTTAGCCTTTGGCTTTTTCTTTCCTGCGGGCGATCACTGATCGCCCCTACGCACCTGCACATCGCCGTCTTCTGTAATGGTAGATCGAGATGCAACATTCATAACGCTATATGAGCAGGACGCTCGCATCCTTGGCTCCCTCTTAGAGGGAGCTGTCGCCGTTTAGGCGACTGAGGGAGTTTATCTATACTCTTTTATTCAAACTTCCGGCATCAATCCTCAGTCAGCTTACGCTGACAGCTCCTTTCAAAAGGAGCCTTATTATATCTGCCACCATGGAACCCTTGGCTCCCTCTTAGAGGGAGCTGTCGCCGCAAAGAGACTGAGGGAGTTACGCGTGACCTTTACTTCATCGTCTCTTTGAGCTTCACATAAAGCTTCTTCTGCTCAGCCGTCAGATTCGCGGGGTTCACAATGCGTACTGTGAGATACAAATCGCCGCGAGGTCCCGAGCGAAACGGATACCCCTTGCCCGCCACGCGAATGCGGCTGCCCGATTTTACGCCCGCGGGGATATTCACCGCAATGCGCCCGTCCAGTGTACTAACGGTCAGCTTGGTGCCGAGCGCCGCGTCCCACGGATATACATCCGCGCTTGTGCTGAGCTCGCCGTCCTTCAACGTAAACCGCCCCGGCTTCATCCTCACCGTCATGCGAAGGTCACCGTTTTTTCCGCCGTTGCCGCCCGGCTGCCCCTGCCCTTTAAGGCGAATCGTCTCTCCGTCATTCACACCCGCAGGCACTTTAAAATTGATGCTGCGCGTGCCGGCTCCGGTCTGCAGTGATATATGCTTCTCAATACCCGACGCGCCCTCCTCGGGAGTCAGCTCAATCTCCGCTTCAATGTCCTGCCCGCTTTGCACCCTCGGCGCACGCGCACCGCCACGTGTCTGGCCGAATATATCTCCGAAATCGCTGCCCTCATACACGCGCGAGGTGCGCCCGCCGCGCGCACTCCCGAACAGATCGTTCAAATCGAACGCGTCCGAAAAGAACATATTAAAGAAATCGCTGTGATCGCTGCCCCCCGCATATTCATATCGCACATTGCTGCCATTAAAGCCATACTGCGACGGGTCAAAATCCGCCCCGTTGCTGAACTGCGCCTGCGAGCCGAACATATCGTACTTCTTGCGTTTTTCCGCATCCCCAAGCACTTCATACGCCTCACCCACATCCTTAAACTTCGCTTCGGACGCTTTGTCACCCTTGTTCAGGTCGGGATGATGCTGTTTTGCGAGCTTGCGGTACGCCTTTTTAATCTCCTCCTGCGACGCGTTTTTATCCACACCGAGAATCGCATAGTAATCCTTATATTGCATGCCATATCACTCCTTTCCCAAGCCGCGCCATGCGGTTGATATGACTTTGACTTTCCTTGACCTTTATGAAATTATGATACCTCATCTGTTTATAAAATGCAATAGCAAAAGCCAAAATATCCCGAAAAATTTATTCCGTTTTCATTGAGAGCCATGTGTTGCGGCCTTGCCCCTCTGTCATATATAATCATTGTATCCAAACATTTCTGCGAGGCCTCTGATGAATGTTTATGTCGCGGTGATGACCGATGTGATAGATTATATTGAGCAGCGCATTTCCGATAAGCTCACGCTTGCGGAACTCTCCGCGCGCGCAAACATTTCGGATTTTCATTTCAACCGCATATTCAAAACAGTGGTCGGTGTTACGCTTAAGCAATACATCCTCTCTCGCAAACTCTCGTGTGCGGCGGCGCTGCTGGCCAATACCTCACGTTCCGTCATCGATATCGCAATGGACTTTGGATTCGACTATCCCGAGGTGTTCAGCCGCGCATTTAAAAACCAGCTGGGCGTATCCCCTGCGGCTTATCGCAACCAGCCCGGCTCTTGTTTACTCACGCCCAAGGCGTCGGTTGTCGAGCGCGATATCATCAACTACCGGGGCACGCTTGCGCTTAAAGGAGAAGTGATACTCTTTAAACCGTTGCTGCTGTGCGGTGTTTTTTCATCCGTCAACGAGAATTCACCGGATTTTAAGCAAGAGCTCAAAAACGTTAACGAAGGGTTCCTGCTCAAGTTTGCGGATGAGCCGGGGCTCCTCAAGGATCGTTTTTTCACCAGCGTTACCTGCAGTGGCAATGATGACGGCGGTTATCGCGTGTTCTGCGGACGCGAGCCCGCCCCAAACGCACCCTGTACACTGCACGATACGCTGCAAGTTCCCGACGGCTGGTATGCGGACTTTACATACCACGGCGATATGTTTGATATCCGCGAGGTGTTTATTGACGACCTTTACAAATGGATCATGGTCAAGGAAATCAAGCTCGCCGCCAACGGTATCGGCATGCTCAACATCTATCCCGGCGATTATCCTCACAATTCATGTGTCCATATGCTTGTGCCGATTCAGCAGCCATGACCGATACAGCGCTGCTGGTTCTCGATTTCGCCTTTCTCATCACACCAATCCATTTGCCGATTCATCATTCCTCATTTCAGCAGGGCGCAAAATCACCCGGCAAGACTGCGTTTTGTTTGAATCAGCGTTTGCCCTTATAGTCAGCAAGTTTCGTCATGCTGCCCCTCATCTATCCGGTTATGATCAAGTTAAAGAATTGAAACACGAATGTAGGAGGGACTTTTATGAGCACTCAAGCGATGATCACTAGACAATTGCTCAGGAAAGCGGGAATTTGGAATAAACCGCTCGAAGAAATCAGACAGACGATGGCAGGCATCAAGGGCAGCCCCTTGCCCGAAGGCATCGTGTCCTGCACGATGTCGGTCGCCGGCGTCGACTGCGAGGTCTTCCGTCACGCAGATGGTGCACCGCGCCGCACAGTGCTGTATTTTCACGGCGGCGGGTTTTGCCTCGGAATCTATGACGCAAACCGCAGCTTCGTCGCAGGGCTGGCACAGCTGCTTGATGCCGATGTGACCATGCCGGATTACCGGCTCGCACCGGAGCACCCGTATCCGGCTGCGTATGACGACGCACGCGCGGTTTTGCAGGCCTTATCTGTCTGCAGCCGTCTGATCGTCATGGGCGATTCGTCCGGCTGCGCACTGGCATTGTCCACGCTGCAAGGCCTAAGCGTCACACCGCAGGCAATGGTGATGATCACGCCGGTTCTCGACCTGACGGACGGGCAGACGCGCATATCGCAGAGCGTGAAGAAAGACCCGTTCCGCCTCGATGACCCGCTCAAACTCACCAGGCACTACACAGGCGGGCACATGCCGGCTATACCTGCGATATCTCCGATATACGCGGAACCCAAAAGTTTGCCGCCCACGCTGATTCACGCGGCTCAGTATGATGCGTTTTTAAGCGATGCTGTGCGCTTTAAAGAAAAGGCTGACCAAATCGGCACGGATGTGACGCTCAAAATCTGGCCGAAGATGTGGCACATCTTTCATATGCAGGCACCGTTTGTGCCCGAGGCTTCTCGCGCGCTGAGCGAGATGAAAGCCTTCGTTCAGAAATTTTAATATGTTCCGGCGGCAATATCTTTGACAGCCCAGTTACCTGTCGATGAAACCTCCCGCTCCCCTCGGGTTTCCCGACGGGGAGCCTTTTCAAAATTGTTTCCCGATGCCTGGATAATTAAAAAATCACTTTAGCCTTGCCGCAGAGCGAAGCGCGGCGCACCTGATTGATATCAATCACAGTCCTTCATCCGATCCGCTCCCAGCGGCGACGGCTGCGATAGAAAGCATGGCAGTGATATGACTTTTGATGCAAGCGGATCTGAATACCATGTGTTATGTCTGTTTAACTGAAACAGGGTTCCAACCTGAACCCTGTTTTTTTCTCCCCATTCCGGCAAAATGGAAAGGATGCTTGACATTATTGCCGAAGCATACTATGATGTTTATGGAAAGCAAGCTTTCCATTTATGAGTGGAAGGACTAAGAGCATGAAAAACAAACTTGAAGAACTGCGGCGACAGCGCGGGCTCAGACAGGAAGAGCTTGCCGACATACTCGAGGTGTCGCGGCAGACCATCGGTTCTCTCGAAAACGGGAGGTATAACCCGTCAATACTGCTTGCATTCAAGATCGCGCGCTATTTCGGCGTATCCATTGAAGAGATTTTTATCTATGAGGAGGAGTAAAATATGTTTAAGAAGAGTTTCCCTTATGTGATCACTTTTATTATCGGTGCGGCGATGATCGGCGCGAGCCTGCTGATAAGAGAGGAAGCGCTCAAAGCAGTATCCGGCGTACTGATCGGTGTGGGCGCGGGGCTTATGGGCATGAGCATTTCGAGCCTCTCCAATATTCATTATCTGAAAAGACATCCGTCCGCCGCCAAGCAGGCCGAAATCGACATGAAGGATGAGCGCAATGTTCTGATACGTTCCCGCGCCAAAGCCGCTGCCGCCGATATCACGCGGTGGTTCATTATCGCGCTGGCGTTTATCATGATACTCATCGACGCGCCGCTCTGGGTCACGTTGTGCGTCGTCGCCGTTTATACGCTTTATCACTTATTGGCTCTTTATTTTATGACGCGGTATCAAAAACAGATGTAGGGCCCATTAAACCAGAACAGCCCTTTTTATATCAATTCTCTCCATATATCAGGCGGGTATCATTGCATTCGGTCACGAGCGAATATATAATAATGGCAATAAGAATAGGAGGTATCATCATTTGGATAAAAAGAATGCAATTGGCGGCTCAATCATCGGCCTTGTCTCACTGCTAGCGACGTTCGTGTTTTTATTCATCGGCTTCACGCAGGGCATTTGGAGCCCGACCTGGCTTGTGTTTTTGAGCATCCCGTTTGTTTCCATTATCGTGGATATATTCACAAAAAGAAAAGACATCGTGGCCATGGTTTCCGGTATCGTCTCATTTTTATGCGCTGCTGTTTATCTCTACTTGGGTTTTGTATTACACCTTTGGCATCCGGGCTGGCTCATCTTCTTTGCCGTGCCCATATCGGGCATCATTGTGAAAATGTTTGTCGGCGAGCCCAAAACCGAACAGAAAGACGACGATACGAAAGCATAATCGTTTACACAAAGCCCGATTCATTCGGGCTTTTTTTGCCTCCCTGCCGCAAGCCGGAGGGACATAATCAAAACTGCCGGTTAGTGGTATGCACCAGCCCTATGTGGTTATATGACTGGCTGAAGCATTTTTATTCGCATCAGCATAACTGGTGGTTTATTACGCTCAAGCACAAGAAAAGAAGCGCTGCAAAAACAGCGCCCCTTTTTAAAATTGGCTTTAATTTTTTTGGTTTCTTACATTCCAAAATTCTGCGAAATGTACCACTTTCCATCCACTTTTGCAAGCGGAAGTTCCGATGAATTTGTCTGTTCTTCTCCGTTTACCGTCGCTTTCATTTCCACTGTGACAGTCGCCGTATCCCCGTCAATTTTCTCATTGGTAATGCTGTAGCTGATGGAAGCGGGATCTACACCGGATTCGCCGATCAACTGACCAAGATCAATGGCTTCATCACCCATCATATCCATCGCAGCTTTAAACATGGTTGCCACTTCAGGTTCAAAACAATCCGCCATAGCGTTGATATCACCGTTCTTAATAGAATCCATGAACTTCGTAGCTACTGCAGATGGGCCGCTGGCTGCGCCACATGCGGCAAGGGCCAGCACAGCAATCAGTAAAACACAAACAAATACAACTGCTCTTTTTTTCATTACATACGTTTCCTTTGTTATTTTTTCTTAATAATACCTAAATTTATTAATAGTTTCAATGACAAATTCTAATTTTTATCATATTTTTAGACACGTTGCATTAAAAGCAGCTAAAAACGCTTTTATGTCTTGTAAATTCATACACAATTATGGCATATATTCTTAACATAAAATATGCAAATTTTTCTCGATTAATATGTGAATTTGTGGTATATATTGATGGAAAATGATCTTTTGGAGGTAAAAATGAAAACAGCAAGTTTGGTTCTTGGTATCATTGGTGCCGCGTTCGCTATCATTGCGGCCATCGTTTTCTTGGCCGGAGGTGCCTTTATGGGTGCCGCTTCTAGTGTCGTCAGCAATATGGATGAACAGCTTGGAGATATCATTGCCGAAAGCTCGGATGGTGATGTGACGGTTAATATTGATTTGGACGGCCTTGACGAGGTGACCAGCGTTGCTGCGGGTGCCGTATCCGTGTGGGCCTATGTGTGGTGCGGATTAAGCGTCGTCGGTGCTGTGCTCGGTATTATTGGTGCCGTTAAAGTGAAGAAAAACAATGTCACCGCGGGCGTTCTCATGCTGGTTGCGGCGGTCCCGAGCTTCTTCACGGGCATTGGGATTATCGCCTCGATTCTTTTCATCATCGGCGGTATACTCGCGCTTGTCTCCGGGAAATCGGCTCCCGCGGCGGCGTAAACTCAAAAAAACATCGCGGTCCCGGCGGCTTGCCGGGACCCTTTTTTTCATCCGAGATCATAAACACCGTTTAATCATCTTAAGCTTTTTTTACCGGCAGCCACACTTCCGAGCGGTAATCGGATGACTGCATATCCCCTTGCGTATACACCTCGATGTCGGGCGCGTCCGCGTATTCATATCCCGACACAGGCAGCCATTCGGTGATGATGCGCGTCTGCAGCTGCTGCATCGCGTTGGGCATCGGGCCTATGCACTCAAATACCGCCCAGTCACACGCGGGCACCACATAGTCGCTCATCCCCTCCGGTACGGGTTCGTTTGACGCGCAGGCGATGTAGTAATCAAAATCTTTGCCGTCCATGCAGGTGCAGACGCCGAGCACGCCGCACGGTTCCGCATTGCCGGTTTCGATGACCTTCTCAATATCTCCTTTGCTGGAAACTTCTCCCCAAAACATCGGCACCTGTTCAAAGCTCCCCTCTATGGTTGTGCAGAAGTGCCGCATCACGCCCACAATGCGAAACGCATCCTTGTGTTCAATCCTGTAGTTCATTTCCGTATCTCCTTTGATTGTGATAAGGAACTTAAGTCGCGGATAGGCTTTGAGCAAGGCACCTTTTTGCCTTGCTGCCGACGGTGGCAGCCCGTGTATCATCGCAAAAGCGCGTGAAAACGCCGTGGGTGAATCATACCCATAAGCAAGCGCAAGATCGATCACCTTGGCTTCACCCTGCTGCAGCCTGAGTGCGGCGCACGTCATGCGCCGCCGTCGAATATACTCCGACAACGGAACGCCCGCGATGTAAGAGAACATACGCTGAAAATGAAACGATGAGCAGCACGCGATCTTTGCCGCTTCGCCGATCTCAATCTCGCCCTCCAAATTGTCTTCAATATAAGTCACCGCCCGGTTCAGCCGCTCCAGCCAGTCCATACGTCTGCTCCTTTCACTATGAGAATACCTCGCAGGAGGTTTAACGTCCTCGCAATTGATGCACCAAAATGCGCGTTTTTGTTATTATACACCAAAAGTCAGCGGTACGGGAATGTTGCAAACAGGCCGCAAAGGGGGTATCATAAAGCAGACCTTCATTTAAGAAACCGGCGGGAGATGGCTATGAAAAAAGCAGGCGTCACTTTGGGTATTGTGGGGAGTTTTTTCGCGCTTTACTGCGCTTTAATCACTTTTAACGCCGAAGCGATTTTAAAATATCCCGGCCTCATGACGGAGCTGAGCGGCGGCGAGGGCATTGTTCAGGCCATGATTGCGCTGCGATGGGCGCTTTCCTCAGTGCTGTTTTTAAGCCTCCTGCTCGGGCTCGTCGGCGCGGCGCTGCTCTGTAAAAAAGGCGCGGTATCCGGCGTTCTGCTCGTGGCTGCGGCGGTTTTAAGCGCTGTCTGCGTCTGCGGTATCGTGTCTGCCATCTGTTATGCGCTCGGTGCCATTTTTGCGTTTGTCTCAGATAAGCGAGCTGCTTTGAGCGTTCAGTCTTCAGAAGATGACGGCTCTCAAGATTTTGATATGGGGATATAATCAAAGGCTAATCGCCATCATCTCATTTTTTAATGTCATTATCAAAACCATGAATATTCTGTATTCAAATTCATTTTATGTCTTGATGCAGAAGCATTAATCCTATATGATGAAATCAGTGCTTTTTAGCTTATTATGCCATAATCGGAGGTCTGTATGAAAACAGCCGGAATCGTGCTGAGCATCATCGGTGTGATTTTTGCCGGTATCTCTGCACTGATCTATTTCACCGGATTTCCTGCCGCAAACAGCCGAATCGGTTTCCTTTGATTTAAGCGCAATACTCACACCGGTCGCTTGGGTGCTGGCGCTGCTGCTGGGCACTTGCGTTGCTCTTGGCATCATCGGAGCGGTAAAGATCAACGGCAAAGGCCTGACGGCGGGCATACTGCATATGATCGCAGCCGTGCTCTGCGCCGTGACCGTATACGGCTTTCCTGCAGCCGTTTGCTTCCTGCTCTCCGGGATATTCGCTTTTGTGACCGATAAGCGCGCCTCGCTTGACCCTGCCCCCGTCAAGTTTAACTATCTGGACGATGACGACGAGTCAGAAGAGTTTGACATGGGTATGTGATCGTTTTCATTTACTACATTCATTAAACACCATCGGAATGACAGCAAATTAAGTGATTTGAGTCATCTCATTCATCGTTATCACCGTCAGCTTATCGGCGGCCGCTATGATGCGGCGAATTAGACACCCATCCGGCGCTTCGCGCCACCTTCTCCTCGAGGAGAAGGCTTTTTGAACCCGACGTGTTCATAGACGAAAAACGGCGCAGTGACTGCCACCGCGCCGTTTTTCATTCGTTAATTCAATCAGTATGTCAAACCATATCCCAGCTCAAACTGCAGCTGTGCGCCGTTCTTGCCGATATCCTCCTCCGATTTGTACCACGGCATCGGCAGCTTGCCCGTAAACTTGGCTGCGCCCACGAGCGGCGATACGATGCCGCCGCCCTCGGTGCCGGGCAGATAGCTCATCACCGCCGCGTCCCATTCGCCGATATAATCGTCAATCAGCACGTTACGTCCCGCCACAATCACCGTCACAATCGGCTTGCCGAGCGCCTTCGCCTTGTCTATCGCGGCTTTGTTGCCGTCCAGCCCCAAATCCCCCGTGATCGAAAGGTTCTGCGCGTCGCCCTCATATTCCGCGTACGGCTTTTCCCCGATTGCAAGCAGCACCACATCCGCGTCTTGCGCCTGGTTCTCGTCCGTGATGACGGTCAAATCGTATTCGTCCGCACAGTCCCGCAATCCTTGCAGAATCGTGGTACCGGGCGTCAGTTCCTTGTCCGGCATGCCCTGCCAGCTCAGCGTCCAGCCGCCGCATTGAATGCCGATGCTGTCAGCTGCCGGGCCCGTCACATAAATCTTTTGGCCTTTTTTAAGCGGCAGTACGCCGTTCTCGTTTTTCAGCAGCACCTGCGATTCTTCCACAAGCTTTTTTGCGAGCGCGCGCCCGTCCGCGCTGCCGAGTTCGGTCACGTTCATCGGTGTGTTGTCCAGATACGGATCCTCAAACAGCCCCATATTGAATTTCACCGTGAGGATACGCGATACCGCGTCGTCCACGCGTTCCTCTGCAATCTCGCCGGTCTTCACGCCGTTCACAATCGCTTCTATTGCAAGCATGTAGTTATACGGTTCCATCAGCATATCGACACCCGCATTGACCGCAGCGACGATCTGCGCATCGTATGTCGGCGCATTGATGCCTAATATGCCCTCCCAGTCCGTCACGACAAAGCCGTCGAAACCGAGCTCGCCTTTGAGGACGTCGGTAATTAGATGCTTGTGTTCATGCATCTTGAGCCCTTGATACGAGCTGAACGACACCATCACGCTTTTCACACCGTCATTGACCAGTTGCACATACGGTGCCAGATGAACGGCCCGCAGCTCTTCTTCGCTCATTTGCGCGTCGCCACGGTCTATCAGGTAATCGCCTTCGCCCGTGCCAAAGGTGGTGCCTCCGTCCGCTACAAAGTGCTTCGCGCACGGCAGCACGCCTTCATCCATCTGCCCCTGAGCAAACGCCGAGGCCAGTGCGCAGACGGTATCCGGGTTGCTCGAGTAGCTCTCATAAGTGCGCCCCCAACGCGGGTCCTGCACCACGGCCACGCAGGGTCCAAAGTTCCAGAGAATACCCGTCAGCTTCATCTCACCGGCCACGTAGGCCCCCATCTGCTTAGTCAGTTCGGGGTCGTTCGCCGCGCCGATACCGATATTATGCGGAAAAATCACCGCACCGTATACCGTGTTGTGCCCGTGTACCGCGTCAGCACCGTATATGTACGGGATCTTCAAATCCCGTGAGAGCGCCGCTTTCTGGAATCCGTCGAGCACCTCATTCCAGTGTTCCACGGAATTGTCGTTGTCGGGCACGGAGCCGCCGCCGCTCAGGACGGAGCCAAGGCCGAGCTCCTTCATATCGGCATTGCACACGGGATACTGCTCGCCCTGCACCATCTGCCCCGCCTTGTCTTCAAGGCTCATTCTTTTAAGCAGATCGGCCACGCGCTCCTGCGTGCTTGCCGAGGCGTCAAGGTAAACCTCAGGTGAATCGGGTACTGCCGCAGTTGACTCAGCGTCCGGCGTCTGTGCCGATGACGGCTCCGCCGCAACGGGTGCTTTTTCGCATGCCATGAGTGACACCGCCAGCAGCACACACAGCATCAATATGATAAGTCGTTTCATGGTCATCCTCCCATTATTTCCAATATCATGTGGTATCAGCGTACAATGCCGCTTTACGAAATACAACCGCCTGTGCCACGAAATTTACGAAACCCTCCGCATGCGATTTTGCATAGAGAAGTCACGTTTGTAGCGACACTCATCCTGCAGAGCACTTGACATGGGATTCTTCGCTGACGCTCAGAATGACATGATATAAGTTGCGCGCTGTCGCCGTGTGGCGACTGCGGGTATTGCTACATGCGATCACCATTTTATATCATACGTTACCCTTTTTTAAAAACGCATTGGTGCATTCCTCCTTCCGGCACTTCGTGCCACCTCCCTCCAGAGGGATGCTTGGGCAATTCACTTATCACGGCCAATTGTCACTTCATGCCTTCACCGCATGTTCAAAAACAACCGCACTCTTGGCCCCCTCCAAGAGGGAGCTGTCGCCGTGAGGCGACTGAGGGAGTTCTGTCTTTACAAAGCAAAAGACCGCCGACTACCTATGTCAGCGGCCTCAGAGTGTCTATTTCTATCCGAGTATCTTCTTCAAATCCTCACTCGCGTCTCCCGTCGGCGTGATGCCGTAGTTCTCCACGAGGAAATTCAGCACATTCGGCGACACGAACGCAGGCAGCGAGGGCCCGAGGTAAATATTTTTGAGGCCGAGCGCAAGCAGCGTCAGCAGTATGCAAACCGCTTTTTGCTCATACCACGAAAGCACAAGCGTCAGCGGCAGCTCGTTCACGCCGCACTCAAACGCTTCGCTGAGCGCCACCGCCACACGAATCGCGCTGTACGCGTCGTTGCACTGCCCCATGTCCATAATACGCGGCAGCCCGCCGATCTCTCCGAGATCAAGATCGTTGAAGCGGTACTTGCCGCACGCAAGCGTCAGCACAATCGTATCATCCGGCGTCTGCTTCACAAAATCGGTGTAATAGCTGCGCTTGGTACGCGCACCGTCGCAGCCGCCCACGAGGAAGAAGTGCTTGATCGCGCCCGCTTTGACGGCGTCGATCACCTTATCTGCCACAGACAGCACAGTGCCGTGTCCGAAGCCCGTGGTCACGCTCGTGCCGCCGTTGAGCCCCGTGAAGGTCTTATCCTCGTCAAAGCCGCCCAGCGCGAGTGCCTTTTCAATCACAGGCGTAAAATCCTTGTCCTTGTCGATGTGCACCATTTCCGGATACCCCACAACGCCCGTCGTGAACACGCGGTCGCTGTAGCTTTCCTTCACGGGCATCAAACAGTTTGTTGTAAAAAGGAACGCCGCGGGGACGCCAGCAAACTCCTTCTGCTGGTTCTGCCATGCCGTCCCGAAGTTGCCTTTAAGCTGCGGATACGCCTTGAGCTTCGGGTAAGCGTGCGCGGGCAACATCTCGCCGTGTGTGTATACGTTGACGCCCTTGCCCTTTGTCTGTTCGAGCAAAAGATACAAATCGTGCAGGTCATGGCCCGATATCACGATAAACGGCCCCTTTTCAACCGACAGCGGCACTTTGACGGGCACCGGTGTGCCGTAGACATCCGTGTTGGCTTTGTCGAGCAGTTCCATGCATGCGAGGTTGACCGTGCCCACCTTCATCACCACAGGCAACAGCGATTCCATCGTCGCGCTGTCATCGCCGACCGCGCTCAAGCCCTCAAAGAAGAAGCGGTTGACGTCGTCTTTCTCGTAGCCCAGCGCCGCCGCATGGTACGCGTATGCCGCCACACCGCGCAGCCCGAGCAGTATCAGCGATTTCAATGAGCGTACATCCTCGTTTTCGCCCCAAAGCGTGAGCGGCTCGTTGGTGATGCTCTTAAACCGTCCGCCCGCCAGCGTGGCTTCGAGGTTCGCCTCGTCAATCAGCGCCTTGATATCGTCGGCATCAAAGTTGACATTCGTAATCGTCGCAAACAGCCCGTCAATCATCACGCGCACCGCCTGCTTCGTCGGGCTGCCTTTTACCGCGCCCGCGAGGTTAATCAGCGCGTCTGTCAGTGCGTCCTGCAGATTCGCGATATCCGCTGTCTTGCCGCATACGCCCGCAGAGCCTGTGCAGCCTGTGCCTTTTGCCGTCTGTTCACACTGAAAACAAAACATCTCGTTTGCCATATTTCAATTCCTCCATAAATAATTTCGAATCATGTTGACATCAACGATCATATCGCATACCGGCACGTCCGTAAGTTGCAAATGCAACATTTCGAACCTAAAATCAATATGTGATGCGGCAAAGGCGGGCGCAGTCATGACCACCCGCTCAGCGGGTGGCATGCTCTAGCCCTATAAGGGCATATTACCGGCTTGCGCTTGCAAGCGCATTGAATAGTTTGCCAACCGCATAGTTTTTTCGGGCCGCCGCTAAAGCGG
>JAEXTV010000019.1 GCA_023406895.1 Bacillota bacterium | reverse complement strand
CTTTCGTAGTCAGCTTCTCTGCACATCGTTTAAGCTTTGTACAGAATTCTGTCATTGTGAGATGTCTGTCTATAGCAACTTCCATAGACGTAATTATTTTACCGCAGAAATCCGATAAATCCGCTTTAATGTATTCCGAATCCAAATAAAAGTTCAAATAATACCCAAATTCCGCATTGGCGGTATAAATATCAGGCCATCTTCCAATGCCTGTTATCTCTTTCCGGCTGTTCACAATAATCCCGCTGCTTTTCAATACGTTTAAAGCCCGGCTGATTGTGGCCACAGAAAGCCCGGTCGCGTTGGAAATTTCAACAGACGACACTTCCTGCGCTAAAATGACGTGATTAAGGGTGAACAGTATATTTCTTTCTTTCTCATTAGAGCAGATTTTATTATATTCAATCATTATATAGATACCTTTTTACTGATATTTTACTATGAACACAATATAATTTCAACCGGTAATTATATTCCGAATTGCTATTAATCCAATTCAAGGAACTCACTGTGAGTGCATCTGCATGAGTGACTGCAATCCATTAACCGCTTTTCGCTGATGAAGGAAGAAGACATTTGAACGAATCTGGTCAATATTCATCAGCTGCGTTAGCAACGCCTATACAGCTTACGGCTGCTATTGACCCCGATTTCCGTATCAAATTACCAACTCAAGAAACCATATGGCCGCCAGCAATGACAAACGATTGCGGTATGGAAAAAGGGCTTTTGAAGTCACCGTATGACCTCAAAAGCCCTTGCTTTCAACGCTATTTTGTATGAGAGATGCAGAACGTATCAAGAGCAGCCATGTCACCATGAAATCCACTCTTGTCCTGAGAGCCATTGTCAATTTCTTATTCCAGCTCAAAAGCGCCTGTATAGAGTTGATAGTATTTACCCTTTTGTGAAATCAACTGTTCATGGCTGCCTCGTTCTATAATATGTCCCTGTTCCAGTACCATAATCACATCGGCATTCTGCACGGTAGAAAGACGGTGAGCAATAACAAATACCGTCCGGCCTTTCATCAGCGCATCCATGCCTTTCTGCACAATGGCTTCCGTCCTTGTGTCAATAGACGACGTTGCTTCGTCCAATATCATAGCAGGGGGGTCTGCCACGGCGGCACGGGCAATGGAGATCAACTGACGCTGCCCCTGCGACAACCCGCTTCCGTCGCCCTCCAGCACGGTTTGGTACCCCTGCGGAAGCATACGAATGAATCCGTCTGCATTGGCGAGCTTCGCCGCGGCGATACACTCTTCATCTGTCGCGTCCAGTTTGCCGTAACGTATGTTGTCCATAACCGTTCCGGTAAACAGGTTGACGTCCTGAAGCACAATACCCAGCGAGCGGCGCAGATCTGCCTTTTTTATTTTATTGATGTTTATTCCGTCATACCGTATCTTACCGTCCGCAATATCATAAAAGCGGTTTATCAGGTTCGTAATCGTTGTTTTACCTGCGCCTGTGGCTCCGACAAAAGCCACCTTCTGCCCCGGTTCGGCATAAAGCG
This sequence comes from Bacillota bacterium, assembly GCA_023406895.1. Lineage (GTDB taxonomy): Bacteria > Bacillota > Clostridia > Christensenellales > SZUA-584 > SZUA-584. The sequence goes on along the minus strand of JAEXTV010000019.1, from coordinate 155,203 downwards.
TAATATTATGAAGAACGGGCTTATCTTCCTCGTAACCGAAGTCGACATCGTAAAAACGTATTTCACCTTTCAGCAGTGTGTAGGTGACCGTTCCGTCGGTGTGCGGATGTTTCCACGCCCAGACATCCGTTCGTTCCAGGCTTTCTTTAATCTCCCCGTCTTCCATTTTCGCGTTGACAAGCGTGACATATCCCTCATCCTGTTCGCATGTTTCATCCATCAGTTCAAATATTCTTGATGCCCCGGCTAGCGCCATCACGACCATGTTGAACTGCATGGATATCTGGCCGATCGGATTGATGTAGCTGCGGGACAGCGTTAAAAATGATACGATCGTGCCTATCGTCAGAATATTCATGCCGGTAAGGCTCACATTGGGAAGCTCGGCTATCCCCGCGGCACCACCGACAACGGCCAGAAGCACGTACAGCATATACCCCATATTGCCTACGACCGGCATGGTCACATTACCGTATATGTTTGCCTGAGTCGCACTGTCGCAAAGTTCCTTATTCTTCTTATCAAAATCTTTCTCGGCGTTTCTTTCATAATCAAATACTTTAACGACCTTCTGGCCGTTGATGATTTCTTCAATATATCCGTTGACATCTCCAAGCGCTTCCTGCTGCTTCATGAAAAACGCACCGCTTCGTTTTACCAAGTGCTTGACCACCTTAAGCAGAATAACGGTGAATACGGCAACGAAAAGCGTCAGACCAACGCTGAGATAAAGCATGGAAACGAACGCTGCCACAACAGTAACCAAAGAGGACAGCATTTGCGGAAAGCTTTGTGAAATAGCCTGGCGAAGCGTATCCGTGTCATTCGTATAACGGCTCATCACATCACCATGGATGTGCGTATCAAAGTACCTGATAGGCAGCGTCTGCATATGTCTAAACATGTCGTCCCGAATCTTCTTGAGCGTTCCCTGCTCAATGGTGACCATAATACGGTTATACAGCAGCGTGGTCAGTATTCCGATCAGATAGATGGCTCCCATCATCACAATCGCGCTGAAAAGCCCCGTAAAAACGGGATCTTTCTGCCCCAGCAGCGGCACGATATAATTGTCAATCAGCGTTTTCAGAAACAGCGAGGAGCCCGCGCTGGCTGCCGCGCTCAGCACGATGCATAGAATCACGAGTATCAGGCGAAACTTATATTCGGCCATATAAGACAGCAGTCTTTTTATCGTCCCCGGCTTGAACCGCCGCATTTGCGGCTTTCCGATCTTGTCCGGGGTATTATGTTCGTTTCTTCTATCCATGAAGCACACTTCCTCTGTTCTGAGATTCATAGACCTCTCTGTATATCGCGCAGGTTTTGAGCAGTTCTTCGTGCGTGCCAACCGCGTCGACAGCGCCGTCATTGAGCACAATGATCTTGTCGGCATCCTGAACGGAAGAAACACGCTGCGCAATGATGATCTTTGTCGTATTGGGTATCTCCTGTTGAAACGCCTGCCTGATGAGACTGTCCGTCTTCGTGTCAACCGCGCTGGTGGAATCATCAAGTATCAGTATAGTCGGCTTTTTCAAAAGCGCCCGTGCAATACAAAGACGCTGCCGCTGCCCGCCGGACACATTGGTTCCTCCCTGCTCGATATGCGTTTCGTACCCATCGGGAAATTCCCGTATGAATTGATCGGCCTGAGCAAGCCGGCAGGCGCGGATAATTTCCTCATCGGTTGCGTTTTCATCACCCCACCGAAGATTCTCTTTGATGGTTCCGGAGAAAAGCACGTTTTTTTGCAGCACCATGGCAACGTGATTGCGCAGTGACGCGAGGTCATAATCGCGCACATCAACACCGCCTACGGTCACTTTGCCGTCTGTGGCGTCATAAAGCCGCGGAATCAATTGGACAAGGCTGGACTTCGAAGAACCGGTGCCGCCGATGATGCCTACCGTTTCTCCAGAGGCGATAGATATGTTGATGTTGTTAAGAACCGGTTTATCTGCTTTTTTTGTATAAGCAAACATGACATTTTCAAATGTAATGGAACCGTCCTTGACCGTATATGTTGGATTATCTCCGTTTTTAAGGTCGCTTTCTTCGCCCAGCACCTCTGTAATACGCTCCACGGATGCGCGTGAAATGATGATCATGACGAATACCATGGAAAGCATCATAAGGCTCATCAGTATTTGCATTACGTATGTAATGAGGCTGGCAAGCTCCCCCGTTGAAAGGCCCAAAGCCGCGTTATTTCCGCTTGCCACAATTGCTTTTGCACCAAACCACGACAGCAGCAGCATACAGGTATATAGGCAGAACTGCATAAGCGGCATGTTAAAGGCAAGCCGCTTTTCGGCTTTGGTAAAATCCCGAAATATCGTCTGTGATACGTCTTCGAATTTCTTCTCCTCATAATCCTCGCGGATATATGACTTGACCACCCGTATACCGTGAAGGTTCTCCTGAACGATATTATTCAGTTTATCGTAGGTTTTAAATACCCGCACAAAAATCGGGTGAACACGTGTTATGATGAGCCAGAGGCCAACGCCAAGGATCGGAATAACCCCCAGAAAAACCAGAGATAGCCCCGCATCAATCCGAAATGAGAATATTAAAGCAAATACAATCATCATAGGCGCACGCACAGCAAGGCGTATTACCATTTGAAAAGCGTTCTGGACGTTGGTTACATCAGTCGTCAGCCGTGTAATAATACTGGCTGTCGAAAACTTATCAATATTAGAAAAGGAGAATTCCTGTACCTTGTAGAACACATCCTGCCGAAGATTCTTGGCAAATCCCGCCGAAGCAATCGCCGCACTGCGGCCTGATAAAAAGCCCATAAGCAATGAGACCGCTGCACAAGACACCAAGGCAAGCCCCATAAGTATAACAAAAGACATGTTTTTTTGCTCGATGCCATTGTCGATCAACGTAGCAATTAACGTCGGAATAATAATTTCCAAAATAGATTCAAAAGTAACAAACACCGGCGTAAGGATTGTATCTTTCTTGTATTCCCGTACGCTGGTTAATAGCTTCTTAATCATGCAAATCTCCTCAATGATTGTCCCGGGAGTTTGAGAGGTTTTCTTTCATTCTGGTGATGTAGGAAAACAACGTTTCTAATTCTATTTCTGTAAACCCCTTTAATAAATTATGTTCCATCTTTCTCTCATCCTGCAGCATGATTTCACTGATCTCCCGTGCCTTTTTCGTCAATACTATTTTTTTAAGCCGCGCATCCTGCGCAACGGCCTGCCTGCGTATAAGCTCTTTTTGCTCCATGAGGCTGAGCACCTTTGACGCTGTTGAGCGCGTAATCGTAAAGTGGTCCTCTATATCCTTCTGGTAAATATCTTTTTCTGCGTTATCAGCAAGATATCCAATGATACAGCCATTGTTGCCCGTCACTTTTTCGATCTCCCTTTTATGTGTAGAAAACTCAACATAACGTCTGATCATGTTGCTTAGCGATCGAAGCGCCAAGCCTATCCTTATGTTTTCCATAATTCCTTTCATTCCACTTCTGTTTTACATCCAACTGTTGAACATCTAACATATTTTAATGGCCGTCATACGATTCGTCAATATGAATCGCTATAAAAAAGATATTTTGCTATACAGATCTTTTATGAGTATTTCCACATATCAAAAAGACGAATACAAATGTTTATGCAGTACTCGCCCCAAATTTTATTATCAAATTATCGGCCAATGCCCTACTATTGATGTGCAGCAATGCTTTGTCCATCGCGTCTTTTTCAAAAAACTAAACGCTTAATCTTTCACAGGCGTAATGTCTGCATTGTCTGCTCAGATCTGCTGAAAAGCTGAGAGGAAAATGACCCCTATTGTTTTGTGATAAAAATTTTGTCACTTATCGTTTCTCAAGATAAGGCATCTTTTTATTCTTATCAGCATTTTGCATCGCAAAAATAAGAGCAGGCGGGGCAAAAACCGCCGCCGCCCGTCCCGCCATATGCTCTTAAATATCTATGCCTTCTTTTTTCTTTTGCGATGTATGGTTATCACCACCGTGACTGCTGCGCCGATCACCAGCGCTGCGCCGATGCCTATGAACCACCAAACGTTAATGCCGAGAAAATACATCTCAAACACGCCGCCCGCCTGTGTCTGAAGCTCGGTTCCGGTATATCCAAGATCCTCATCCAGCTTGTATACGAGATACATCGGGAAATCATAGCAATACTCGCTGTAATCCTTGATGATATAATCAGCATAGACAACAAGTTGGGGATTGCCGCCGGAGAGCTTTGCGTCTTCATATTTGCCGATATTTGGAGCAAATTTGTTGCCGATGATGTTAACAGATAGCAAAGTCCTCTCAATATTCTTCTTCAGCTTTTTTTCATCGGCATTGCTCATGAAATAATGCAGGTAGTAGCTCTCGTTGCTGACGATTTTTCCTTTTTTATTCACCTCGCCATAAAGACATCCTGCGACTCCCGTACCGGATAGTTCTCTTTCTTTTGCGGAATGCGCAACTTGATCGGAGAATACAAAGGCATTGGCTTTAGAGGTGTTTGCACTGTTGAGTTTCATGCCGTTGCTTTCCAGATAGCTCAGTATTCCGTTGCGGGCAGCCTTGGCGTAGAAGCTGTCGGCATCCTTGGGGTTGGCGATCACCATACCCGTGAGCACTTCTTCTTTGTTCGTGGGCGGTGTCAACATCAGCTTGTCATAGCCCGAGGTCTTCTGAGACTGTAAAAACCTTACATTGGAGCGAAGCTGGTCTACATAGCCAAACGTCTCCTTGGCCTTGCCGTAGAACGTGCCGTAGCTGTAGGCCTTGTCCACCACCACATAACGGCGGTGGTCACTGTTGAGGCGCACGATATAGTAGCTGACGCTGTTGCCCAGCGCATCGGTACCGGTGTGGGCAATTTCCTTGGTCAGATAGGGTATGCGCAGCTGCTGTGCGATGGCGGAATAGATCTTGCCGGCCTCGGCGGCTGTCCGGTTAAGCTCGAGCATTTTGGCGTCGTTTGGGTCACTTTTATCAGCCGCGGTGTATTCACACCAGTCGTTATACAGCATGAGCATTTTCTGCATGTTGCCCAGATGATAGATATAGAAGGCGTTAACGCCGTCCGCCATCTGATGCTCGAACGTATATGTGGCGCAGCAGCTGTCGAAATACATGCTGCAAAGAGAGGGCGACCCGCCGCTCGATTTGGTGAGATAGGCGCCGCAGGAGGTGATCATGGAGCGCAGGTTTGCCTTGGGCACGGTACTGTTGAAAAAGCTGTCAAGCTCCCGGGCACGAACCGTATCGTCGGTTATCGCCAGTATAGCGCTGTAGTCGGCATACAGCCGGTCGGTCTGAGCATAGAGCTCGTTGACCTTTCTTAAGTCGGAAGACAGCTCGGAATCGGTTATCGCCCGCTTTATCTCCTGCGTCTGCTTGTCTATCTTAAGGGAAAGTTCATCCAGCTGCTTTTGTACCTGAGTCAGCATGTCTATGATCTGCTCGTTGGTGTCGTCCCCGAAAATACCGCCCATCAATTCCCCGAACAGCGCAGAGCCAATATCTCCGAATATACCCAGTCCGAAATGATCGCCCAGAGAGGAGATGATCGCCTCACCCGCTGAGGCGATGAAGCCCGCCCCGGCCGCGTCTGTTGACAATAACACAGGCGCAGCGCTGTCTTCGGATTCCACAGACACCTCGGGCACCGCGCTATCCTCGGGGCCCTCGGACGCTACAGGCGCAGTGCTGTCTTCGGGGACCTCGGTCACCGCAGGCGCAGCGCTGTCTTCGGATGTCCCGGTTTCCTCCGGTGCCTGCGCCAGTGCTGTGCACGGCACAGCCATAATCAGCATCACCATGGCAAGTATCAATACAACTGTCTTTCTCATCTTTTTGACCTCTTCTTTCGCCGTTTACTCTGTAATACTTAATGCTTCTTTTTTTCTTTTGCGCCGTACGATGACCACCACAACACCTGCTGCGCCGATTACCAACACTGCGCCGATGCCTATGAACCACCAAACGTTTATACCCAGAAAATACATCTCAAACACGCCGCCCGCCTGTGTGTGAAGCTCGTTTCCGGTATAGCCAAGATCCTCATCCAGCTTATATATCAGATACATCGGATAATTAAAGTCACTGTGGAAAATCTTCATGCTGTAATCCACATAGACAGCAAGCTGGGTATTACCGCCGGAGAGCTTGACTTCCTTGTATTTAACTAACCTTCCGGCGTATGGCATGCCCGCTACTCTGGTATAACCTAAAGAATAAATATAATCTATATTTTTCTTAAGCTTTTTTTCACCGGCATTGCTCATGAAATAATGCAGGTAATAACTCTCACTGCTGATGATCTTATTTTTCTTATCAACCACACCATAATATCTGGCCGTAGTATCGTTAGGCTTATCGGAATGAGCCACAGCGTCGGAGAATACAAAGGCCGTAGCTTTTTTGGGATTAGCGCTGTTGATCTTCATGCCGTAGCTTTCCAGATAGCTCAGTATTCCATTGCGGGCAGCCTTGGCGTAGAAGCTGTCGGCATCCTTGGGGTTGGCGATCACCATACCCGTGAGCACTTCTTCTTTGTTCGTGGGCGGTGTAAACATCAGCTTGTCATAGCCCGAGGTCTTCTGAGATTGTAGATATGTTCTCATATGCTTGGAGTCAAACGTCTCCTTGGCCTTGCCGTAGAAGGTGCCGTAGCTATAAGCCTTGTCCACGATCACATAGCGGCGGTGGTCGCTGTTGAGGCGCACGATATAGTAGTTCACGCTGTTGCCCAGCGCATCGGTGCCGGTGTAGGCAATTTCCTTGGTCAGATAGGGTATGCGCAGCTGCTGTGCGATGGCGGAATAGATCTTGCCGGCCTCGTCCGCTGCCCGCTTAAGCTCGAGCATTTTGGCGTCGCTTGGGTTGCTTTTATCAGCCGCGGTGTATTCACACCAGTCGTTATACAGCATGAGCATCTTCTGCATGTTGCCCAAATGATAGATATAGAAGGCGTTAACGCCGTCCGCCATCTGATGCTCAAACGTATACGTTTCGCAGCAGCTGTCGAAATACATGCTGCAAAGAGAGGGCGACCCGCCGCTCGATTTGGTGAGATACGCGCCGCAGGAGGTGATCATGGAGCGCAGGTTCGCCTTGGGCACGGTACTGTTGAAAAAGCTGTCAAGCTCCCGGGCACGAACCGTATCGTCGGTTATCGCGAGTATAGCGCTGTAGTCGGCATACAGTCGGTCGGTCTGAGCATAAAGTTCGTTGACCTTTCTTAAATCGGAAGACAGCTCGGAATCGGTTATCGCCTTCTTTATCTCCTGCGTCTGCTTGTCTATCTTGACGGAAAGCTCATCCAGCTGCTTTTGTACCTGAGTCAGCATGTCTATGATCTGGTCGGTGTCGTCCCCGAATATGCCGCCCATCAATTCTCCGAACAGCGCAGAGCCAATGTCTCCGAATATACCCAGTCCGAAATGATCGCCCAGAGAGGAGATGATCGCCTCACCCGCTGAGGCGATGAAGCCCGCCCCGACCGCTTCTGTTGACAATAACACAGGCGCAGCGCTGTCTTCAAATTCCACAGACACCTCGGGCGCAGCGCTATCCTCGGGGACCTCGGACGCTACAGGCGCAGTGCTGTCTTCGGGTTCCTCGGTCACCGTAGGCGCCGCACTGTCTTCGGATGTCCCGGTTTCTTCCGGTGCCTGCGCCAGTGCTGTGCACGGCACAGCCATAATCAGCATCACCATGGCAAGTATCAATACAACTGTCTTTCTCATCTTTTTGACCTCTTCTTTCTGCGAAAGGTACAAACGATATCAACCGAATACCTGTCGCTTTTGTTTTTTATGCTTTGTATTTTGAGTGCGCCTTTTTTCGTTTGTTTAACACAATGAGCGACGCAATACCTGCCGCCGCTAAACCACACAGCAGCCATATTATCCACGTCGAACTGTCGTCATCGGTTTTAGGAATCTCGTCAGAAGCATCCGACAGTGTTCCTTTCACCAGCATGAACGGCGAAAGCTCGTACAGGGGCCCAAACGTCACTTTGCCATCTGCGCCCGCAGTGGCATAGAGATATTCAAAGGTGCCATCTGCTTTTTTATGAACCAGCGTCAACGCCTGCCCGGCGTATTGTTCCGTCAGATCAAACGTGAGGAACATGGGGCTGCCGGTGGATTTCGTGCCGCTTTGCAGAGAGATTTCATATACCAGTAAGACATCATTCCCATCCGCCAGCTTGAGCATGGCATTGTAATCGCTGCCTGCGGACAGGGCTTGCGTCATCAGCAGATCATCGCTTGCAAATCCGCTTCCGGTTAGCCAAACGGTGGCATCATCTTTGCTGGGGTCGTTATATACCGTATCGGCGGGCGGGGCAGACGTTGGCGACGGTGTCGGCGCGGGACTATCCTGCTCCACACCTTCCACTGTCACGGTTTGTGCTTGCGTGATGCTGGAAATGGTATATACGCCGCTGCCATTTGCCGTGAGCGACGCACCGTTGGCCTTGACCGCGAAGCTGCTACCTTTATGGTAGCCGCCAGTAATGGCTACGGTAAAGCTGAAGCTGCCGCCCTCTGTCACGGGCGAGGAAGAACCGTCTTGCGCTGTAACGGTGTAGCCTGTACCTGTGGGCAGGGATACGGTGTAGGTATTAGGCGCGTTTTGCGTCCAAACAGGGTACAGGTCGGTGGCCGCGTTAGCGGTATAGCTGCCGCCAAGGGCAAAGGCTTTTGTGCCGCCGTCGGTGGTCGCCCAGCCGGTTTGTGTATAGCCCTCACGGGTAAAGACAGCACCGCTTAGTGTCAAAGTGACGCCGTGAGTCTTGCTATCGGTGGCCTGGCTGCCCGTGCCGTTTATGCCGGGAAGATAGGTCACCACATAGGTGTCGGGCGTCCAAGCAGGGTACAAGGTGATAGCCGTGTTGGCGGTATAGCTGCCGCCAAGTTCATAGGCTTTTGTGCCGCCGTCGGTGGTCGCCCAGCCGGTTTGCGTATAGCCCTCACGGGTAAAGACAGCATCGCGTAGCGTAAGGTCAATGTCGTGTGTCTTGCTATTGGCAACCTGGCTGCCCGTGCCGTTTGCGCCGGGGTGGTAGGTCACGGTGTAGGTGTTGGGCGTCCAGACAGGGTACAGATCTATGGCCGCGTTTGCGGTATAGCTGCCGCCCAGGGCAAAGGCCTGTTCGCCGCCTTCGGTGGTCGCCCAACCGGTCTGCTTATAGCCCTCCCGGGTAAAAACAGCGCCTGGGAGCTTCAATGAATCGCCGTGGGCCTTGGCGCCCGCCGCCTGGCTGCCGGCACCGTTTTCGCCGGGGTGATAAGTCACGGTGTAGCCAGTACAGATCCACACAAAGGTATGGCTGGAATCCCAAACATACGGCCCCACGGCAAAGGCTCCAACTTCCCGACTGCGCCATACATAGCTCGCCGTATTTGATGGCAGGGTAGGGGCCTGGCTCATGGCCTGATAGCTGCTCGCAATGATCAAAAAGCTGGAGCTGGAGGTTTCAATCTTTATTTGGTCGCTTACGATAGCCTCCTGGTCGGCACTGTTCGTGTTCTCCACCCTGCCGCCTCTGAGGGTCACGGTACCGCCACGAATCGCACAACCACCATTGCTTATGATTCTGCCGCCCAATACGATGATTTCGCCAGTGCCTTTGCTATCGATCCCCGTGCTTCCTGTCACCAAGCCTGAGCCTGTTTTGTCGGAGATTGTCAGATTGGCTGAGCCGTTATTTTTTATGGCGACGCCCGTACCGCCGTCCAGGGTATAGCTGTTCAGCTCCAATACGAAGGAATTATTTCTTGTGATCGATACATTCTCCTGGGTGTTCTTAAACAGCGTGATGGTAGCGTCTTGTGCTACCGCGTCTACCGCCTCCTGCAGCGTGGCGTAGGATTTGCCGCCGGTTGCCGCTACCGTAGGCACAAACTCAAGATATTTGTAGTTTGCGACATTTTTACTATCATATGGCTCGACGCCGACTGTGCCATTTACATCCGTAGCGGCTGTTTTCACAAAGGTATTGCCCATGCTCGGTATTTGGTTCAATGCTGTGCCGGTGCTCTTGATGATAACAGGCGATTTGGAAATTATTTTAATATTTACGTTTGACGACACATAAATCGCATAACCGGTGTTGCTAGTATTGGTGTTTTCGATCGTGCCTCCGTTAATTGTGAGCCAGCCGCCCGTCAAATAAACCGTACCCGCAGTGGTCGAACTATTTTCACTGGTGAGTACGCCGCCGGTCACACTCACATTGGCAGTGCTATATTCGGAGCAGCGAATCGCACAGGATTTGCCGATTAATTCGCCGCCGGACACGCTTATGCTGCCTTTGCCTTGGCTTTCAATCGCATAACTATCGGTGCCGTCGGCGATTACTTTACCTCCGGTCACGCTCACGGTGCCGGTGCTGCCTTGGGGGAGGAAAATCGGAATGCAACCTCTTACTTCGCCGCTGCCGCCAATATGCACGCTGCCGCTGCCAATATTACAAATCACAAATGATGATTGACTAGTGTTTTGCACCAAGCCGCCGGTTATGCTCATGGTACCTTGATTGAAAACCACAGTTAGTTTGTCGTTGATTACTTTGCCGCCCGTCACGTTCACGGTGCCGCTTGTGTTTACAATCGTATTTATGCCTCCGCTTACTTCGCCGCCGTTCACGGTCACGGTGCCGCTGCCAGTATTGTTAATTGTATAGGATGAAGAAGACTCTTTCTCTCTAGACACCTTGCCGCCGTTCACGGTCACGTTGCCCGAGGAAACGGCAATCGTATGCACAAACTCACCATTTTTCAGGTTTTCCACCGTGCCGCCGGCAACAACAAGGTTTCCGCCGCTGACATTGATCGTGCCGATATCATCAGCACCTGCTGCACTGGTGACCTTGCCGTTCCCGCCTGCGCTGCTGTCATCAATGGTCAGCGTGCCGCCACTGAGCGTGATGACGCCGCTGCTGCTGCTGCCGCTTAGCGTGCCACCGTTCAGGTCGAGGATAGTGGTGCCTTGCGTAAATGTCGCGGTCGTGGCTGCGGTTACGTTAGATTGCAGCTGAATGTACGCTGTGCCACGGCTTAATCCGTTTGCGTAGGTTACGACATCTTGGAGCGTGCCGCTGCCTGCCCACTCAACAGGCTTCGTGCCATCTTCGGCCGCCACGCCCCATTTAACTTCCGTTGATTCCGCCATTGCCGAAACCGGCAGCAGGGTTAATACCATGAACAGTGCAAGAAACGCGCTCAAAAGTTGTCTTCTCATATAATGTCTCCGTTTCTGTATATCATTGCCCATCCGCTTTTGGGATGGCGCAATAGCCTAATACAAGTGCGGGAAGCCTGTTGACAGGCTTGTCCCTCACTGCTTCGTAATTTTTTACCGCTTCGCGGTAGATCAACCGGCTGACGCTCAGGGAGTTTGCCGCCGCCGCTTCGTATGGCCCGTGGCAAACTTGCGCAAAACCGTCTACGTGGAGCCTCACCTGCCGGATGGCATTTTCCACACTCTGCTTTGCCCGTGCCAACTTCCGGTAAGCCGAAACAAACCAGACAATCACCAAACCCGTTGTGCTTATCCCGGCTATCAGCCAAATAACCCAGTCTGACACACGTGTCCCTCCTAACATACAGCCCATAAACAATACAGTCTTTGATGTTGCGGACGTATCTCAAATCCTCCGCCGGTTGCTGTACCCCGATCGGTTTCTATTGCCATTAATGCTTCACCGCTGCAGAGACATCGTCCAATTTCCACATCGTTTTTATGTCCCTCCGGCCATCAATGCCGGAGGGACACAGCCACTTACGACTGCGCCATTTCTATGGTGATTTCTCCTCCCAGAGATTCCATCACCGCATAATCGCTTTGATAGGTATTTCCAAATATATCTTTGATTTCATATTGATAATAGTAAACACCGTCAAAGAGGGTAGCTTCCTCCGCAATAATCGGTCCGCTTACAGTGAAGCCGCCGCCCACAAAAGAAGCGTCCTCACCGGTGGTCAGATCATATGCTTCAAATGCGAACTCCACCTGATCGCCATCTTGCAGTTTTTTTACTTCGCGGCTGCTCATACCGGTTTCGCTGTCTATGCCATCCCAAGTGCCTATGACCTCGTACTCAGCGGTGTCGTTGTGGTAGAGCATGCGCAAATTGGTGGGATTGCCGTTTACCAGTACAGGCACAGTATAAAGAATATAATCTTCGGTAAAGCTCAGGGCCTTCATCGTGCAAAGATTATCATTGATGATCGTCCACACGTTACGGTAGTTATCCCAAAATTGAGTCCCCTCATCATTTTGATTGATGTCAAAATCGCTGCCCAGATACCAAAGCACATTGCTCTCGTCATCCTGATAAAACAGGTTAAAAGCAACAGTGCTGATGATCTCTGCGTCGTCAATCACGTCAAGGACGATTGAGCCTTGGTCGCTAATGGCCGTGGTAAATGAAAACGCAAAGTCCCCGGAGCTTAATGCTTGGGCGGCTTCGACATCGTCCACGAGTGCTTGCTCCCCGACGGGCGCTTGTTCCCCTGTAGGGAATACGGGCTGGCTTATCACCACGCCTTCGGGCACCGTCCAATCGTACAGCCCCTCTAAGAAACGTAAATATTCACCGCTGGTTGCCGCCAGAGTGGCGTACTGATCCAGCTCATCCGGCACGGCAGCCAAGGGCACATACAGAGACAAGCCGTTACTCCGTTGCCGCCCTTCGCCCGCCACATGGTAGGGTACCGCCGCAAAAAGAGCGTTGAGCAGGGCATCGCCGGTATCACCGAGCACGCCTTCGGCACATAAAGTCAAGTCGCCAAGGTCAACCATGTTGGTATAGCCTTCGCTGTCATTGTTTCCGCCGTAATTCTCCGCCCTGACAATCGCTTGCGTCAATGGCTGCAGCTTTTCCGTAACGGAAGTGAAGCCCTTCATATCGGCGGCCATGGCGTCAAAGGCCGACGTCAAATCGGGAATTTTGGACAAATCTGTGACAGCCAATGTCGCAAGGCTTTCAGTGCCCCCTGCCGCGCATTTTTCATAAAAACTGTCGCAAATCGTTGTGCCTACCGCGAGGCCGTCTGCCGTGGTATCTGCCGCCAGGGCGTTAAGCCATGCCGTGTAATCCCAGCCGGTACCGGGCTCAAGCTCCTGTGAAGCCACCATATAGCGTGCGTAGGGCGTTAACGCCGCCGCCGTTTCCATGGTTGACATGAGGCAGGCGTCAAAGCCTATCAGTTCAAATTGAACCCCGGCCATGGACAAGCCTTGAGATAACTCCTTCAGGTTGAGCATGTCTCCGCCATGCAATTCGTCAACAGCAATTCCGGCCACGCTGCCGCCGCCGTGATCCCACATGGCGCACATATACTTGTCCGCCGGATAGTTTTCAACGCCCCATTTCAGGAAACTTCCCAGTGTTTCCGCTTCGCCCATGTTGGCTAAGGGCTGACTGTCCAGCAGCTCTATATCTCCGGGAACCGCTTTCCATCGCTGTATCTGCCCGGGATCAATGCCGTCAATGGCCCATTGCTGTGTGCCGCCGGTTTCAATAATAACGTTCACCTTATCCGACCCTGTGGCGAGTGTCATTTCCTGCAGGTTTATTGAAGCAAAGCCCCCGTTTGTCTCCAAATCGGTGCCGCATAAATACACAAGTATCGTCCATGTATCTCCGGTGGGGTTGCTGAAGACTATGTCTGTGTCTTCAGATAAACCGGTTTGATCGGGGTTGTTTTCGGTGGTGGCCGCTTCGCCAAGGCCGGTACCATCACCGCAACCGGCAAAGAGTCCGAGCATTAGGACGATGGCCAATAAAAAAGGTAATAGCTTTTTCATGATTTCTCCTTGTATTTAAACATTAATTTCCACAGGCACTGACTGATGCCACAATACGAACATAGCAAAATTTTTTTATCATAACCGCTTAACGCACGAATGGTGGTGTTTTTTGTTGTAAACGGTCGATAAGAAGTGACACCATACAAGCTTCTTATGGTAAAATATAAAATATAACGTACAAATCAACGGGGTGACCAAATATGCGTATCGGCGTATGTGATGATCAAATAAAAGAGCTCAACAGACTCTCAAAGCTGCTGAACGACTATCGTGAGAAAACGAAAGCCTGCTTTACATACATCACATATTCAGATGGCATTGCACTTCTGGAGGATGTGCGTAAAGGCGGTTTTGAATTTCTGCTTTTGGATGTCATGATGCCGTTGGTAAACGGGATGGAGATTGCTCATGAAATCAGGGAGTTTGATGCAAACATAAAGATTGCGTTTTTAACCTCGTCGCCGGAATTTGCTGTGGAAAGCTATTCCGTAGAAGCGTTTGCCTACCTTTTAAAGCCTGCAACGTCGGATAATCTCTTTCCAATTTTGGACAAACTGTTCCGCATGGCTCAAAAACCCGAAGACGGTTTTTCCGTCAAGTTTCAAAATGGCGTTGCCAACATTCCGTTTTTCAGGCTTGCCTTTGTGGAAGTCATAAATAGAATGCTGCGCTTTCATTTGACGGACGGCAGTGTCCGGGAGCTCGTCGCGCCTCTTTCCGATTATGAAGGTGTTCTTTTGCAAAGGCCGGACTTTATTCGTGTCCACCGAGCGTTTATCGTCAACATCTGGCAAATACAGGAGCTTCGCTCTGCAGATATTTTGACTTATACAGGCAGTGTTGTGCCGGTGTCGCGGCGGCTTTATACACAGGTGCGTAAAACATATATGGATCAGCTATTTGCGGAATAGAGTTGCAGATGACGGAATATCCTGCATCATCAGTTTGCTTTTATCTTATTATACGGTCTTTTTCTCACGTCGGCTTTGCGGGTAACGGCACCTCAGATATGAGCGCTGCGGGATGACATTGCTGAGCTTTGTCAATGAGGCGTTGTAAACACTTTTATCAAGAATTGTGCACCTCTGTTTGGTCCGCTGACCATCCACGCACGCGCAGCAGCAGCCGACTGATTGGGCTCGTTCAAGGCATTATCAATTCTCAAAAGGCTTGATATGACCTATCGGCAAGACTAAAATTAGAGAATCCGATTTATTAATTTTTACAGCTCGTCGTCATCGCTATGCATATCGTTTGGCCTATCCCATTTTTAAACATATCGCCACAGCATACTTATATAAGCAGTGGGCTGCTTTGGTTTTAACAAATAGTGATTATATATTTGAAAGACAGCCAATATAATAATCAAAGAGAAAGCTTTGGATATTTATTGACATTTTAAAACATTTTATATTATGATGTACTCGGCTCATTACTGGGCTACTTGTGACGGGGTTAACATTGTTCTTAGTGAATAATGTTAACCTTTTTTTATAGAATCTTGCTCTGAACTTATGCTGGAGGATTGAAATATTTATCTTTCATCGTACTGACAAAGTCTCTCGTGTTGGCTTCAACAGTTTTCTGATAAGTCGGCAAGCCCTCTTTCGTTAACAAAAAATAACCCGAATCTATAAAAAACGGTTTATCCGGTTTATATGTATACCCATCCTTCAGTAGTTTAAGAGCATAAATGCCTACATAGCCCATGCCCCATGGATTTTGAGTCATGGTCCCGTACATAAAGCCACTTTCAATAGCATCCAGCACATCCTGCGAATCATCAATGCCAATTGCAACGACTCTCTCTTCTTTCATATTCATCATCGTCTTAGCCAATACCTGCGCATTAACATATCCCGTGCATATAATACCATCAACCTTTGCTATATAAGAGGCAAACATTGTACTTATGGCTTTTTCAGCCGGCTCTATCGCATCGGTATCCGCAAGCTCCTGATAAAGAACAAATCCGTCGTTTTCAGGCCTCGCCAAAACCTCCTGAATCGCCAGCTGACGTTTCTTAGTATTTGCATCTCCAAGCGAGCTGCACAGATGGACAATGTTCCCTTTTGTCAGGCCTTTCGCTTTCAACTTGTTAATGAGTTCCTGTGTGCCTTGGGCCACCGAGGCCCCCACATCCGTCGCAAAACAAAATTCTGCATCAGACGGCAACGCAGGAGATCCTCCTAACGCAATGGTTGGAATGCCGTTTAAAACCATCTTCGTTATTTGAACATTGCTGGTTACTGCATTAGAAGGAAACATCCCGATTCCCTTTGCACCCTTGGCAATAACGGTTTCCAGCACCTGATTCTGCTCTGTTTGATCCCAAGCCTGCGGACTCACAATAAACGGCTCAGGTATCCCCAGATCCTTTGCGGCTGCCTTTGCACCCGGCTCATACGGATTAAAATATGGATGCGCCCCCCCGTAAACGATGGCAAACTGATAATCGGCAGGGTCTGCCACTTCACCCTCTTCTTCAATTAAAGCACTGCTCTCCTCGTGCGAGTCATCATCTGTTTCTTGAGGTGTATTATCGATGATGTTCGGCTGACTGCAGGCGACAAGCAATAGAATCAGAATAATATTCAAAACGAATGCAATAATTCTTTTCATATTAAACTCCTCGTGCCAGATACTCTTAATATTATACCAGATATGACCGCATCGTATATATTCACAATCATTTGTTTTTATCGCAGCCATCACCATCCGCTCACATCAGGCCATAAGAGAATCGTACCGATTTGCACTTGTGCAAATGCTTTGAGTAGTATGCCAACCGCATCGTTTCCTCAGTTAAACGCTAAATCCGCCTTATGCCTCAGTTCGTCGATATGCCAAAACAGGCTTTGCTTCTGTCGTATTCTGATCAGCATATGTAACAACCCCGACAAAATCACTTTTGCCGGGGTTGTCTTGTGACGGAACTATACTATTTCTAGTAAATAGTGTTAACCTTTTTTGTGTACTAAAGGCAGACTTTATTTTGCGGGTGCAACGAAGTATTTGTCAGCCATTGTGGACACAAAGTCATAAGCCATCTGCTTCTGCTGGTCGGCATAGGTTGCAAGGCCGTCCTGTTTCAGAAGGAAGAATCCAGAGTCGATGAAGAACGGAGCATCCGGTTTCATTGTGTAACCATCAGCAAACAACTTCAGCGCGTATGTACCGACATAACCCATGGCCCAAGCGCTCTGTGTCATTGTTCCGTACATGTAACCGTTTTCGATGGCACTCAGGACATCAGCCGAGTCATCGATACCGATAGCAACGATGCCATCATTCGACTTTCTCTCATTCATCGTTTTGGCAAGAACCTGTGCGTTGACATAGCCGGTGCAAACAATACCATCGACTTCGTCAATATAGGAAGCGTACATGGACGAGATAGCTTCTTCTGCCGGTTCTGTCGCATCGGTGTCAGCCAGTTCCCATTCGAGCGTAAAGCCAGCATTTTCGGGTTTCGCCAGAACTTCAGTGATAGCAGCCTGTCTCTTCTGTGTGTTGGTGTCAGCCAGCGAAGAGCAAAGGTGGAGCAGTTTGCCTTCCGTTTTGCCCTGAGCCTTCAGCTCGTCAATGATCGCCTGTGTTGCATAGGCCACGGAAGCGCCCACATCGGTGGCATAGCAGAAGCTCGCCTTAGAGGGAGTTGCCGGAGATCCGCCCATGGTCACCACGGGGATACCCATGCCAACCAGCTCGGTGATCTTTTCGTTACCAGCCACAGCATCCGATGTAAAGAAGCCGAGACCATTGATACCGCCCGCTACGAGGCCGTCAATGATTGCATTCTGCTCGGTCTGATCCCAGTTCTGCGGGCTTGTGATGTTGGGTTCCGGAATGCCCAGGTCTTCTGCCGCTGCTTTTGCGCCAGGTGCCCACGGGTCGAAGAACGGATGAACGCCGCCGTAAACGATCGCGAAGTTATAGTCAGCGCCTTCTTTCGCGCCCCCTTCAACGACATTCTGCATGTCGTCCATTTCGATCTCAGTCTGCGTATCCGCTTTCGGCGTTGCCTCAGGCTCTGCAGACGATGCCGCAGGCGCACCACATGCTACCATGCCAAGAAGCATGCATACAGCCAGTACAAGTACAATTAGTCTTTTCATTTCTCTTTTTCGTCCTTTCGTTTTTTTAATTAAGCCTTATGGCTTAAAATTTATATAACTAATTCATTATCATGTTCATGATCTCTTTGCTCATCTCATCATACGACTTCGTATTGTTGATCTCGCCCACAATACGGCCATCTTTGAAAACAATGATTCTGTCAGCAATCTGCACGATTTCAGGCATATCCGAAGTAATGCAGATAACAGATTTTCCAGTCTCAGTCAGATTGAACATGAGCTTGTGGATCTCAGATTTTGTCTTAATATCGATACCCACCGTGGGTTCATCAATAATCAGTATTTCGGGATCCAGCGCCAAAGCTTTCCCCAAGCTCACCTTCTGTTGGTTACCACCGCTCAGGTTTCTAACCTCCTGTTTGAGGTGGGGTGTTTTTATTTGCAGCTCTTCCCGATAATGTTGTGCAATTTCCGTTTCCTTTTTCATGTTGAGAAACGATGCAAAGCCCTTAATTTTTTTCAGTATAGTGGAAGTGATGTTTATCTTCACACTATGATCCAAAAACAATCCTTCTTCTTTTCGGTTCTCGCTCAAATAGCAAAGGCCGTATTTATTCTGCGCTTGTTCAACGCTTTTTGTTTTGACTTTCTTACCATTGATAAATTGTTCGCCTTCTATTGCCGGGTCAAAGCCGATCAGTGTTCGCGCAAACTCGGTACGTCCCGCGCCCACTAATCCGTACCATCCCAGCAGCTCACCTTTCCTGAGTTGGAAGGATTTCGGTTTAGGTGAATCCACACTTCTCAGGTTTTTCGCTTCCAAAACCACTTCCGCGTTATCGAAGTTACGCATTTCAAGCGACGTAAACTCCTCAGATCTTCCGACCATACGTGTGATCAGGTCATCACGCGTCATATCTTTAATAGGTGTCGATATCTCATTGGTTTCAATAGACGCCACATTTTTACCATCTCTGAGCACCGTTACTGTATCAGCCACAGAGAAAACTTCTTCAATTTTATGCGAAACGAATATGAACGAGATACCTTTATCCCTGAGCTGTTTGATCAAGTCGATCAGCATTTTCGCTTCGTTTACTGAAATTGATGCCGTTGGCTCATCAAGCAGTATGATCTTGGCATCCGACGAGAGTGCCTTGGCGATTTCTATCAACTGCTTTTGTCCGGCACTAAGCGTTTCCACGTTTTTAGTCGGCGGAATATCGAGCCCAACCATGTTAATATACTTCTGAGCCGCCTGATTGATCTCCGCTTGGTTTATCCGCTTCAACATTTTTTCAGTATAATGCTCAATCATGATGTTGCCGGCAACGGAGAACGTGGGAAACAGATTCCGTTCCTGATGCACTACGTTAATCCCAACTGCAAATGCATCCCTGGGGCTGTTAAACGATACTTCCTTGCCGTTGACGAACATTTTACCATCGTTTTGCTTATAAACGCCCGTGATGATTTTGATCAACGTGCTTTTTCCTGCACCGTTTTCCCCCATCAGTGCATGGATTTCGCCTTCCTTAATGCTGAAGTTAACATTATCGAGGGCCACAACGCCCGGAAAGATTTTAGTGACATTTTTTAATTCCAGAATCGTATCGCCTGTCATAATGCAGCACGCTCCAATCTCTCGCGGTGTTCTTCTCTCAGCAGCCGGATTCTATCGAGACCAACCGCAAGCAAAATTATAATTCCTTCCAACATTTCAACGATATACACATTGACCTGCAAGTGAACAACGCCGTTTGACACAATCGCGAGCAGCAAACCGCCCAAGAAAGCACCAACCACATCGACCCGTCCGCCTTCCATTCGCGTTCCGCCAATGAGCGGTGCAGCGAATGAGAACAGCATCCAGTCACCCCCGATATCCGATCCAATTGACCCCAGTCTGGTGCTGAACAGTATTCCGGCACATGCAGCAATGACTGCTGAGATGATATGCTTCATCAACATGACTTTATTGACATTGATGCCAGACAACTCAGCTGCTTTTTTGTTTGCGCCGATTGCCAGTATTTGTTGACCAAAACTCGTGTACTTGAACATGAACCAGAGTATCACTGTGAATACCAGCGTTACGACGATCATAAAAGGTATCCAGCCGCCAATGTTGTGAGCCCCAATCCAGTCAAATCCTTCGGGCAGATTATAAAACGGATTGGCCTTGGTAATCGTCAGCGATATACCCGTAAAAATACTCGACGTGGCCAACGTCGTCAGCCAGGATATTTCACCCGTACCACCTAAACGCGTAATGACAAATCCATTGAACACACCGCAGCAGGCACCAATCATAATCGCAATTATGATTGCAAATCCCCAAGGCACACCCGCACGTTGTATTAACGCGCCCACAATAACTGCAGAGAGTCCACCGATCGCACCGATCGAAACATTTAATCCTCCGCCGGCGATGACCACCATCTGTGCATAACCCACCAAAATCGTCACACTACATATTCTTGCAATTGCGATGAAGTTGTCTTGGGAGAAGAACTTACCGCTTTGTGTTGATATCAGCAAGGATAGCAATACAATGACGATAGCGATACCCATTTTATTCGTTATCTTGAACTTATTCTTTTTCGTGGTTTCAGCGTGCGAATTTTTCATAGGTTGACACCTCCCTTTTTGCAATTATCATTCTGTGTTTCGAGAATGGCTTTATCCTGTCTGACGCTGAACGCTTCCCGCGCTTTGTTTAACAGGAAGGACAGCAGAAGGATCGCGCCGATGAATATCTGATGCGTGAATGCATCTATTTTTAGCAGCGCAAGAACGGTTGTAATCACCGTCATTATCCCCGCACCAATCATCGTGCCGGTAATGGATACTTTACCGCCATTGAGCAGTGTTCCGCCAAGAATCGTCGATGCGAACGAATACAGCATCCAATTATCGCCCACTGATGTCTGTGCCGCACCGAGTTTTGATACTGTCAGAACGCCTGCCAATGCACAAAGTGCTCCGCTTATGCCATGCGCTATCGTAATATACTTGTTGGAGTTGATACCTGCGAAGTCAGCAGCTCTGGTACAGACTCCGGTCGCCAGCATTTTTCGTCCCAATACCGTCCTGTTGTAAATCGCCCAAAGTATCACCATAATTCCCAACGCCACGATAAAGACTATTGGTAACCCAAACGTGCCTTGCCCTGTGTCTGATGCTGCAGTAGACGGTATTGTCATGGCATTGATATCTTTAAAAGCAGTCGGCAGATTTCTGAAATATATATTCTGCGTTACTGCCATGTTAAGTCCACGAATAATACTGATCAACGCAAGCGTGATAATGAATGGGTTGATTTTTGTTTTAACGATTATGCCGCCTTGAATGATACCGATCACAAACCCGACCAGCAGAGCGGCAATAACGCCGATAAACCAAGGCAAAGCCAATCCGATTTCCGCCTGAGTATACTGCTCTGCATTCATCGTCCCCTCTATCGGTATATTGATCAGGTAACCACATATCATGCCTGCCGCGCCGCCCATGGCACCCACGGCAAGATTAAACTGTCCAACAGCTAACGTGGCCATTTGTGCTAAGCCTACCAATGCGAATATGGCAACGTCTTTGGATAGGGCTGTCAAGCTGAAACCCAAACGTGCCGGGTTTGACATTGAAATCACGATAAGCAGCAGGATGATGAAAATTACAGATATGCTCGCCAAATCGTTTTTGACAAACTTGTTTAATCCTTTCTTTACCATATGCTTAACCTCTTTTCTGTAGATTCCGTTTTTACTGCAACCGGTCTTTTACCGATCTTCATATTAGATTGTTAAATATATCAAGCTGGTCTTTAAATTCAAGCTCGCTTTCATCAATAATGCCAGTAATCGTATGATTGCTGAACAGCAAGCATCGATTTGAGACCTGCAGTATCTCATGAACATTTGACGAAATCAGAATAATTGCCACTCCTCTGTTAGAAAACGATACCAGCAGTTCTAATATTTGATTCCGGCTGATTCTATCCATTCCTTTAGTCGGTTCTATGAGTATCAAGACCTTGGGATGCACACTCATGGCCCTTGCGATGCTGACTTTTTTCTGCTGGGTTGTGGTTAAAGATTTCATATCGATGTCCGCATCCAGCAAATCGAATCCAAGGTCCGTGCTCACCGCCTTTACCAGCCAGTCTTCCAGTTCCTTCCGAATGATGTTAAGGTGGCTGATGCTTCCAAGCCTTAAAATACTGATATTTTCTTTAACACTTAAGTTGTATAGAAGCCCGCTATCTTCGTTTTCATACGATATCATCACGATTTTATTTTTAATCGCGTCTGCCGGATTCTTGATTTTAATCTTTTTGCCTTCTAGATAAACCTTACCTTTTATGATCTTTTCCAATCCAAACAGTGCGTTGCCTATCTCACATTTTCCTGATCCATACGAACCAGTTATACTAACGATTTCGCCCTTCCTGACAGAAAAGCTCACATCCTTTAATGTGTTTCTGGTCGTCAGTTTTTCAACGCGCAGAACCTCTTTCGAAATATCGTTGAGGGATATACCCTGCCGTTTTATCAGATAATCGTTGCTGATCATGTGGAGGATCTTATCACGATCAATTTCCGAAGCCTCAACGTTACCGATAATGCTGCCGTCGTTAATGATATACACCCTGTCCGAGACATCCGTAAAATCCTTCAGGTTCTGCGCAACCACCAATATTCCTACTTTTCTCTTTGAAAGTTCCCGGAACACACCTTCAAAAAGTTTAATCTGTTTCTTGTCGAGCAGTATGTTTGTGTGATCCATTACCACCACTTTGGGGTCATCGAGCAGCGCCTTACCCAGCTGCACAAGCTGTATTTGCTCAATGGTCAAATCTGCCGCCAAAGTATCCGGTGTAAAGTCCAAGCCAAGTATTTTGAGCAATTCCCGGGTACGCGCTTCCTGTTGTTTCACCTTCAAAAAGGGCTTGCTGTCAGCGTCGTTTCTCCCGAGAAAAAGGTTTTCCATTACAGTGAGGTTCGGTATGAGATCGCTTTTCTTATGGATAATGCTGATCCCTGCTTTTTTGCCGTCATGCGGGCAGCAAAGCTCAGCCTCTCGGCCATCCACATATATCTTACCGAAATCCGGTTGGAACACACCGCCTAACAGCTTAACCACCATGGCCTGTGATTGCCCCATGTCTCCGAACAGTTTGACAATCTCCCCTTCATAAACCGTTAGTGATATATTCTTGAGCACCTTAACGTGATTGATTATTTTTGTAACACAGTCTAATCTTAATACCTCTTTTCGCATGTCTTCCTCCATACTCTGTTGTATATTGCGATATATCTTACCATAACGCTTCCCCAAACAATATTTTACACCAAAGTTTTTTTGAAGGAAATTGTCACTCACCGCCAAGCGGTGAGTGACGGCAAACAAAAGTTGGTATTACTTCTCTATGATTATCTCATTGCTAAGATTGCTCGCAATAAAATCGTTTTTCGGCGTGTCAGTTTTGAACGCCACCAAAACATCACAGCTCGTTGTCACGGCATACGGCGTCCAATGCCATATGCCTTTATCAAATACAACTCCCTCTCCCTGATTAACGCGAACAGCTGTTATCTTTTCCATATCGGGGTATTCCTTGCCATTTATGATCACCGAAGTTGTCACCGGCGTGATAAAATCCCCTCGCAGTGCAGCCAATAGCTCGGCTGTCTCTGCGTGCTGTTCCAGTATATCAACAACAAATGCTCGATTCTTGGCGACACAGATTCCGAGCTCAATAGAGTCCTGGCATTGCATGATTGCTAATTGGCCGTAAAACGTCTGTATGTCCGACTGCGCATCCGGCTCTGATTTTGCCATTACACTGATGACCTTGCCAAACGCCTGAAAATTTTCTGGCGTGACATGTTGCGCCTTGATTCTCTGCATTATACTGTCCTCTCTTTTCTAATACTGTATCTTTTTCCAGGCACGTTCGATTGAAGATTGTTCCGCCGTGTCCAGCACCTTCTGAACCATTAAGCCATCCCTAAAGTTGGGTGTAATGGGCTTGCCTTCTTTGATTGCGGTGAAGAAGTCATAATATTCGTTGACAAACGTATCACCGTATCCAATGATATGACCGGCAGGATACCAATTGGCCATGTATGGATGAACTGCTTCACTGACCTGAATCCTGCGGAAACCCTTAAGATGTGTCGGATCGCTATCATTATAATACTCCAGCTCACCCAGACTCTCTTCATCCCAGATGATTGCGCCCTTGCTGCCCGCAACTTCAATTCTGTTCTGGTTCCGGTGTCCGGTTCCATTTCTCGTGCTCTCGAAATAAGCCATAATGTCTTGGTTCTTGAATGTCGCCATCATCTGGGAGGCATCATCAACATCCACTTCGGCTTTTTCTTCGCCAGCCTTTGCAAAAAGGCCGTCTTCGAACACTGCCACTGGACGCATTTTATTGAAAGTCTTTTCGACACAACAAACTTCATCGAGTTCTCCGATTAAGAACCGGGCGATATCAATGGTATGCGCACCCAAATCTCCGTGTGTACCGTAACCCGCAGCGGCTTTCTTTAACCGCCATGCAATCGGAAATTCGGGGTCTGTCAGCCAATCCTGAGACCAGATTGCTCTGAAGTGATACAACTTGCCCAGTACACCCTCTTCGATGAGCTGCTTCGCCAGACAAAGCGCAGGAACCCTGCGGAAATTGAAGCCAACCATGTTGATCACACCGTTGTCCTCAACGGCTTTGACCATCGCTTCCGCATCTTCCATATTCAACGCCAATGGTTTTTCACAGAAAACATGCTTGCCCGCATTGGCCGCTGCGATTGCGATCTGTGCATGAACCTTACTGGGAGCCGCAATGCTGATGGCATCGATATCTTTGTCTTCAATGACCTCTCTCCAGTCCAGACAAGACCTTTCCCATCCCCATCTTTTTCCAACTTCCTTGACTGACTCTTCGTTGGAACATATCACTTTTTTGCCAATCTCAACACCAAGATCGAAGAATATCGGCGCATCTGTAATGGCGTGTGTATGCGCGCGTCCCATAAACTTGTGTCCGATCAAAGCTACGTTAATCTTCTTCATCAACATTCCCTCTCTTTCATCAACGTTTGACTCTCGCGCTTCCGCCCTTCATCACGCTCTCGGCTTCCTCTTTGTAAGCCCAGTTCCAGTCTCCCATAAAGCCATGGCACAGCGCAGAATACGCCGCGGAAAACTCGATCATGTCCTGTCCTTTGTACTCGCCGGTAATCAGGGAATAGATCAGTGCAGACGCAAAGCTGTCACCGCCACCCGTTCTATCGTAAATCTCGAGATTCTCATATTTACGAGATACAAAGTACTCACCGTTGTGATATGCCACAGTCCGCCAATCGTTGAGTGTCGCTGTCTTAACTTCTCTCAGTGTTGTCCCCACCGTTTTGACATTCGGGTATTTGGCGCATACCTTCTCTGCAACAGCTTTGTAGCTCATCGGATCAAGTTTGGAATATGTATTGGTCGTGTCATCCGCTTTGATACCCAACATGGTTTCAAAGTCTTCCTCGTTGCCGATAAGCACATCGATATACGGCATGGCCTTTGCCATTGCAGCCTGCGCCTGCTCCGGTGTCCAGAGCGTTGAACGGAAATTCAAATCGAAACTGGTCGTCACGCCGCACTCTTTGGCAATTTTCAACGAACGCACAGCTTCATCAGCCGCCTCGGGAGAGATCGCGCAGGTAATGCCCGTTGTGTGGTACCAGCCAGCCTCTGAGAATATTGCTTTCCAGTCAATTTCGCCTTCCTTGATCTGCGAAATCGCACTGTGACCTCTATCATAGATCTGCCTCGATGCACGGGGGCCGATACCCACTTCGACAAAGCACAGTCCGTTTCTTGCCTTTCTGCCGCTGCCGTCATACTTCTCTATGATGACATCGTCCATATTGACATTATGTTCACGACCCTTATTGACCACATATTTGGCTGACCATGTGTCAACGAGCTTAGAGACCCATTTCGTTTTTATCCCTAAAGTCGACGTGTTCACACACACGTTCAATTCCGCTGCCGCAATAGCGAGATTCAAATATTGTGCCTGCTCGAGCCTGACATGCTCGGGCGAATTAAAACGAACCATCGCTTCGCCAAAACCAACTAAATCATACTTTTTGGTCATGTTATCCTCCCTAAAGTCATGTTACTTTTAAAGTAACTATCTGTTAAAAATAAACTTGGGTGTTTTGCCGTTCAAGTAATCCGCTATGCCAAGCGCTGCCTCGTAGGCCACCCGTTCGGAACACTCCTTGGTCAACGCTGCGGTATGCGGCGTGAGTATGACGCTCTTCAATCCCAGCAGCGGATTGTCGTTGGTTGGCGGTTCGGATTCGAGTACATCCAGAGCAGCACCTGCGATTTCCTCATTCTTCAGTTTCTGTGCGAGCGCCTGCTCATCGATGATTCCGCCCCTTGCTGTGTTGATGATATAAGCCGTCGGCTTCATCAGTGAAAGCAGTTTGTCACCAACCAGGTTCTTTGTCTCCGGCGTCAGCGGAATATGAAGCGATATATAATCTGCACGCTTGAAGACCTCTTCGATGTCTTTATAAATCGTGATGCCTTCTGCTTCCGTAATATACGGGTCGTATCCGATCACATTCATGCCAAACGCCGCTTTGCATTTCTCTGCGGCAAACCTTCCAATGCGCCCGCAGCCAATAAGCCCCAGTGTTTTTCCGTCAATATCCACTGCTTTGTTGCTGCGTCTAATTTTGAAGTTGCCCTCTCTTAGTTCGCTGTCATACATCAAAAGCTGTTTGGATATAGCGACGATCATTGCCACAGTATGTTCGGCCACTGAAATCGAATTAGCCTGCGGTGTGTTAAGCACCAGAATACCCTTCTCCGTCGCCGCGGGCACATCAACATTATCCACGCCCACGCCCGTTCTGCTGATGACCTTTAATTTTGAGGCCTTGGAGATGACATCCGGGGTCATTTTATACGCCGTGCTGAGAAGTATCGCTTCCGCGTCTTTGATATGCTCCTCGAACAGGGGCTGATTACCGTCAGGTATCGTAACCAGTTCTAGGTCTGCAATACCGTCAAACAATCGTGCATTCGTTTCATTCAGTTTCTTGGTTAACAGTACTTTTCTCATATCCAGTCCTCATAAACCTTTCTGATAACTCAGCATACATTCTTGTTAAATCATTCCCTCTTTTTCAAGCAGAGTTTTGATTTTTACTCTGTTTTCTTCAGGAAGCGGGAGCAGCGGCAAACGGGGATCTCCGCCCTTAAGTCCGGCAAGGTCCATTGCGTATTTAACAGCAGCCACACCGCCGGCACCCGAAACGCCCTTATTCAGCTGCAGAACTCTTTCATTCAGCGCAAAAGCTTCCTTATACTTTTCTTCGCATATAAGCTTATAAAGATCGTTAACAATGCCCGGGAAGATGTTTGCGAGAGACACAACACCGCCTGAACCGCCCATAAGCACCGTCATCATAAAGAAGTTTGCCGAGCCGGCCATCACACTGAGGGTGTCACGCGCACCGAACAGGAAGCCTTCAATGTTGCCCGTTGATGAATCTTTAAGACCAACTATTTTGGGATTCTTTGCACATTCCTGCACAAGCTTAACGGATAAGGTGGTGCCTCCGCAAAACTGCGGTGCGTTATACAGCAGACAAGGGGTGTCCACGGCATTGGCCACATCATTGAAGTATTTAATGAGTACCGGATCCGTCATTTGCTTCTTGAAATAAGAAGGAGGTAAGAGTGTCAAAAAATCCGTACCCAGCGCTTCAAATTTTTTGGCGTATTCTATCGTCTCGTAAGTCGATTCGAATATGCATCCAGCCATAACCGACTGGTCTTTTCCCTTGTTATCTATAATCGTTTTTAATACATTAACCTTTTCGTCGTTTGTCAGGCTCTTATTTTCACCGTTTGAGCCAAGGGCAAGATAGCCTTGTATGCCGGAAGAAGCGTAAAATGCCATGTTGTGCTGGAGAGCTGCATAATCTACCTTGCCCTCGCTCGTAAACGGTGTTGTAATTGGTGCGAATACACCTTTTAATTTTTCGTTCATAATTTTCCGTCCTTTCTTAAAGGTTTTTATTTAGCACCCTGAACCGCATTCATAAACCGCCGCTGATAAGAAACGACCTGGCTTGTTGATGCGAATCTCGCGAGATATCCCGGTTCGGCGGTAATGACCAAACGGTCGATGACATCTGCAAATTCAGGTTCTGCTGTCAGTTTGTCAATATCCGGGTAATTCTGCGGTCCTTCCATGCTGCATATAATCAATCGTGTATCCGGAAGATTATTCTGCTTAAGCATTCTTAAATTGTGTCTCGCCATATCCAGGCCGTCTCCGCCTTCCTTGTTATCGATATTACGATACTTGAGAAGGTCCTCTGCAAAATGTTTCACATCGAACAGGTCCTTATCGGTCTCATTTTTGGCGAGCATATCGACGCTGATCATCAGCGCTCTTAATTCCTCGAGATACTTCTTATCGCGGGTTATATCAAATATAGCGAGCAGGTTCTTAATCTTTTCAGATTGCATCAGACGATGGCGTACAAACGTATTGATAAAGGCCGGTTTTGCCTGCAGCGCCAGTGAGGTTTGGTATGGCTCAAACATCAGAGTATAGTTGATGCGATAGCCGTGCTCCCTCAGTCGCAGTGCGAGATTATGGCTTCTGAACGCATCTTCCGTCATTGGCTCGTCATAACGGCGGCTGAATTTCTTATCTCCGGTAAGCAGCTCGCTCACATTGTTTCCGTTAACCGGCCCCATATGCGGCACCTTAACAACCAATCTATACTCGGATAATATCTCCTTGAATTTTTCGCATTCATCGAGTATTTTGTTAAAATCCTGCTCAAACGGGTTGTTGAGCTCTACACTGATATCAACGCCGGGCCCCAGAATATTTCCGAGCTCAGTCATAACTTCTTCCAGTGTTTTAAACTTTCCGTCGACATTGGCCTTTGGGTTATTAATGAAAAGGTCGTACACAATGCCCGGATTGCAGGTTAAATTACCCAACAATGCCGATATTGGAGCCACTTCATATGGGTTAGCCGAGTCAGCGGAGAATATGGTTTTGGTAGCTCTCTTGATACCATCCCAGTCATAACTGATGTCCCGAACCAAGTCGACCAGCAGGACGCCCTCGTCAGCCAGATAGCTTTCCACCCGGAAACCGGCAGGCGTTCTTCCTTCGGGAACATTAAATGTTTTGATCACATCCGCAAAACGACTTGTGACCCCCACAAATTTCACCGTGTCTTTAAGCGCTTTATACTCTTCAAAGCTGATGACTTTGTTCAACACACGTTCAACCAGAGCTTCCTGCCCTCTTACCGCAGGGACGCTCAATGATCTCAGCGTGAAGTTGACGCCTGTTTTGCCGCTGCCGTTTGTAGAATAATTAACTGTCATAATCAATTGTCCTTTTCAATTTTTATATTTTCAGCTATTCGTTCACCCGTGAGTCCATAGTGATCGAGCAGCTCTTTATACGGTCCCGTGTTCTTTGAGCCTTCCTTGATGCCTATCCTGATAACACGCGGCGAGCCCTTGACAGGCGCAAGCATTTCTGCAACTGCGCTGCCGAATCCGCCAATCAGCGAATGCTCCTCAACCGTCACAATCGTACTGACCTTCCTGGCATATTCTTTAACCGTCTGTTCATCCAATGGCTGGATCGTCATAAAGCTGATAACAGCGGCGTCAATGCCATCATTCTTCAATATTTCTGAAGCGATCTGGGCTTCCTCTACCATCGGTCCCGTCGCAAATATGGCGATATCTTTTCCGTCTTTCAGCACTTCCGCTTTACCGATTTGCACATGACGTTCTGCCGCCATAACCTGACGTGCCTGTCTTGGCATCCGGATGTACACCGGTCCTTTTATAGAGACCGCTTGACGGAGCGCTTCTTCGACATCATACGCATCACACGGGGAGAGTATGGTCATGTTGGGAATCGTCCTCATCAACGCAACATCTTCGATAGCTTGATGCGTTGATCCGAGAGTTGAATACGCCAACCCTCCGCCGCTTCCCACGAGCTTCACGTTCATGTTCATGTACCCAATATCATCTCTCACCTGTTCATAGGCCCTCATTGTCAGGAACGGTGTGATGACAACGATGACGGGTATCATTCCCTGTTTGGCTAGCGCCGCACATATACCTATTGCGGTTTGTTCGCTGATACCAGTCTCTACCGTACGCTGCGGAAACGCTTCAAAAAAGCTGCTCATACCGCCGCCGGACGACGAATCGCACGAAACACCTACAATGTCCTTATTTTCTCTGCCCAATTCGAGCAGGGCCATATCAAAGGCTTTTCTCGGATCTAACACACTCATTTTGACCACCTTTTCTCCGACGCTGAGATTTCTGAAAGTGCTAGCTTAGCTTCCGCGTCGTCGGGATGCCAGTGATGATATTTGACATTGTTCTCCATAAAAGAGATGCCGCATCCCTTCCTCGTCTTTGCAATAATCATAGACGGTTTGCCTTTTTCAAACGGCACACTATTGAGTACGTCGTACAACTCCTTCACATCGTGTCCGTTAACTGTCCTGACACTCCAGCCAAAAGCGCTGTACCTGTCTTCAAAATCACTTGGCCTGCATACATTTCTCGTGGTGCCGTTAATCTGCAATCCGTTCTCATCGATAATTGCAACCAAGTTATCAAGCTTGTTGTGAGCAGCAAAAGCCGCCGCTTCCCAAATCGAACCTTCTCCTTGTTCTCCATCACCCATGAGCACATATGTCTTGTAATTCATATCTTTCATTTTCGCTGCGACTGCAAAACCACAACCAATCGGCAGCCCATGGCCAAGTGATCCGGTGGAGAACTCAACGCCGGGGAGCTTCGTTGCATCCGGATGGCCGGGAACAGGAGACCCCAGCTTGTTGTAAGTATCCAACACCTCAACGTTAATAAGCCCCTTCTCAACCAGCGCGGCATAAAGTCCCAAGCATTTATGTCCTGCGCTCAGCAAGAATTTATCGTTGTTGATGTTATCCGGATCGTTTTTGTCGATATTCATGATCCCGAGATATAACACCGATAGTATATCCGCGCATGACAGTGCCGGCCCGCCGTGACCTTCACCGTTGTTGACGATTGTATTCACGATGTGCTTTCTGATATTATGCGCGCCTTTTTCTAACACTTCCTGATTAAAAAGCTTCATGTTGCTCTCCAAATTTAGACTCTATAGCGTAGATTTCCTGAACTTTTTCGTACGATCTGCTGCTTGGATCAAACGTTAGTCCGAGCCAGAGTTCCACCAGCGTCTCAGCAGTTTTGGGGCCGATTACGAGTGCACCCATACACATGGTGTTTGCATTGTTGCTAAGTATTGACCGCTCTGTGGAATACACATCATGACACACCGCAGCATACGCGCCTTTGATTTTATTCGCTGTCAGCGCCATGCCGATCCCGGTACCGCATATCAATATGCAGCGCTCGCAGTCACCTTCAGTCATCTCTTTCACCGCATTATAGGCGACACTTGGATAATTAATCTTCTCTCCTTTTAAAACGCCAACATCGAAGAATTCATGGCCCTTCGAGGAAAAAACATCAATGATCATCTTTTTTAGATCAACGCCCAATTCATCACAGCCGATTGATATTTTCATCGTCATCATTCTCCCGATTTTATTGTAATATTTTGTTAATCTCTTCTTTTTGTTCTGTCGTGAGAGGGAGGAGCGGCAGTCTTGGTTCTCCGCCGATAAATCCCGTCAGCCCCATTGCGTATTTCACACCTGCGACACCGTATTGAGAAACAGCAGATGTCATTCTCATTTCTTCGCTTAAAGAATCAGCTTCTTCGTGTTTTCCTTCTGTGTAAAGCTTGTAAAGCTTAATACATTTCTCCGGCC
Organism: Bacillota bacterium; assembly: GCA_023406895.1. Lineage (GTDB taxonomy): Bacteria > Bacillota > Clostridia > Christensenellales > SZUA-584 > SZUA-584. The sequence goes on along the minus strand of JAEXTV010000019.1, from coordinate 123,389 downwards.
AGTAAATCGCGACGGAAAGCGTTGCCCCCACTGCACCCTGCTGAAAATCCCGGAGACATGTCGCCATCCGCCCAGCATGAAAATAAAACTCCGTGTCATCACTAATTCTTGATGTGTATTTTGAAATCTCCCTTTTGGACGAGTTTTTCATGCCCACTATATTTTCATGCCGGCTTAGCACGGATATCGCCTCGGGTGATATTTCCACACCGGCCGCGTAATCCGGCGAGTTGTAGATCAGCACCGGTATGGGTGACGCATCAGCAACCTCTTCGTAATACCTGATGAGGTTCTGATCATGCATGTGTTTTCCAAAGTAAAACGGTGTGATCACGCTAGCGATATCGATGCCGTAACCCGCAATGCTTTTTATAAAATCCACCGTGGCTTTGGCCGATTCACGTCCCACTCCTGCAACAATTGTTCGCTCGGCTTTCCTTGCTTCCATGATCGTTTCAACAATTCGATGGGCTTCCTGGTCAGTAAGCCCAAGGTTTTCACCGTTGCCGCCCAATATCATGTATCCGCCAAGATCAAGCTCGTTGTATTTTTTAATATTTGACGCCAATGCAGAGCAGTTAACATTATCATTGATATAAGGGGTTGTGATGGATGGGAAAATGCCGCTTAGTTTTTGTTTATAGTCTTTACTGTTTTTGGATCTTCTCATATTGTCATCCCCATAACCCGCAAAATAAAAACTACAATGCAACTGTTTATTTAACTTACAGGTACATTGTAGTGTTCATATAATAGCTTCACAATGGGGCTGTATTCATATTAAGAGGACATAATTCAGATATGCAGTCAGTCTTTGTTTTCGCGTTTAAATATGCTTTTCCCAATGGCGATGAGTATGAGCAGAATCACTGCAATAATGATCGCGCGTATTGAATTAAAAACAAATAACCCATATATAAGGCGTGTCAGCACGGCAATAATTCCCGCCCCTATGCACACCCGAAAGAACATCTTCGCGCCGCTGTATAGCGAGACCCCGCCAATAATGGCCGCCAATAATATCTCAACATCCGCACCGCCGTCATAAAACCGGGCCGCAATAGCGCTGTCCGCAAGCACCATCAAGCTCCCAAGTCCAGCCATAAAGCCTGCCCCCGTATAGGCATATATCTTAATACGGTGAATATTGAGTCCGCTGAGCTGAGCCGAACGTTCGCTTCCCCCAACAGCAAACACATGCCGTCCCACAACAGTATAGCGGAATAACAAATAACAACCCGCCATGATAAAAAGTGCAAAGATCAGCGAAGTAGGGATGACAAAAAACGAAACTGATTTAAAAAATTCAAACTCAGGTCGTGTATCAAAGATAATGATATTATTTGTGATCGCTCCTGATATACCTCGTGCCAGCAGGCCCGTCCCCATCGTCGTAATAATGGGCATAATCTCTAATTTAGAAATAAAGATACCGTTAACCAAGCCCAGCAGGCTTCCTAACATAATGCCGGTCAGCACTGCGGGAATCAAACCCATAGTTTGGGTTTCTACCAAAAAGAATATGGTGCTGGACGATAGCAAACTGACACTGACTATGGACAGGTCAATTCCCCCCGTCGCCAACACGATGCACTCCGCCATAGCAAGTATCGACACCAACGCGGCGCTCTTCAGCACGCTGACAATAACGGGGTATGTAAAAAAGTAATTGTTGATCATATAAGCACCGATAAACAGTGCCAAAATGATTACCGTATTTCCGACGATTTTAAATATGCTCCGCGTCTTATTCTTGCCTTTGATCATTCAACGCCTCCTGAATACTCAATCCTTTGCTTGACCATATGAAAAAGAGCCGCCGTATCCACGGCAGCCCTCTTTAGTCCATCGTAAACCAATCTTATGCTGTCCTAATTCATGGCTGCAAATACAGATAAATTATATCATAACCATGCAACAATGAAAGAACTATTCCTCAATTGCAAATGCCCGGACCGGAGAACCGTCAAGACCTTTGAGTTTTAGCGGGACAGCGTAAAGTTCCACATACTCCTTTGTTATCTGATCAACGTTTGTCAGGCTTTCTACAATATAAATGTCTCTTTGCAGTAATAGCGTATGGATTTCCTCATGCCTAAGCGCATTTACCGATGGGCTTTCCAGACCGATCAGACGGATGCTATGCGCTGCCAGCCAATCCACCGCCTCCTCACTGATACCCGGGAATGATGTGAAGAAATCTTCCTTGCCGAAATGCTTGCTCCATCCCGTTTTTATGATAACCGTATCCACACCATCCAACTTGTCAGCAAAACGATCAAGCTGTTCTGCCGTGATCTCTTCCAACGGCTTTAGAAACGTAAAATCCATCACATAGGCCCGACCCATAAACCTGTCGACCCCGACTTGGTCCACTGACTTTCCGCCCTTAATCTTGTGTATCGGAACATCAATATGCGTCCCTGTGTGCGTCCCGAATATGACCTGACTTACAAAATACCCATTCTGATAGTGATGGTGCGTTAATACCCCCACCGCAGGGTCGGCAGGAAACACAGGCATCTGATGCGTGATGGGATGCGATAAATCAATAGCCTTTTTCATATATGACTCCTTTACGGTTTCAGTATGATCTTGCAGGCGTTGTCGCGCCTTTCCACCATCATATCCAGAGCATCTTTAAAATCTTCGTAACTCTTCATGTCTCTCACATGGGTTATCAGATTTTTAACATCCAGCTTACCGTTCTCCAACATGCTGATCACATCGCCCCATATATTCGGGCTTCCGAGAGAACCATACAGAGAAATATCTCTGGTGATAAACGAATCCCAGTCACAATGCGGTTTTTTAGCACCGAAGAAACCCACCATGCCCACTTTACCGCATGGATTAATGACCTTCTTGATATCATCAAAAACCGACAGACTGCCCGATGTCTCGATCACCGTATCGATCATTTCGCCGTTGGTGATATCACGTACCCGTTCTGTCAGGTCCTCATCGCGTATGTTGATATAACCGTCCAAATCATAGGCTCTTGCTTTGTCGAGCCTCTCTTTTCTCGTTCCGGACAGCATCACCTTTTTGGGATTAAACAGTTTTTTGACGATCTGTGCCGCCTGAAGTCCAATAGGTCCAGGCCCGATGACCAATACATTCTCATTAGGTTTGATATGGGAGCGCTGCACCGCATAAAGCGCAATACCCGTCGGCTCGATCATGGCCGCTTCTTCAAAAGATATATTATCAAACTTATGCAGAGCGGAAATCGGGAATGTGATATACTCGGCAAAGCCTCCGTCACGGCTCATCACGCCTGTCTCCGTGCGATTCACGCACATATTGACCTGGCCCTTTTTGCAGAAACTGCAATAACCGCAGCTCACCGTGCATTCTCCGGTAACCTTGTCACCCACTTTAAAATCGCCGGCATCGGGCCCGACCTCTGTGATGACGCCGGACCATTCATGCCCCGGAATCATAGGAAGCTTGCAGAGACCTTCCTGAATATAGACCATTTCATTGGTAAAAAGCTCATAATCTGTACCGCAAAGGCCGATTGCTTTGATTTTAATCACAACCTCGCCTGATTCAGGCTTTTTGACGGGTACTTCTTCATAGCGGGCATCATTTGGTCCGTGAATAACTATCGCTTTCATGGCAGAAAATCCTCCTCGTTAAATAGTGTTATTGTGTAATAAATACTTAAAGTATTTCTTTGAACGATTTGATCTCCTGATCGCCTTCAAGAACGCCAATCTCAAGATTCATTTCCACTTTTTCTTTGGGCTTTAACATTGGCAGCCACCCGTTTTGTCTTGATTCCAAAATACCCACATTATAGGTATTAGACGGTTCCATCGCCACCACATAGTCTTGTTGTCCTAGCATTTTCCACTGGTTTCCTACCGGAAGTGTTTTAGGATCATAGCCTAAATAAACACCCATTTTCAGTTGTTCATTGATAACCGCCTGGTAAACACGAGTCTTGTCCGTTGGCATTTCATGCAGGAAAGTCTCAAACTGGTAGTTCGGGATCGGCTCGGACATACTTCTAAAATCACCCGTATCCGGTTGTTCACATGTTCGAAGCGCTACAACCTTTTTTGCCGAGGAATAAAACCTTGAGTGTTCGCTTACGATCGGGAAAGGCTGATTGACATGGTACATGATCATAAAGGGAGATTCCTGATATCCTTCATTCTCCACAATATCTTTAATGAATATCTTCTTCTGACCAAATATGCATTTAATCTCACGGGTGAGCACGAGGTTTTCATCATAAATGATTGCTTCGCGCATTTTTCCCGTCACTTTTATGACATAGTCATCGTCTTCCCAGTACTCGTCAATCCAATACTTTTCCGCGGGTGTGTGAGATATCCGGCCATGAAGCCCGTGATATACACCCTGATCCTCACATGGTTCGCCTACCTGTATCAAACCACATGTGGTCAGTAAACCCCCGTAGAAGTTGCGCAGCCACTGATGCCCTTGATTTTCGAAATACGTGGGAGCAATGACCCCCACTTTGCTCTGCCAGGATACAGGAACACCGCAATAGCTTGCCTCTCCGATATCCATTCCTCTGTCAATATGAATTGTAAACACAAGGCCGCTGCCGGTTTTCACTTCCACTGCCCTGACACCGGCCGCTTTCCCTTCTGTAAACTTAAACGGACGCGCACCAGCCAGCTGCCGCATTGCGCTTATCCTTTCACAGAGCTGCTCCTTGGTCAATTGCATTCCGAATGCGTTAATCATTTTCAACCTCGCATTTTTTAGTCTCAAAGGAAATCGTCCACATTGTCTTTCGTAACCACAATGATCCCTGTGTCGACCATTTCAGGCATCAAGCTGATGCCTGAACCATTTTTTAATTGGCTGTTGTGGTTGTAATCATATAAAAACTTCAGACCATAGTACGACATGGTAAATGTTCGCTGCACAAGTGCGGCTTCAATTTTTCCTTGCTCCACAAGTTCCAGCACCTGTGAATCCTTGTCGAACGCCACCACTTTAATGTCGCTTAGTTTTTGATTCTCACTGAGGGCAATCGCTGCCCCCACCCCACTAGCGGCATTCGTACCAAACAGACCGGTGATGGAGGGAAACTCTTCAAACATTTGCGCAGCAATGTTTGCGGCTTTGGATGGATCCGCTTGATCATTCATGACCGCAACCACATTGATGCCGGGATATTTGCTTCGAATACATTCCTCAAACCCGCGCTGGCGTTCATCCAAGCTATATATCCCGGGAATGGTTAATACCCCCACATCTCCTTTACCGTTTAAACTGTTACCAATGATATCGCCGGCTATATAGCCGGAGTGATAATTGTCTGTTCCGATGTATGTGAGCCGTTCGCTGTCCGGCGCGTCATTATCAATACAGACGACCGGTATACCCATAGCAATTGCCCTGTTGATTGGTTCTGTCATGGTCTCCTTATCGATAGGGCATAACAATATCCCGGCCGGCTTTTTCTTTACAACCTGTTCAAATATATCGAGCTGTCTTAACGCATCGCTGCCGTTTTCGCCGGTGAATACAACTTCGACACCCAACTCCTGCGCAGCCGCTTCCAAGCCATGGCGGTGATCCTGCCAATAGGGCAGTATAATATGCATTCCGACAGTATAATAAACCTCTTTGGGTTCATCTTCAGGCAATGCTTCCTGACTCACTAATTCAGGAGCATTCTCCTCATCTTCGACACTGTATATTGATCCGCATCCGGTAAATCCAGTGATTAACAATGTTGCTGAAATTATTAATGCTGCAATCTTTTTCATACATACCTCTTTCAAAAAAGAAGTCAGCCTTTATCACAACAGCATATATACAAGCTACTTCTTTTTTTATTGTGCTTCAATGCGTCTACTTTCATATTTGTTGTACTATTTTGTGGTTTTAGGAATTCGAAGCTCAACCTTTGTTCCCATATGTTTTATACTGAATATCCTTAAACCAAAACTGTCATCAAATATTAATTTAATTCGCTCATTAATATTAATCAGTCCAAGGCCGATCTTTATCTTGAAATCATTTCTAGAGTTTACTCCCCGGGCGAGACACTCATTAATTGCGTCAAGGGTCTCTTTGTCAATACCATCACCGTCGTCCTCGATCGTGATAAGAACACTGTCGAGCGTCAATGTCGATTTAATCTTCAGCGTCCCTTTTCCGGGCTTGGTTTCCAAACCGTGTATAATCGCATTTTCTACCAACGGCTGAATCACAAGCTTGGGTATCAAGCAGTTTTTTGTATCCTCCTCAATTTCATTTATAACAATAAATTTATTGTTGAACCGGAACTGCTGAATATTCAAATAATTCGCAATATTCTTAAGCTCCTCTTCCAGAGTCACCATTGCATTTTTGTTTGTAATGCTGTATCTGAATATATCCGCTAGTGCCTTGACCATTTTTTCAATGCCTTCAACCTCTTCCTCAATCGCTTGTCCTCTAATCGATTCAAGCGTATTATAAAGAAAGTGCGGATTAATCTGGCTTTGAAGTGCGTCAATCTCCGCCTGTTTTTTCATAATTCCCGCTGTATACTCGCTGTCGATCAGTTCCTTCAAACGAACGGTCAGCGAGTTCAGATCATTATACATCGGATAAAGTTGATTTCCTCGCTGTACATCCTGCAGCTTGAGTTCAGAATCGCCCATCACGATCGCATGCAGCGCTCCTTCCATGTTTGTGATAGGGCGGTATACTTTTCTGTTAAACAATATGACGATCAGTATATTAACAATAATTAACAACACGCTGGAGATAAGTATAATAAAGTACATAGAGTAGGTCTTCTCGCCAAAAAAGTCGCTCCCAGCGATATAAAGCAGAGTACATCCTGAGGACACGGATTTATCATAAAACACATATTTGTTCTCACCATAAGCCTTCGTTTCCAGCATTCCGGTCGTGTTGTTCAATTGATCCCGGAATTGGCCTGTTCGCACCAGCTGTTCATCCCCTATCGCATTCTCGTTACGAAACGACATCAGTATCTGCCCATCGGCGTTGATCATGACGATAGATCCGTTATTCAATAATCCCAAATCCTGAAAATACTTGCGATACGGTTCCCAGTTGTTTTCTATAACCACTATGGCGTTTTCTTCATTCTTTTCCGTCGGTTTGTAGAACTTGATGAGCACCATGCTTTGACCGAGCGTATCACCTGTACTCCTCATTAAAATTGTCCCTTTGCTTTTTTGTTTTATCAGCTCGGAATACCTGGATTTGGTGCCGCTCGTATAATAAAATGGGCTGTAAGGGTTTGTGTATGAAATCATTCCTCCCTTTGGCCGATATATGGATATTCCCGAAATATCTTCGTTGACTTTAAAAATTATATCGATAATGGTGTTTAATTCGTTGTTATTACTTTGAATCGTTGAGGATAGGTTTTGTTCCTCAAAATAAAAATAGGACTCGTCATAGACCATTCCCGACATTTTATCAATACGTTCAATTTCCAGCCGGATATTGAGTGCCACCTGATTGATATAATGGGATACAGTCTGTATATCTCGCTGCTGGTTAGAGCTGTTTGTATAATTAAGATTAATAAGTCCATAAAAGAGCTGGGTGATCAAAACACAGACAAAATATACGCCAACAATTAAAACGATATTGGATTTTATCTTTAATACTTTAGCCTGCTTAAAAAATTCCCGTACCCGTTGCACTAATTTTGCAATCCATTTTTCAATCATACCGTTCTTCCTCCGTTGGACTGCCCAGCTTTAAATATGGAGATTTCGATAATCTGTCGGGTTGACACCTACTTTTTTCTTAAAGAGCCTGCTGAAATACTTTGAATCTTTATAGCCGACCATTGCAGATACGTCAATGACTTTGTACCTGATGTTCTTAAGAAGCTCTTTGGCCACATCAATGCGGTAATCGCTTAAATAGTCAATAAAATTCTCACCCGTTTTCTTTTTAAAAACCTCGCTGACGTATGTGGGATTCAAACAGACCAATTTTGCGACATCTTCCAGCCTGATATCCGACATATAATTTTCAATTATATAAGCTCTAATTTCACTGATGACCTTGTCATTGCCGTCTTGTTTGGATTCGGAATAGATTTCTTCAAACTCATTAATGATCTGATTTAAATAAGTTTCGATTTTTATTTTAGACAGACAATTTTCTATATACAAATCTGCCATATCCTTTGTGGTGTGTCCAAGGTGGACGTGCTTCTCCTCCATAATTTTAAAAAGTATCCCAATAATGAAGGCAGCGGCAGTATGATAAGCCGCAGGATCATGAAGTAACTCCCTGTCAGCTTTTCTAAAAATACTTGAGATTTCCTCAGACGCGCTTAAAATATCGAAAACATCAAAATAGGCCGACAGCCGCTTTTCGTTGTGCAAATCCAAGAAGGAATGATTATGCTTAAAACTCGGTATTTCCTTTTGAGCGTCGATAATCCTTCCGGTACCCAAAACCATTCTTGCATAAATTGCGCTCATCGCGCTATGAAAAGACTTTCTTATTTTGCCCAATTCCGTGACAGTCTCTCCCATTCCTATTGTGAGATCAATCTGGTCTTTATAGCGCTTTTCTTGTTGATAAGCAGCCATAATATGCGTTAATCCACGTTTAAGATTGTCCCGTTGGGCATAGTTGAATATAAATATGCCTTTTGCACCTTCCGTGTCTATATACCAGATGGCTTCATTGATATATTCCAATATGGTCTCTTTAATACCCGACAAGTAATGCTGATAATCGGCTTTCTGATGGCTGCTGAGTGTTTCCTTTGAAATAAAGTCTTGTTTGAACACAACAACGCACAATTCATCGTCTGTAAAATGGGTTCCGAATTGGCTGTTTAATTCCTCAACCCCGACGCTTTTTCCCTGATGATTGATTATTTTCTTTATTTCATTTTCTAACAGCTGTGAATCACTGTACTCAATTCTCGTTTTTATTTGATGCTTTTTACTGATTTTTTCTTTGACAGAGAGCAGCATTTCCTGAAGTTCATCTCTATCCAATGGTTTAACAATATAACCAAAAGCGTCATATTTAATCGCATCTCTGGCATACTCAAAATCACTGTAACCGCTTATTATCATAAATTCGGCATCAATATTGTGTTCTCTGGCTGTCTTTATGAGTTCGATACCGTCAAGACTCGGCATGCGAATATCAGTAATCACAAGATCAGGACGATGTTCTTTTATAAGATTTAGTGCAGCTAAGCCGTCGCTTGCATCCGCAATAATCTCGAACCCCAAATCCTGCCAGTTCACAATTTTCCGTATCAGCTTGCAGATCCATGTTTCATCATCAACAACAATAACTTTATACATGTTTGTACGCCCCTCTTAAATGTTAATTTTTATATGTTGAGGCATCATCGATATGATAATATCTTATCTCAATTTTGTTATTGTCTCCAAACCATTTATGGTTATATATCTCTGATCTATAGGCGTATGCGGATATGCTTAATATTCAGATATTCAAACAGACCTTCACGCCCGTGCTCATGACCAAAACCGCTGTCTTTCCAACCACCGTACGGTGCGTTTATCACACCTGCATCCGGATTATTAACCGCAACATTGCCAGCGTTAATCTCCCGAGTCAGTTTCTCCGCCAAATGATGGCTTTGGGTATAAACGATTGCCGCCAATCCATAAGGTGTATCATTTGCAAGTTCGATTGCCTGATCAATAGTGTCGTATTTCATCACACCGACCAACGGGCCGAACGTCTCTTCGCGCATCACAAGCATAGAATGGTCCACATCAGCCAGAATAGTCGGCTCAAAATAGTATCCCCTCTCATATTTTCTGCCCTGCGGTTTTTTGCCGCCGCACATCAGTTGTGCGCCCTTTTCCACGCCGTCACATATATGCTTTTGTACTGTTTCAATCCCTCTCTGGGTACACATCGGTCCTAAATCACATACATCCGTGAGCCCATTACCAATTTTAAGCTTTTCTACTGCCTGAACAAACCTTTCAAGAAAAGCGTCGTATATATCACCATCAACATAGATTCTGTTTATTGCAATACAGATTTGTCCCATATTCCTAAAAGACCGCCGAACCGCACCTGCCACCGCCGCATCGATATCACAGTCCTTGCAGACAACCATGGGAAGGCTGCCGCCCAGTTCCAGCGATACTCTTTTCAGTGTATCTGAACAGCCGGATAACACCTTTTTTCCTACCTCAGTAGACCCGGTAAACGCCACTTTCTTAACTTTTGGATTTTTGAATAGGTATGGACCAATCTCCTGACCCGACCCCGTCAGCACGTTCACAACGCCTTTTGGCACTCCGGCATCAATAATGCATTTGATGTAATACATGGGTGATATGGGCGTTTCAGAGGGAAGCTTGCAAACGATGGTGCACCCCGAAGCCAGGGCGCCGCCAAGCTTCCATGCCAATAATTCTATTGGATAATTCCACGGCGAGATCCCCACAGCGACACCGATCGGTTGATATATGACACGGCTTTCAATATCGGGTTCCGCATTGGGTATGATTCTCCCATAAATGCGTTCGCCCTCTTCCGCATAATACCGGAGTATTTCAGCTCCCTTCCTGACCTCGCCAAGGGCCTCCGGCAGCGGCTTTCCCTGTTCCTGTGTCATAAGCCGCGCAATGTCTTGGGCGCGTTCACATATGATCTCACTGGCTCTGCGAAGATAATCGCCCCTTTGAAACGGTGTAAGTCTTGACCATGTTTTAAAAGCGCAGTCAGCAGCGTTGACGGCGTTTTCAATATCAACCAGATCGGCCATTGGTACCGTTGCAAATATCTCTCCGTTGGCGGGGTTGTGCACTTCAAGGCGTTTGTTCCCGTTCCCGTCCGTCCAAATCCCGTCGATGAGGAGCTTCTCGTTTAATATCAAAGCCGATATCCCCCGTTAGTCAATTTTTCCGGTAACCCAAAGCACGACAAGCGGCATATTGCCTCTCTGATAGGTGGTGTGGAATTCTCCCGGCGGGACGTAAAGCGCATCCCCCTGTTCAATTTCAAATCTGTCCTGACCAACCACCATAGTCCCTTTTCCGGATATCACGTAATATGTTTCTTCCATATCGTCATGGGTATGGCCCGTTGTTGACCCCGTTGGATATATCGTCGTATAGCCCATGCTCAACCGCTTTGACGGGCTGTTTTGACTATTAATCAGATAATAAGTATCTCTGAGCACGTCTTTATCACGCCCGCTCACATGCGCACGAAGCGACCTCGGATCTTCATCCGGCTCTCTGTTTTGTACATTCACGACGCATTTCATTATCTGCTCTCCTGAATTATCTATAATGTAATTAGTATTATACTTCATATATACTATATGGTCTATTGTTACATGTACAATAAGCCCTCGTTCGTTTATGGTGGATTATTTTCGGTTTTCGTGTCTTAATTTTATCAATACGGTTTAGGGCACCCCGTCTCCACTGAGCCATATAGAATCAAGACTTTTTTCATTTGTTCAGACTGACTTTCTATTATCTTGCGATGAAACGGAAATTTAATCAAGCAAAAGATTGAAGACTGCCCTCCTATAATGAGAGATACCCCATATAACTACAAAATGCATATATGCGGCCAAGGGCCCTTCCGTTTGACAACCATCAAGAGAGAAAAGAAAAAAACCGCTATTTAAGCCAGTTTTTCTTGATTAAAATTGGTGGAGGCGAGGGGAGTCCCTCCGCTCTCTTCATTCGCTCTCATGCCATCCTCACGCGCCTTCATCCGCCATCTGGGGGCGGCGCGCTCGTGTTCGACTCCCTCCATCTTTATCAAGTATAGATAAAGATACCTGACGGTACCCTTTTTCATACTTGGTGGAGGCGAGTCGCTCTCAGATACTCCAACTTCGTGTCATTTAGCGCGACCGTATCCCTTAGCGTATCTTAACAGTAAACTTATTGTATTAAAGTCCATTTTCTATTCCTTTTCAGTTGATTTGTAAATAGTTGATTATTCAACTTTTTTAGTGTGCAAGCTATTTGGCTTTTGAATTGAAATGAGATACTTGTTTTAAAAACTAAAACTTTTTGTCGGTTTGGCTTCAATTTTTTTGGTTTAAAAATGAGCAATCAGTATATCCTAAAAGTTGAACGGAAAATGCCGTACCCCATAACTTGTTGGAGGTTTATACTATGGAGAAAATCAAGGTTGTACAATACGGTTGTGGCAAGATGGCCAAGTTCATTCTTCGCTACCTGTATGAACACGGAGCACAGATCGTTGGTGCGATTGACGTGAACCCTGCTGTGGTGGGTATGGACGTAGGCGACTTTGCTGAGCTGGGCGTGAAGACCGGCATCATAATCAGCAACGATGCCGATATGGTATTGGATGAGTGCGATGCCGATGTGGCAGTTGTGACCCTGTTCAGCTTCATCAGCGACATCTACAGCCATGTGGAGAAGTGTGTGTTACGCGGCATCAACGTGATCACCACTTGCGAAGAAGCCATTTATCCTTGGACAACTGCTGCTGCCCAGATTAACAAACTAGACGCTTTGGCAAAAGAGACCGGCTGCACAATAACCGGTTCCGGAATGCAGGATATCTTCTGGATTAATATCGTAGGCTTGGTGGCCGGCGGCATTCATAAGTTGACCAAGATCAAGGGCGCGTACAGCTATAATGTGGACGAATACGGATTGGCTCTTGCAGAGGCTCACGGTTGCGACCTGACAGCCGAGGAGTTTGAAGCCCAGATTGCGCACCCAGCCGAATTCGAACCTTCCTATGCATGGAATGCTGCTGAAGCAATCTGCAACAAGCTTGGTCTGATCATCAAGTCCATCAAGCAAGAGCATGTCCCTTATATTATCGACCATGACATCTATTCTTCCACCTTGGGGAAATCCATCCAAGCAGGCAGGTGCATTGGCATGAGTGCTGTGGTGACAATTGAAACCATGCAAGGCATTACAGTGGAAGAGGAGACCATCGGTAAGGTATACGGTCCCGAAGACGGCGATATGTGCGATTGGCAACTGACTGGTGAGCCTAACACCGAGTTCCATGTTGTGAAACCCGCTACCGTGGAGCACACCTGCGCCACCATCGTCAACCGTATTCCTACGCTGCTGAACGCCCCCACCGGTTATGTCACCGCCGATAAGCTTGAGCCTGTTTCTTATCTGACATATCCCATGGAGTACCATCTGTAATCAGAGAACCGTCTCCCGCACCTTCATCCGCCTTTTGGGCGGCGGCGCCTTCGTGTTCTACTTCCTCCATTCCATCACCAAAATAAAAAATCGGGACAAGCCCGATTTCTATTTTGGTGGAGGCGAGGGGAGTCGAACCCCTGTCCGAAAGTCCCAAAACCAGATTTTCTCCGGGTGCAGCTCAGGGTTTAAAATTTCCCGCACTCGCAAGTCCCCCTGTGCAGGGCAAGCGCGCGGTAGCTTCATAATCCTCTCCCAAGCTCAAAGCTTTGCAAGGGCGGTTCCCCTAGTTAATGATACCCTGGCCCCGGCGATTAGGGTGCCACCGGCAGGGCATTACACTGCCTTAGGCAGCGTAAGCTAGTTCAGTTTTATCTGCAACTAAAATTTAGGTCCGGCTTTTTAACGCAGCACTCCGGGACTGCGACCCGCTTATCCGATTCCGGCAAACCCCCGTCGAAAGCCAAATACGCCCCCACGGTGAAGCTCAAACGAGCTTGTTGTGCCGAAATTATCTGGCCAGCTTTGTGGCCTGTTCCTTTTTCCTCTGGGCATCACGCTCGGCGATGCTCTGCCGTTTGTCGTACAGCTTCTTGCCGCGCGCCACGCCGATTTCCATCTTGACAAGGCCTTTTTTCAAGTACACCGAGAGGGGTACCAGCGTCAGCCCTTGTTGTGTTACAGTGCTGTGCATCTTCACAATCTCGCGTTTGTGCAGCAGCAGCTTTCTCTCACGCATCGGGTCTTCGTTAAAAACACTGCCCTTCTCATACGGGCTGATGTGCATACCTTGAATTAGTGCCTGCCCATCCTTTATGCGCACGAACGCTTCCCTGATGTTTGCCTTGCCGCCGCGTATGGATTTAACTTCGCTGCCGACCAGCGCAATCCCTGCCTCGTACGTCTCTTCTATAAAATATTCATGATACGCTTTTTTATTCTTTATTAATATCTTAACCCCGTCGCTCACAAAACCACTCTCCAATTGCCTTTAAGGCACAGGCGTGAACTCGATGCGCGGCGGATACACGCTCACGCTCTCCAATCGCACGCGCATTTCGTCGCCCATGCTGAGCTTGCGCCGTGTCCTCTCACCGATTACACAGTACAGTTTTTCGTTGTAAACATAGTAATCATCTTGCAGGGATGATAATGGTATCACACCCTCCACCGTATTGTCAAGCTGTACAAATATGACATTCCTTGATACACCGCTGATGATCCCGTCAAACTCCTGCCCCTCTTTTCCGAACATATACTCGGCCTTTTTCATGTCGTCCACCGCGCGTTCCGCTTCCATCGCCGCGCGCTCACGCAGGCTCGACTGCCGCGATGCGTTGTCCACCGTCACCGCGAGTGCCTCTATCGCCTTGGCGTTAAGCCGCCCGTTCAAATCACGCTTGATGATGCGGTGCACCATCAAATCAGGGTAGCGTCGGATCGGCGACGTGAAATGGCAGTAATACTGAAAGCTGAGCCCGAAATGCCCCTTGCATTCGGGGCTGTATTCCGCTTTTTTGAGGCTGCGCAGCATGATTTGATTGATGATGTTCTCATGCGGCTTGCCCTTGACATCCTCGAGAATACCCTGCAGCAGCTTCGGGCGCACGTTGTCAATCTTGCCCTTTATCTTGCCGAAGTTGGCGTAGAACGCAGCGAAGTTTCGCATCTTTTCTTCATCAGGCTGCTCGTGGACGCGGTACACAAACGGGATATCGCGCCAGAAATACATCTCGGCCACCGATTTGTTAGCGGCGAGCATAAACTCCTCAATGAGCTTCTCGGCATCGCCGCGCGTGCGCGGCCCCACACCGATCACGCGTCCCTCGGCATCGTACTTAAACGCCGTTTCATCGAGCTCAAAATCGATGCTGCCTTTCTCCTCACGCCGGATACGCAGCTTTGCGGCGAGTTCCTTCATCTCGAGCAGGTCAGAAAGTATATCCGCATATTCGTGCTCCAGCGCGTCGTTGCCGCCGTCAAATATCTTGTTCACATCGTTGTATGTGAGCCTGTGTTTCGAATGGATCACCGTCTGCGCCACGCGCGCCTCGTTCACGCTGCCCTGCGCGTCAATCTTCATGAAGCACGAAAGCGTTAACTTGTCGGTCCCCTCCGAGAGCGAGCATGCGCCGTTAGACAGCGCCTTGGGGAGCATCGGAATTACGGTATCCGCCAGATACACGCTCGTGCCGCGTTTGAACGCTTCTTTATCGAGTTTGCTGCCCTCTTTCACATATTGCGCCACATCCGCGATATGCACGCCGAGCTCATAGCCGCCGTCGAGCTTCTTGATCGACACCGCATCATCTAGATCCTTCGCGTCGGCGCCGTCTATCGTGAATATATTCAGCCCGCGCAAATCCTCGCGGTCCGTCGCATCGATGATAAATTCGGATGATCGCTGTGCTTCAGTCTCCACATCAGCCGGAAACGCTTCGGGCAGATCGTATTGACGAATCAGGCTTTTGAGTTCCACACCCGCCACACCCGCGGTCCCAAGCACCTCGGTCACGCGCCCTTCGGCGCTGCGCTCTCCGATGCCGCGCTTTTTGATTTCCACAACCACCTTTTGGCCGCTTGCCGCACCGCCTAGGTCGTTACGGGATATGAACACCTCATCGAGCCTGTCGTCGTCGGGCGATACATACCGCCCGACGAGTGTGCCGACAACCCGTTTTGTTTTCTCTTCGATGATTTCAACGACTTCACCCTCGCGCCGTCTGTCGGTCTCAGCCTGCGAAAGCAGCCGAACCACCACGAGATCGCCATTCATTGCACCGCCCTTATTTTCAGCGGCTACAAAAATATCGCCCTGCTCGTTAAGCAGGAATCCAAACCCCGAGCGTTTGACATCAAGCCGGCCTGTATAAAAATCGAACCGGCCGGGCAAAAACAGCTTTCCCTTGGGCGAGCGGATCACTCTGCCTTGAGCCACCAGCGTATTCACCGCGTCCCGGCATTCCGCCGGGCTCCCCGGCAGATTTTTCATGAGTTCATCGAAATCGACCTTCCTGCCCGATTTATTCAATTCATCAATGATTAATTCCGTTAATTCCAAATCTCTCTCCTAAACAAATATATTCCCTTTTATCTTACCCAAAAAGCGAATCTTTCTGAGCGGCATCCATTAAAAAACGCCCTTCCGTCGATTTCGGAAAGGCGTTGCAAGAGCAAAATGTTTACTCAGCCGGCGATACCGTCGGCGTGGATTCCACATTCCCTGCGCTCGGCGATGCAGCCGCATCATCTGACACCTGAGCCGTCGGCGTTGCCGTGGGCGTCGCGTTCGTGGTACCGGTGCCATTCGGCACAACATACACCTGAATCAACACAAGTGCAACAGCCAGCACCATAATGCCTACAGCTGCCACCTTCGTCAGTTTCTTCAGCTTACCTTCATAGCTCTTCGCCTTGCTCTTTCCGAGAAAAGTTTCGGCACCGCCAGCGATATCGCCCGACAACCCGGCGCTCTTACCGGACTGCAGCAGCACCACAGCGATCATGAACAAAGAGAACAAACAAAGGATTATCTCGATGACAAGCACTAAGACACTCACAAAACCGTCCATTGCTACCTCCTAAAAATCTACAGCACGAGTATTCTAACACGCGATATCACAAAAAGCAAGCATAAAAATACGTTTAAAACACACGTTTTCATATGTTCAAAAAGCCTTCCATTTTCGGGATAACTGCCTGCCGCAAGACGCAAAATGATACACATATTGACGATATCAGTCTGCCCGGTCAATCTCATTGGTCAACAAATTTCTCATCATGATTGTTTTTGATTGTTTTGCCTGCATCAATACAGTATAATTCCTTTAGAATAAGGAAGGGATCTCTCGAGCCGATGGCTCTGTGCCGTCTCTTTGGACGATCCGTCTCTGGAGGTATATTTTTTGAACGACAGTGACCCGATATTTGGGCAAATCGTATTACAGGTTGTTTTGATCTTTATCAATGCACTTTTTGCGTGCGCCGAGATTGCGATCATCAGCATCAACGACAACAAAGTGGCAAAAATGGCGGCGGCGGGAGACAAACGCGCTATTCGGCTCACAAAGCTGACGATGCAGCCCGCGCGTTTTCTCGCGACGATACAAATCGGCATCACGCTTGTGAACCTTTTGGGCAGCGCTTTTGCCGCGCAGAACTTTTCCGACCGGCTTGCGGCGGGGCTCCTTGGCATCGGCGTCAATATCTCGCCGGCCGTGCTCGGCACGATCTCTGTCGTGATCATCACACTGCTGCTGACTTACTTTACGGTCACCCTCGGTGAGCTCGTCCCCAAGCGCATCGGGATGAAGAAAGCGGAGAAGCTGGCACTATCGCTGTCTTTGCTGGTCTATATCATCTCTAAAATCTTCGCACCCGTCGTCTGGCTGCTCACGGTATCTGCCAACGGTATCCTGCGCCTATTCGGCATCAACCCGCACAGCAGCGATGAAGAGATCACCGAGGAAGAGATATTGCTAATGGTGGACGCAGGCAGCGAAAAAGGCGCCATACAGCCGGATGAAAAGGATTTTATACAAAACATCTTTGAATTTAACGATACGAGCGCAGATGAAATTATGACGCACCGCACAGAAGTCTCTCTGCTTTGGCTGGATGAGACGGATGATCAGTGGGAGCAGACCATCATTCAGAGCCGCCATTCCATGTACCCTGTCTGTGCGGAAAGTCCCGATAACATTATCGGTGTGCTCAATGCCAAGGATTATTTCCGGCTTAAAGACAAAAGCCGCGCTTCGGTGATGAGCAGCGCGGTCAAAAGCGCCTATTTCGTGCCGGAGACCGTGCGCGCCGATGTGCTGTTCCGCAACATGAAAAAGAGCCGCAATCATTTTGCCGTGGTGCTGGACGAGCACGGCGGCATGAGCGGCATCATTACGATGTATGATCTTTTGGAGCAGCTTGTGGGTGATCTTGAGGACGACTTAACCGTGCCTGCCGAATCGCCGCTGATCGAGCGGATTGATTCCAACACGTGGCGCTTAAGCGGTGCGGCCTCGCTGGATAAGGTTTCAAAGGAGCTCGGCGTTCTGCTGCCCGAAGACGAATACGAAACCTTCGGCGGGCTCGTGTTCGGCATACTTGGCACCATACCCGCCGACGGCTCAACACCGGAGCTCGAGGAATTCGGCCTGACTATTAAAGTGACGATGATTAAAGATCACCGGCTCGAGAGCGCTGTCGTCTATTTAACCGAAAAGCCGCGGCAGCATTCGGACGAAGCTTAGCTGTACGAACGCAAAAGACCGGTCAAACGGACTGGCTTGACCAAAAACCCTATCGTTGCACGAACGTCACTGCGCCGTGAGAAGCAAAGTGACATAACAGGAAATCGAAAAATCCCATGTCAAATCTCTTTGAACATGGGATTTTCTTATTCTACAAACGATCGCGCCTCAGTCGCCTCGCGGACATCTCATTATAGAGGATCGCTTTGTTGGCGAATTAACTCAACCGGGAACGCAGAGCCGGTTCTGGTTAAGGCCCGCATTCGCTATTGTTTGCCGTAAAATTTTATAAGCGTGTTCTTTATTGACGGCTTGAAAACCGTGTTATGATCGTATCCGTCAATTACCTCATAATCAAGCTGAAGACCTTCGTAGCCATGCTCGACAATGCCGTTCACACCACGCTCAATCAGCCCGATGAAACCCGCTTCCTCTTTGCCGCCCACCGTGACGTAAACGCGGCAGTTTAATGTCTTGTTCCTTTCAAAATACCAATTGTCAAAATCGGTTGCCAACGCTCTGTTGGTGTTGGCCTGATACGACGGGCTGCCGATGTAATAGTTCGCAAATGTGTTTTTACCGATCGTATCGCTGTGGAACAACGCATAGACGCTCCAATAGCCACCGTAGGAATGGCCGGTCAGCGTGACTCTGCCGGTGTCCACACGATAGGTTTCGCAAAGGTACGGCATCAGGTTTTCCACCAGGAACTGCAGATAGATATCCGGCTGTTGCAGCAGATCGCGCTCTCTGATTTTGATATAATCGTAGCCGTTCGGATAGCCCACGCTGACCAATATGACATCTTCCACCTGGCCCGATACCATCAACGGGCGCAGTTCGGGATGGTCGCTCAGCCGCCACACGCCATCCGTCATCAATACGAGCGGATACGTTTTGCTTTCATCGTAGTTTGGCGGCAGAGATATGTGCACGACAAAGGTATCGTCCGTCTCCTGATCGTAAATGGATATCTCGTTGATGTAATCCGCGCATTCAGGGTCAATCCCGACCACTTCATTGTAAAATTCGTGGTCTTTCGAGAGCTTCCCGACTGTGATGCTGTCTTTCTCCGCCTGCGTCATCGCCTTGGATGCCGCCACACAAGCCTCTTCGCTTTCACCGTACTCTTTGCCGCTGAAATAACACAGCCCGCGAAGCATCGCTTCGCAGTCAATCACGTTATGTCCCGACCCAGCGAGCACGTCATTGCTTATGGTCAGGCCGTCATATTTACGTTCCGACAATGCATTGAGCCATGTATCGGCCGCCTTAAATGCAAAGGTGCTTTGGTCATCCTCCGAACGCAGCACACAGACGTTTGCCTTCAGCGAAGTGTGGCCCCCGGTATGGAAGGCGTCCTCTCTGGCGATGATGTCCGTTTTATCCGTTGTCTTTTTCATCTCCGGGTTCACAATCAGATAATTCGACGCGGCGTTTCTGCCGTAAAGCATATAGGCCGCAAAATAGCCCGCGTCTCCATAGCCCGCAAAGCCGATGCGGTCGATCGCATAGGTTTCGCATACCCATCCCAGCAGGTTATCGGCGATAAAGTCTTCGTACGCCTTGGCGTTATCCACAAAATCCCGTTTTGCAGCCGCTTTCGATTTCTTATCTTTTCCGGTGCCCAAAATCGCCAGCAGCGTTTGCGGAGCGTTTGCAGCGAGATAATCACGGAGGGCTCTAATCTGCGTCTCATTAAATTCTGTTCCCTGAACAAGATAAAACGAAGCCGTCTTTGAAGGGTCGTACGCTGTGCTTTTCAGCAGCGTGATTTCATAGGTTTCGCCGATTTCTTCATCATAAAGCGAGATGCTCTCTCCCAGCTCGGTCTTTTCGGCAGTAACTTGCGATATCTCCGTATCCGTCATGCCGTTCACAACGGATATGGGCTCGGCCATTGTCTCGGCAGTGCAACCGCCGACAAAAACCAATGCGGTCAGCAGGCAAATGACAATCCATAAGCATATGATTCGTTTCACGGTGTTGTTCCCCCATTTTCCTAAAGTCAATTTCGCAATATATATTACGGCATAACCTTGCATCAGGTCTTGTCATTTTCTGCTCAAATTTGTCTGCTTCCTTAACTTCTACTGTCGGCCAACGGCAGCCATAATTCGCTGATCACATCGTCCGCGTTGCGGAACCCCTCTCGGCAGACCTCAAGCGTGCCGAACTCTTTTATCCGGTAGGCGGATGACGGCAGGAAATCCATATAGATCTGGTGCCACAACTTTTGAATCGCCTTGGGACGCATGCCAATGCAGCGAAAAACAAGCCATTTCTCTTCGGGCATTTCGATGATCTCATAATTGTCGGGCACTGTGTTTCCGCTGTATTCAACGCCCACGCTCATACGAAACTCGCTCCCGTCCGGCTTACAGCCCACATTATCATGAATGCCCAGCACAGCGTCCGCAAAATAGGCGGTGTCATCCTTCGCGCTGAAAAGCACATCGTATAAGCCCTCTTCGCCGCATTTTTTAAGATACTCAGGGACCGTTTTTTGTCTGTCCTCAATCAACTGCGTCTGAAACACCTTGGTCTTCGCCAAAACTCTCACACTGCCAAGGCGGACGATCCTGTAATCAAGAGTGGCACCGCCCTCTATCTGCAATCGTATGCTAAGTTTGTTATACAGCTTCACGCCGGTTCCGCTTTTCCTTACGTGAAAAGGCGTTGTCCCATGAAACCGCGTAAACGCTTTGGTGAAGCTTTCTGCCGTCTCATAGCCGTATTTTAAACCGATGTTTATTATCGATGTATCGGTTAATAAAATATCTTCACCGGCTGACGCCAGCTTTCGGTTTCTGATATATTCACCCGCGGTGATTCCGGTGACAATGCTGAAAATCTTTTGAAACTCGTATTCGGAAGCGAATGCCTGCTTAGAGAGAGCGCTCAGATTTAAACAATACTGATCGTCGGTTAAATGCTGCTCAATGTATTCAATCACATTCTGAAGCCGGCTGAGCCAGTCCATAGGCGTTATCCCTTCGCTTTTAATTACTATTATTATAGCATAACGGGAAAATAAGACAAAAGCAGAGTTTATATAACATAAATCCTTTTAACTTGCTTGGCTTAATTAAGATAGCAGCCCGCTGTTTCATTGGAAGATGGGTATCACAGAAGAGGCGGAGCTTACTGATACCGGCAACCGAAACCCGGTGTCATTGGTGTCGCAACCCCCGATAAGCGGAGCGGATAGATCGAGATACCGAGCCAAACGCGTTTTTCCATGAGGTGTATTGCCTCGAGCATGTCGCCGCTGCGCTCCCTACATAACAAGAGGGCGTTCCTATCCGGCGGAATCACATAGCTATTTGACCCGATGATATGAGATTTTAGTGAAACAGTTCTGCCATATACGGAACAAAGATGATAAGCCCCACGGCTGCCGCAAAAATACAGACCACGAGCGATGCGCCCGCCGCCGCATCTTTGGCTTTTTTCGCGAGAGGGTTTTCGCCGTGTACGGCGAGATCAACCGCCGCTTCGACGGCCATATTTATAATCTCGATGCTCAGCACCGCGCCGCAGCAGATAAGCACCGCAATCCATTCGCCGCGCGTGATGCCGAATATGGTGCCCGCCGCCGTCACAAACATGAAAAATGCGAGCATAAACCGGAAATTGTGTTCGGTACGGACAGCCTCCAAAATTCCTTGAAATGCAAATTTAAAAGAACGCAAAAAGGCACCCTCCTCAGAAATTACTGCCGAGATTAGTATATGAAGACAGGGCCATTATTAAAGCGTTTTTTTACATCACAATGAGTTTTAAAACGAGCAGCAATATGATGCCCGGCAGCCCGAAATACCCGGCAATCAGTGCGCTCAGTGGGTTGATTGCGATGGTAATGCCGAACAGGCCGCCGACGAGGTTTAAAACGACGAGCAGCAATGCACCGAGGCATCCGCTGACAATGAATTTCATGATAAATTTCAAGGGGGCGATCAGCAGCCATCCCGTAAAATAGAGCAGCGCAAGGCCGAGCCCAAAGAAAAGCACCACTGAAAAGTCTATGCCCAGCCCCATTGCCTTGCCTCCCTCAATAGTATCAGTTAATACTATGCATCCGGGGAGATCGCTATTCCGCTGCTGTCTGAAGATCCTCCGTGCGTACGATGACCGCACCGCTCCCAAACATACAGATTTTATGCTGCTCTGCCGTGGCGCTGTTTTCCAGCACCTTCTCGCTTCCGCCTTCGCTGTCCGCACTGCAGCAGACCCACTGTCCGTCCACCTCGCGCGTGTAGAACATGCCGTACGCATTAACATTTAAGCTTCTGCATGCATACGGCACCAGCGTCTGCGGCGTCTTTTTATTCAGCGTCACGCGTTTAATCTGCTCATCGCTGCGGTCAATATAATACAATTTGTCGTCCTCTATCACATACTGCTTCGCGTTTACATCAAAAAGCATTTCCGCGCCGGAACCGTCTTTGTCCGCCTGCCACACCTGACCCGTAGCGGTATCGATATAAAAAAGCTTGTTTTCATAAACGCTCAGGCAATCCGCGTTTTCTATCGGCGAAAATTCCACGGGCTGGCCGTGATCGTCCGTACTTTTAATCGTTTCGTCTTCCACATAATACATCTGGCCATCCAAAAGCTGAAGCTGTGTGATGCTGCCTTTAAGCAAAAGCCGCGGCTCAAACGTGTCTGTCGGCGCGCGGTAAACACCGTCTTCACGGCAGTAATAGAGGCTGTCATCGTAAAAGCTTATATAGAAACCGCCGTCGTGCATGATGAAACTGTTATCACCTGTATTCGGGTTCGATTTGACGATATCACCGACTTCATAGTCTTCGCCGCCCGCGTAATAGAAATACAGGTCGTCTCCCTGTTTCGCCGCAAATCCGAGGTTTTGAATGTTGCCTGCTGTCGTCCCGTTAGCAAGTTTTTCATCCTCAGATTTTGCAGGAGTCAGCATTGAGCATCCGCAAAGTCCCAGTACCAAAAGACAAGCTGCCGCCGTTATGACTATCTTCTTTGTTCGCATATTCCCCTCCTTGCTTAAACCGAAAAAAATCCGGCATCTGCGAAATGCAAACGCCGGACCTTTTTTAATCATCTGTTCACGCTTTGCCCGCGCAGCCCAGCACAACTTCGATCTTGTGTCTGACCATATCTTTAATCGCGCTGCGCGCCGGTTTCAAATACTGTCTCGGGTCGAAATGCGACGGATTCTCGGCAAAGTACTTGCGGATGGTGCCCGTCATCGCAAGGCGCAGGTCGGAATCGATATTGATCTTGCAGACAGCGCTTCTTGCCGCCTGGCGCAGCATCTCTTCGGGAACGCCCTGAGCGCCCGGCATGTCGCCGCCGAACTGATTGATCATCTCCACGAACTCGGGAATGACCGACGATGCGCCGTGCAGCACTATCGGGAATCCAGGCAGTCTCTTAGAGACTTCGTCGAGAATATCAAAGCGCAGCTTGGGCTCGCCTTTGAATTTGAAAGCGCCGTGGCTTGTCCCGATCGCAATCGCGAGCGAATCCACACCCGTTTTGCTCACAAACTCTTCCACTTCCTCGGGACGCGTATAAGACGAATCCTCTGCGGATACCTTAACGTCGTCCTCAACGCCCGCGAGACGTCCGAGCTCCGCTTCCACGACGACGCCGCGGTCATGCGCATATTCCACCACTTTTTTGGTGACAGCAATATTTTCTTCAAACGAATGATGCGAGCCGTCGATCATCACGGAGGTGAAGCCGCCGTCGATGCAGTCTTTGCAGGTTTCAAACGTATCACCATGATCGAGGTGCAGGCAGATCGGAAGACCGGTGTCTTCGAGCGCCGCTTCAACGAGCTTTCTCAAGTAAATCGGGTTCGCATACTGCCTTGCACCCTTGGATACCTGAAGAATCAGCGGGGCTTGCAGCTCTTTCGCCGCTTCCGTAATGCCCTGAACGATCTCCATGTTGTTCACGTTGAACGCGCCGATGGCGTATCCGCCTTCGTAAGCCTTTTTAAACATCTCCGTTGTTGTGACTAATGGCATTAAAATATCCTCCTCAAATAATTGTAAACCGTTAAGAATACTCCTCTAAACAGGTATTATATATTAAAGTTGTGGGTAATAAAAGAAAAAAATACGAATGAGAGTGTAAAATTACCTTAACTGACAACCTCCGCGGCTTTCATCACCCTTTCATTTTTGGCAGCGTTTTTTCTTATAGCGCAATACCGGCTGTTTAAGGTATAATCAGGCAAAAGGAGTACATGATGATGAGTTTGAACAGCCGCCTGCGCGTCTTTGTTCCGCATCATGTGCGCCGGATGCGTAAAAGCGGCGTTACATGGATTCTTGGGCTATTAATCCGCTGAGATACGATAATACAGAGGAGCTGATAAGATGAGCATGAAAAAGAAGATAATAAATGTGCTTTTGGTGTGCCTGCTGATATTGATGCTGCCGTTCTCCGGCTGCGGCAAAGTGGAATTCATCCATTACAACACCATCGCAAGAACCGGCGAAAACGGAATCAGAGATATTGAGGGCAGCTATACAAAGGATATGAGCATCGATGAATTTGAGTCTCTGACCGGTCTGCCCGTCAGAGACAGCCTGCCTGAAGCGTACAAAGCGGAGCCCCTTACCGTTCAGGCCCTTTATGACACAAACGACAAAATCATTCACGTCAACGTGGGCATAGGAAACGGAGACAGCGGCTTTCCGACCACAATCAGCGTTTATTCTCCTGAGCTTTGGTCTGATTTAGGGTACTCTCCCATTGGCGATAAGTACGGCGGCGGAACGGAAAATGTTGAGATCTCCAAGATTGGTATGATGTCGACACTATTTTACCGTTACGACGACAGCAAGGAAACGCAGAACAAGCTCGGACACGACATTTACATCGCTCAATTCAGTGTGAACAAGCTCTATATCTATGTGGAGTCGACTGTGATGGGTCAGGACGATTTTGAGGTGTTCACAGCCGCGCTGATTGCGGTGGGGAACGTCTAATTAACAAAACCATCGAATTTCATGCAGGAGCTATGACAGGGATGAGATCTTTGTTTGACGCATCCACGCTATACGAAAAGACACAGACGAGCCCCACCCTGTCGTGGCTCGCCTTTATCGCCGTCTCCGCCGCGGTTGTGATTGTCTGCGCGATTTTGAGCTTTGTTCTTATCAAAAGAATAAAGGCGCTGCTCAAGATGACAAAATAATATAAAGCTTTAAACTCAGTCTGCGTTATCGCAGACTGAGTTTTATTTGTATGCTGAATCTACTGCCATTGCCCGAATAGAGAGTATAAGGTATAATGCGCCATAAGAGGTGTTTTATGTTTAACGTGATCGTGGTGGACGCGCAGGGCGGCGGCCTTGGTGCTTCCGTTGTGAAAAAACTCGCCGAGAAATTCGGCGGACAGATTTATCTGACCGCAGCCGGTACCAACGCAAGAGCCACGGCATCCATGAAGAAGAGCGGTGCGGCAGACACAGCCACGGGTGAAGCCGCAATCTGTGAACGCGTCCGCAGCGCGGATGTCATTATCGGCGGTATCGGCATCATCGCAGCCAGCGGCATGCTCGGAGAAATCACGCCGCGCATTGCGCGCGCCATTGCGGAGAGCGGCGCTAAGAAAATACTGATTCCCATCTCGCGCTGCAGCATCATAATACCGGGCGCAAAGGAACAGAGCGCCAAGGCGCTGATTGACCTTGCCGCCAGCGAGGTCGCCCTATTGCTTGAGTGAAACAATCTTTGTCCTGCTTAAAATGTCGTTATCGCACGCGTCCACCGCATCCGCATCCTTCGCGATGACGTACAGCATCACCGTGCAATCATAATCTTCAATGTATTTAATGTACAGCCTGCCTTTAAGCGAAACAGGCGCAAAATCCTGCTGTGCCGCTTGCACGGGCGGGCCATATTGCATATAAGCCTGATACTCACGTTGGTAGGTATGCGCCACACCGTTCGCGGTTATATCCGCGTCGATACGCACCCACCCCTCGCTGCCCGCATAGCTTGTACCGGGCTGCAGCTCATATCCGCCCGCATCAAATACGATATCGCTGCACCCGAAGCCCGCAATCACAAGCTGCGTGTAATCGTAAGCCACCGCGCTTTCCACTTCGGCCATAGCCACATTCCCATCATCCGAAAACCCAAATTCGTCATTGTTCTTATGCAGCACATACGCGCCGTAGAACGCGCTGTATTTATCGTTGTTCACATCATAAAAAGACGATGTACGCGTGAGCGCGTTAAAAGCGCCGAAATTGTAGAGTATCGACATATCCGCATCTTCGCCCGACCACGCCGAATACCCCTCCGCGTTGTAGGTCAGCACAAACGGGTACCACCCCGCGCCCGACGGGATATCGACGGAAAACCCGTGCTGCTTTTGCACACTGTTTGCGCCGTGCTGCCCCGAATATATCCCCATCACGATATAGCTGCGCAGCGGATAAAAGAACCAGAATATGAGCAGCGCCGCAACCAGCAGCGCGCAGGCTGCGATGATCTTCTTTTTCATACGCCCAGTATATCACACCCGCACAACGTGTCCATACGCTTGCCAATCCGCCGCGGCGGCCTGTATAATAAACCAAAAGCTTTAACGAGGCACAAGGTGAGAGAGAACCAAAAAATACGCGTGGTCTGTGGCATGTCGGGCGGCGTGGATTCCGCCGTGGCGGCACACCTGCTAAAGCAGCAGGGGTACGACGTGATCGGCGTGTTCATGAAAAACTGGCAGGACGACGGTAAGGGCTGCAGCGCCGCGCGGGATTATGAAGACGTCAAAAGTGTCTGTGACGCGATCGGTATCCCCTACTATACGGTCAACTTCGAACAGCAGTATTACGACCGCGTTTTCACGCATTTTCTGAATGAATACAAAAGCGGCCGCACACCGAACCCGGATGTGCTCTGCAATTCCGAGATCAAATTTGCGGCGTTCCTCGACCACGCGCGCATGCTCGGCGCGGATAAAATCGCGACTGGACACTACGCACACACGGACGGCAGCGGGCACCTTTTCAAGGCGGCAGACACCGGCAAGGATCAGACGTATTTCTTATGCATGCTGAGCAGTGCTCAGGTGCAAAGCGCGCTGTTCCCGCTCGGGCAGCTGCAGAAAAGCGAGGTGCGCGGCATCGCGGCTTCGCTGAATCTCAAAGTGGCCGAAAAAAAGGATTCCACGGGCATCTGTTTCATCGGCGAGCGCAAATTCCGTGACTTCCTCTCGGGCTTTCTGCCCGCGCAGCCGGGCGATATCAAGACGCCGGGCGGCAAAACCGTGGGCACGCATCAGGGCGTGATGTATTACACGCTCGGGCAGCGGCGCGGCCTTGGCATTGGCGGGCGCGAGGACGCGAAGGACACACGCTGGTTCGTGATCGGTAAGGACGTGGCCACCAACACGCTGATCGTGGCGCAGGGTGAAGACGGCGGCGAGCCGGAAGCGCTCTTTTCGCGCGCACTGTATGCGCCGAATTTTCATTTCATCAACGGTGCCCCGTCGCAAACGTTTGAATGCACCGCCAAGTTCCGTTACCGCCAGAGCGATCAGCAGGTGCTTGTGACGCTGAAGGACGGCGGCGCACAAATAGAATTCGCGCAGCGGCAGCGCGCCGTCACACCGGGTCAGTACGCGGCATTGTATTTGAATGACGAATGCCTCGGCGGCGGCGTGATCGATACCGTTTATTTTTAAGGAGACACATATGGCCTACATTCCCTCCGGCGAAGACGAAATTCGCTATCTCAAAGAATTTGACCCCACGCGCTACCAAAACCCCGGTTTCGCGGCGGATACGGCGGTGTTTGCGGTCGGTGAAGACGCGCTGAGCATCCTGCTCATCAAACGCGGCGGCTATCCGTATAAGGGCCGCTGGGCGTTGCCGGGCGGTTTCGTGGAGATCGACGAAGACATATTCCATGCGGCGGACCGCGAGCTGATGGAGGAGGCCGGGCTCTCGGGCCTATACCTTGAGCAGGTGTTTACATGGGGCCGGCCGGACCGGGATCCGCGCTACCGCTGCATCACAGCTAGCCACATCGCGATTGCCGACGCGGCTGAGTTGAAGCCTGTCGCGGGTGACGATGCGGCCGAGGCAGACTGGTTTAAGCTGGATGATTACAAAGTTAAAGATGAAGGCGGCATCACGCGAATCAGCTACACTCTGCGCGGAAGCATTGAAATGCACCCGATTGTCGCGTTCACCACGGGGCGCATGCAGCAGATTTACCCGGTTGAAAGCGCGGGTCTCGCGTTTGACCACGCGGAATCCATCGCGTATTCATTTGAATATTTGAAACGGCGCGTGAGTGAAGGGTATCTTGATATCGCGTTCAGTGACGAGGCGGTGAAGGCGCGCGCAAGAAAACTCATACTTGGCGAGTAACTAATTCGGAATAGAAAAGTTAGGTAATGTTCTGTTTTGTTATCTTAAGTTGGCAGTTGTCGGATTGTTTATTCGACAAAGGCGTTATCATCGGAAATAGACTCCCCCACATGACCGTATAACATCCCTAAGGTGACATATGTCATTCCGATGGAGCGTAAGCGGAAGAGGAATCCCATGTTTAAAGCGTTTTACCATGGGATGCTTCACTTCACTCACGTTCCGTTCAGCATGACAGGTTGGTAAAACGACATACCCCTTTGGGGCACAAGCGGGGAGCGTTCACTAAAATTCGTTGCACTGTAAGGCGCGGCTTCCCAGACGCGCCAAAATCATACGGCTAAAACCACTTCTTCTTCTTGAAATACACAAGGCAGAAAACCACCACCGCAACGGACAAGATGATCACCATCGGGTACCCGAAGGACCACTTGACTTCGGGCATCTGCAGGTTCATGCCGTACCACCCGACAATCAGCGACAGCGGCAAAAATATGGCCGTGATCACGGTAAAAATCTTCATCGTGCTGTTAAGGCTGATATCCACCTCTGCCTGATACGCCTCGCGCACCTGCGTCACATAATCTCGCAGATTCAGCACGCTGTGATAAAGCCTGTCCACACGTCCGGAAAATAGCTTGAAAAACCTCATGGCCCTGTCATCGAGCAGGTTGTTCTCGTTTTCCTGCAAGATATCAAGCACATTGAGCATCTGCTCGTAATACCGTTTGAGAATCATCAGCCTTTTGCGCAGGTGGATGATCTCGCGGACTGAATTCTTCTTCGCCGTGGTGATCAGCGCGTCTTCCAGATTGGATATTTCCGTCTCGATATTTTCAAGATGATCCGCATCCTTTGCCGTGACTCTCTCAAAAAAGATGCTCAGTATCCGATCCGGCTCAGTACCGCCTTCCTGTATGATATCGTGCAGCATGTCAGCCACAGCGGATACGTTCCGGCATATAAAAAGCAGCAGGTTCTTATGCATGTAAATGCACACCCTGTTGACTTGAGACGTCGTCAGCGCTTTATGATTTAATAGATTCAGACAGATCAGATCAAAACCGTCATGATTCTCATACGTCAGTGCCGCGCTCTCAAACGATTCACGCAGCTGTCTGTCGGTCAAGTGAATAACGGGCAAAACGCCGCCGGTTTCGTCAATACCGATCAATCCAAAGTACCGGCTTTTACCGGTCAGCGATATGTTTTTGATATCCGCTTTTTTTATTATGCCGTTTTCAATCTCGTAATACACCGATTTATACCTTCTTACTTCTTAAATTAACTGACGCTTTCCCGTCGGCGCAGCACAAACGGCAGCGCGTTGTAAACCGCCGCACAGGCGGCAAGGCCCGCCACGCTCAGCAGCGGGTTTTGCAGATCGGCAGCGGACAGCCAGCGCGCGGGCAGCGCATGGAAAAGCACAGAAGACAGCCCCGATGACGGCAGCGGCACGAGCATCGACGAGAGCATCACGTTCGCGATGGTCACCACGCAGATGCTCAGCATCATCGCCGTCTGGTTGCGTATCAGCGCGAGCAGCCCCGCGATGCCGCCGAACGCAAACACATACAGCGCAAAGCCGGCCAGCAGCGGCGCAATAAGCCACCCTTCCCCCGCGAGACCAAACGCGATAACCGGCACAACGGCGCACGGCAGCATATAGAGCGTATCCGCAAGCGCGGCGGCCAGACGGAACCGCTCGATCGAGAAGGCACGCGAACGAAGCCGCAATGAAAAATCCGCTCCCCGGCGCGCCATCGCAATGCCCGTCAGCATGAAAAAGCTCGCCACGCCGCACAGCAGATAAAGCGACGAAAACGCCGCGTCAAGCAGCGGTGTAACTTTGCCCGTCTCCCCTGCCGCGTTCTCTCGCCCGAGCTGCAATATCGGCTCGTCCGTGCCTTCAATCGCGTCGTCAAATACACTTTTATAAAGATCGTCGCCGCCCAAAGCGCGCGCCTCGTTGGCACTGCTGCACGCAAGCCAGAGCCTTAGCGCCTCACTGCCGACACTCTCGGAGATGACTCCGGCCGCCGTGCTGTACGGCGAACGCAGCAATTGCAGCGTGTCTTCAAACGCACCGCTCTTTATCGTTTTCTCAAAGCCTTTCTTAATCACAAATACACCCTCGAGCCGCCCTGTCTGCAGGTTGGCCACGAGCGTCTCTTTATCACCGAACGTAACCCAGACGACGTTGAGCGCTTCCACGTTCCTCAGCAGCAGGTGCGAAAACTCCGTATCGTCCTCATCAATCCAGCCGATCGGCACCGGCGCATCGGGGATGATAAGCCCCACAAACGGGCACACAGCCACGATCAGCGCCAGCAAAAAGAACACAATGCCGTACGCGCCCGTGCAAAGCGACTTCAAGCGGTATTTGATTGTGCTTGTAAAAAGTCTCATTGCGCCCTCCTTTGAAACCGGCTGATGACGAGCGGCAGCAACACAGCCGTAAACACGGCGAGCACGCCCGCAAACAGCAGCGATCCTTGGGCTTGTCCGTCAAAAAGCCCCGCGATGCCGAGGCGCAGCGCCGCCGACAGCGGCGTGTAAAACGATACATCGCGCACGATGGCAGGCATATATGCGGACGGCACCAGCAGGCCGCCGAGCAGCGCGAGCGCGAGCGCGGATAGAAACGCGGCCCGAACCGAGAAAGCCGATGACCTGGAAAGCAACCCAACGAGCATCATGCCAAGGCTCAAAAAAAGGCAGAGCAGCGCGCCGCCGAGGATTGCCGCTGCCAAACTACCGTTATAGTCACCGCTGCCGGCAATCAGCGAGAGCGCAGCCGCCAGCACGGCATACTGCATGAACAAAAATAAGCTGCCTGAGAGCCAGCGCGACATCACGCAGGAAAGCGGGCTGTGCCCCGAAAGCAGCTGGCGGTGAACGAGCCCCGTCACCTCATCGTCCGCGGTCATGCGCGCGATGGGCAGCCCGCCGAGTGCCACGAACAACACGAGGAAGCTCACCGCGTAATATTCAATGGGCAGTGCCCCGCCGAGCGGTGATGTGGTCTCCGTGTCTTCATACAGCGCCGACCGCGCGAGTATACTGCCAAAATAATCGCTTCTCAAGCGGTTGTACGCATCCGCCGCAGCGTTCTCGTTCACTGCCGCGTCGAGGCTGTCCCAATAGAGCACGTTGATGGCGTGCTGCGCATCGCTCACGAGCCCCACGCCCGAATCGAGCGTTTCGAAGAGCAGCGCATCCTCAAGCGGCATTTGGGGGTTGCCGTAATAATCGATCGTGCAGCGTCCGTTGCCCGACAGCGTATCCTGCATGCCTGCGGGAATATGAATGAACGCCGCCGCGCCGTTTTTCACCGCAGCACGCCCCTGCGATTCACTGTCTACAAAATTCACGCTGATGAGGCCGCCGAGCGATTTGCTCTCAATAAGGCCGCTCAGTATCGATTGCGTCAGCGGATCATCATCCTCATTGTAAACCGCCACGCTGAAATTCTGCGCGCGCACATCGGCATAAAAATAAGGCGCAACCGCAAACGAGATCAGCAGCACAAGCAGCAGCGGCGCGCCCACCGCAAACAAAACGGCTGTTTTGTTATTCAGAAGCCTTTTCAAATCCACCGTAAAGAGCTTTTTCATTCGTACGCCTTAATCTGTTTTGATAAGTTCTTTTATGTCCTGCCATTCGGGGCTGCCCCCTATCATGCCAAGGCCGTTGCCCACATCGATGCGCGCATCCATCACAAAACGGGCGGCATCCGCATTCTCACTGAGCAGACCTTCCGTCACGGCATCAACGATTAGCTGATATGCATTCTCCGCCAGCTTATTC
Organism: Bacillota bacterium; assembly: GCA_023406895.1. Lineage (GTDB taxonomy): Bacteria > Bacillota > Clostridia > Christensenellales > SZUA-584 > SZUA-584. The sequence goes on along the minus strand of JAEXTV010000019.1, from coordinate 90,792 downwards.
ATTTCAAACGTCCCGTTCACACTGACAGCCTGACCGTCCGTCTTGACCGTGTTCACGCTGAATTCACCCGATGTGTCCTGCGTGACGGTATCCGCGCTGAACACTTCTATGCCGTTGAGCAGCACCTGCGTGCGTTCATAGCCCGTTTCGCCGTCAAACTCGGCCAAACGGATCAAATCGATCTGCGCGTCCCGCGTTGTGACCCTCAAGGTGAAGCCGATGGGTATTTCATCGCGCCGGTACACATTCAATGAAACGGCGGCCCCCTCGTACTCCTTTTCGATCAGCTGCGCCAACAGAGATTCGAGCGTTAAATCCTTCGCGCCGCACAGCGAAGCCCATTGCAGGGTCAGCCGCTGTGCCTTCGCATACAGCGTCTCGTCGTTTTTCAGCAGCTCCGCAAAAGCGGAGGCGGAAGCGGAAAGCGCTTTATCATCGAGCGCGGTATGAATGAGTGTGACGTTCACGTCCTGTTTATCCTTGGGGCTGTACGCGCGCCCGAGCTGCATCTGTGTACATTCTTCGGGCACCGACCGCGCAAGCATATCAAGCAGCTTGTCGGGCAGATCGCCGGGCGCAAGCGGCACCAACGCGCCGATCCTGTTTTTCAGCGTCATATCGCCCGACATATCATTTCCGGCGGGCAGCTCGGCCACGACCGGTTCTGCCCCCATTATCTCGGCAGCAGCCTCGTTCCCCGATAGGCAGGCCTCGAATAAACTCAAGCCTACCGTGCTCACCTTCACGCCGGCATCGCGCAAATCGTATTTGATTTTGAGCTGCGCCGGCACACGTTTGAGCGGTATCCCGAAAGTTGCCAGCGCTTCTGATTCAACCGTCATCTGCGCACTGACCTCAAAAGGTTCGTGCATAAGCCGCCGGGTCAGGCCGCGAACCGTTCCGGCAGTCTGAAAATCAATATGGTCCTCATAGGCTTTGAAAAAATCGCCGAGCGCGAGTACGCCCACATTGCAATTGATTTCCGGCTGGGGCTGCGCCGCCCTGCCGCCTCCGTTAAACACGGCAATGCCCACGGCCGTGAGCGCGCAGACGAGAAGCACGAGCGCCGCGCCCATCCACCGTTTGCCGTGCATGAAGCCTTTGTGCCTCCTGCCGTGCGGCCAAAGCAGCTTTCGTACCGCGCCGCGCCGCCGCGCCGCGCTTAACTCATCGTCCATGGTCAGGCTCCCTTCGAGTCAACAAGGCATCCGAGTCAATCGGTTCACCCTAAGCTGTGTAGCGCCTGATTGCATCCGCGAGGTTATCAAATTGCAGCGGTCCGCTGTAAGTGACCGTTCCTTCCCGCAGTGCGATCATCTCGTCGGCCAGCATCTGCATCTCGTCGATATAGTGGCTGGTAAACAGGATTGTCATGCCGCTCTTTTTGAGTGCCGAAAGCGACGAAATGATCCGGCGTCGGTTTGCGATATCCACACCCGCAAGCGGTTCGTCGAGTATCAAAAGCGACGGCCGCAGCACGAGCGACGCGCCGATGTTGAGCCGCCGCTGCATGCCGCCCGATAGCCGCGACACCTTCCTGTTTTCCATGGACTTGAGGCCGATGATGTCCATCACCGTTTCATAAACGGCCGTATCCTTTGTTTTCATCCAGTAATACAGGTTATCCTTTACGGAAAGCTCCTGCATCAGCGCGATCCCCTGCGGCACGTAGCCGAGCTGTTCGCGCGCGGCGGCGGAATTCTCCAGCGCGTTGATGCCGCCGATAAAAAGGCTGCCACTGTCCGGCTCGGATGCCGTGGCAAGAATTTTCAGCAGCGTTGTTTTGCCCGCGCCGTTCTCACCCACCACGGCGAGCGCCTTTCCCGCGTCGAGATGCAGGCTCACACCGTTCAATATCGCCGTTTTTCCATATGATTTGGTTAACATCTGCGCTGTAATCAATTCGAAAACCTGCCTGCCAGTATATTTTAAAACCAGTATATCATGCCAAAAACAGCCGCGTCAACGAAACGCCAAGGCGCTTAAACCAAACCATGATTGCCTTTTAACCTGTATATGCCTTATAATATACTATAATAAAGTTTCAGCGATAATATGAATCGTGCACTGTTGGATGACGAAATATGAATGCGATGGGATTGACGGTGAAACTTGTTGTCAACCGGTGCGCAATATGCTGCGCACGGGCACAAAAAGGCTTGCGATGCACCCTCATGGAGAAACAGCGCACAGGGCGCTAAACAATCAGCGCAAGCAATATGGAAACAAAGAGTGCGATGCCGGCTCCGATGCCGAATTTTTTAAAATAGCGGATGTCGCTGAGTTCGAAGAACATGCTCTTGCGGATACCGCCCCAAGCCAGCGTGTATTTTTTTATCAGGTTCCATTTGGTGAACTCAATGCGCAGCAGAGCCAGCTCACTGAATGCAAACAGTATTGACATGATATAGATCGTCGCGGGCAGCACACCGATGCCGAGTATGGGCAGCGCAAGCGCTTTGCTCGTAAATCCGCCCGCGGAGAGCTGTGAACCGATGACGATGCGAATCATCAGCGCATAAATCACAAAAGGCAGCAGCAGCGCCAGCGCCGTGACCGCACCCGAAAACGTCGTCACAGCAATAGAGGTTAAAAGGTCCTGCCTGAAATTGACGATTTGCTTCATCTCGTCAAACGAATAATACCGGTCTTTCGAGCCGGGCTGATCGGTCTGGCGAAGCGCCGCGGATGTTTTCTTGTCCATGAACTTGATGTCGCGCGTTTCGATGAGCCTCACATAATCCTCTTCCTGAAGATTAAACTCGTCCCTCGGCTCAAACGACTGTATGTGAACGTTGCTGTAAGTCAGCTTATAGATACGCCCGACTTCAAGCTTGTTAAAAGCAAAAGGCGTGCGGACAAGCAGCCTGAATACGCGCGGCGTTTCGTCCCGCAAAGATGAAATCGGCGTGAAATACAGCCGGTATCTGTACAGCCCCGCGACACGCTCTTTTGAGAAAAGCAGCATATGCTCGCGTTCAGTTTTAATCATAAAACGGCACCCCTTTCATCTTGCGCTATTATCTCATACTTTGGGCAATAAGAAAAGGGGCGGGATTTGAGGTGGAACCAGTGGACAGACAGACACCCATTATGGATACGGTGGCCTCCGTATGCGCCAGTGCCAAAGTACGTTTTACCATGCCGGGGCATAAGGGTGATACGGGGTTTTTCGGCGGCGATATGCTGCAATGCGATATCACCGAGCTGCCCGGCGCGGATAACCTCTTAAAGCCGACGGGCGCGATACGCGAATCACAAAGGCTCCACGCTGATTTCATCGGTGCCGCGGCGGTGCATTTCACAACGGGCGGGTCCACAGCGGGCGTGCTCGCCATGCTGTCGCTGTTTAAAGGCAAAAAGGTGATATTTCCGCGCGGCATTCATTTAAGCGCCGCAAACGCGATTCACCTATATGGCATTACCCCGGTGTTTTTAGACGCGCCGCCATCCGATTATCCGGCGGTGATGGACGCGTCCGGATTGCGCGAAGCGCTCCAAATCCACAAAGACGCCGCTGCTGTGTATGTGACTTACCCGAATTACTTCGGCCTCTGCTGTGATATCGAGGAAATCGCAAAAACCGCCCACAGAGCAGGTATGGCGCTGGCTGTGGATGCGGCGCACGCGGCGCATTTCGCGTTTTCTCACACACTGCCCGTTTCTCCCGCCAGCGCGGGTGCGGACATCTGGACGGAAAGCGCGCACAAAACGCTGCCCGCCATGAATCAGTGTGCCTGCCTTTGCGTCGGCAAGGGAGCGCTTGTGGATGCGCGAGAAGCCGGCGCGGCGCTGGCCATGATACAGACAACAAGCCCGTCGTACGTGCTGCTGTGCTCGCTTGACTATGCGCTCGCTTATATGCGCGATAAGGGTGAGCAGGAAATCTACCGTGTCACAAGCCTGCTGCAGCGCTTTGAAGAGATGATTTGTGCGCTTCCGGGCTATGCCTGCCCCGAGATTACGCAGAAAGGCGTAGCCGCCCGCGATCCGTTAAAATCGATCATCGATGTGAGCGGTACGGGGCATTCGGGGCTCACAATCAAGGCGATGCTCGCACGCGAGGGCATCCACGTGGAAGCGGCGGATATGAAACACATTCTGCTGATGCTGTCACCGGGAACCACCGCTGCTCATCTGGACAGGCTGTATGAAACGCTGCGCCGGACGGAGCGTATACGCGGCAGAAACCTGTTCTTTTCGCCCTACAGCATGCCTGCACCCACCAAGTATTCCTCGGGTGCGCGGCATTGGACGCATGTTGAAAAGCTGCGGCTTGAACATGCTCCCGGCCGGGTCTGCGCGTGCGCAGCGGGCGTTTACCCGCCCGCCGAAGCCGTTGTACTGCGCGGGCAGATCATTTCGTATGAAATCGCGGGATATCTGATTGAGGCGCATCGGCAGGGTTTTGAGCTGTTCGGCGTTGAGGACGCATCAATTTATGTATTTAAGGAGAGATCATGATTCACCACATCTCAGGAGTTCACAAGATTTATGATACGGTTTTTATGGATTTTGACGGCACCATCGCGGATACATGTGAAGGCATTTTAAAAGCGGTCAACTTCATGTTTTCGCGCATCGGCATGGAGAAAAACGACGAGAAGGAGCTTTTGCTGTTCATAGGGCCGCCGGTGAAGCAGCATCTGATGGAATATTACGGCTTTCATGAGCAGCAGGCGATTGAGGCCTACGCGCATTTTCGGGAATATTACTTGGAAACAGGACTTTATGAAAGCCGCCTTTTTCCCGGTGTCGAGGACGCCATCAAAGGCATAAAGGCTCTCGGAAAAACACTTTGCGTCGCCACATCCAAGCCGGAAATCATGGCGCGCACACTGCTTGAAAAATTCGGCCTTGTGCCGTATTTTGACGGTATATTCTGCGCCGTTCTTGAGAAGGGTATAGTCAGCAAAACGCAGGTGCTGCAATACGGCTTTGAGTGCCTCGGGGGCAAGCCGCAAAGCGCCGTCATGGTGGGCGACCGGTATCACGATATTCATGGGGCCAAAGCGGTCGGTATCGATTCGATCGGTGTGCTGTACGGTTACGGCCACTGCAATGAGCTGACCGAAGCCGGAAGCGATTACCTTGTGGACACACCGGACGATTTGGTGCGGCTGCTGGAAGGAGACGGCCGATGAGCGGTCTATTTATCACATTTGAGGGTGCGGACGGCTGCGGTAAATCCACGCAGCTTCGCTACCTCGCGCAATTCCTTGAAAAAAACGGAATCGCGGTGGTATGCACACGTGAACCGGGCGGCAGCCTTGTGGCCGAAAAAATACGTGATATACTGCTCGACAAGGAAAATACCGAAATGGACGGCATGACGGAAGCGCTGCTTTATGCGGCAGCCCGTGCCGAGCATGTGCGCAAGGTGATAAAACCCGCGCTGCAAAGCGGCAAGGTGGTATTGTGCGATCGGTTTATCCATTCATCCCTCGCCTATCAGGGATATGGGCGTGCATTGGGGGTGCCGCTGGTTGCGCGTATCAACGAGCCCGCAATCGACGGCTGTATGCCCGATGTCACCGTTTTCATCAATGTGCCGCCCGAGCACGCGTTCTCGCGCATGAACGAGTACAAGGAGCACGACCGTCTCGAAAGCGAGGGACTTGCTTTTCACGAGCGTGTTTTCGCCGGTTTTACGGCGCTGTCGCACGAGCCGGGCATGATAATGATAGATGCGCTCGGTACCAAATTCGAAACGCAGGAAGTCATTCGGCAGCAGTTAATGCCGATATTCAAAGAGAAGGGTCTCCTATGAGCCAGGTTCAGCGCTTCCTCGAAGCGGCTCAAAGCCGCAAAGTCCTCGGTGCTTACCTCCTCGTCTGCGGACGTCCGGATGTGGCCGCCCGGTATACGAACCTTTTTTTAATGCAGCTGTTCTGCAGCAGCGGCGGCTGCGGCACGTGCGTGAATTGCCGCAAGGTGTTGGAAGGGCACGTGGATATACTGCGCCTTGGCGCGCCGAAAGTGGCCGAGCTGCGCGACGCGCTCTCGTTTGTGGCTGAAAAACCGTATGAGGGTGCTTACAAAGCCGTGGTGATTGCGGCAGCCGACGAGATGACGCCCGCCGCCGCCAACAGCTTGCTCAAAACGCTCGAAGAGCCGCCCGCAGGTGTTGTTTTCCTGCTGGAGGTGCGCTCTGTGTCGGGTGTCCTGCCCACCATTTCTTCACGCTGTGCCGTCGTAACGATTGCGCCCGAGCCGGATGCGAGAGCAGCCATTGCGCGGGTGCTGAATGTAACCGACACTGAAGCCGCGATACTTGCGGATCTTTCCGGCGGGTACCTTGACGAAGCGCGGCGCATCAAAGATGACACCGCTTTTTTAAGCCGCCGCGACGATGTGCTCTCGCTTACGCACAAGCTGATTTATGCGAAAGGCATGGCCATCAGCACCTTTGCCGATTATCTCGAAAGCGGAAAAGAATCAATCATTGCGCAGCTTTGCGTGATGCAGACATATTTGCGCGATATACTCGTCTGCCAAAAGACACACAGTGACGCACTGATCGTCAACAGGGACCGGCTCAGCGAGATCTGTCAGGCAGCGGATGACTTTACAACCGGGGCAATAAGTAATATGATAAATGTCATACTCGACACGGAAAGATGGTTCTTTGTGGCAGTCAATTTCAGGCTGGCCATAGAGAAAATGCTTTTTTGTATATTGGAGGAAAAAAATAGATGGAAAAAGTCATAGGCGTCCGGTTTAAGCGCGTCGGAAAGGTGTATTACTTCCTGCCGGGCGACATTCAGTTTAATCTGGGCGAGCATGCCATCGTGGAAACAGCGCGCGGTATGGAATACGGCGAGGTCGTCATCGTTGACAAGGAAGTCGGCGAGAAGGACATCGTTTCGCCGTTAAAGCAGGTTGTCCGTAAAGCCAATGCCAAAGATGAAAGCAAGCTGGAGGAAAACAAGCAGAAAGAAAAGGAAGCGCTTGAAACCTGCCAGAAGAAAATCGACAAGCACAACCTTGATATGAAGCTGGTGGACGTGGAGTACACGTTCGACAATTCAAAGATTATATTTTATTTCACCGCGGAAGGCCGTGTGGACTTCCGGGAGCTCGTGAAGGATCTTGCGGGTGTATTCAAGACCCGCATTGAACTGCGGCAGATTGGCGTGCGTGACGAAGCCAAAATGCTCGGCGGCCTTGGCCCCTGCGGGCGGCCGTGCTGCTGTTCAAGCTTCCTTGGTGATTTTTCTCCCGTGTCCATCAAAATGGCCAAGGAGCAGAATCTCTCGCTGTCACCCACCAAAATCAGCGGCCTTTGCGGGCGTTTGATGTGCTGCCTCAATTACGAGCAGGAGCATTACTGTCAGACGCGCAAGCGCATGCCCAAGCTTGGCAGCACGGTGCTGTCGCCCGAAGGCGAAGGCGTGGTGGTGGAAAACAACGCGGTTACGGAAACGGTGCGCATTCGCATCACGCTGCCCGATGAAAGCATCGATATGAAAACGTTCAAGCTCGAGGATATTCGTTTCAAGGGAAAACCGGCCACCATGGCGGAGCAGGAAAGCGATGTCGCACTGGACGATGAGATTAAATCTCTTCTGGACGATTAACATCATTTCTGCAATACAGCCTTGCATTTTTACATTGAGGTGTTTACAATAAGCGTGTATATAAACTTTGGAGGTTTACGTTATGGCTTATGTGATTACCGATGCGTGTGTATCTTGCGGTGCTTGCGAAAGCGAATGCCCTGTGGAAGCAATCTCTGAGGGTGACGGCAAGTATGAAATTGATGCCGACCTTTGCATAGACTGCGGCTCCTGTGCCGACACATGCCCCAGCGAAGCGATTGAGCAAGGCTGAAGAACAAACAAAGAAAAGGCCTCTTTCGGGGCCTTTTTTTATTGCTCTTGACTTTGCAGCACGTATATGAGCCCCTACATTTCGCAACTGCAAGAACCGTCGGTTACGACCATTCCTGAATCGATGCGGATTGAGCAATCCTCAGCCAGCAAAGCGGGCAGCTTTATTAATGCGCAGAAGAAAGCCTCCTTTTGAAAGGAGGTGGCGCGCGCAGCGCGACGGAGGATTGCGCTATGCAATTAAGTCACAATAGAATCTAGCAGGCGCGATACGCGGGCGGGCATACCCTAGAGAACAGACCCTGGAAAACCGCCCCTTCATTTCTTTGCGGCAGGAACCGTAGGGAACGGTTTCGACAGTTCCGATGTCGATGCCAAACGATCAGTCCTCAGTCAGCATAGCTGGCAGCTCCTTTTCAAAGGAGCCATTGACAGTGATCTTCTTATTAAGTCAAATGAGGCGATGTCTGCGCACCCTTGGCTCCCTCTGGAGGGAGCTGTCGCCGGAGGCGACTGAGGGAGGTTTTCTGCATCTTTCGGTGCGGATTGTATTGAGTCTATGGCCGTTTAGCCGATCCGCCAGAGAAATAAGATCTTCGATTCGCTCGAAGTCTCTCCCGTCATGCTGAACGCAGTGTCAACGAAGTGACGACGTAGTGGAATAGCATTCAATGGTTCTTGCTCAAAACCATGGACTTTTATCAATCCCCAGTCCGCAGAGCTAACAGCTCCCTTCCGAGGGACCTTTGACAGAGGACTGCTTTTGATGTCAAATGAGGCGATGTCTGCGCACCCTTGGCTCCCTCTGGAGGGAGCTGTCGCCGGAGGCGACTGAGGGAGGTTTTCTGCATCCTTCGGTGCGGATCGTATTGAGTCTATGCCAGTCACCGGCATTGAGGGTATCAAATGGTGCCTTATATACTATTTGGCGGGCAGTGCATAGAGCTCTTCTACACTCATGCCGAATCGGTCTTTCACCGTTTGTTCAAGTTGCTCGAGCGCTTTCGGATAAAAACCGCCATCCTGCATGTCAAGCGCTTTGCCGAATTGCTTCCTCACCGTTTCAAAATCAGGCCATTCGTTGCCGAATGTATCCGCATTGATATCGTACTCATAGCCCGCAGATGAGCCGTCCTTATCGGCCTGAATGCGATATTTATGGTCGTCAGCATAATACCATACCGCCACGAGATACTTATTCGCGTTAAATAGATACTCGATATTCCAGTCGACGCTGCCGGTGCCCCATTCGGGCTTATAAATCGCAATGGAAATGCCGTTTTGCTTATCCTCGTAAATACACATCGCATCCTTATCGGCATAATAGAAGCCAAGCGTCGTCAGCGATACCTCGGGCGCTGAATAATCACGTGCCGGAGATTTAAAGTCAGTAGTTTTCTCGCTGACGCGGATTTTTCCGCCTTTGCCGTCAAACTCAAATACAAGATCGACCATCCCGTATGAGAATCCCATACTTCCTCTTTCCGCGTCATACCAGTTTGGCTTCAAGCCCTGCGCCATTTGCTGCTGAACGGTTTCTGCATCCGCTGCATTGTAACTGACCGATACTTCGCCAATGCTTTTATGACGGTTCAGATATATGCCGCACACGTCGAATGACGGTGTGATATCGAAATAATCCGCCGACGCAGACAACGCATTCAAATTAAAATTGTCGCTGATCAGCTTTATGTATGCTGACACTTGGCCATCCACAACGCGTACGATGTCGATATGGCAGCCATCTACATATTCATAACGATCATCATTCGAATCTGTCTTTCTGATTGTGAATGTCGCGCCGTCGCTGCTTTTAAATTCGCAAAAGCCGCCGCCATTAAACTCCTCAACATATTTGCTGCCGTTTTCCTCAACTCCGGCAAGCTTTGCCAGAAACGCTATCGATTCATCCGCTTTGCCCTCAGCCGTCATCGACAGCACATATTTTGGTTCGCCGCCCATTTTCGGATCTCCGACATCGAACGAAGCCGCGTATATGTTAAAGTTCTCCGGAAACGCCGCTTCGGCATATGGGTTAAACTCGCTGCCGAATAAATCTTCCGGCACAAAGGGTTTGGGCTCAGGTGTCGGCTCAGGCTTTGGTTCAATGGTCGGCTCGCTTTGCGCCACGGAAGACGCCGGTGTTGGCACTGCCGTATTTTCTGTGTCAGCAGGCTGCGCCGCACATCCAGTAAGCACGTAAAAAACCATAAGTGATACAATCACAAAGGCAGATGTTCGCCTCATTCTTAACACCTCTTGTCAAATAAAATAAGCTTACGCAGGGTCATTATACTTTATATTGTCTGTATATTCAAAATATTGTTATCGTCTGCCGGCAGAAATGAGTTTTTTGGGTTGCCATATAACTGTAACCGAGCCTTTTTTGCTATTTATATGAATTTTCGTGAATTTCTCTGCTTCATCTTAATTACCTTGGGGTATATATACTATATTTGTAGCATGGAGGGCTCAATGAGGTTCGTTCCCACCGGGTGTATCCGCAGCGGTATGATACTTGGCAAAACCATTTACAATGCGTCCGGCGAAATGCTTCTCTGCGAAGGCAAAGAGGTTATTCCCCTTTATATCGAGCGCTTGTATTCACTTGGCATCAATGGTGTGTATATTAACGACAGCATTTCCAAGGACATCGAGATACAAAATGTCGTCAGTGATGAGGTGAGGCAAAAGGCGGTGCAGGGTGTCAAAAAGATACTCGTTCACTCCGTCAACGACAATGCCAGTGAAAAAGCCGCTGCTGTTGATCAGGCCAAACAGATTGTGGAAGAGATTATGGCGGAAATTCTGAAAAATAACAATCTCATGGTCAATATGGTCGACTTAAAAGTTTTTGATGAGTACACCTATTATCATTCGGTCAATGTCGCCGTGTTGTCCAGCGTTGTGGGTGTGGCCATCGGCATGAATCAAAATGACCTTTTCGCATTGGGGCTTGCTGCCCTGCTGCACGATCTCGGAAAGGTTTTTCTCGATAAAAACACAATCAATAAACCCGGCCAGTTTTCCGACGAGGAACTCCACGATGTTCAAAGGCATTCGGAGATGGGCTACTCATATTTGCGCAGCATGTTTGATGTTCCTATCAAATCGTCCATGGGCGTTCTGCACCATCATGAACGGTATAACGGCAGCGGTTATCCCAAAGGGCTTAAAGGCGCGGAAATATCACTTTTTGGCCGCATCATCGCCGTCGCGGACGTTTTCGATGCCTTGGTGAGTGACCGGCCGTATCGCAAAGCGCTGCTGCCATCAGACGCCATGGAGCACATCATGGGCAACGGCGGTATTCATTTCGACCCGGATATCGCGCGAATCTTCTCAATGAAAGTAGCCCCGTATCCACTCGGCACCGCTGTGGAGCTCAGCAACGGCTGCGTTGCGCTGGTCACCGAGAATTATGAGGGGTTCGGGCTCCGGCCTTCAGTGAAAATTATTTCGGAACGAGGAAAAACGGTAACACCATATGTCATCAATCTGCTCACCGACATGAATTGCCTCAATATCACGATTACGGGCATTTCACCGCTGTCGGAAGACATTGTGAACGAAGAAGCTGGCTAAGCCAAAACACCCGGACGCAAAATGCTGCCGGGTGTCGTTATGTATTCGCTTAATTTCTCCGCTATTCGCAGTGCTTGCAGTCAATCACAAATTTCCCGTCCAGCCGGTATACCGACTTGCCGCAATGTGCGTTGAGCAGCGTTAAGTCAAGGCTTTTTGGCTTCGGGCTGATGACGATATCGCGCATATCGAAAAAGGTGTCGTCGTCCGCGTAACCGATGGTTTCGCAGACCTCAAAACAATCGCAAGCGCCAATCTGCACATCGTCGCCGCTGGCTTGCGCGCTTTTAAGCGGCACGCACGCCACAACCCTGACGGCCCCCATAGCCACCGCTTTAACCGGTTTCTCGCTTTTCTCCGTCTCATCATTTTTCACATGCGCAATGTATACCATGCGCTTTGTGACGGAGATATTGGCTTTGCAGACATTCACCGGCTTGTAACCATCGGGCACCACAATATAAAGGCAATAATTTTTTTCCGTCGGTGTTGCCCAAATCTTGCTCTGTGGCTCTGTTTGTATGCTAATCTTATCCTCCGAAACGCGCGTACGATCCGCATAAATCAGCGCAACACTGAACGGTTCGAATGCAAGCTCTTTATCGAACACGATGCGGTATTCCGCATCCGGGTCTTCCTGGTACCGCCCGATCCAGTCGCTGATGGCCACACCGCTGATGCCTATATCACCGTACAGCTCAAAGGACGTTTTCACGGCTGCCGCTGCCCCCCACGACCCATGCCGCCGCCGTTTTTCGCAAGACACGATCTCCACATTCTCAAAGAGTTCAGGCGTCTTTGCACACATTTCGAGTACCCAGCCTTTTAAGTCTGCGGGGCTTTCGCCGTTACCCGATACGCTGACCGTCATCGTAGTCAGCCCGCCCTCGCTGAAAAAACCCGTTAATTCGAATTCAAACCCGTCAATCAGCAGCTTTCTGTTTTTATGCATCATAGAAGGACTTCCTTTCTGCCGGCCGGCATAAGATCTGCTACCATAACCTATGCAGCCACCAAAACAGGTGTGCATGCGCCAATCCTTCTGTTTTCCGTGCCCCGGTTTATATCAGGCTGCATCCATTTTGCTTATGGTTCATGCTGTTTTGAGTACAATGATCTCTGCCAGCGGATGAATGCTGTTAATGGATGCCGAGGTGAGAAGATGCTCAGAGAGAAATCCCAAAAGTTTTCACCATTATGCACATAAAATAATCCCGAAAAGAAAGTCCAAAGCTATCAGTGCAACCTTAAAAAAGTCTTGCGAAATAGGTATTTTCAAAACGGATATGCTGTGCTATAATACATTTCATTCGCGGGTGTAGCTCAATGGCAGAGCTCCAGCTTCCCAAGCTGGCTACGTGGGTTCGATTCCCATCACCCGCTCCATATACTGATGGTAGTCTTAAAGGACTCCGGAATCCCTTGAAATGGCCGTTTCAGGGGATTTTTCTTTGCGGATTTTTCCCAAACGTCTGGTTACTCTCATGGAAATTGCCTCCTTTTCACTACCATATCATTGAAATTGATGGTGAACTGATGGTTCTGACCTTACGCTGTTTTTCCTCTGATCACGCGCAGTCTCGGTTTTTCTTCGAACCCCTCATGCCGTTTTTCCGATTCATCTGCATCATTTTCAGGCTTTTCGTTTTGCTCTTCATCCAGCACATTCTGAAACAGCTTCTTTATTGCTGAGTCCAAAGTGATTTGCATTGTGCCGCCATCTGGATCATATCCTGCATCCATCCATTTCGCGGCGCTCTTTCGCATATCGTCAGTAATGTGTGCATAGATGTTGGCGGTCGTCGATACGCTCTTATGCCCCAGCCAAGCCGAAATCTCAGCGATAGGCACACCCATACTTAACATATAGGTGGCCACGCTGTGTCTGAGGTCATGAAAGCGAATATGCGGCAAGTCATTATCGTCCAGCAGTCTTTTAAAATTGTTGGACAGACGTATAGGTCTGAGTGGCGCGCCGAAGTCATCAACCACAACATAATCACTATTCACCCATTCTTTACCCAGCTCAGATGCTTTTCGGTTTTGTTGTTCCATCACTTTTTGTAAATAAGCTTTAACCGCGCCGATCATTGGCATCGTGCGCATGCTGGCCTCTGTTTTTGTGTTCTTGACATGCGGTTTAGCGCCTGCATAAACCAGCGTTTCTTCTATACGAATTTCCTTCCGTTCAATATCTATCCGGCTCCACTTTAACCCTGATACCTCGCCGCGCCTAAGTCCATAGACTGAAGCCAGCACAATAGCTGATTCAAACAGACTGCCTTTGGCTGCCTGCCACAATTGCATGAGTTGGTCGATGGAATAAAACGAATTCGTGAACTTCTCCTTCCTCTTTGATTTGAGCTTAACCGGTTCCACAGGATTCATCTCAATCATCTCCTTCCTCACCGCATAATCCATGGCCAGTTTAATGTTGCTCAGCACCTTCTTAATTGTGCAGACTTTCATAGGCGTTCCGTTTTGCGTCGTCAAAGCCTGCATGTGCTCAACAAATGTCCAAAAATGCGCTGGACGCAGTTCTTCAACCGAGATGTTCAAATGCTCAAAATATGGCTTAATGTATGCCTTGAAATGCATGCGATACGTTTCCAGAGTGGTCGCTTCGATTTGCTTTGCTTCCACATTTTCAAGCCAATCATGAATGAATCGGGTTAGTTCATGAGAGTCTCGGGCTGCTATGGGCAGCCCCCCTTCAAGCTCTTGGATCATCTCTTCCATTTTCCTCGTGGCATCATATTTCTTTTTGCACTTGGTTGATCTCGATATTCTTTTCTCTTCTCCGCTGGGAAGCATATACCTGATTTCGGCGTAATAATATGGAGAAGTCTTCTTTTGGCATATACATCCCTTGATGTCCCATTTTTGTTCGTGTTGTTTCTTCACGTTCGATTCCTTTCTGCGCTAATAAAATAGCTGCTCCTTTCCGCGCATGGAATCTCTCTTGCACCATTTAAACAGTCTTGTGAATTATAGCATGGTGCTTTCTGATCCTCAAAACCTGCCGATAAGATGGCCTTATTCAGGTATTCATAAATAGCAGCCTTGGTCGTGAGATATTTTCCTGCGATTTTAGCTGCCTTTAGTTCACCGTTCTGTATAAGCTTATATGTTGAGACTCGTCCTATTTTCAAAGTGTTCATCACATCTTTAATTGTCATGACCATATCATTATCTTTGTCAAAAATCATTTAGACCCCTCTCCTCCATAAATCATATTTGAATAAGAAACTATCATTCTGAGATTGTTATTAGCAATTTGAACGGCAATCGGCTTTTGCCTCATTGGTATTTCACCACCCCCTCGACGAGCGGGATGCACTCTGGGACCTAACCTCGACTATGCATAAGTATCATTATCCATCCATGCGGGTCTTCGCCTGAACCTGCCACAGTTCATATAGACATTGGTATTCATCGCTCTTGCATTTGCAGTCATGGCGTACCTGTCATTCGGCTTTCCCTCCCCGGGCCACACGGAGAATGTATTCATCTTGCTTATATTCAGTTGTCAAAGTTCAGCGAGCTAACTCTTCTCCTATATACCGAAAGGAAAAAATGGGGCTTGTGTACGGATTTTTTCTCAAATATTCATAGTTTGTTCACATTTCAGTACCAAGCCACATCCTCCTCACTCAGTGTTAATAAGAAATTTGCTCTATACCCCGAAAGGAAAAAGGGGCCATGTGTTCCGGTTATTTCTTGAATCTTCACAATTTGTTAACATTCCAGTTCTTCGCATCATTTTTCTCACCCTCAGTGTCTTTAGAAAATTCGCTCTATACTCTGAAAGGAAAAAAACTCATGAATGGTGCAATAAACTTTTTGAGTTCACAGTATGTTTACACTTTTCACCAGCATTACGCTTCCTTCATTCGGTGTTAATAAAACTCCCTCTGTATACTGAAAGGAAAAAACAAGGATATGCGGAAAGGAACATGCCGTTGTTCACAGAATGTTAACAAATCTTAATTAGATAATGGTTTGATTTCCATATTGCATTAGACATTAAAACTATTACTCGGCATTTATTTATTTGTGATTATAAAATAAAAATTAAATTTTATAAGATAATGTGAAAATATGAAATCCCATCAAGAGATTATGAACTTTTTATAGCATAGCTAAACCACGAAACGTAAGAAATCAGGCAAAAAGTCGGTTTTATTGTCGGTTTCGTATGCGACGCACCCCGAATTGTTGATTAAATAAGGACTTCTTGCCCAAGCCCCCTTCCATAGTTAGGAAGGAGGCTTCCTCAACAAATACTACACCAAAGAACTTACAGGCCTTAGTTCTGCGTCGTAGAATGTGGCTAAATAGTCGGCAGGTTTTTGATTTGAAACACATAAGGAAGTAAGCCGAACGCGAACATTTAAAGAGATTTTCTGACGATTTTCCAGTGTAAATATAGTTTAAATTGCACCCAAGTATCTATGTTATATTAAGCATAATCATTTGCCTTGTTTAATGAGTCTTTCAATTAATTCAATCAATTCCCGCTGCTTCGGAAGCATTAATCGTTTTGGCGTCTGTTTTATCATTTCGTTTCGAACCGACTGAATTTTTTCTAAAGATGCATATGGCAAAAGCACCGCACTATGATATTCACAAAATAATGAGGTTTGGCATGAACATAATGTCCAAAGCTTTGTTCGCGTAAGCAGCAGATATGTCTGGTCTTTCATTTCGGATGCTTTCTAAAGCGGCAGCCAACCCACTCACAATACGTTCGACTTCATTTAAGAACACTTGATGAACAGGCTGAACCGCAAACGGATCAAAGCCCGAAAACCATCTTTTAAAAAGGCTAGTTATTCCCAGCTTCTTGTTCGTTCCCGCTTCTTGTGTCAGAATATAATCCCGATATGCTTCGCCTAAATCTTTAATCCATTCAGGCGCGTCTTTCAGGGTAATGTCGTCGTCCATATAAACCGTCTCCCGCTTACTTTATTCGCTCTGTAAGCCAAACATAGCCATAGGATGATCCAATTGGCTACGCTCGGATTGTTCTTATTATTTTTTGTTTTTTTTGCCGACTCATTCCCTTTTTAACATTCAAAATGCATTTATATAGCGTCATGCATTTTTTCTTCGTATTCCCGAATCCTATCTACCTTAGGCTGCGACGCGCCGCCCTGAGCAAACTCCGATGATAAGAATATCTCAACAAGCTTCTCCATCAGTTTAATGCCCGTGGTAAATGCCCCGAAGCAGGCGATATTCGCGTCGTTGCTCATACGGGCACGCTCGGCGGAATAAGCATCCGAGATTAAAGCGGCATAAGCCCCTTTCACCTTATTGGCCGCCAGCGAAACACCGATACCGGTACCGCAAATCAGTATGCCCATGTCGTATTGCTTATTAGCCACAGCAGTTGCCACTTCAATCGCGATATTCGCATAGATCGGATCATCGCTTCCAAGATCGCTGACCTCATATCCCTTTTTGGTCAGCATACCGATAATAGCTTGCTTGGCATCCGCGGCGTTCGGATCGCATCCAATCGCAATTTTATACATGTCAGATCCACCTTCCCCTTATCAGTCTTCCATCACTTGTGCCATGCCGTCAGCCATGGCCCTCAGTATGATAGCGCACGACGTTGCGCCTGCATCGAGCACCCCGCGCGAACGCTCTCCGAGACGCGCCGACCTGCCGAATTTGGCCACAAGATCTTTCGTGGATTCCTTTCCCATCTCAGCTGCCGCTTTCATATCGTCCAGCGCCTCAGAGAAGCCTTTGCCCTCGCCGATGCCCGATTTCAAAGCCTGCAGCGCCGGATATAGCGTGTCCACCAGCGTCTTGTCGCCCGGGCGTGCGTTCACAATCCCATAGAGGCCGTCGAGGCCTGCTTCAAGCATGTCCGCAAACACTTCAAGTGTAATATCCTCTTCGTCCTCCGCTTTGTCCGCCATGTCCATGAATATCGTCCCGTAGATTGGCCCCATAGACCCCCCAATTTTATTGAGGAGCACGGTCCCGAGATCAAACAATCCGTCCGTGAATGACGTTTCGCCGTCTCCCAATTGCTCACCGTACATCGAAAAACCTTTATTCATGTTCATGCCGTGATCGCCGTCGCCAATCAGGCCGTCGACATCTCCAAGGTATTGCTTGTTCGCCTGAATGGCGCTGACCATGCTGAGCAGTATCTCCCGCCCGTTTTTATTTCTAACGACCGACATTGCCATCTCCCCCTATTATAGCTGCTTAATCCCCACGCAATAAGCGTCGGCATCAATCAGCTCTTTAAGCTCATTATCCAGCTTCATGACAGTGAGCGTCGCACCCATCATATCCAGCGATGTGAAATAGTTTCCCACATACGAACGATACACCTTAATGCCCTTTGCGCTTAAGAGCTTTTCGATCTCGCTGTAGAGTACATAGAGCTCCATAATCGGAGTCGCCCCAAGGCCCGAAACCAGCACGGCCACCTCATCACCCGACTGATACGGATAATCCGGTACCACCACATCAACCATGCGCTTTGCCATACCTGCCGCTGTTTCGAGCGGGCAAACTTCAATACCCGGCTCTCCGTGATGCCCGATACCGACCTCCATGGTGCCGTCTTCAATCTGGAAATTGGGATGTCCCACAGCAGGCAGTGTACACGGGGTCAGGCCGATGCCGATGCTGCGTGTGCTGTCAATCGCTTTCTGCGCCGTTGCGATCACTTCATCGAGCGAAGCGCCTTTGGCTGCTTTCGCGCCGCCGCACTTCCACATGAATATTTCGCCCGCCACGCCGCGGCGTTTCTCTCTCTCATCCTTGGGTGCGGATGCCACGTCGTCGTTGGCAATCACGGTTTTGACCGTAATGCCCTCACGCTTGGCCATTTTCACAGCCATTTTGACGTTCATGTTGTCGCCCGAATAGTTACCATAAAGACATGCTATGCCCTCGCCGCCGTTTGCAGCTCGAAAGGCTTCCAAAAAAGCAAGTGCGGTTGGAGATGAGCATATTTCGCCAACTGCGGCGGCATCGCACATGTTTTTACCCACGTAGCCGATAAACGCGGGCTTATGGCCTGAGCCGCCTCCCGTCACCACACCCACCTTGCCCGCTCTGGGCGCATCCGCAGCGGCTACCACGCCTCTTGTGTTGTCCTCACTCGTTATAACCCTTTTTACGATATCGCTGTGACATTTCACGAATCCAGCCAACATTTCGTCTACAACATTATCGGGGTTATTCAAAATTCTCTGCATATATTTTTCCTCCGCAATCTTAACTTATGGGATAAGAATCACCTTTATCGCACCGTCTTCACCTGTTTTTGCTATATGGAATGCCTTCTCCCAATCTTGCAACGGGAATTTGTGGCTTACTACACCCTCCGTCGGCAGCTTTCCGTTCCCTATCCATTCAATTACAGTATCATAGCAGAACGGACTTAAATGCGAACCTAGCAGATCCAGCTCTTTTCTGTCGCTTATTATGCTCCAGTCTACAGTTACCAGATCACCAAAAACGCTAAACTCTACAAATCTGCCCATCTTGCGGATGGCTTCTAGTCCCTGTTGCACACTCGACGGATGCCCTGTAGCTTCGATATAAATATCGCAACCGTATCCGCCTGTCATTTCCTTAATTTTCTTTACTACATCCTCGTTTCTCGGATTCATTACGATATCTGCGCCAAACTCTTTTGCCTTTTTGAGCCTTTCATCGTTCATATCAAGAACTACTAGACATTTAGGATTGTTCTGCTTTATTGCGCCTACCATCGCCAGTCCCAGCGTGCCTACGCCTGACTGTACAACAAAATCCGTAGATTTTATCTGCGCACGCTCAACGCAGTGGAATGAACATGCATATGGCTCTACCAGCACTGCCTTTTCAATTGGCATATCGTCAGGCACCTTATAGGGAAGCGCTTCTTTTGTCAAACGTATGTATTCCGCCATGCCTCCGTTCACGTTATTTTGGAAACCCCAAAGGTCATGCTTTTCACACATCCAATGCCTGCCCGTTTTGCAGAACATACATTCACCGCATGGCACTATTTGCTCCGGGCAGATGCGGTCACCAATTTTCCAATCACCTTTGACCTTTGGCCCTATTTCCACTACCGTACCAACAAATTCATGGCCAGGTATCATGGGTGCTTTTATATATGGCGGGTTTCCGTCTCCGCCCCAAAAGCTGGGTGCTCCCGCAAATGCCTTGGTATCGCCTGCGCATACGCCGCACGCTTCTACCTTCAATATCATTTCGCCTTCGCCAGCCCGTGGCACATTCACTGTCTCCAGCCTGTAATCTCCCGGTGCATACGCCACTATCGCTTTCATTTTTTCAGGTAAGCTTGACATCTTAATACCATCCTTTCAATATTGTTTCATCGGGTTGTATATAGCTTGTTTTGTATGAGTATAAATTTTGTTTTCACCAGTAATGCCCCCTGCCTTACGCAGCTTTCTTTGTTGTAGACTGCTGCAGAAGTATCGCCCCCAAAATTATCAAGCCCTGAATAACCACCTGCAAGTATGCCGATACGTTTGTCAGGTTCATGATATTACTGATCATACCGATGATAAATATACCAATTATTGTTTTGACAACATCGCCTTTGCCGCCCGAAAGGCTGGCGCCGCCGATTACGGCCATCGATATTGCGTCAAGTTCATAACCGCTTCCGAATAGCGGCGTGCCAACACCCGTTCTTACACAGCCTAGGAAACCTGCTATGGCGCAAAGCAACCCAACTATTACGTACACGCTGAATCTGTAATTGTTTATGCGCAGTCCTGCAAGTCTCACTGCTTCCGGGTTAGAACCTATAGCTTTAATTATCCTCCCGTAAGACGTATAGCGAAGTATTACAAGGAATATTACGAATGTAACAATAAGAAACCATACTATCGCCGGCAGTCCCAGCGGCGTTGCAACGTTCAAAGTTTTCACCAGAGGATCAGTTACATTTATAGGTCTGCCTTCAGACCATATATATGCAAATCCTCTGGCTATCGTCATTATTGCCAGCGTAACGATGAATGCCGGCAGCTTCCTGAAAACAATGAAGTATCCGTTTGCCGCTCCAAATCCAATACCCACCAGAATAGCTATTAATATAGCTATTTCTATCGACATGGACGTTTTAGACATAATGACCGATATAAGAACATTTGTCGCTCCCACAATAGAGCCTACGCTCAGGTCAATATCTCCGGTTAGTATGACCAAAAGCATACCTATTGCAACAATTCCTATGATGGTATTCTGCTTTAACAGGTTAGAGATGTTCTGCCAAGAATAAAAATTACTTGACAACAGGCAACATGCTATTACCATAACAACGAATATCAAATATGTATTGTTGTTCCGCACCCATGCAAATATGCCCCGGCTCTTTTTAATCCCATCCGTGTTCATTTCTTTCTCCTACTCTTACTGATTTGATTATTTTGACAATTTAGCTTACCACACCAGCAGAAGCCGTTACGATTGCTTCTTTTGTAATCTCGTCATTGTTAAGCTCGCCCATAACCTTTCCATGCCCAAATACGATGACGCGATCGCACATTCCAACTATCTCATCTATTTCAGAAGATACAAACACAACAGCCAGTCCGCTTTTAACCATTTCATTTATGATATTGTATATTTCAACTTTCGCGCCTATGTCAACGCCTCGTGTAGGCTCATCCAAAAACACGACCTTCGTTTTTACATAAAGCGATTTCGCAATGCTGACCTTCTGCTGATTTCCGCCGCTCAGCGATGAGACAGGATCTGATATCTTGCCGCATTTGACCGTATAATTTTTTACATGTTCTGAGACTATGCGCGTTTGTACCTTTTTGTTTAGGAATACTTTACCTTTGCATACAGACTTTAAATCAGATACTGTAATGTTTTCCTCAATCGGCAAATCAAGAAGCACCCCGTCTTCTTTCCGGTTTTCGGACAAGTAGTTTATTCCGTTTTTAATCGCGTCATACGGACTTCTTATCCTTACTTTTTTACCTTCAATATATACATCCGGGTAATTATCCCCTTTATCCGCTCCAAATATAAGGCGCGCAGACTCGGTTTTTCCGCTGCCCACTAATCCCGCAATTCCAAGCACCTCTCCCTTGCGCACACCAAAACAAACATTCTGAACCTTATAGCCCATGTTTAAATTCTCTACGCGAAACACCTCTTCACCTATGGTCATGCATTCGCGCTTTGGATAATACGCGTCGGGACTGCGGCCTATCATTTTCGCCACAAGCTGCTCTGTGTTCAATTCGCCCCGCTGGAACGTTCCTTTAAACTGACCGTCTCTTAAAACTGTAATTTCGTCAGAAAGATTCATTACATCTTCGAGCCTATGAGAAATGTATATAATGGCGACGTTCTCTTTTTTTAGCTTGATCAGTATATCAAACAGCTTTTCCGTTTCGTTGGTGGAAAGCACCGCCGTGGGTTCATCCAAAACAAGTACCTTCACGTTATTGCTTAACGCCTTTGTGATCTCTATGACCTGTTGATATGCAATACTTAAATCGCCAACTATCATTGTGGGTTCAATATCAAAACCGATGCTTTTTATCAGCTTTTCAGCCCTTTTGTTAAGGTTCTTCCAATTTATAAGCCCTTTTCCTTTATCTCCTGATAATTTATTTATAAATATATTTTCGGCAACCGTGCATTCCTGCGCAAGTGCAAATTCCTGATATATGACGCCTATTCCGTGACGTTTCATATCAACCGTGCTCTTGGCAGTAACAGGCTTGCCTTCTATTAATATTTCTCCCGAATCATGCGAATAAGCGCCAGAGAGGATCTTTATCAGAGTAGATTTTCCCGCACCGTTTTCTCCAACCAGTGAATGTATCGTTCCCGGCTTGAATCTTACAGTAACGTCCTTAAGCGCCTGTACGCCGCCGAAGCTTTTGCTTATATTCACCATTTCAACTGTATAATTCTCTGCCATATTTTTCACTCTTTCATTGTTAATATTGTTAGCGCCCTTAAACGGGCGCCAACAATATTTTTTAGATTTGTTTTGATCCAGGGTTTAGAAAGTAGCGTTGGGATCAAAATACTTTTCAGCGTTGGATTTTTCTATGCAAGTCGATTCGGTGTATGTAAGCTCGGGGAACTTGGTTGTGCCGTTAAAGTATGCTTTGGCGACCTCTATGCCTATAGAAGCCTGCTGCGTAAAGCTATTGAGACCTGTGCAGTAATTGTCAGCTGTCAGGCAGAGCTCTATGGCTTCCTTTTGAGCGTCCGCCGTAGAAACAAATAGATAATCGTCTGCAATGCCTTTGCCTACAAGTTCTTCATATATTGGCAGCAGCATACAATCAGCTTCGGATATTATGACGTTGAACTCAATGCCTCTGGAAAGCGCGTCTTCAATGGCTGCAATTGATTTGTCTGCATACCAGTCGGTATAATACTGACCCAAAATATTCACTTTAGCTTCACCATAGTTCTGATAAGCATACTCAAGGAAACCATCAATAGTGCCGGATCTTCTGCTCTGGCCAACGGTAGAGCTCATTGCACCAGAAATAATGATTGCGTTCATTGTGGAACCACCCAGCTTTTTTGCAGCCCATTGTCCGCACTCATAACCGTTTTGACGGTTATTGGCAGTGATGGTGGTCAGCACGTTCGCGTCGCTGCCCAGCATACCGTCGAGAGCCACAACAGGCGTACCGTTTTCAACTATAGTGTTGATAGTAGGATTGAGCATCTCGGGATCCGTGCAGTTAATGAAAATGAGGTCGCAACCCTGAGCCGCAAGATCTTCCATATCGGAGATTTGCTTTGCAAGGTCTCCATCCGCGTTTGTAACAACACATTCCCAACCTTCAGCCTTAGCGTATTCCTCAATGGAATTCGATATGGTTATATAAGAGTTGTACACTAATACCGAACTGCTCATACCAACCTTGTAATTCGTACCATTCTTGGGGCCTTTGCCCGCTCCTTCATCCGCCGCTTGCGCCGCATCGTCTGCAACTGAGGCTACCGTTTGCTCGGCCTTGTCCTCAGTATCCGCAGGTTGCGTAGTTTGTGGGGCACATGCGCATGCGCTTACTAGCATGGCTAATGTCAATACAATAACCAACGTCACTTTTAGGTTTTTCATTCCTTTTCCTCCTTTATATTCTAAAGGGCTTCCCCTTTAGCGTCTTGTTTCAACCAAGTTCTCTGTATTTGTTTACCGCTTCCGCCAAAGCAACAAAATTGGCAATTGGCACATCGCGCATTATGTTTATTGGTGCCAGCACCATGTTGCCGTAGCGCCCCAAATGTTTCACGATATTTTCAACATTTTTGCGTACATCGTCCGGCGTACCATGATTAAGGACATCCTGGCAGTCGATACCTCCATAGAAAACCAAATTGTTCCCGTAACGCTTCCCCAACGCTTCAACATCCATTGCTGCTGACTGTACAGGATGTATCGCGTCCAGACCTATTTCTATCATATCATCAAGAAACATAGAGCAATCTCCGCAGGAATGGTGCACAACTCCAAGCCCCCGTTCTTTATAGATACTCCATATCTTTGCCAGCCTTGGCTTATAATACTTGCGCCACATTTCCAACGACATGACAGGACCACGCTGCGTTCCGTAATCGTCACCACTGTGACCGAAGGCTATATCGTGCTCTACCAGCATTTTTGAGATGCCAATGCGATAATCCATTATTTTGTCCAACAAAACTTCCATCTCGTCTTCGTTATCGTAATGATACACAAGGCAATCCTCGTAACCCAACAGCAGCCATGCTTTCTCAAACAATCCATAATATTGCCCCACGGCTACCGCATAACCCTTTTCATTGTATTTATTAATGATTTTTAAGAGTTCATTTAACTGTCCTTCCTTGTACGGGTCAGGAGCCTGAAATTCGCTTACTTTTTTTATATCATTTATAACTACGTTGCCAAT
Source organism: Bacillota bacterium (assembly GCA_023406895.1). Taxonomy (GTDB): domain Bacteria; phylum Bacillota; class Clostridia; order Christensenellales; family SZUA-584; genus SZUA-584. The sequence continues at coordinate 66,449 of JAEXTV010000019.1, read as the reverse complement.
AGGGCGCTCCCCGTCATGATCCGTTCTCCAGCCAATCCCCCATCGATCGTAGACTATATGCGGGTCTTTTTGATCTTTCGTCGCAAAGCCGTTTTTCAAACAGTAATCCATCAATTCTGGGTCATATACAAACTTCTGGATCTCATCCATAACATTGCAGTATACAATATCGCACCCCAAATAATCCATAAGGTTTTCATAATCTACGCCATAATAATTTGCTATTATCTCCATTGTGCGATAATCTTCAAACATATAATCTATAGGCATTTTATCTGCTTTTTGATGATTTAAAGTCATCTGTACTCTATCCTTGCTGGTCATAAATACATTCATCTCCTTGTTCTGATTTATGCATTTAGATTACAATGTATTTTGCTTTTTGTTAACCTGACCATTCTTGTAATAAGTGTACTATTCTTATGTTTTCATAAATATTTGCTGAGAATAGATTAACTGCGATAAGCACCATATTCATATCAGCGGCCCCAAACTGGGACGTCCGCCGAAAGATAAAGCGCTTTATGCGCAGCAATGCCGCGATGAGCGCCGAGAAGCAGGAGAACGAAACGAAGTTGAGGGTAAGTTCGGAACCGGTAAACGTTGCTATGGTCTGGATCGGCTCACTACGCGTCTGCAGGATACTTGTGAGACACAGATTCACATGATCGTGCTGACGATGAATCTGTGGAAAGGCTGAAGTGTTTTTTATGCCAATTTTGCAGATTGATTTGCCAGCAGTTTTTGCAGATGATATGCATCAGCTTCCATGAATGCACGCACATGGCTGCGTAAATTAGCAGCCCCAAATTAGACTATTTACTTTAGTCAGCTATTTAAAAACGGATGCCACTGTGTTTGCAAAAAAAGCCGCCAGAATATTCTGACGGCCTCTCTTTGTCTATATGATTTCTTGATTACTCATCGTCCCCGAAGTCGCAGTTGTCCTCATCGATGATTTCCGTGCCTTTTTATAAACTCATAATTACTCGGCCATGGGAGGTCACTCTTATGAGCATTTGCGTACGCAATTGCCTCTCAATTGTGAGTTTTTTGGGGGACGTCAATGGGTACCGTGCCTACCGCAGAGAACTTAACCCTGTGATTGAGGTTTTTACTAAGCCTAATACTCCTCGACAACGGTGTTGTTTTTGGTAACATATATTCTGTCAGATATCATTTTGAGCTCTTCATAATCACGTGAGAAGAAAAGTATCGCCTTGCCTTCCGAGCGCAGCTCAAAAAGCTTGTTATAAAGCGCGATACGCGTTATATAATCAACGTTTGCCATTGCATTGTTGATAACATATATTTTACAGTTCATCGCTATGCTTTTTGCTAACAGCACCTTTTGCTTTTGTCCACCGCTAAGCTCTATTATAAGCTTGTCCTTCATGTTATCGCTGAAATTTACACCCTTTATACTTTCGTTTTCTATAATAGCCTCAAATTTTTTGTTTCTGAAGCCGAATTTAGAGGTCCTTCCGAGAACTGGAAACGTAATATTATCTCCTATAGAAAATTCAGGGAAAAGGGAATCGCCTTCATTCTTGCCCATAATAAGCGCAATGCCTTTTTTTACTGCAATACGCGGGTCGGTAATAAATACTTTTTTATTGTCTATGTATATATTCCCATTTGTGCATATTTTCAGTCCATACAACATGGACGAACATTCGTTTGCCAAATTCTCGGATACTGAATAAACACCCACAATCTCGCCGCTATTGACAGTAAAATTTATGTTTTTGAAATCCGCTGTTTCTACGTTTTCCAGACAAAGTCTTTCTTTTGACTTTTTAAATTCTTTTTTTAGGCATAATCTTTTATTCTCTTCTATTAACATACTTTGTATAATATAGCTGAGTTGATTTTGCTTACCGCTCAAAACGCGCACAACATGGCCATCTCTCATTACCATTGTATAATCGCTTATCCTAACGATCTCGTCAAGGTCATGAGATATAACTATAAAGGATAAGCCTTTCTCTTTCATCCGGATTATCTGACGGCGCACCCATATTTTATCCTCGGCGTTCATAGAGCTTCCCAATTCGTCTAGAATCAATATTTTAACGTCGTCTGTGAATGCTTTTACAAGCTCTAACTTTCTGCATTCGTTTTGAGATAGATTGCCAACCAGAGCAGAGGGAGAAAGAGGAAGATCAAAATAATCCAGATATTTCTGAGCTTTTTGATATAGGGTATCCTCATTAATAAAAGCTGGTTTTTTTATTCTGATAAGGAATAAATTTTCTGCCACGGTCATCTCTTCGACAAGGCTGCATTCCTGATAAATACATACGATGCCGAATTTACGAGCGTCGGCTATGGAACTTATGCATACTTTTTTTTCGTCTATATAGATGTTTCCTTTATCATAGCGGAGATCACCGGATAATATTTTTGCTAAAGTGGATTTTCCTGCGCCGTTTCCTCCGACTATGCCCAAAATATTGCCCTTAAACAAAATCATATTGATGTTTTCAAGCACCTTAAAATCGTAATAGCTTTTTTCAACATTCTGTAAGCGGAGTATTTCTTCTTTCAATTATTTACTCCTCTCGCGAATATTTGGTGTTAAGTCGCTCTATTATTTCTTCAAATTCATCTTTGTTTTTTATGAGAGGCAATATTACTTCAACATCGGTGCCCAGACCTTCCTTACTGTAAAGTGTAATACCGTATTCATCGCCAAAATAAAGGAGAATACGTTCGTTTACGTTTAAAAGGGCCAGACCTCCATGGATAACAGGATTTATATTTCCTTTAAGATATTGATTTTCCGTGGTCCTATTTTTCTTTAATTTTGCGTTTGTTTCTATAAGCTTCTGCATGGGAATGCCGATGCCTGTGTCACTGACAGTGATAAGCAGTTTGCGTTTTGTTTCTATAACACGTATGCTGAATTCACCTTTCCCGATTTTGGGTTCAAGACCGTGATGTATAGCGTTTTCCACCAAAGGTTGTAATATCATTTTTGGCATATAATAGTTCATCAGCAGGGGGGAATTCTCTTTGAATTCCTTAATATAAGTAAATCTGCCTGAAAACCTGTAATTCTGTATGGTATAATAATTATCGACATTAGCAAGCTCTTCTTGTATAGTGACGCCTAATTCTTTGCAGCTTATGGTGTAACGGAACATATTGGAGAGGGATTTGGTCATTTTCTCCACGTCATAAGCCCCGACACGCAGTGCAAGGGCGCGTATCGATTCAAGCGTATTGTATAGGAAATGAGGATTTATCTGGCTTTGCAGCATGGAAAGCTCAGCCTGTTTTTTTAGTAAATTTGCTTTATATTCCCTGTTCAGCATATCTGTTATTGTGTTGAGTAAAAAATCTATCGTCTCTGCTATCGGATAAAATATATTGTTCTTTTTCATATAAAATTTCTTGCTTACCGTTCCTTTTACAACGTCGAATACAGCGTTTTCTATGGTGATAACCGAATCTAACACCCATAGCTTCATTGAAAACGCAATAATTATAAAAAAGCAGATGTACCCCGCAAGTATGAAACCCTGGTCTTTGAGCTTTGCGGAGTAAAATGCCTCATATTTTTCTACATAACGGGTGAACACGATATAACCGTTTGAAACGCTTGATTTAGCGTATCCGATATAATAATTAGATTCGGTGTCTCTGTCCTGTATTTGAAATCCTGAATTATTGCCTTGCTTAATCTCGTTTAAAAGACTTTCGTAATTATAGGGGGTGTATCTTTCGGGGAGTATTTTCCCGGAAGAAGTATCATATATTTGGAATTTATTGTTTAAAATAGTCTCGGGTGAGCTTCCCGCTACGAAATTATATGTATTGTCTATTGAATATACAAATGCGGCAGCCTGACCGTTGCTGCCGTGAACAATATGCACTGCCCTGCATTCCTTCATAGTACTGGCGTAAGCGCGGGCGATAAAAAACGTGCCGTCTTGTTGGTGGCTTTGTGCAATGCTTATAATATCATTGCCAAAAGTATTGCGTTGGAAGCTAAATGTGCTGTTTGGAGATATATTTAAATACTGATCTGTAATAGCTCCGTTTTGCATAATGGCTACGCCCTGCAGCTTGTTAAAGATTGTATTTATATCGCTGTAAGCTTCATTAGCCGTCTTTTCTCCCGATAGGCAGTATACGGCATATAATTCATCCATATTATGATACACATCCAGAGTTTCGTCGAATGCGCTAATTACTGCGGAGAGATCGCCCTGCATATTGTTGACGGATTCTTGGCAATAGTCATCATAGCTGTCCTTAATATTGAAAAATAAATATATAAAGGTGATACCGGTGGATGCCGCAATAAATAAAAGTAATATAAAAAGAACCTTGCGGCGCAGCGTTGCCTTTACATGCTTCCTGTTGGAAGTATTCTGCTCATTTTTGCTATCATTAACCATTATGAGTCCTTTTTATCATATAGCTTACTGTAGTTGCCCGGTGAGATTCCGACGTTTTTCTTGAACATCCTGCTAAAATACTTCACATCGTTATAACCTACTTTTTCTCCTACCTCCGCGATGGAGTAGTCGCTGGAACGAAGAAGCTGCCTTGCAACGGTCATTCTGTAGTTGACTACATAGTCGCTGAAGCAAATGCCCGTTTCTTTTTTAAACATGAGGGAGAAATAATCATCATTTAAATATATCTTCTGTGTTATATCGCTTATGAGTATTTTCTCCATGTAGTGTTCGGCAACATATTGCTTTGCAAAGTTAATGGGCTTTTTATCTTTTAGGTTCTTCTCATTGGTGCATTTGGTGAGCGTTTCTTTAATAATACTCAGAAGATTCTCAACTATTTTTTCTTTCCTGTGATATCTTATGCTGTCATCTGCGGTAAGCTCTGAATACGCCGCTTCATCAAATATCCCAAGATATAAAACACGCATCTTGTTTTTAAAGCTGGTAAGTATCGCCTCGCTTAAATCGTAATATGCTTTGGGGTTGACGTCCTCCATTTGGAACAATACATTAAAAAGCTCCCTTATACCGTCTACAATAGCGTCTATGTTGCCTATATCTATATTGCAGTTGAATTGATGCTCCCACTCAATGGACAGCAGTTTATAAATGTTATATTTCGCAAAATTATAATCGCTGTAACGAATTACTCTGTCTACTCCTACCTTTATCCTGTAATCGCTGGCTTCTACAGCCTGCAAATAAGCTGATTTGATCTGGCTTAAGCACGTTGTGGGGTTGCTTAATGATATTGTTATGTCGAAAGATATGGCATGCTGTTCGCTTCTGATCTTTCTTATCATATTGGCAAGCGATTTTAGAAGCTCGTCTTCCGTTTTCTTTTCATAATTTAACATGAATACTATATTATTTTTTGTTTGTAGTATGTCTGCTTCAAAAATAATGCTTTCAAGTTGCTCCTTTAAAAATTTCTCGAATTGCGATTCTACCAAGCCAAGATTATTTCGTATTATTTTTTCGTTTATATTATTGGAGTAATCTATATTTATTATGCCTGTGCAAAAATATCCATTCCGATAATTGGTTCCGTACTCCTCATTGCATTCAGAAATAGTATCAAACGTAATTTCGTTATCACTTATAATTTTTCTTAAAAAATTCTTTCGGTTTTCTTTTTTGATCGAGGATACTTCATGCTCCAATTCTTCTATTTTTTTATCGCTGCTTTCCAATGTTAAATATTTCTTCATAGAATTTGTTATTGTTTTTTCAAGCTCGTTCTGATCAATAGGCTTTAAAATGTAATTATCGGCGCCTAACTCCATGGCTCTTTTTACATAATCAAAATCCTGATAACCGCTAACTATAATAAAACCGCATTTAGAATCGGTTTCACGCACTTTTTTAATTAGGCTTATCCCATCCATTCCCGGTATAAGTATGTCTGTTATTATCAGATTTGGTTGAAGTTCTTTAATTTTTTTATAAGCCGAATTTCCGTCAAAGGCGGTTCCTATACATTTAGCTCCGATTTTATCCCAGTCTATGGTATTCTGTATTAGTTCGCATATTAATTCTTCATCATCAACAATTAAAACCTTAAACATCTCGATAAATTCTCCAACATTAAGTTAGCTTCAAAATTGCGATTCTAACAAGCCAATCGTTTATATTATTGGATAATCTATATTTATTATGCCTATGCATAAATATCCATTTCGATAATTGGTTCCGTACTCCTCATTGCATTCAGGAATAGTATCAAATCGATACCGGGGAAACACCCGCAAACAGATGGAGCATGGTGGTATTTCCTGTTACAACATGCAGTTAATTTTATCCCTTTCAATGCTCGTATCATTGAGAAGCTCGCCAATTACATTGGTGGTCATAAGCCCACAATTACGATAAAATCGCAGGCTTACAACCTAATACCTTTTTAATTCTTAAAGCAAGTATAAACAAATCTTTAGACAGTTAAGAGCAAATCTTTAATGCAAGTTCACTGGCGGAAGCGGCATCGGCTGTATAATAGTCGGCGCCGATCGATTTACAGAAGCTATCTGTTATAGGCGCTCCTCCTATCATTATTTTGACCTTATCACGAACACCTTTTTCAATTGCTGCATCCACGACATTTTTCATCATACCCATCGTAGTGGTGAGCAATGCGGAACAGGCAATGATTTGGGCGTTCTCTGCGATTGCTGTTTCTACAAATTTCTCGGCTGGGACGTCAGTCCCTAAATCTATGACTTCAATGCCTTTACCTTCCAGCATGATTTTAACCAGGTTTTTGCCTATATCATGCAAATCTCCTTTGACTGTACCTAAAACTGCTTTGCCGTGAGATTTTACATCAGCCTTGGCAAGTTCCGGTTTAAGTATCCCCACACCTGCATTCATAGCCCTAGCGGCAATCAATACTTCCGGTACATAAACTTCATTATTCTTGAATTTTTCACCAATAATGCTCATGCCATGAAGCAAGCCTTCTTCAAGAATCTTTTTTGCGTCTATTCCTTCCTGCAAAGCTTTACCAACGAGTTCCTTGACATTGTTTGCCCTTCCCTGCTGAAGGTATGCGCTGATTTCCGATAAAATTTCCATTGATTATCCTCCGTAAATATAACACTTTAATAAAAATCATAACATAAAAGGAAGTTTAAAAAATCGAAAAATATTATGATTTTTAGTAGTATTCTCTTTAAATTAATAAAAATACAAGGAGTTTAAAAAACCGAAAAATATTATGATTTTTAGTAGTATTCTCTTTAAATTAATAAAAATACTTTACAAGCCTAATACGAAAATGATACTGTTTAATCAATTGAATAACAGGAACGAAGGCGCCAATATTGGATTAATCCAAAAGGCTTAAAAAGGAAGCAGGGGTAATTTCCCTCACGATCTCGTCGCTGTAACGGTGGAGTTTGTTTGATAAAAGTCACTGGGAAACCGGGAAGATAAGAACAAATGCGGATGCCAAAGTCAGAAGACTTGCCTTAATCGTTTTTGTGCATAGGCACTACGAGTAATAGTGCAATGTACACGGTATTTGATACCGAATTGAAGGTATTTCCTTTTCCTTTGTCTCGTTCTTGATCTAACTGAGGAAGGGGATTTTTTTATGGAAAAAACAAAAAGAAACAACAAAAAGGCTATCGTAACGGGTGCTATTATATTAGCAGTACTCATTATTGCTTTTGCACTTGTTTACGCGTTTGCTCTTTCAAAACCTGCTGTTGGAAGCAAGAGCATAGAAGTTGAAATTGTTCAATCGGACAGCGCAAAAAAGTCAATCGATATCAAAACGGATGCCGATTTTTTAAGACAAGCCCTCGAGGAGCAGAAACTGATACAGGGCGAGGAATCGGCCACCGGGCTTTATGTTTTAACTGTTAATGGCAAAACAGCGGATGAAGCGAAACAGGAATGGTGGTGCTTTACAAAAAACGGTGAAGCTTTGATGACCGGTGTTGATACAACGCCCATAAAGGATGGCGATAAGTTTGAAATCACGCTCAATGTCGGCTGGTAAAAATAAATTGACTGCCCGTGATATACTAGTAATAGGATTAATGGGGGCAATTCTGACGATTGCGCAGGTTGCCCTCGCAATCATTCCAAATGTAGAACTCGTGTCCCTGCTGATTATCGTATTTACGCTTGTAGCTGGTAAAAAAATATTTTATATTATTTATGTATTCGTACTTGCTGATGGCCTCATTTATGGTTTTGGTTTATGGTGGGTTAACTATCTCTATGTATGGGCAATCTTAGCTAGCGTAGTACTGATATTCCGAAAAAATCAATCAGTCATTATCTGGAGTATAATATCCGGCCTTTTCGGTTTGTTATTTGGATCGTTTTGCGCCATACCATATTTCTTTATGGGTGGTATCGGCGCAGCGGTATCATATTGGGTAAACGGAATTATCTTTGATCTGATACACTGCGTTGGAAACGTAATTGCAGTATTAGTTCTCTTCCGTCCAGCATATAAAATTGTTGATGCTTCATATACAAATGAGGTTCAATACAATTTATCAAGTCAGAGAGATAAAGAAAGAGGAGCATCAAATGGATAAAAAATTAGCTGAAAAAATAGTAGAACTAGGCGCATACAAAGCCGGTTTTATCAAAGTATCGGAAATACCTTTTGACAGAGAATTACGCAAGTCATGTGAAATGAATTACTGTGGCAACTATAATAAAAACTGGACCTGTCCGCCGATGCTTGGAGAGGTTGATGATTTAATCGCCCAAGCAAAAAGATATAAGACCGCGCTAATCTATCAAACTTTATCTTCCATTGAAGATTCTTTTGATTATGAAGGTATGGTAGCTGCTTTAAAAAAACACATACAAATTACAAATAGAATAACAGACTATATTCGCAAAAATATATGCACTACCTTTCTTCAGCTATCTGCGGGCGGCTGCCCTGTCTGTGAAATTTGCGCAGCGAAGGAAAATCAGCCATGTCGTTACCCAGCTAAAGCGCTTGCATCGCTTGAAGCATACGGTATATATGTAGCCAAACTTGCCGAATTATCTGGCATGAATTACATTAACGGGCAAGATACTGTTACATATTTTGGAGCTTATTTATTAAAATAACATGGCTATTAGTCTGAGTCATCAATCATGAGTCCATAAAAACGGGCAATACAAGGTGTAGAATGCTGCCATAGTAACGGAAAAGGCGGAAAAGAGCTATGGCAACGAAAAAACGTGTCGGTTTGGTAGACATGATTAACAGATACGGAAAAACACTAAGTGCATCTAGCAAATGATAAAACCGACGGATAATACTACCGACCATTTACCTTTTCCCCTTACCAACCTGAATCAACTTAGACTTTGCCGAATATCTAAATACATATCGACACTTGGTTTTACCATGTTTGTTCCAAAGCAATAAGCACACTTAATTATTTGAAGTCTCTTTATGTGGCCCATCCGTTATAATCTTAGTGTTTTTAAGCCGATAATCCTTTGGCAGCATGCCCGTCATGCGCTTAAAAACACGCGTGAAATAGCTCTGATCTTCGTATCCCACCATCAGCGCAACATCAGTCAAGCCAATTTCCCTGTTACGCAGCAAGCCCTTTGCTTTGTTGATACGCACCTGATTCAGATAGTCGTTGAAAGCAACGCCTGTTTCCGCTTTAAATATTCTGCTGAGATATGCGGGCGATAAAAAAACAATGGCAGCAAGTTCTTTCAGCGTAATCCTATGCGCATAGTTCGCACCGATATACTGGATACAGCGCCGGATGGCCTGCAGATGCTTGGCATTCGGAAATCCAAACAGGCTATCTATGACTTCATGCATACTATCGGACAGCCAACAGCTCAAAGCGTCGATCGTTGTAAACCCGCTGATGGCAAGCCGATATTCATGTGTCCTTCTCAGCAGGCCTGCCGCATCGGCGCCATTGTCGACAGCCGTCCTAGAAATAAGCACCAATAATTCGTAGATTCTGCTCTTGATCTGTTCAATTTCACCGCCTGTTGAGAACATAATACTGCCCAACAATTCATTGAGCAGCCGCTGCGCCTCCTGCTGGTCAAGCCGTGCAATACTCTGCAGCAGGTTGTGCTCCGTTTCAAATGGATATGGCGGGATCGTCTCCTGCTTCAGCTGCATTATATAGGAATTGAGCTGTCCTTGCAGTTCTCCTGAACGATCTGCCATCATCATTTGCGATTCCGCCAAATAATTGTTCAAGAAGCCTACCGCAAGAAACAGCAAGGTGGATAGCTGCGTAGCCCTTTCCGGTTTGACATAGGGCACGTATTCTAGAATGGCCTTTGCCTTCTCTATGGTCTCTTGAGACAGTCCGATCAGCTCTTTCAGTTCATACTCACAAAAATCGTCTTTGTCCACCATAATGAAGGGGCCGGCAATAATTTTTGCCTGTATCCCCTCGTCGTTGACAATGGGCGAAGTAAAGCAGGTTAAGCCCATCGGACAATAATAAATGTATTTGCCACCGAAACGCTCTGCAGAGGTCATTCCATACAGATGTGTTTCTATCTTTTCGCGTTGATCGAATCCACCCAGTGCACACAACCTGCAGCTTTCACAGCCAAAACCGCACTCACAAATCAGTTGACCCTCACGATCAGAGAGCGTGCAGCCAAGCCCTGTGGATGCCGCAAAAGCACGGGTACATTGCTCTGCAATACGACGGTTAAATGCCTCTTGCTTCATCCAGATCACCTCATGTTACCAGTATCATAATCAATAGTATTGTAGTATTATTGCGATTATCCTGTCAAATGATACGTCTTTCGCCAATCCAATTATGCCGGATATGTGCAATTTAGGTCGATTTTTATCAAAATAGTCCTAGAACGATTACCCGTGCCAATTATATAATGGTGCTAAACGAGGTTCTATTCCACACGAATCTAACAGAGAGTTTTTAAAGGAGCAACAACATGAGTATTTTGGCTGAAATTTCTAAGAATCTGCAGCAGGGTAAAGCAAAGGATGTCAAAGATTTGGTGCAAAAGGCCATTGATCAGGGACTGCCGATACAACAGATTCTGAACGATGGCCTATTGGATGGAATGAGCATTATTGGGGAGAAATTTAAAGACAACGAAGTATTCGTTCCTGAAGTTTTGATTGCAGCGCGTGCAATGAACATGGGTAGTGCCCTACTCAAACCGCTTATGGCACAGGCCGGTGTACAGGCTGTCGGCAAGGCATGCATCGGCACAGTAAAGGGCGACCTTCATGATATCGGTAAAAACCTTGTCCGCATGATGCTGGAAGGCAAGGGCATTGAGGTCATCGATCTGGGCACCGATGTAGCTCCTGAGACCTTTGTTCAGACTGCGAAGGAACAGAACTGCAAGATCATCTGCTGTTCCGCTCTTCTGACCACGACGATGGGCGTTATGGCCGATGTGGTAAAATCAGTCGAGGCAGCCGGCATCCGCGATCAGGTTAAGATCATGGTCGGCGGCGCACCCGTTACGCAGGCCTTCTGCGACCAGATCGGCGCCGATGTTTACACGCCGGATGCTGCCAGTGCAGCGGATGCTGCTGCTGCACTATGTTGATTTCTCCTACGGAGCCTGTAATGGATTTTTCTTCGATGATTCTGTCTGTTTTGGAACTTGGTGCATACAAGGCGGCCGTCGTCGGCGTTGAGCAGATCCGATTCGATCGTAGCTTTCGCGATCTGTGTAAATCCAATGCCTGCGGCAACTACAACCGCTGCTGGACCTGCCCTCCGGATGCGGGCGATATTGACGAGCTGATGGCTAGAGCAAAGGGATTCGAATATGCGTTGGTCTACCAAACCGTCAGTGCGCTCGAAGACAGCTATGATTTCGAGGGTATGATGGAGGCTGGCAAAAAGCACAATCAATTAACCCTCTCCGTAACACAATGGGTCAACACCTTGGCGCTGCCCAGAGTGTTGCATCTCGGGGCTGGCGGCTGTCGCATCTGCGAGAATTGTGCTAAAAAAACGAATGATCCCTGCAGACACCCTGATCAGGCATTGGTGTCGTTAGAAACTTACGGCATCGCCGTATCCGAGATGGCGGAGGCCTGCGATATGAAGTATATCAATGGTCAGAACACAGTTACCTATTTTAGCGCGTTGCTCTTTTGTCAAACGCCGAATACCAAATAAACCATAATGGAAAGAACAGATCATCCCACAGTAAAGGTTCATATGAATGGTTCCGTGACGGAGATCGCCAGAGGCGCAGTCTTGCGTGAGGCGTTCTCCGCCGAACCGTTTTTTCCTTTACCCTGCGGCGGTCACGGTCGCTGCGGGAAATGCAAAGTGACTGCGAGCGGTGCGCTCAGCAAGCCCACCGCTGCAGAAATGCAGCTTCTGAGTGAAGCCGAGCTGGCCCGGGGAATTCGGCTGGCATGTTGTGCCAGAGCGGAGGGCGACTGCACCGTCTCCTTTGCTCTTGATTCGACCACGCGGATTCAGCTTGCAGGCGTTCTGCCTGCGGTATATCAGAAACATCGATATACAAAGTATGGCATCGCCATGGATATCGGCACCACCACGCTGGCTGCTGTGCTCTACGGTCCTGATGGGCTGCTCGTCGCGCAGGCCAGCGCGGACAATCCGCAAGCCACCTGGGGCGCGGACGTAATCTCACGTATTGAGGCCGCGCTGAAGGGCGAAGCTCACAGCCTGTCTGCCGCCATTCGTCAGGCGCTGTCTTCTCTCATCAAAACACTCGCTATACAGGCGAAGATTGAGACTTCCGATGTGGATACTTTGGTTATCACGGGCAATACGGCCATGCTGTATCTTTTGACAGATACCGATACGGCCTGCCTCTCCCATGCTCCGTTTGTTGCCACGCGGTTATTTGGGCAGGGACTGCCCGCAGAAACACTGAATCTGCCCTGTCCGGGAGCCACAGTGTATTTACCGCGCTGTATATCCGCTTTTGTCGGCGCGGATATCACGACGGCACTGCTCGCCAGCGAGATTTGTAGCAGCGATTCGACACGGATGCTGGTGGACATCGGCACCAACGGAGAAATGGCTCTATGGCATCTCGGCCAGCTCCACTGCTGTTCAACCGCTGCCGGACCCGCGTTTGAAGGAGCCGGCATTTCCATGGGTATGCGTGGCCAGGACGGTGCCATCGACCATATATCGGTTAAGGATGGCGAATTAATCTCTCACGTGCTGGGCGATGTTCGCCCAACCGGAATCTGCGGCAGCGGTATCGTGGATGCACTAGCATGCCTGCTAGAAACGGATCAACTGGACGAAACTGGTCTTCTCGCAAAAACACCTTTTCCCATTGCCGGAAAGGTCAGCCTCACACAAAAGGATATTCGCATGGTTCAGCTCGCCAAAAGCGCTATTTGCGCCGGATTGCTCACCCTGCTTCATTCGAGGAATTTATCTCTTGCCGCTTTAACAGAGTTGAATATTGCAGGAGGGTTCGGAAGCTATCTGGATGTGCAGTGCGCCGCAAGAATTGGTTTGCTTCCGGCGGAATTGACTTCTCGGGTGCGAGTTGTCGGAAATGCTGCGCTGAGCGGTGCAGTCATGCTTCTGCTGAATCAGGATCTTGCCGAAGTGTCTACAACCATTGCATATCAAGCACAAACCGTCGATCTTTCCACAAATCCTTGTTTTCTTGATTTCTATACCAAATGTATGTTCTTCTGAGCAAAATAAAATACAGGCAGAGAAGTTTGTTTCTATGTCTGTATTGAATGTGCTTTAGCGTATATAATGCACCAGCTTTGCTGGTGTGATCCTGCGATGTATCGGCTTTATCTTTGCCACTCTGTTGTCCGCAGTAACTGCTCCGCATGCGCCATGGAAGCGCCGCGGCTCCGTTCGGTTTGCAGATCCCGGTCTCTCGGGTTTACGCTCACCTCCGCATAGATCTGATTTGCCCCCGCCATCAGGCAGAGCTCATCCGGTTCATGTACGCCCATGGCGCGCTCCGGACGTACGCAAAGGGATGTCACGGCGCATATCTTGGCAAGCTGCGCTGCAGAGATCTCCCCGCGGGAATAAAGTTTCGTCCCCGGAACGCAGATGCGCTTCATTACGGCCATGACCTTGACCGGGTACTCGCTTGCGCGAAAGATTTCCCCTACGATTTCCTCGGGCGTATGCTCCGGGCCGATGGGTTCTACGCAGTAATAAACCTCCAGACCGGCATCCCGCACGGCATCCAACGTACGGATACGCTGCCGTGGATCCAAACGTGTATCAGTCCCTTCTCCCAACCTGCAAATATGATAAACCCCTGTAAAGCCCGTTTCCTTCAGCCGCACCGCATAAGCGTAGTCAAAATCGCCTACATTGGCCACAAAGCGCACGCTATCAGGCAGATGCTTTTTCACAGCAGCTCCGTATGCCAAGAACTCTTCTCTGTCGTAGCTTGCCGTCGTCATCAGAAACAACTCGTCCGTGCCTGCTTCAATCAGCTGCTCTGTCAGCTTTTCTGCAGCCGCGACCGGCATAATAAAACTATTTTTCGTGTCAAAAACATCCTCGGCAAGAGAACAGAATGCGCAGTTCGCCGGGCAGGGAGATGCTTCAATCCCGATTTGCGCAAATATATAGCCCCGTTTTTCAAAGCGTCGCCTGGAATCCCTATTTGCGAGTTCGAGCAGCGCATAGTATTCCCGGCTACCATTCTCGATGGTAAGCAGCTGCAGGGCATCCTCGCGCGACAGCTGCACCACAGCCTCAGCCTTATCAAATATGTCTTGCCATCTGTTTTTTGTTTCGTATCCCATCGTTTTCTCTTCCTTATGGTCTGAGCTTGTCATTTGTCCTGTCATCCGATAGCGTTTTACTCCACCAGGTGAATTTGTCCGGGATACCAGCGGCAGGCTTCCTCCACATACGTTCGGACCGGCATACCTGCGCCGGACAGCACCACGATCTTTCCGACTTTTTCCGAGGGAACTCGTTCTTTATACGGTGTTAGGCTCACCACATTTCCCACACAGTCCACAAGCAACATCCCTTCACAGGTCTGTACAAAGCCTTTAACGCGAAAGGTTGCCTCAAGAAACATCTCCAGCATCTTTTTGAGATTGTACGGTGTTACGGTTGGTTCTACGACAATGAGCAGTTTACGCAGGGTGAGATCCGCCGTCAGCGGCATATCCTTCTGCTGAAGTGTCTGCGCGTTTGCAAGGATATTCAAGATTCCCGCATCCACAGCGCCAAAAGCGGTTTCGATCACCGGCATATCGGGCCGTTGTCCTTCGATGAGTAAACGGGTTTGTGCCAGCTGTTCGTCGGTGGCCCGATCAATCTTGTTAATGATCGCGATATCGCTTGCGGCCAGCTGTTTCACACAGGTACGCGCCGTCGCATACAGCTTGGGAAAACGCACGGCATCTACAAGGCAGATTGCGCCCTGATATGTGATGTTGTGAATCCGATCGGTCTCAAGGAACAGTCGCCGCACACCGGTAGGATCGGATAAACCGGATGTTTCCACCAGAATGATGTCCTGATTCCCCTCCTCTGCCTGGCGCAGGGCCTTTTCAAACTGATCCATCCGGCAGGAGCAGAATATGGACCCCCCGGCGATTTCGTTCAATTCGGCTTTCAGTTGAGACAGGAGAACGCCGTCTACGCCCTCTTGTCCGAATTCGTTGACGATCAGACGAATCCTTTGTCCTGCAAACAATCGTATCATGTTTTTTAAGAACGTGGTCTTCCCTGTGCCAAGAAATCCCGTAATCAGATAAAGCTTGCTCATTGACATTCCCGGCCTTGGCAGTGTTCAATGGCTTCCCGAATGGCATTCTCCAGTTCTTCCCGCGGCGGGATGATGGAACGGTACTTCAATTCGCCGTTGATATACATGGAGGGCAGGTTTGGAACGCCCAATTTCACACAACGGGCAATGTTTTCTTTATAGATGAATTTATACTCTACCATATCGATTGCATCCCCAAACATCTCCACGGCCTGATTGGCTGCGTTCATCATATAGCCGCAGGCAGCGCACTGAGCGGAATCTAACGTGAACACTTCGACGAGCGGTTTTTTCAGGTGCGCATAGTCTGGAAGCACCACGTTGGAGGTATCCACTGCTTCAGCCTGATAGTTTTTGACCATCTCCCTGACCGCATCGGTTTCAATAACAGCCTGAGCAACACCAATACAGTTCTCCACAGGCACGTCATAGGGCATATCGCAGCCTGGCGCCATAATATAGTTTTTCTTGACCGGGACGGAGTCCAGCAAATCGACAGCAAACTTCATATTATCCTGCTGATTGCCAAGAAGCATTACCGTAGTAAGGGGAATATTGCCGCCGATGACGATATTATACTGGTCGGAGATTTCTTTTGCAGCCAGAAGGTTAACATTTTCGTCTACAGAGATGGAATCTGGGCAGGTTTTACACATGGCTTCGATGTTGCGGGTCGCATCGCCGCAGACAAAGAAAGAAGAAAACGCGCTTTTGTCACGGATATAGGCAAAAATTTCGGTATACGGTTCGGTCATAAACTGTTCAAAGTGCGCAGTGGAAATCTGGGAAATCAGAGGATCCACCATTGCGATTATGTCCATACCCGCTTCAATATAGTAGTCTGTCATTTTCATGCATACATGCTTGCAGAACGTAAATAGGTTTGCAGCTTCATCCTCAAAATCATACATATCGGTGAACAGATTGTTGCCGCGCAAATGGGAAGCCAACGTAAACGGACCGCAGATCAATCCGTACAACGCCGTAGTATCACCAACTGCGGCCTTCATACGGTGCATCACATCCAGAACATAGGGGATTCGACCGGAAGCCTTGGTGGGAATTGTGCAGTTGCAGGGTGTTACGGGAGGCTCTTCATCACTGCCGTCCAACGGATGGGTGGATACGGATGGCGGGCAGTCCTTGGCCCAGGTCAGTCCGCAACCTAAGCATTCTGCCTCGATCTGCAGATCGAAGATAGCCGGCTGCCCATCGGGTTTATACAGACGATTGACTTCCATGAGGGATTCAAAGGCCTTATCAGCATCCGTGAGCATCTCAATGGCATCATAACCTTTTAGCTTGCCGGCATGCACACCGGCAAACGGTACCCAGGGAACGCGTTCAGTTTCCTCGTGGCGTAGCGTACAGAATAACAATTCTTTCATAGGGAAATCCTCCTCAGTCGGAATAAAATGTTTGCATAAATGTGCATGCACAAAAACTGCAAAGCTGTATTATCTTCTATTCGGCAGATAAACTTTTGATCAGGGTTTCTTCTGATTCCCGTTGTTTGCAGTATATCTGACCCTTGAATTCCCGTCTTGTACTTTCTTTATATTTTAGGTAGATTATTGTTGTTTTTCAAACAGCGGACCTTCCGTTTACATACGAATACCGCAGGCAAGTTTATTTGACAATCAAAAAGCAAGATCACTGTCTCTTTTGTCAGGGGCATCACTGCTTCAAAATGGCGCTGCATCATATAGTCATGACCACCCGCTCAGCGGGGTTTCTGGAACGTGCCGCTATGATGTTCGACAGAAAACCTACAGAAGCCGAAATAGGGCTTGCGACAGAAAGAGAACGTACCGCACGCCTTGAACGCAAGGTTTGTCAGTTTGTATAAATTAATCTTCTTTTGCTTTCTCTTCATAGCTTCGCAGTCTTTTCTTGGTGTCTGCTTAAGTTATTTTTTGCCCGAAGCTCACCAACAGAGCCGCCAGGCAAAGGCACATACAGATATCGCAAGATTTACCGTAACGTTGATTGTTCAATACTCTGACAGACTGTAGGGTTATCGGGGAATCGACAGTCGGCAGGTCTTCAGTTTTAAATATCAAACAATTATCGGCAACTTTATAATCAATGCCGGGCTGGTTAACAGCGTTAACCTGCAGATTCTGGTATGATGCCAAGCAAGGCGAAAGTATCCCTTGGCCATGGACTGAACCCCGTTAAGTAGACACGAATAAATAGCCCTGTCGTAGGGATTCTAAAGATTAAGTAAACTGGCGTCGTTTTTCAAGCGGCGTCAGTTTTGTTTTTAACTGGATACGCTCATGGTTATAGAAGTGGATGTAATTTTCAATCAAGAGCCTAGCCTCGTTGATGGTCTTCGGTTTGCACCTCCGAATGCATTCTGTCTTCAGTATACTGAAGAAGTTTTCGGCCATTGCATTATCATAGCAATTTCAGCGCCTTGACATAGACGGCGTTATGCCGTACTTTTGTGTCAGATTGAAATATGCATGGGACCTCAAGCAGTTTCTTCTGCAGTTCTTCCGGTAGGTATGACAGTTCCACGGCGGGGTTAAAAGCTATTCGTTTTTCATCCACCATCTTAAGAATTGCGGGAATCAGGTTCGTGAGGCGGATGTAACGCCTGATCTGATCTTTACTTTCTCCATGCTCATCACCGATTCGCTCTACTGATAACTTCTGCGCAAGTTGCGTAGAAGTTAAGTCTGTACGCTTCCCTTGGCGCTTAATCGCTTCCAGCTTCATCTTATATGAAAATGCTTTTTCGCTGGGCAGCAGATTTTCACGCTGTTGGTTTGAGTCCACCATGATGATCGTTGCTGTATTATCGTCCAGCTTGCGCACCAAAACCGGCATAGTAGCAATACCGGCCAACTCGCATGCAGCTTTTCGCCTATGTCCCGCAACAAGCTCGTATCCGCCTTCTGGGCGCGGTCTTGCGATGGCAGGTGTCACGATCCCATTTTCTTTGATGCTTTCAGCCAGTTCACGCAATTCTTCATTCTCGGTAACATGAAACGGATGGTCTTTGAATGGGTGTAAGTCTGTTAGAGGGATCTCAAGAATCTTTTCTTGATTGTTTTCATCTCTTTCTTTTTGTGTCGTAAACAAATCATCCACTGTGGGCAACTTCATATTGGTTCTTATACTACTCATTTCTTCTCCTTCAGATAAACAAAGATGCCACTTTTCAGCGACATCTTGTTCAAAATATTAAATTCATACTCACCCGGTTTTGATGGTAAAACTGATGGTTCAACTGAGTTTATCTCGGTTCATCTGTCATCAGAGCCTTCAGCTATGGATAGATATAGACTGCTTTGGTACAGGAAAAACTCCAGTAAACACGGTCTTTTGCTGTTCCCAAGCTGGCTACGTGGGTTCGATTCCCATCACCCGCTCCATAACCGGACACCAATTTTGATACAATGCATATCAAGATGGGTGTCCGGTTTTTACTTATTACAATTTAGGGACAGGCTGATATAATGTGTACAACATATTCGATAGATCAGAATTCGTGGAGGTCATTGAAGTGATAGATATTGCGACTTGGATAAATAAATTTATAAAGGTGTTAGATGACAGTTTTAAAGAGCGAGTGTGCTTTGTCGGTCTGCAAGGAAGCTACGGACGCGGTGAAGCAACTGAAACAAGCGATATTGATATCGTTGTGATACTTGATGAGCTGTCTGCCTCGGATATTCGAGCCTATAATACGATGTTGGATACTTTACCAAACAGAGAATTAATTTGTGGTTTTCTCTCAGGAAAAAATGAGATTATGAATTGGGAGGTATCAGACCTTTTCCAGTTCTGCCATGATACTAAGGCTATAAAGGGAAGTCTTGATGAACTGCTGCCCTTGATTAACGCTGAGGGTGTTAATAGAGCAATCAAAATGGGCGTATGCAACATTTACCACGGTTGTATCCATAATATGCTGTATGAGAAGGACGAGGATGTTTTGAAAGGATTATATAAATCCGCATCTTTTACTATACAGGCAATCTGTTTTAAACAAACGGGAAACTATATGAGTTGTCAAAAAGATTTGCTTGATGCTATCTCCATAGAAGAAAAAGTTATTGTTGAGATATTTTCAGACATAAAACATGGTGGAGTTGTTGATTTTGAAGGAATGTCTGAAACTCTGTTCAATTGGTCTAAACAATGGATTAACAGAATTTGATTGAGAAGATATACATTCATTCAAATTTATCGCTGCAAAACGATGTGTGCACATTTGAATTATTACCTCCACCTTTTAACGAAAGGTTAGTTAGGGTGTGCATTTGGTATCAAAACAGGCTACTACTCAGTCTGCCCCTTATTCTTAGGCTTCTCCTTGAGGAGAAGCTGTCGCCGACAGGCGACTGATGAGGTGTTTGCTTTGTCAGCCTTTTTTGACACCTCATCCGGTGCTTCGCACCACCTTCTCCTCTAGGAGAAGGCTTTCATAAGTCATACTATTTATATCTTAGATTAAGCATATTCTATCGTCAAACCAGCTTACTCATAGCTAAAACCTTTTGGAACCCCGGGCATGACCGGGGGGGTATTCTGTAGACAAAAGACAGCGCCTGATACAAGCGCTGTTTAATTCATGCTTATTAAAATTCAGCATCATCGTCCGGTCCGTTATACGATGCTTCCTGCGCGTACTGCTCCGCAAAGCCCGTTTTTCGGCCTTTGAAATGGAAACCGATCACGGTATCGAGATTGACGTCATGTATGCTGCCGAATATGTTGCTGTCGATGCTCGGGTTCGTCTGGCGCAGCTTTTTAATCAGCAGCTTGATCTCCTGCCGTTTGGAGCCCATGCCCCCGTCGTCGAGCACGCAGTTTTCTGTCAGACGGCAGGCGCACTGTATAAACTTTAAATCGTTATAATTCTTCCACGCGATGATATCCCTTTCCTTCACGCGGTACATCGGGCGGATCAGCTCCATTCCCTCCCAGTTCAGGCTCTTGAGCTTGGGCATCATCGTCTTGAACTCGCCGTTATAAAACAGGCTCATCAGCACGGTTTCAATCACATCGTCAAAATGGTGCCCGAGCGCAATCTTGTTACAGCCGAACTCCTTTGCTTGCTTGTAAAGATAGCCGCGCCGCATCCGCGCACAGATATAGCACGGGTATTTATCGAGCTTGGCCACATAATCGAATATCGGTGCCGGGAATACCTGAATCGGCAGGTTTAAAAATTCCGCGTTCTCCTCTATCACCCGTCTGTTCATCTCGTTATAGCCCGGGTCCATCACGAGGTAGACCACCTCAAACGGAAACTTGCTGTAGCGGTGAAGCTGCTGCATACACTTGGCCATCAGCATGCTGTCCTTCCCGCCCGACATGCAGACGGCAATTTTGTCACCCTCCTGAATCAGGCCGTAGGCATCGACCGCCGATATGAACTTCTTCCAGATATCACGTCTGTATTTTTTGATGATGCTTCTTTCCACCTGACCGCAGTCGTTCATTGGTTCCCTCTGACTTTCTCTATGCTTGTTTTGAGATGCCGTGCAAACGCGTCTATCTCTTCTTCGCGTGTCATATGGCTGAGGCTGACGCGCAGCGTGGACAGCGCCGCTTTTCTGTCATGGGTCAGCGCATACACGGGGCGTGAGACAGTGCCCGGCGCGCAGCAGGCCGACCGGGTTGCGACATAAATGTCCTGTTCAGCCAAAAGCGACTGTATTGCATCCGTCCTGATACCCGGCACGCTGACGTTGACGATATGCGGCACCGAGGCCGCTGTACTGTTGATGCGCACGCCGGAAATACCGCCCAGCGCGCACTTGAGCCGCGCGCAGAGCGCTTCCACAGCCGTATACCGCTTTGCTTGTTCCGCCGCCGCAATAGCGAGTGCCTGCTCCGCCGCAACAGCCAGCTCCAGCGCGGGCGTGCCGCTGCGAAACGGGGTGGTGCTGATGCCGCCGTGGATCTGCGGTTCGAGCATCACATGCTCGCTGCGGATCAGCACACCGCTGCCGCCCAGCCCGAAAAACTTGTGCGGCGCGAATGACGCGAGCCCGATACCGTCGAAATTGACCGGAACCTTGCCCACCGCCTGCGTCGCGTCCGTATGAAAAACACAGTGCGGACGAACGGCCAGCATCGCCGCGATCTCATGAATCGGCTGAACGATGCCGAGTTCACTGTCTGCCCAACAGATGGAGACGATTATTGTGTCGTCACGCAGCAATGATGCCAAATGAGCGGTGTCCACCGTCCCATCGGAATTAAGCTCACAGTATTCAATCTCAAACCCCTGCTGCGCCAAATACGCGAGCGGCCCGTTCACCGAGGAATGCTCGAGCGGGGTGGAGATGATATGCTTTCCGTATTTTTTATATTTTTCGGCAACACCCTTAATGGCAAGGTTGTTGGATTCCGAGGCACCGGAAGTGAATATCACCGATTCGGGCGGCACGTTCAACAGCGCCGCAATATGACGCGTGGCCTCACCGAGCCGCGCTTTGGCCGCCTGCCCCGGCGGGTATGGTGCATTCGCGTTTGCGGTAAATTGCCGCGACGCCTGCACGAACGCCTCGGTCACCGCCGCGTCGGGCGGCGTATGCGCCGCGTAATCAAGATAGATCATCATTCAAGCTCGGTCCCGGCTTCGCCCTTGAGCCCAATCTCCTCGGCCACCGCGCGCATGCCGGTGATGGTATGCGCAATCAGCTCATCGAGTTCCATGCCAAGCATCCGCGCGCCGTCCAGAATCACATCGCGGTCCACGTTCGCCGCAAAGCTCTTTTGCTTCCATTTCTTTTTGACGGAGCTGACCTCCATATCAAGTATGCTTTTACTCGGGCGCATCAGCGCGGTTGCTGCGATCAGTCCAGTCAGCTCGTCCGTTGCGTAAAGCGCCTTCTCCATCACGTGCGTTGGCTCCACGTCGCTGACCAGCTTGTAACCGTGGCTCTCGATGGCGCGCATATAATCTTCCGGATAGCCTTCCGGTTCGAGCAGCTGACGCACCTTATGGCAGTGCTGCTCGGGGTATTTTTCAAAATCGATATCGTGCAGCAACCCGATCACCGCCCACTTTTCGGCGTCCGGTTCGTTATAAACCCCTGCAAAATGCCGCATGACGGCTTCTACCGTCAGCGCATGGCGCAGCAAACTCTCCTGCTTCACATGCTTGTGCAGCACCGTTAATGCCGTCTCTCTGTCTGGCTCAAATGCCATATGAATGTCCTTCTTTCGTCTGTACAATCAGTCAATTCGTCGTATTTTTGCCGTCATGATAACATGTCCGTCCCGCCATTGCAAGCCGGGCATGCCGATGGGGTAATGGCCTACGTTCCACGCGGGTGTATCAGCGTATCCCGCAAAAACAATATCAGCCGCAAGCAGCCGGCGACTGACTAAGGTGAGCCAAAATAGTATGATGCGCAATCTGGCAACTGATGAGGTGTTCGATTTATCAGCCTTTTTTGACACCTCATCCGGTGCTTCGCACCACCTTCTCCTCAAGGAGAAGGCTTTCATAAATCAATGTTTATATCTTAGATTAAGTATATTCTTTCGTGAAAACCATTTTACTCATAGCTAAAGCCTTTTGGATCCCCTGGCACTACCGGGGTATTCTTTAGACAAGAACAGCGGCAGAAGCAAGGAACAACTGCTTCTGCCGCTGTTGACTGTATCATCAGAGATGGCAAGGCGCTATCTCACGCCGCCTAGGCGTGGCGTTTCTTCCACATCACCCAAAGCGGGCCCGCAATGCATATCGTTGAATAGCAGCCGCTGATGGCACCAATGGCCATGGGCAGCGCGAAACTCTGCACCGCATCGAGGTTGGATGCAAACGCGAGAATATACACAAGGCTCACGCTGAGCAGCACCGCGATGTTGGTATTTACAGAGCGCGTGAAAGACTGCGATATGGACAGGTTCGTGATCTGCTCAACAGGCATTTTTGTATGCAGCCGGCTGTTTTCACGTATGCGGTCGTATATCACGATGGTATCGTTGATGGAATAGCCGATGATGGTGAGCGCGACGGCCACGAACGAGTCGCCTATTGGTATGCGGAATATCACACATGTGAAGAACACCACAAGCAGGTCGTGAAATAAGGCGGCCAGCGCCATCATGCCCGCGGACAGCCCGCCGATGCGGCGGAAACGCAACCAGACGTAAAGCACCACCAGCACACAGGCCAGTAGCAGAGCCGTAATACCGGAGGTTAAAAATTTCTGGCCGAAAAACGGCTGCACCATAGAAGATTCAGCCAGCGTCAGCGCGTTCTGGGGGTAAGCCTGCTTGAGCGCGGCATCGAGCTGCTCCTGCTGCCCAGCCTCCAAACCGTATTCGCCGGCCACATTGATGACAAGCTGTTTCTGACTCGATAGCAAATCGGTCGTCGTCTGCGTGGTCACAGGACGCCCAATCAGTTCAGTCGCCATATCCGCAGCCTGCTGCGCGTCCACGTCGCCTGTGTACGTGTACTTGAGCAGCGCGCCGCCCTTAAACTGTATGTCCAGATGAACGCCGTTGATGAAGATGAAAGCGATGCCGATCAGCATGATCAGCGCCGATATGATAAAGAACACGCGGCGTTTCTCATAGAACTTGAATACTTTTTTCTCCTTTTTCATAGTGACACTCTGCTCCTTTTCCATAGTGACACCTTGCTCCTTTTCCGTAGTGACACCTTTATCCTTTTTC
Organism: Bacillota bacterium; assembly: GCA_023406895.1. Classification (GTDB taxonomy): domain Bacteria; phylum Bacillota; class Clostridia; order Christensenellales; family SZUA-584; genus SZUA-584. The sequence continues at coordinate 42,099 of JAEXTV010000019.1, read as the reverse complement.
ATAGTGACACCCCCTTAGACAGGCTGTTATACATCCATGGCTTGCTGAAGATCTTATAATCGCTGAGCGAGCGGATCATCAGCCGCGATGCCGTTACACCGGCGATAAAGTTGAATATGATACCGATCAGCAGCGAGTACGCAAAAGACAGCAACGAACCCGAGCCGAGGCTCATCAATATCACCGCGACGATCAGCACCGTGATGTTGCCGTCGAACACGGAGGAAAAAGCGTTTTTAAAGCCTGCCGTGATTGCCGCGCGCAGCGTTTTGCCGGACCGCAGTTCATCGCTGATGCGTTCTGAGATGATCACGTTGGCGTCCACACCCATACCGATGGAGAGTATGATACCCGCAATACCCGTGATGGTCAGTGTAATCTGCGACAGTGCGAGCACAAGCACCTGCCCGCTGATCTGTATAAGCAGTGCGATGCTGGCCACGAGCCCGGACATCCTGTAATATATAATCAGCAGCACGCAGATCAGGACAAAGGCGATGAGGCCCGCCTGCAGCATGATATTGAGCGCGCTTTCACCCAGCGTGGGGCTGATAATGGAATGGTTCTTTGTGACCATAGAAAAAGGCAGCGCGCCCGAATTGATCTTATCCGAAAGCGCTTTGGCTTCCTCGGGGCTGTCCATGTTATTGATAACGGCCTCGCCACCCGCGATATGCTCCTGAACGGTGGCGGACTGTATCATCGTATCGTCCATAAATATGTTGATCCTCTGGCCGACAAGACGCTTGGTGGCATCGCTGAAAAGTTTGGTTCCCTCGCTGTTGAACTTCAGCCCCACCATGATCTCACCGGTATTCGGGTCGGTCTGCACCTGGCTTTTCTCCACATCGCGGCCTTCCACGAGCACCGTCCCCTCATCATCGCGAAACGTGAGCATGGCGGTCTCTCCGAGCTCGGCCAGCGCGCTCTGCGGGTCAAACTCCGTCTCGCCTGTTTTCCACGGGAAACGAACGATCACAAAGCCGTTTGTCTCGTCAATCGTCACTTCGCGGTCGAGAATGTTGTTCTTATCGAGCCTCGTTTCAATAATGCTCCGCGCCGATTCTAGCTCGCTGGTTGTGGGTTTTCTGTCAAGCCCCGTCGGCTCGTATACGGCATCCACGCCGCCGCGGATATCAGTACCCAGCCGGATATCCTGCGCACCCGGGAAGTGAAAAACATAGATGCCAAATGGAATCGTGACGCTGAAAACCGCGCAGTATGCCATGATGAGCGCAATAATCAACACAATAGGAAAAACAAATTTCCTCTTTTTCATCGTGTACCCTTTCCGTTGCCGCCGCACATAAACCGCCGACGGCAAAATCTTTTTATTTTATTTATCTGATCGAACAGCAAAATAAAGACTGAAAAAGCTTGCGAATATATGCGATCAAAACACTATAACAAAACGCCGCTCAAAAAGTTCTGCGTTTGCATGCTGTGATGCGTTTGCGAATGTGTTTTTACGCACGGAAAAGCGGAGGCGCATGCCCTCCGAGGGAAATGGAAATTGGGCTTATACGCACCACGGCCAAAAGAAATGGCATAGATAGGCCGCGGGTTCTGAAAATACCAAAAGAGAGTGCTGTCACAAGCAAGAGCTGCAGGCTGTAAAGCCAGTGTTTAAGGCTTCGTGCCTCTGGCGACAAGCCGCTCTGCTCTGCCGCTCTGTAGGTGGCCGTCAGCGGGCTTATCGCACCAAGCGACACGTTTGCGCTGATTGCGTCGCTTGACGACATACCGGTATAATCGGAGACGCCCTTTGCTTGATTATCCGCAATAATAAAAGGTGCTGACAAGAACACAAAAAATGCGAATACAACCACGGCAGCCACAGCATGTCCAGATAAGCGGGCATGGTTTCGCGTTCTCATCACACACCTCCTTTGGAATTAAACTTATACTAACACTACTGCAAATCAACTTAAGTGTCAATGAGAGATGTACAAGCAGCCATGCAATTACTTTTTTAAATTCCAGAACGAGCTCTGATCGATATCGGTATTCTCAAGCAGACGGGTTAATCAAACGTTATTTTATTAAAAGTGGTTCACCAAACACCATTATTGCGATCCATTGGCCGTTGTCACCGATGGAATATTCACATTGATGATTTGTGTTTTAAATCTATTGATCTTCTGCCGGCTGACCCAACCGTACAAGGTCACAAGGGTCTTGCCCCTTGAACGTATCCTTAGGCTTCTCATTGAGGAGAAGCTATCGCCGACAGGCGACTGATGAGGTGTTTACTTTGTCAGTTTATTAACGCCTTATCCGGTGCTTCGCACCACCTTCTTTTCTAGGAGAAGGCTTTCGTGAGTCATACGGTTTATATCTGAGATAAAGCATATTCTATCGTCAAAACCAGTTTACTCACACGAAAGCCTTTTTGCGCTCCCGGTATGACCGGGGGTATTCTTTAGACAAAAAGACAGGCCGCATTGAGCTGCCTGTCTTTCGTTTGACTCGTATGTATGTGATGCGGGTAAACGCAATCGCCGTTACTTATTGAACGCCTGCTCGAGGTCGGCAATGATATCGTCGATGTGCTCGGTGCCGATGGACAGCCGGATCGTATTCGGCTTGATGCCCTGCTCGAAAAGCTCCTGCTCGCCGAGCTGCGAATGCGTCGTACTCGCCGGATGGATCACGAGCGATTTCACATCAGCTACATTGGCCAGCAGCGAGAACAGCTCCAAGTCTTCGGTGAACTTGCGCGCATCGTCCGCGCTGCCCTTAATCTCAAATGTGAATATCGAGCCTGCGCCGTTCGGGAAGTATTTGTTGTACAGCGCTTTATATGGGCTGCCCGGCAGAGACGGATGATTGACCTTCTCCACCTTCGGGTGCTTGCTTAAGTACTCCACCACCTTGAGCGCGTTTTCCACGTGGCGCTCCACGCGCAGCGACAACGTTTCCAGTCCCTGCAGGAAAAGGAACGAGTTAAACGGGCTTAAGGCCGAGCCGGTATCGCGCAGCAGCGTGACGCGCGCCTTGATGATGTACGCAAGCGCTCCGACGGCTTCCGTAAACCGGACGCCGTGGTAGCTCGGGTCGGGCTCGGTCAGATACGGGAAGCGCCCCGAAGCCGCCCAGTCGAACCGGCCGCCGTCCACAATTACACCGCCGATAGAGGTACCGTGGCCGCCGATGAATTTGGTGGCCGAATGCACCACGATATCGGCACCGTATTCAAACGGGCGCAGCAGATACGGCGTGGTGAACGTGTTGTCAACGATGAGCGGCACGCCGTGCTTGTGCGCGATGCCCGCCACTTTCTCGATATCAATAATGCTCGAGTTCGGATTGCCGAGGCTTTCAATAAACACCGCTTTGGTATTCGGGCGAATCGCCGCTTCAAAGCTGCCCTCCTGATCCGGGTCCACAAATGTCACATCAATGCCGAAGTCCTTCAGCGTGTGGGCGAAGAGATTATAGGTGCCGCCGTAAATTGTGTTTGCGGATACGATATGATCGCCTGCGTGGGCGATATTCTGTATCGCGTACGTGACGGCCGCCGAACCGCTGGCCACCGCGAGGGCACCCACGCCGCCCTCAAGCGCCGCAATGCGCTTTTCGAATACGTCCGAGGTGGGGTTCATGATGCGCGTGTATATGTTGCCGGGCTCCGCGAGGCCGAATCGCGCGGCTGCCGATGCCGAGCTTGGGAACACATACGAGGTGGTCTGATAGATCGGCACGGCACGGGCATCCGTGGCCGGGTCGGGCGACTCCTGCCCGACGTGCAGCTGAAGCGTTTCAAACTTGTACTTTTTATCGGTTGCCATAGTCATTAGCTCCTTTAAATTTAATATTTCATATTGATTTTATATGGATTTAGGTTTTTATAAACCCTCTTCACAGAGCTGTGAAGAGGGTTGTTTCATCATGCATTCATTTCTATCAAATCCATTAACGATGTCTTCGTATTATGGACAGAATCCCCTGGTTTTCGGACATGGGATTTAACTACCAGCGATAACCATCAGATTGACCGCAATCGCGGCGGCTTATCGTGGAAGAGATTCAATGCAAAATCCGTTTTCCAGTCCCCGCTTTGATTCTTCACCTCACAGTAAAATGGACGATCAAATTTTTTGCGGGGACTTTATCAGCGCTTTCTTCAGCCCTTGTGGATAGAGGGAGAATATCTGTCTGCCAAAACAACAGGCACGGGGGCTGCTTGCCTCCGTTTCAGTCAGCTACAGAATTGCCGGGCTTATTCTGAAAAGAGCGGCGTGGACAGATAACGTTCACCTGTATCCGGCAGAATCACAACGATGGTTTTGCCCTCATTTTCGGGACGCTGTGCCAGTTGCGTGGCTGCCCATGCCGCCGCGCCGGAGGATATGCCCACAAGCAGCCCTTCCGTCTTCGCAATCTCTTTACCGACATTAAAAGCATCTTCGTTTTTCACCGTGATGATCTCGTCGTAAATGCCTGTGTTGAGCACGTCGGGCACGAAGCCCGCACCGATACCCTGAATTTTGTGGGGGCCGGGCCTGCCTTCCGAGAGCACAGGCGAATCCGCAGGCTCCACCACGACGACCTTGATATCGGGGTTCTTCTGTTTTAAGTACTCGCCGACGCCCGTCACTGTGCCGCCCGTGCCTGCGCCCGATACAAAGATATCCACTTGACCGTCGGTATCTTCCCATATTTCGGGGCCCGTGGTGGCTCTGTGCACAGCCGGGTTGGCCGGGTTCACAAACTGCCCCGGTATGAATGAATCCGGCGTTTCCTGCGCGAGCTCCTCGGCCTTGGCAATCGCACCCTTCATGCCCTTCGCGCCTTCTGTCAGCACGAGCTCCGCGCCGTACGCTTTCAGCAGATTTCTGCGTTCAACGCTCATTGTTTCGGGCATGGTGAGAATGACGCGGTATCCTCTCGCCGCAGCCACCGACGCAAGGCCGATACCCGTGTTGCCGCTGGTGGGCTCGATGATCACGCTGCCCGGCTTGAGCAGCCCCTTTTGCTCCGCATCGTCAATCATGGCCTTGGCAATCCTGTCCTTCACGCTGCCCGCCGGATTGAAATACTCGAGCTTGCCGATAATTTTTGCTTTCAACCCGTGCTTCTTTTCATAATTGGAAAGCTCCAGCAGCGGCGTCTTTCCGATCAGCTCCGTTAAGCTCTTATACACCTTCGACATTTTTGTTACCTCCGATTTTATATTCACTTATTTTTAATTCATATATGTTTAATATGATATTATCTTATTCCCGTATTTATTCTTTGTCAATAGGTAATCAAAAATAATTTATATTTTTTATATCAGTTTGGTATGCTATTGACAAGGCTTTTTCTTTCGCATATGATAAAAGCATATATAATTAGTATGAAATGAGGTGAGATCATGAGGATATCCGCCAAAGGGCGCTATGCGCTGGCCGCAACCGTCAGCATGGCGCAGGATTACAACAAAGGCGAATGTATCACGGTCATCAGCATATCCGAAAAGCTCGGTGTTTCGAAAATCTATCTTGAACAGGTTTTCTCCCTGCTTAAGCGCGGCGATATCGTGACCTCGCTCAAAGGCTCTCAAGGCGGCTATATGCTCACGCGCACACCCAACGACATCAGCGCCTATCAGGTGCTCGCGGCTGTGGAGAGCGCGCTGACGGAAAGCACTGAAGAAACCGTGGCCCAAAAAGCGCCGCAGATTGATGCCGCCTTGCAGACGCTGGTTTTCGGCTCTTTAGACAGCGCCATAAAAGCGGCACTGGAAAAGATCACGCTCGATGACCTCGTGCTTGAGGCCGAGAAGCACAACGCCGAAAACAGCCTGATGTTCTTTATATAAGGAGGCCGGTATGGATTTTGAAACGCTTTGCATTCATGGCAGCAGCAAAAAGTACGATGTGACGGGCGCGGTCAGCGTGCCGATATTCCAGTCGGCGACGTTTTCTCATCCGGGCATCGGTGAGAGCACCGGCTTTGATTATTCGCGCCTGCAGAACCCGACTCGCGAGCATCTCGAAATCACCATGGCTTCGCTCGAGAACGGCACAGACGCGATGGCCTTTTCGTCCGGCATGGCTGCGATATCGGCGCTCATGGAGCTGTTTTCCCCCGGAGACCATATCATCGCCTCGGACGATCTGTATGGCGGCTCGCATCGGTTGTTTTACCATATCTCGGCTAAAAACGGCCTGTCGTTTGACCTTGTTGACACCTCTGATATATCATTAATAGAAGAAAAAATCACGGCGCATACCAAAGCGCTTTTCATCGAAACGCCGACCAACCCAATGATGCAGGTGACCGATATTGCCGCCGCTGCCGCTCTCGCCAAGCGGTATGGCTTGCTTGTGATTGTGGATAACACGTTTTTAACGCCGTATTTCCAGCGGCCGCTCGACCTCGGCGCGGACATCGTGGTGCACAGCGGCACGAAGTACCTCGGCGGCCATAACGACACGCTGGCCGGTTTCCTCGTGGTGAATAACACAGCGCTGTCCGAAAGGCTGCGTTTCATTTATAAAACGACAGGCGCGTGCCTATCTCCTTTTGACAGCTGGCTGTTAATACGCGGCCTCAAAACCCTGGCCGTGCGTCTTGAGAGGCAGCAGGCCACCGCGATGAAACTCGCGCAGTTTTTAAGCGGGCATGCCAAGGTGAACGCCGTGCACTATGCGGGCCTGCCGGCTCATCCGGGTTATGCCGTATCCAAAAAACAGGCATCCGGTTTTGGCGCGATGATATCGTTTGAAACGCAAAGTGCCGTCGTCGCGCAGAAAATACTCGAACGTGTGGCCGTCATTCAATACGCTGAGAGCCTCGGCGGTGTGGAATCGCTGATCACATACCCGATGCTGCAAACGCACGCCGACGTTCCGGCGGCGGTACGCGAAGCCAAGGGCATTAATGATAAACTGCTGCGCCTTTCGGTCGGGCTCGAGAGCGCGGACGACTTAACCGCCGATTTGCGGCAGGCTTTGGAGGGCTGACATGACATATAACTTTGATGAAATTATCGAACGCAGAGACACCGACTCGCTCAAATACGACTTTGCGGCCAAGCGCGGCATGCCGGACGGCCTGCTGCCGCTTTGGGTGGCCGATATGGATTTTCGCACGCCCCCATGCGTGATCGACGCGCTGATGGAAAAAAGCGCCCACGGCATATTCGGCTACAGCGAAAGCCGGGAAGATTATTTTAAGGTGCTGCAGGGCTGGTTCAGCCGCCGTTTTGATTGGCAGGTACACCCGGATTGGCTCGTGAAAACGCCCGGCGTGGTGTTTGCGGTCTGCGCCGCCATTCGCGCGCTTACGCAATCCGGCGACGCGGTGCTGATTCAGCAGCCCGTCTATTATCCGTTTACCGAATCGGTTGAAGCCAACCGCCGCAAGCTCGTTGTGAATGAGCTGGTTTACGACGGCAGCGGCTATCAAATCGACTTTGAGGATTTTGAGCAAAAAATTAAAGAAGACAACGTCAAGCTGTTTATTCTCTGCAATCCGCACAATCCCGTGGGGCGCGTCTGGACGCGTGACGAGCTGATACGGATGGGCGACATCTGCGTGGCAAACGGTGTCACCGTGATCTCCGATGAGATTCATGCCGATTTCATCTATCCGGGCCACGCACATGCCGTGTTCGCGAATTTGAAGCCCGAATTTGAGACCATCACGGTTACATGCACCGCGCCCACCAAAACCTTCAATTTGGCGGGGCTGCAGGTCAGCAACATATTTGTGGCGAACCGAACCCTTCGCCATCGCATCCGCCAGGAAATGAACCGCTGCGGCTACAGTCAGATCAACGTGATGGGCCTTGTGGCGTGCAAAGCCGCCTATCAAAAAGGGGAAGACTGGCTCGAAGCGCTCAAAGGCTATCTGGAGGACAATCTTAAGTATTTGCGCGCATACCTTCAAAAGCATATTCCCGAGATCAAGCTCGTGGAACCGCAGGGCACTTATCTCGTCTGGCTCGACTGCAAAGCGCTGACATTGAGCGACAAGGCGCTTGACGAGCTGATCGTCAGCCGCGCGAAGCTTTGGCTCGATGCGGGCACGATGTTTGGGCAAGGCGGCAGCGGCTTTCAGCGTATCAACATCGCCTGCCCGCGCTCGGTGTTAAAGCAGGCACTCAAGCAGCTTGAGCGTGCAGTGCACCGGTAATCCGGCCGCGGTCAGCTGAAAAGCCGATTGCGTTTCCTCGCTATTAATGCTTTGAAAAGAAGCTTAAATTATTATTGGCAAACCCATTTAAATCATTGCTAAAAAGAAAACGCATTCCGTCCCCTTCCACCCATTGCGGGGTCGTCAGATGACGATACCGATGGGATGGCCGGGAGGTGGCACAAAACGTTTGAGGAAGAGACCGGCTTTCAATCATTTTCTCTCCCCGTCACCTGTCGGTGACGGCCCCCAATCCACCCTGACAGGGTCAGAGGGGCCCGCGATATGATGTTTTTAACACGCGCAAACGGCATAAACTGCCGATTAATTTCTGTTTAAACTCGATCTTTTTAAGCTTCCCCGCCGTCGTCCGATACGATCAGCGATGCCACAAGCCTTGCACTTTGCGCAAGCTCCTCCACCGTGGTGTATTCCGCGCAGGTATGGCAATCGTGCATCCCCGACGCGGCCACCAGCCCTGTGATGCCGTGCGCGGCGAGATAATTGTTGTCGCTGCCGCCGAATGTCCTGATCAACTGCGCTTCGATGCCCATGGATTTGCACACGTCTTTGAAACGCGTTGCCACGGCATGGCCCGGCGGTGTCTCATAGGCTTTGCAGCCCTCCGTCACCTCAAAAGCCGCCGATGCGCCAATGGCCGCCGCGCTGGCGCTGAACTGCTGTTTGACTGCTTCCACGAGTTCCAGCGCCTTTTTGTGAGAAAAACTGCGCACCTCGCCGCGCACAGTGCATTCGTCGGGCACGATGTTCGTCGCCCGTCCGCCTTGAATGATTCCGATATTGAGTGTGGCATCCTCGCCGATGTGCCCGAGCTTAAGCTTGCTGACGGCGTCTGCCGCCGCCGCGATGGCGTGAACGCCTTTTTCGGGCTCAAATCCCGCATGGGCGGATTTCCCCGTCACCGTCGCTGTGAAGAACAGTATGCTGGGCGCACTGAAGGCCGCTGTGCCGATGGGGCCCGAAAGATCCAGTACATAAGCCTGCTTCGAGCGTATCTGTGAAAAATCGAACTGGGCTGCACCGCAGCAGTAAACCTCCTCCGCGACAGTAAACAGTACTTCAATGGGCCGATGCCGTATCCCGTTTTCATCGATGACGCGCAGCGCTTCGAGTATTGCCGTCATGCCCGATATATCGTCCGCGCCGAGCACCGTATTGCCGGCGCTCGTGATGCGGCCATCTTCGCAAATGACTGCCCGCTTCCCGCAGGACGGTTCCACCGTATCCATATGGGCGCACAGCAGCAACGGAGCCCCCAGCGCCTCTTCTCCAGCAAGATAGCCATAGAGGTTGCCGCAGCCGTTCTCATGCCCTGCCCCCGCCTGATCTTCCGCAATGCTAAAACCAAGCTCGACAAGCTGACGCTTGACATAGTCACAAACCTTTTTTTCGCCGAATGACGGGCTGTCCATACCGGCCAGTGCGCAAAACTCGTTGGTAAGCCGATTGATGTTGATGTCCATGCAGTCCCCCAATAAAGTCTCGATATTTATCGTTTGTATGGCTGACGCTCTGTTGGTATTCTGCGGCAATACAACTCTTTTGTCAATCAATCGGCATAAGTCAATACGTCGATGGCCCAGGTATTTTCATAAATCCGGCCGGAGGGTAAACTGATAAGGTTTTCCTGCTGTAATAAGTCTTCCACGATATCCTGTCGGGACGGCAGCGACGTCCAAGGTTCAATGCAAATATACGGCGCATCGGTGAGAGGTTTATGCCATAGCCCGAGGTAATGCATATCAGGGTATTCCACGCGCAGCGCTTTCCTGCCGCAAATTCTTTTCAATGTCACACTGCCGGCCATACCGGAAAGCACAATCGCATCGTTGTCAAACAAATCATGCGAGAGCGGCAGACGAAGGCCGTCCTGCAGCGTGAATGGCATATCAAGGCCCGAACAGAAACCCTCAGGGCTGAAGCCGATGTGAACCGGCGTGGCGGCTTCACCGAATTCCAGCATATAGTCCTCAAACCTAATGCCGCTTTCAAGCGGTACCCGAAAGCCCGGATGTCCGCCGAGGCCAAAAGCCATCGTCTCCGCGTCCTTATTTTCTACGGTGAAAGTGATATTGAGACGTTTTCCCGACAAGCGGTATGAAATGCGCAGCGCAAAATGATACGGATACATTGCAAGTGTGGCGGCAGTGTCTTCAAGCCGAAACGACACCGCATTATCGTTATAATCTTCAACGGCAAATTCCATATGTGCCGCAAAGCCGTGTCTGTCCATAGTATAGCTTTTCCCGTTAAGCCGGTATGTGTTGTCCGTCAGTCTTCCCACATACGGAAACAGATTGGGTGCGCGCTTCGCCCAGTAAGCCGGATCCCCGTTCCACAGATATTCCGTACCGTCAGCATCCCGGATGGACCTCATCTCTGCGCCTAAAGTGCTGAGCGTCACTGTCAGCATTTCGTTTTTGATTGTGATGTTCATATGATCTCCCAGGCTTATTAAAATCGGCTTCCCCTTTGGGGACGTTGTCGCTATGCTTCATATTAAAATTTTACTGAGAAGCGTACCAGATGGTATGTACGTGGTCTCCGTAGGGGCGTCCAGTGGACGCCCGACATACAGTGCAGATGCGCTGACATCAGCAGTATATGGCGATGCATCTTCGATAAGAGCAGCCTCCTTTTGAAAGGAGGTGGCACGCACAGCGTGACGAAGGATTGCGGTCATGTGCAAGTGCGGTATTGTGCAAGCACCTATGGCTCCCTCTGGAGGGAGCTGTCGCCGATAGGCGACTGAGGGAGGAAGAAGCCGACAATCCGGATTTTTTATTACTAAGTAAAGCAACTCATCTTGTCATCCGGTCCACTAGTAGTGAATCAGAATTTTTAACAGATTCTTCACCCGCTTGCGGGTTCAGAATGACAGAAACAACAACTTTTTATTAGTTTTGGTAGTGCATCAGGCGGCAGATTTCCCTATTAAGCCTCCTTTTGAAAGGAGGTGGCACGCGCAGCGTGACGGAGGATTGTGCTGAGCTGACATCGTTCACTCCCTCCGTCAAATGCCGGATTCAAAAATCCGTCATTTGCCACCTCCCTCTTATAGGGAGGCAAGGGTGCTGCGCATGAGTTTGAGTGAATTTAAAAACGAGATTTATTTAATCCTCAGTCAGCATAGCTGCAAGCGTCTAACGAGCCTTTGTTAGAGGTGGCACACGCAGTGATAACAGAGATTGATCTAGGTTAGCATACAAAAAGGCACAGGCTTATCTTTTAAACCCATGCCTTTTAAACCCCTCTGCTAAATCAAATTCAGTCCCGTCTCCGGGTCAAACATGTGCACGAGCTCTCCGGAAAACTCAAATGAGAGCAGATGCCCCGAAGCCACATGCTGGTATTCGGTGGTGGGGATGCGGATAATCGCTTCCTTTCCCTGCACGCTGACATGAATGTACGTTTCGCTGCCCATCATCTCGCTCACATCCACCGTTGCGGCAACCCCGAGATTTGAAACCTGAATATGCTCCGGGCGTATGCCAAGCGTGATGCTCATCGTCTGTCTGCCGTTTTCCGCCAATGCTCTGCATGTTGCCTCCGGCAGCACCACCTTCACACCGTGCAGCTGCACGGCATACTTATCGCCGTTCTTTATCAGCTCGGCGTCAAAGAAGTTCATCGGCGGCGTGCCGATAAATCCGGCCACAAACAGGTTTCTCGGATGATTGAACACCTGTGACGGCGTGCCGATCTGCTGAATAAACCCGTCCTTCATAATCACGATCCGGTCGCCGAGCGTCATCGCTTCTGTCTGGTCGTGCGTCACATAGATGAACGTGGTGTTCACGCGCTCACGCATTTTGATGAGCTCCGCCCGCATCTGATTGCGCAGCTTCGCGTCGAGATTTGACAGCGGTTCGTCCATTAAAAAGACCTTGGGCTCGCGCACGATGGCGCGCCCGATGGCCACGCGCTGGCGCTGCCCGCCCGACAGCGCTTTGGGTCTGCGCCTTAACAGCTCGGTGATGCCGAGAATCTCGGCCGCTTGCTTCACCTTTTTATCGATTTCGTCCTTGGGCACTTTTCGCAGCTTAAGCGCAAACGCCATGTTGTCGTAAACGCTCATATGCGGGTAAAGTGCGTAGTTCTGAAACACCATCGCGATGTCTCTGTCCTTTGGCGGCACGTTGTTGATCAGTTTATCATCGATATAGAGTTCACCTGACGAGATCTCTTCGAGGCCCGCCACCATGCGCAGCGTGGTTGATTTGCCGCAGCCCGACGGCCCGACCAGCACAATGAACTCCTTATCGGCGATATCGAGGCTGAACTGCTGCACGGCCACAACCCCTTTATCGGTGATCTGCAGGTTGACCGTTTTCTCACCGTTCAGCTCCTTCTTGCTCTTTCTTTCATTGCTGGACGGATAGATCTTTTCAATGCTGTTAAATGTGACTTTTGCCATAAATTCCGGCCTGGCCGAAAGGGCTTTTACCTCACAGCCTCATCTGCGCAAAGCGTAATTCCGCAGACATTACGGCAGGTCTCCACGCTGCCGCACCGCGAGCCGACGCGGGGGATCCTCCTTTTCTTTCGCGCAGGCAACCCATTATGTGGAGCGGGCAGCCGCCGATTGCTTGATAAGGCTCACAGCTGATTACGAAATTCGTTTGCGCTGACGCCTTCTATCTTTTTAAATACTCTCGAAAAATGGCCCGTATCCGCATATCCGACCAGTTCGCAAATATCGCCGATTTTGAGGCTCGGGTTTCCGAGCAGCTGCTTCGCCGCTTTGATGCGCGTCGCATTGAGCAGATCATAAAAGCTCTTGCCTGTATGCTTGTTCAGCAGCTTTGACAGATGCCACTGTGAAACATAGCAATGTTCCGCAATATCCTGCAACGTCAGTTTCTCCGCATAGTTTTCATCTAAGTATGCCAACGCCTGCCGCACGATAAAACTGTTCGCGTTATGCTCTTCATCCTTGGTATCCTGCTCCGGTCCGCCGATGCTGATCTTGCCTAAGTTGCCGATCATCGTCATCAGCGCTTCATGAATCTCTTCCATGCGCGACGGCTTTAACAGCAGACGTGTCACCCCAAGGCGAATGGATTCCTGCGCATACTCAAAGTTTCGGTAACCCGTCAGCACCGTTACCTGCATATTCGGAAATTCGCTTTTGAGGCCGACGAGCATGGTGAGTGCGTCGGTATCCGGCATTTTGATATCGGTGAATAAGATGTCCGGCGCGTGCTCGCGGATTGCCTTCGTTCCTCCCGCAGCGCTGTAGGCCGTCGCCACCACTTCGCAGCCGAAGTGTTTCCAGTCGACCACCTTTTTTAAGCCTTCTACAATAATGGCCTCATCATCGATCAGCACGACTTTAAACATGATTGCCTCCGAACGCTTGATGATATGATCATACCACCATCAGCCCTTTATCGCACCTATCGTCAGCCCCTTGATGATGTTCTTTTGCAGCAGAATGTACACAACCAGCACCGGCAGCACCACAAGCACCACGGACGCCGCCATGAGCCCATAGTTCACGCCCGCCTGCGAATTGATCTCGTTGAGCAGCAGCGTGATCGTTTTTTCATGTGGGTACCGCAGCAGAAACATCTGTGTGAACAAATCGTTATAAGACCACAGGAACGAGAAAATCGCCACCGTTGCGAAGGACGGCCTTGCCACGGGCATGATGATCTTGAAGTAGATCTTGAAAACATTGCATCCGTCGAGATATGCGGACTCCTCCAGCTCGATCGGTACGGACCGTATAAAGCCCATCAGCACGATAATGGAGAACGACAGGTTACCCGCGATCTGCGGCAGTATCACAGACAGTATTGACGCCCAGCGGTTGCCCGTGCTTGCGATACCCCAGCCGACTTCCATGCGGAACACAGGGATGATCGTTGAAAAAACAGGAAACATCATGCTTGCGATCACGAGGCCGTAGATGATTTTTTTGCCCCTGAAGTTATAGCGGACCAACCCATAAGCCGCAAGCCCCGCCAGCAGCACCACAAAAACCGTCACCGTGATGGAAATCACGAAGCTGTTGACATAAGCGTTGGCAAAGTCCGAACGTTCTCCCGCCGTTTGATAGTTATCCAGTGTAAAGCTGTCTGTCCACGGCCACGGAATCGAAAACGAATCCGACCGGATCTCACCTTTGAGCCGGAACGAATTGATGATGACCCAAAGGAACGGATAAACTGTGGTAATCCCCCAGAATATGAGCACAATATATGTGAAAAGCTGAGAGACAGAGAATCTGCCTTTGCGCAAACCGCGCATTTTCAATTTGTCCATCTGATTTTCTCCTCTCTCAATAATCCTTCTGTTTGAACACTTTGTTGGCCACCTGCGCAAAAACCACGCCCAGCACCACAATGACCACCGCGATTGCGGACGAATAATCCACATCGCCCCTTATAAATGCCTGATTGTACATGTACGTGCCCGTCAGCCACGACTGATCCATCGGAATACCTGACCCCATCATCACCCAGGGCAAATCAAATACTTTGAGCGCGCCGGTGATGGCCAGCACAAGACAGGTGCAAAGCACATTCCTTAATAACGGCAGCGTGATATACCTGATGCGTTTCCATCCGCTTGCGCCGTCGAGCTCAGCCGCTTCGTAAACTTCGGGCGAAATATTGTTAAGCCCCGTCACAATAATCACAAAATAGAACCCCACATACTGCCACATAACAGGTGTGAGCATCGTTCCCAAGAAATGCTCAGGGTCTTTCCAGTCGATATTATCCGCAACGCCGAATACATTCTGCAGCAGCTGATTGAGCATGCCGCCGTTGTAAAGGAAAATGATATTAAACAGCAGCCCCAGCGCCGTCGCGCTGATAACGATCGGGAAAAAATACACCGTTCTGAAAAAATGGGCGCCCACTTTAATCCGGTCTACCAGCAACGCCAGCACCAGCGCAATACCCACCTGAAAGATGATCGTCGTTGCCGTTAAGAACAGCGTGTTTTTGAGCGCTGTCAGCATGTTCGGGTCTTCAAACATCTTGACAAAGTTGGTATACCACGGTGCATTAGCCCCTTCGGCCGCAGTGCCGAGTCCTGATATATTCAAAAAGCTGTTAATGATATTTTGTATAAACGGATAGTATAAGAATAACGCTAGGAATGCAAAAGCCGGTATAAGAAATACGAGCAGTGGCGTTTTCTTTTTGTAGATTGTCGAATTCATATCATACCGCCTTATTCTTGGTTTGAATAAGGGGCTGCAATAAGCAGCCCCCCGTTCATCAAATGAGAGATACCTTATTTGGCAGGCTGAAGGGCGAGCGCTGATTCAAGCGCTTCGGCAGCCGTCATCTTGCCGGATACGATGTTTTTCACGTTGGCAAACAGATCGGCACGCGCTTCTGCGCTCAGAGAATCCTGTACCGCTCCCACGATGCTCGACACGTCGCTGCACATTTCAGACGCAGATGTCTGAATCTCGTTCAAGCCGGACGGCTTCGCGCCATTCTTGAGCGCGGTCACTTCTGTTGTCACGAATGTGGAAAGAACGTCATCACTTGTCATGTATTCGATGAACTTAATCGCGGCATCGCGCTTTGTTTCATCTTCCCATGCCTGACGGGTAATGTAATAGCCCATGGAAATTCCGCCGATAATATCGGTTGCTTTTCTCTCACCCTTGCCCGGCACATATTTCACAGCATAGTCACTCAGATGGTCAGCGCAGTTTTCTACGAAATAGCCCACCTTCCAGGAACCGTCGATCAGGAACGCGGCATCGCCGTCAGCCATCAGCTGAACTGTTTCCGCATCGGTCGCTGTGAGCGTGTTCTCCGGCAGGAATCCCTTATCATAAAGCTGTTTTAAATCATCAAAGCCGGCAGCCCATTTTGTGCCTGTGGCATCCGTTGCCGAAGCGGGCACATCGAGGTGATTGGCTGTGTTGCCGTTGTTGTATGTGGTGAATTCAAACCAATAGTGAGGAACTTCCTGAAGCGATACGGCCACGGGTGTGAAGCCCGCATCTTTAATCTTCTGGCAGTCAGCAAGGAACTGTTCCCATGTGTAGTCGGGGCCCGGAACCGCCACACCCGCAGCGTCGAGCACCTTGGTGTTCACAAAAAGGCTTTCCCAGTAACCGCTGGAAGGAACCGCATAAACATTGCCGTCAACCGGAGAAGGAACGAGCATGTCCTCTTTCATATTGCTGGCATAATCGGGATAAACTTCGCGGATTTCATCGAGAGGCACAACCTTGTCGGCATCAATGATGGAGTTGGCGTCGGAGCCTAAGAAGTAAAACAATACGTCGGGCTCTGTTCCTGTTTCGAAGTCAGCCATCACTTTGGCTTTCCACTCTTCATTCGACGTTGCGGATGCATCCATCACTTTATTGCCTGTCGCTTCTTCGTAACCGGCCAGTGCCGTTTCGTAGTTGCCGCGGTTGCCGTCGTCGCCGCCGTATGAGGTCACCACAGTGATCTCCACGGGTCCGGCAGATTCAGACGATTCGGCTGGAGCGCTTGAAGACGCCTCGGCAGATTCAGAAGCCGACGGCTGGGCAGTCTGTCCGGAGCAGCCGGCAAACACTGCAAGTGCCATCACCAGAACCAACAAGAGTGCAATGGTCTTTTTCATTGTGTACTATCCTCCATAAAATGATATATGGGCAGAGCGGGCTTTATCCGCTTTATGATTATTATAGATGACGCAAACTGTGATCCCATAGACCCACGATTGCGTTTTATTGCTTATGGTTGCCCGTTTATGAACAAAACTCAACATTCGGGATCACAATGCGGGCCAGGGTTCGGCCTTGCTTAACCTCGCTGATGGTCAGCCCCCCCTCTTCTCCGTAGAGAATTTTAAGCCGTCTGTTCACATTGCGGATGCCGATGCATTCGCGGCTGTCTGCGGTGCCGTCGCCGTCGCTTTGCGTGCTGAGCAGCTTGCTGATCGCGTCCCTGTCCGCGTTTGTCATCACGCCGTCGTTCTCAACCTCAATCACAAGCACATTGTCTTTAAGACGGCTGCGCAAAATCAATTCGCCCTGCTGTTTAAGCGCAATGCCATGCTCAATCGCGTTTTCCACAATGGGCTGCAGAATGAGACACGGCACGAGAACCTGAAGCGTTTGCGGATCAATATCCTTAATAATGGTGAGCCTGTCTCCGAGACGTTCGGACAATATATAAAGATACGCATCGGTATAGGAAAGCTCCTGTTCCACGCTGCCGCGGGCACGCCCGCCTCTCGCTGTCGCCGCGTCGAGCATTTTGGAAAGCGCTTCGATCATGCGGCACACCTTCTCATCCTCGGCCAAACGTGCTGCCCAAAGTATCGCTTCGAGCGTATTGTTTAAAAAATGCGGATTGATCTGAGACCGCAGCGCGCTCATGCGTGCGTCCTGAAGCGCGAGCTGTTCCTCATAACTGCGTTCAAACTGAAGCTTTAACTGTGTGGACATGTTGTTAAACCGTTCCGTCAGATAGCGGAATTCCCGGCTGGCGGGCAGATTGCTCACTGTATAGCCGCGTTCTCCGGCTTCCATATGCGCTGCCGCATCGACGAGCGTATCCACCGGCCGCGATATATAATGATAATACGCCCAAACCACAAAAAGCAGCAGCGGCACGGCAAACAGCCCGATTAACGGCAGTGTCAGCGCCACCTTCGGAAATTCATCCACAAGCTCGGCACTGTCCGAAATCACATTGAGCCTAAGCGTATGCCCCTCAAATCGCATGGATGTTTGAATATTGTAGCTGCCGTTGCGGCTGTCGTACCGGACGCCGTCATCCGCACCGGTTAAAAGATCGCCCTCTCCCACCACGCTGCGCGTGATGTCATCGAGGCTTATCACGGCATCCTTGAGCCACACGATGTTGCGCAGGCTTTCAAAAAGCGTCATCTCGTTGCATTCCATCACAATCACGGCGTACGGCTGAAAACTCCTGTCCACGATATTGCGCATCATATAGAGCTTTTGCCCGCTCTGAAAAAAGCCGATCTTGGTACCCAGCTTTGCATAGGTGTTTAAAACATGCTGATGAACGTTCTCCTGATAGTTTTTGTAGCCGTGTATTTCCCCGGGCTTTGTGCGATTGCTTGCGTAGTATATGTCGCCGGGCGATGACGTGAAAAATAAAAACGTGGCATTGAAGCTGTCGTCGTAGCCGTATTGCTGCAGCAAATATGTCGTGACGGTATCGTAAAGCACAACACCGTCTCTGTCGCTTAAGTATCTTGCATAGGCGTTGTCTATTTTTTCATCGTATGAGGACGCGCGCGATGCGGCCATCGCGCTGCTGAACTTATCAACCGTCTGCCTAAAGGCGATATTGACGCTCGTGGTGACGGTATCTTTGATTCGATCCTGAACGTTGTTGGAAATGGAATAGCCGGAGTAAACGAGTATCACCGCAAACGGCACAATCCAGCAAAGAGCCATAATTGCCAGCAGTCCCCATTTGAGAGAAAGCCCTTTTTGGGTGGATTTGCGCATGCCCGCTTACCTCCGCTATATGATTCAATATGAATTGGAATAATTGATTATATCACTTCTAAAAGTTTCATTTCAATGCATGATGCCGCTTCACGGTCGGCAATTATTGTGACATCCTGATGCAGCTGCAGCACAGAGGCGGGCACCTCGGGGGTGACGTCCTCGAAAAACGCACGCTGCACAATTTTAGCTTTGCTTTCGCCCGATACAAGCAGCACGATTTTGCGCGCGCCCATGATGTTGCCGATGCCCATCGTAATGGCCTGAGAGGGCACCTGATTCGGGTCATCCCCGAAAAAGCGCGCGTTGGCCATGCGCGTCCTCTCGGCAATCCGCACCGCGTGCGTTTTGAGTGTAAAGACGGTACCCGGCTCGTTAAACCCGATATGACCGTTGTGCCCGATGCCGAGCAGCTGCAGATCGATGCCTCCCCACGCCGCGATGCGCGCGTCGTAACAGCGGCACTCGGCGGTTAAATCGGCTGCGAGGCCGTCCGGCAGCGATGTGTTCTCCGGTTTCACGGGGATATGATCGAAGAGATTCTGCTGCATAAAAAACCGGTAGCTCTGCGGGTGATTTGGCCCGAGGCCCACATACTCGTCGAGGTTGACCGTGCGCACCCGAGAAAAGTCCGTTTTGCCCGCACGGCTGCGTTTCACAAGCTCGGCGTAAAGCGGCAGCGGTGAAGACCCCGTTGCCAGCCCGAGCACGCTGGCCGGCTTTGCCGCAACCTGCTGTGCAAATATATCAGCCGCCGCGCGGCCCATTTCTTCCGTATCCTTAACAATCTGGTATTGCATGTTTGCTTTTATGTCCTTTCCGTCTTGTTTCCTGCAATATATACATCCTTGAGCGTCCAATCGCTGCCGCAGATTAAAAAATCCGCGCGTTTGCCCGCCGCGATGCCTCCGATATCCGTCGCACCGATCACGCTTGCCGGGTTCGCCGTCGCGCAGCGCACCGCGTCCTGCGCCGGTATGCCCATTGATATGGCTGTTGCTAAACACTCAAACAGCGTTGCCACCGAGCCCGCGATCGTACCGTCAGCGAGTGTCGCCCGTCCGTTTTGAATGAACACCTTTTGCCCGCCCAGCATCGATTCGCCGTCTTTTAGGCCGCAGGCCGCCATCGCGTCACTGATCAGGCAGATGCGCGACGGCCCGAACAGCTTAAACGCGGCACGGACCGCGCTCGGATGCGCATGAACCCCATCGCAGATCAGCTCGGCCGTCACGCCGTCACGTTCCGACGCCGCGCCGATCACCGAGGGCTCCCGGTGCAGCAGCGGCGGCATCGCGTTGAACAGATGCGTCACATGCGTAATGCCCGCGTCAAACCCCGCCGCAGCTTCGTCATAGGCGGCATTGGTATGCGCCGCGCTCACTGTTACCCCCGTGGCGCTCACCTCACGGATAAAATCTGCCGCGCCTTCCAGTTCGGGCGCCACGCACGCGATGCGGATCAAACCATCCGCTTTCTGCTGCAAACGTCTGAACATATCGGCGTCCGGTTTTTTCAGGTAGTCTCCGTTCTGTGCGCCCTTCTTTTTTTCGTTGAAAAAAGGGCCTTCCATCGTCACGCCGCGCAAAGCCGCGCAGCCCTGGGGCGCGTCGTGACGCAGCTGTACTGCGCTGCGAAAGGCCGCCGCGATCATCTCTTCGGGCAGCGTCATAGAGGCGGGGCTAAAGCTCGTGGTGCCCGCTTGTGCGAGAAAATGCGCCATTCTCACAAGGCCGTCGAAGCGGCCGTCTGAAAAATCCGCACCGCTGTTACCATGCAGATGGATGTCCACGAGGCCGGGAATCATATAGTCAACGTCTGCCTGATCCGGTCGGTGTTTTTCTTCAATAGCTTCAAAGCGCCCGTCTTTTACCGTGATATCGCCGAAGTGAAAACGAAAATCTTCACCATAGTACGCTACGTTTTTGATTAGCATACATGTCTCCTTTATTAATGCATCGAGCAGACTCAGTCGCATTTTAAGCCTTCTCTTGTGAGGAGAAGGGCGTGGTCCTCTTATTATGGCCCCTCTGACGACTACCCTTTAGGGTGGAATGGGGGCTGTCACCGATAGGTGACTGGGGGAGAGAAAATGTCTTGAAACCGGTCACTCCCTCCGGCACTTCGTGCCACCTCCCGGTCCATCCCTTTGGGATAGTCATCTGAGGGAGGCTTTCCAGCCGCACAAAGTTCATCTTATACTAAGCGTATTCCTTCGTAAAAAGCATTCTACTCATGGCCATTCGGGAAGCAAACAGGCAGCGATGCCGCCGCCATCGACTGCCCCACGCGCCGGAACGTATCGTCCGGCAGCAGCAAATCGAGCTTTAGCTCGCTGTATTCCTGCGCGAGCACGCGCTTTGCCGTCATCATCACCGTCTCGCCGCCTGCGCCGCTCATCACGCGGCCGAGCAGCAGCACGCTCGTCATGCCGTAAATATCGTGATAGAAAGCGAGTGTGTGCCCGAGGTAACAGCCGATATCCGAGAAGATCTGCATCGCATCAATGTCCCTCAGCGCCGCGGCATGCTGCACCGCTTTGAGCTTCTCGGCGGGCGAGCCGTCCGGCAGCGCAAAATGCGCGTATTCGGCGAGCTTAATCACACCGTCCTGTGAAAAGTACGACACGCCGCAGCCGATATCGCCCGACCATTCGTCGCACATCGCATTCGGGTTCATATCCACGGGCACAAACGCAAGCTCATTGAGCCAGCCCGTGATGCTGCCCGTTTCATCCACGTACCCGGCCGCTTCGCTTGTGCCCATCGCGATGCCGAGCAGCGAATTGCGGTTGAAATACATGGAGCCCGCGAGCGCGGTCACATCACCGTCGTTGCACACTTGTATCGGCACGTCCCCCATCTCTTTCGCGGCCCGCAGATAGATGTCACGCACATGCGCTTCAAACGCATTAAGCGGCACCTTGCGAAACAACGACGCCACGGCGGTGCGGTTGTCAATGAAAATGCCCGCGGACGACACGCCGATGCCGTCGATGCGCGGCAGATGCTCCGCGGCGCTCTTCATAGCCGCCATAATACCCTCAAAGTGATAAGCCGGGTCTTCATTGGTTTTCGGGTACCAAACCACCTCTTCCGAGTAGACGGTTTTGCCGTCGATCACAGCCGATACCTTGCGGTCGCTGCCGCCCGCGTCGAAGCCGATGCGGCAGCCGCTCAGATTTCTGCCGATGCTGTGTCTGTTCTTTTTGGCCTGCGGTTTTTCTTCATAGCTTTTGTGTTCCACCTCAAACGGGCGCCTGTAAACGCCGCCCATAAAGTCCGCATCAAACTGGCGCTGCCCGCCCTGTGTATAGGCGGCGGCAATATAGCGGTATATCTCCTTCGGGCCGCAAACGATGAGCTTATGGCCGCCCTTTTGCCAAAGCAGTGTTTTGGCCATGCGCTCCGCAAACAAGCAGTCTTCCGCCGCTATGCCGCGCATCTTGAGCTCCATCGTGGAAATGCCGTCGTTTCTCTCCACGGCAATGCAAAGCGGAATTTGCGCGTCCTGCTCATAAGCGCGCTTGTATGCGCCGATAGGCACAAAGTGAGGATCATAATAGGGTTTGTTTTTTATGTCGATGTTCATAGCGGTCTCCGTTACAGTGCCAAAAATTCACGCCAGATGCGCACGCACTCTTTCGCGTCCGTCTCTTCGGCCATTTCGGCGCAGGTACGCAGCAGCGGTTCGGTTCCCGAGAAACGGCAGATTACCCAGCCGCCGTTGTTAAAGTACACCTTGCAGCCGTCCATATAAGACACACGGTCGATCTCATACGGAAATTCGGGCAGGGCCTTTTTTTCAAACAGCAGAGCTTTCAGCTCCTGCTTGCGCTCCTGCGACATGGTGAAATCGGCATCGGCCATGTGCACCTCACCAAAGCGGTCGGTCACCTCACGGTATATTGCCGAAAGCTTCTTGCCTGTTTTGGCCTCCATCTCCACGAGCAACGTGGCGGCGTATATGCCGTCCTTGCCCGGAATGTGGCCGCGCACGGTGAGACCGCCCGACGATTCGCCGCCGATCAGCGCGTCGGACAGCTCCATTTGCTCGGAAATATGCTTAAACCCGACGGGCACCTCGTAGCACGTTTCATTAAAGCCCGCCGCCACACGGTCGAGCAGATGCGTGGTGGAGTTGTTGCGCACCACGGCACCCTTCCAGCCGCGGTATGCGAGCAGATAGTAATACAGCAGCACAAGAATCTTGTTCGGATGCAGGAATGTCCCTGTGTCGTCAATGATGCCGATCCGGTCGGCGTCGCCGTCCGTCGCAATCCCGAGATCGTAGCCCGATTCCACGACGAAATTCGAAAGCGCGCCGAGTGTCTGCAGTGTCGGCGAAGGCAGCCGTCCACCGAACAGTGTATCGTGCCGCTCGTGAATCACGTCCACTTCACAGCGCGCGGTGAGCAATATCGTCTGCAGGCTTGTGCGGCTCACGCCGTACATCGGGTCAAGAGCGATCTTTAAATGCTTATTTTTAATACATTCCAAGTCCACAAGTGCCAGAATGCTGTCGATATATTTGTTGAACGGATTGACGAGCATCGCGATGCCTGTTTCAAGCGCCTTTGCATACGGCACCACGGCGATATCCTTGCCTTCCAGTGCACAGATGTGTTTCTCAAGCTCGTCCGTGACGAGCTCCGTGGCATCGCGCCCGCCTTCGGTAAACACCTTGATGCCGTTATACAGCGCGGGATTGTGGCTCGCCGTCACCGCCATGCCGTAGGGCAGCTTGCCGTCGCGAACGGTATACATAATCAGCGGCGTCGGTGCCTCGCGGTCGAGCAGCAGGCAGGGCACGCCCGCCCCCGCGCAAACCTCGGCCACCCACTGCGCCGCTTCCCTGCTTAAAAACCGGCGATCGTAACCCACGCAGATGCCGCGCTGTGCCACGCCCTGTTCTTCCATCAGCGCACAGACCGCCGCTGTTAACAGCTGCACGTTGCTTTTTGTGAAATCCTCTCCGATAATGGCGCGCCATCCGCCAGTTCCAAACTTAATCATTTGCTTCATCCCCCATTTGCACCTCAACGTGACACACGCTGCCCTTTGGCAGCACAGGAAGCTTCGCCACGGTTTTGCCGTCGGCGGTGATGCGCTTCACACCACGCTGAACGCCATGCGCATTATTGACTGTGATATGATAGGTCGCGCCGCGCCATCCGCGGCTGATGCGAAAGTGCCGCCAGTCAGACGGTACGCACGGATCGACGGTGAGACCGTCAAAATCCGGCCGGACGCCGAGTATATCCTGCGTGGACGAAAAATACGCCCAGCCCGCGGTTCCCGTCATAAACGGATGCCGCGCGCGGCCATGCGCCGTGTGCGCCGCGCCCATCACAAACTGGCAGTAAGAATACGGCTCCGCCTGCCGGATCTCAATCTTATCGTTTTGATGATACGGGCAAAGCGCGTCATAAAAGCGCACCGCGTCGGAACCGTTGCCGAGCAGGCACTGCGCCGCCCACGCCCACGGATTCGGGTGCGAAAAGATCGCGCCGTTTTCCTTGACGCCCGGGTAAACGCGCGTCACGAAACCGATGCCGTCGTCGGGCCGGGTATATGGCGGCGCGTTGAGCATGAGCCCGTATGGCGTCAGCAGATAGTTCTCCACCGCCTTCATGGCCTTTTGCCCGCGTTCTTTGGACGCCACACCCGAGAGCACGGCCCATGTGTTGCTTTCCAGATGAACCTTGCCCTCGGTATCGGTATGGGTGCCGATTTTGCGGCCATCGGCCGTGATGCCCCTGATATACCAGTCTCCGTCCCAAAGCACATCCTCGCAGGTTTGTTTCACGCGAGCCGCCATGCCTTCATAATAGGCCGCGTCCTCAGCGCGACCGAGAAACCTTGCCAGCGATACAAACTGCACGAGTGCCCAATGGTGCAGGAAGCTGACCATCGCGCTTTCGCCGCCGCCCAGGTTCAAACAATCGTTCCAGTCGGCGCGCAATCCCTTGCATATGCCATGCGCGCCCACCTGTTCTGCGGAGAAATCGAGGATACGGCACATGTGCTCATAAACTGTGCCCTCCCCGCCGTCCGCGTATGTCACCGTCTCGTTCACGAGGCCGGATTCTCCCGTCTCCTTGATATAGTTCACAATCGCGCCGATCAGCCAGAGCGCGTCGTCCGCGCAGGCGTCCTTAATACCGTGCACGATGGACGCTTTGTCGGGCACCGGCACCACGGTGGGCGATTTAAAGCTCTGCTGTTTTCTGTCCGGCTCGAACCAAACGGGTTCAAACAAATGCAGCCCGTACCCGGCTGTGGTCAGCGCGCGCAGCAGCTCCACAATGCGCTGGCGGCATTTCTGCGGGTTCGAATGCGGAATGCACATCGCGTCCTGCGCCGTATCGCGGTACCCGAGGCCTGTGCGTCCGCCGACCTCGATGAACGACGAAAAGCGCGAAAACATCACGTTGATTTCGCTCTGGTAAAGCGTCCACTGATTGGTCAGCGTGTTGAGCCCGACATCGGGCGTCTTCACCTGGAGCTTTGCGCATTTTTGGTCCCAGAAGGCGCGCAGCTTGGCAAACTGGTCATCTGCCGCCCGTTCATTCGCGTATTTGCCGCGCATCGCCTTGCCATTCTCGATGCCGCCTTCGCCGAGCAGATAAATCAGCCGCACCTCTTCGCCGGGCGCAAGGGTCAGCTTTTTTTGCAGACAGCCGCAATGGTTGCCGCCTTTCTCATAGCTGCCGCCGCATATACCCTGCTCCACAACGAGCGGATTTCTCTCGGTGCGGTACGGGCCGATAAAGCTGTCGCGCAGGCAGTCGAAACCGTCCGGCATGAAATTGGCCGTGAAAAACTGATAGCCGTTTTCCTCGTAGTAAAGGTCGTGCTCAATCACGCCGTCCTCACAGCGCGAGCCCGCCGCGTACAGGCTCATCTGGAAGTTACGGTTATCCATATCAATATGATGAAAAGAAAATTCAAGATAAGAATATACGCTCAAATGTCTCGGTGTGTCACCCGTGTTTTTGACGCGCACATCCCACATCTCCACGGGGTCGTCGGGGGCCACATAAAGTGTCTGCTGCGCATGAATGCCGCTGTAATCGCAAATGTATTTGGAATAAGAGAAGCCGTGACGGCACGAGTAGCTCGCCTGATCGAGCGGCTTGCCGACCGGCTGCCACGAAACGCTCCAATAGTCCTTTGTGTCGTCGTCACGCAGATAGATATAATGCCCGGGGCCGTCCATCGGGACGCCGTTGGGGCGAAAGCGCGTGATCCGGTGGTATTCGGGTGAGCCGTAAAACAAATAGCCGCCCGCCGTGTGGTTGAATACGCCGCACATATCTTTAATGCCGATATAATTGGTCCAAGAAACAGGCAGGTCCACCCGATCTATGACATACTCGCGGTTTTCTTCATCGAAATAACCAAAACGCATGGTGTGAACTCCTTATTTTTATGTCACCTTGATTATAAAACATAAGGAGCGAAAGCATAATGGACAGGAATGTACATTCTTGTCTGTGGTTGCGTATGTTGCAGCTATGATTGAAAAAACAAACAGTTGCTGATTGACCCGAATTCTGAGGTCATGTCCGTTCTCAAGTCGGTTTTTAACAATCGTACACAAAAAAGCACTCTGCTCATAAAGAGTGCCCACAGTGTCAAAAAACCTCGTTATCGTCGTCCATGTGACAGCTGCCCTTTCGGGTGGATTGGGGTGAGACTTTAGCGGCAGACTGAGCGCTCTAATCATTGCGAGTGCTGGCTTGGCAATGGTTATGTTGACTTGTCGGGTTCTCCGTAAACACACTGATCAAACCACTTGAGCGCCGTATCGTTTCCATATGTCTTAATGAGATTCCGCAGGTCTTCCGCGGTTGCAATGCCGTAAATATACTCGGAATAGTAGTTCTGCAGCATTGTATAAAACGATTCTTTTCCCATATAAGCCATCATTGTTTTATAAAACGACGGACCGAATGTGTACACATATGCGTAGCGGTCCCAGTCGCCGAATTCAGGTAAAGACTGCCCAAGCTTGGTGCTGTTGAAAGGCTCCATCATGGGAAATGTAATATCACGCTCATCCGCGCTGAAATATACCTCCGTAGAGAAACATGTGAGGCTTTCGTCCAGCCATCCTTCGTCTATTTCGTCATTTCCCACGGCGCTGTACCACCACTGGTGAGCAATTTCATGCACCTCTATCTGCTCCAAAGCGCCGGTGTTCAGGTCTTCATCGAGAATCCCGGCATCCAGAATTACTAGCCCCGGATATTCCATACCGCTGTAGCTGCCAAGATCGGAAAACACAACACTGAACGTATCATTGGTATACATACCAAAAAGCTTATTGTATAACGAGATCGCTTTCACCGCATATGCCAGCACGTCATCGGCTGTGTTTTGCTTATCCTCCGGAACCGCCGCGCGTATCTCAACGCCATCCACACTTTGCGTTTTAATTACAAAATCGCGGCTGAGCACAAATGCAAAATCTCGTACGCCAGTTTCGGACAGTGCGAGCACACGCCTGCCGTTTTCGCATTTATCGCTGATGATATCGCCGGTGAATGCCGCCTCAAACCCTTCCGGCATATCGATGGTAACGGTATAATCCGCCGTTTCCGAATAGAACGGATCGCCGATTTCATAATACGGATCAAGGTTCCAGCCGTCCTCATCGTAAACCGCCATTATCGGATACCAGTTGGCAAAGCTCGCTGCGGTTTCGCTCCATGCAAAGCGGCCGATCCGTTCGGGAAGTTGGATCTCGAATTCAAGATCGAGCCGTATGGATTCGCCTTTCTGTAAGGGCTGTGCGAGCGGAATCTTTAGTATCGTCAAGTCATCGCCCTGAACCTGAAACTCCACTGGAACGTCGGCTGCTTTGATGCCCGAGAACTTGATATAGCCAGGGTTGAACCGTTTGTTGGGATAAGCACCTTGTTCCCCGCCAAAAACCGAACTCATTTCAACATATTCTTTCTTACTGAAATGGTTGGGATAGATATGCATGTAAAGCTCATTCAAATCGCCCGCGGTGTTGTTCGTGTATTCCACCGTTTCAACAGCTTTCGCGCTGTGTTCTTTCTCGTTATATGTCACCGAAATGTCATACCGTGGCCGTCCCGTGCTGTCATATTCGGGTTTTTGAGGCGATTCCTGATTCACAAAATAAGCAAGACTTGAATCGTCTGTCACGGAAGGCGAGTCACTTGGCGCAGGTGTCTTTTCGGCCTGCACCGCTGTTTTTACCGGTTCTGTATCCTTGGCGGACATGGCCGGAACAACAGCCGTTTGGCATGAGACAAGCAGCATCACGCTTATGATACCGGCAAAAAGGGCAGTCAATATTCTCATTTTCATTGCTTACTTTATCCCCTTGTCATCTATTATGTATACCTTAAACACTTTAACGGCACAGGCAGTTTGGGAGACAGGAATTGTTTCCATTGTCTAATAAAAATATTTTACCATAATCAGTCTGATGGATTTGTAAATAAATTGGGACTTTATACACAAAAGGATCTCCCGCAAAACCTTTGCAGAAGATCCTTATCATTCATCACGTCTTGGTTTAATACCGGTTGTCAAATATACGCTTCGTCTTCTTCTCGCTGCGCGGCAGCTCGCCGATCTCCACAGGCACCGCTATCACCGTGATACCGATTTTGCTCTTGAACACCTGCTGAATTTCCGTCACCGCTTCCTTTTTCGTGAACCCTTGATTAAGCTCCACAAACAGCCGGCATTCGTCGCGTCCATTCATGTGGTCTATCATAAACTGATACTCGCACGAGCAGCACGCGATGCTCTGCAGCGCCTCCTCAATCTGGCTCGGGAATATGTTCACGCCCTTCACCTTCACCATGTCGTCCGTGCGCCCGATCAGCGTATCAATGCGCGGGAACGGTGAGCCGCAGGCGCATTCGCCCGGCAGTATACGCGTTAAATCGTGCGTGCGGTAACGAATCAGCGGCGCACCCTCTTTTTTAAGCGTGGTGATCACGAGTTCGCCGATCTCTCCGTCCGGCAGCACCTCGCCGGTTTTGGGGTCCACAATCTCGCAGTAAATGTAATCATCCCAGAAATGCATGCCGCATTCATGGTCGCAGCTGATGCCGATGCCGGGGCCGTAGACCTCGGTCAGCCCGTAAATATCATAGAGGCTCACGCCGAGCTCATTCGCAATGCGCTTGCGCATTTTCTCGCCCCATCGCTCCGAGCCGATCACACCTTTTTTTAAGTGGATCTTATCACCGATGCCGCGTTTCGCGATTTCCTCGGCAAGCAGCAGCGCATATGAGGATGTCGCGCAGAGCACGGTGGATTGCAAATCCATCATCATCTGCAGCTGTTTGTCCGTGTTGCCCGGGCCCATCGGAATCACCATCGCACCGAGCCGCTCCGCGCCGTTCTGAAAACCGATGCCCGCCGTCCAGAGGCCGTAGCCGGGCGTGATTTGCACGCGGTCAAGCGGCGTCAGGCCCGCCATGCGGTAGCAGCGTTCAAACATGATCGCCCAGTCCTCCACGTCCTGCCGCGTATACGGAATAATCACGGGCGTGCCCGTGGTGCCGGACGACGAATGTATGCGCACAACCTCCTCTTCGGGCACGGACTGCAGCCCAAGTGGGTACGCATCCCGCAAATCGCCCTTCCATGTGAAAGGCAGCTTTTCAAAATCCTCCTGAGACTGAATCGCCGCCACGTCAATCCCCTCGAGCTTTGTCTGATAGAAGCACGGGATCGACTGAAGCTTTTGAAGCTTCGCTTTGATCAGCTCAAACTGCGTTTGCGACATCTTCATATTTTATTTCCCCCCATTCACAGCCGCCGCCCCGAGATGCAGGGCTTTTTGATTGGTGCCGAAAAATTTCTCACGTGTCTGCGCGCGGATGGCCGTCTCAATCTGCTCAAGCGAAAAGCTCAATGCGCCGCTTGCCGACGCCGCACCGAGCAGCGCGATATTCGCCGCTTTGTGCGACCCCGCCGCCTTGCAGATGGCATCCGTGTCCACAATATAAAGCTTATTGATATGTGACTTTAAATAATCGAGCATGCTGCCGCCGTCGTATCCGCCGGACAGAGACGCTGTAACGGGCTTGATCGCCTTGGTGCTCGTCACCACCGCGCCGCCGTCTTTGAGATAATGCAATGCGCGCACCGCTTCGGCGGGCTCGAGCGCGAGTATCAGGTCGGCCCTGCCGAACGGAATCAGCGGCGAATGGATATCCACGCCCCAGCGCACATGGCTCACCACGCTGCCGCCCCTTTGCGCCATGCCGATCGTCTCGGCCGTCCGCACGAAAAGGCCTTGTTCCATCGCGGCAGCCGCAATCAGCCGCGACGCAAGCACGACGCCCTGTCCGCCCACGCCGCATATTAAACAGTTCTTATTCATCGCCGTTCACCTCCGCAATCGCCACCTTGGGGCAAATCTGTGCACACAGATTGCAACCGTAGCACAGTGACGGTTCTATTGAAACAGTGCCGTTTTCCTCTGAGATCGCGGGGCAGCCAAGCTGCTTGATGCACGTTTTGCAGCCGTTGCAGGTCTGTACATTCACTCGGCGCAGCGGTGACCTTTCTTTTTTCGCAATGCACGGCGATTTGAATATCACCGCGCGCACGCCCTTCCCGTCGATCGCGCGTTTCACCGAATCCACGGCAGATTTATGGTTTAAGGGGTCGGCCTGTTCTACAAAATCAAGCCCGATACCGCGCAGCACCTGTTCGATGCTGATGTTTTCGGAAACCTCGTCCATCATCGTTTCGCCCGTGCCCGGATGAGGCTGCTGGCCCGTCATGGCCGTGGTCGAATTATCGAGCACAATTAGTATCATGTCGCTCTTGTTGTAAACGGCGTTCACGATGCCCGTAAGACCCGACGCAAAAAATGTGGAATCCCCGATAAATGCAAAGCTCAGCGTATCCGGCTCCATGCGGCCGATGCCCTGCGCAATCGTCACATCCGCGCCCATGCAAAGGCAGGTATCCACCATATCGAGCGGCTGCGCGTTGCCGAGCGTATAGCAGCCGATATCGCCGCAGAACACGGCCTTTTTGCCGCGCGCGGCCCGCTTCACCGCATAGAACGAGGCTCTGTGCGGGCAGCCCGCGCACAGCACGGGCGGGCGCACCGGCAGCGCGGGGCGGTCGGCAAACCGTTCCTGTGCCTCTGTGGCACGGCCAAGGAATCTCTTTATATCCGCGCGGACGCTTTCCACGCTGTTTTCTCCGGCGTTTTTCGTGTCGCCCGTCAGTTTGCCCTTCACGGTCACGCTCAGGTGATGCTTGCCGATTAGCTCCAGCAGTGAACGCTCGATGACCGGATCGAGCTCCTCAATCACGAGCACGCTCTCAAGCCCGCTTAAGAATTCGAGCGCGAGCTTTTCGGGGAACGGATGCGGCGTGCCGATTTTGAGCACCTTCACGTCATCCGCCGCGGGCGTTTCCATCACGTATTCATAGCTGATGCCGCCTGTCACCACGCCGAGACGGCTGTTTTGGTTCCCTGTCACGCAGCTGTACGGCAATGCGGACAGTTCTTCCGCAAGCACCGGCTGACGCGCTTCGATTTTAATGTGGTTCTGGTACGACAGACGCGGGAAAATAACCCACCTCTGGTCTTTGATAAAGCCCTCGGGCTTTGGAATATCGAGTTTGGGCAGCAGCGCCACGCTCGCGCAGCCGTGGCATACGCGTGTGGTGGGCCGCATCAGCACCGGCGTACCGTATTTTTCGGAAACGGCGAACGCGTCGGCCATCATGAGGTAAGCTTCCTCGGGGCTGGACGGATCGAACACGGGCAGCTTTGCGAACGCGGCAAAATGGCGCGTATCCTGCTCGGTCTGAGAGGAAATCGGGCCCGGGTCGTCCGCAGCCACCACCACCATGCCGCCCTTCACACCCACATAAGCCAGGCTCATCAGCGGATCGGACGCAACATTGAGCCCCACCTGTTTCATGGTGACGAGCACGCGCGCACCGGTGTAAGCCGCACCCGCGGCCACCTCCATCGCGGCCTTTTCGTTGACCGACCATTCCACATAAAAAGAACCGTCGTTTTCGCGCGCCGCCGTCTCGAGTATCTCGGTGGACGGCGTGCCGGGATATCCCGCCACAAGACGCACGCCCGCACGGATGGCACCGAGTGCCATGGCCTCGTTGCCCATCAACAGCCTTTGATTGCTCATTCAATCATCTCCATATGATAAAATCTTTACGCCGTATTATATCACAACGGCCAGAAACACGGCGCCGGCTGCGAGCAGCCCCGCCGCGAGATCAATCAGCTTCATATTGTATTTGTGATAGCTGAATCCGCGTTTGCGGCAGTTAAAGCCCCGAAGCTCCGCGGAAATCGCGCCGCGGTCAATCCGCTTGACCGAGCTGATCAGCAGCGGCACGCAAAGCGGCAGTATGAGCCTCACCTTTTTGAAAAAATTCTTCGTATCGAATTCCACGCCGCGGGCCGTCTGCGCCATCATGATATCGGACGCCTCCGCCATAAATATCGGTATAAAGCGAATGGCCGTGGTCAGCCCAAACGCGTATTTGTACGGGATATACAGCTTTTCCACCAGCACGCCCGACAGCTCCGACATCTGCATGACGGAGAGCATCATCGCAAGAGGCATCGTCGCCGCGAGCAGCCGCAGCACGAACAGCAGCGAGAACAGCACACCCTTGTCTGTAATGGGGATATTAAGCGGCAACGTGAACAGCACCGCGCCGTCCCGTATAAAAAGCACCTGAACAATAAACAGCACAAGCGAAAACTTGAGCAGCGCAACGAGCATTCTCACCGCGCGTTTGATAATGCCCGCCGATGCCGAGAGCAGCAGGTTGAGCCCAATAATACCGAGTATATAAAAGTGGTTGTCACTCACAAAACAGCAGATGCAAAGCACGAGCGAAAGCACAAGCTTGCTAAGCGGATTCAGGCGATGCAGCGGCGACGACCCCGGCACGTAATCCAAAAAACCGTTCATCGTGCGCACCTTCTTTCAATCGCTTGGGCCATCTGCTCGGGTGTAAAGACACGATCGAATTCACCGCGAAAGCGCATCGCAAGCGCGGGAATCTGCGCGCTCGACACAGAAGCCTGCTCAAGCATCGGTTGGTTCGTCATGATCTGCGCCATGGGGCCGTCCCCAATCAGGCGGCCTTGCGTCACCACGAGTATGCGCTTCGCGAAATCTTGTACGAGCTCCATGTCGTGGCACACCATCAGCACAGTGGTGCCCGCGGCGCTGCGCTTTTGCACGAGCTCCATGATCTGCATGCACTCACGCCAGTCAAGCCCCGTGGTGGGCTCATCGAGTATCAGCACCTCAGGCTCACACGCCAGCAGCGAAGCGAGCGCAACGCGCTGGCGCTCACCGCGGCTTTTTGAAAAGGGATCATGACTGCCGTCAAAACCGAACTCCTTTAAGACAGCCTCGCAGCGCTCTTCGCGCTCTGCCTCATCCTCCACCGTGAACTGTAGGCCAAAACGTATTTCCTCACGTATGGTCTTCTGGCAGATTTGGCGGTCGGGGTTCTGAAACAAAAAACCCACCGAGCGCGCGATCCGGCTCGTTCTCGCCGTGCGCGTATCAAGGCCGTTCACCGTCACGCTGCCTTTGTTCGGCTTCAGCAAACCGTTGCAGAGCTTGGCGAGCGTCGTCTTGCCTGCGCCGTTTTCCCCGATGATCGCAACAAAATCACCTTGATTGATATGGAAGGAAATATCATTGATGGTATTCTCTTTGCCGTAAGCGAAGCTCACATGATCGAATTTAAGCATGCGGCAGCACCTCCCGCACCATCGTCTCCGCTTCATCCACATTTGCGGGCTGCGGGCCGCTGTACAACCCTTTGCCGCGCAGAATGTTCGCAAGCGAGGTTACGCGTGGCACATTCACACCCACACGGCGCAATTCGTCTGAGTTCTCCAGCACCTGATGGACGTCCCCGTCAAAAAGTACCGCGCCTTGGTCCATCACGAGCAGGCGCTTCACATATTCGCAGAGCAGCATAATCTTTTGTTCCACAATCAGTATTGTCATGCCAAATTCACTGTTGAGTTTTTTGAGCATATCAAATATCATACGGCTGCTTTTGGGATCCAGCTCGCCCGTTGGCTCATCAAGCACCAGCAGCTTTGGCCGAAGCGCCGCAATTGCCGCGATGGCCACCTTTTGCTTCTGTCCGCCGGACAGCGAAAAGATGGTGCGGTACCGCAGATCCGAAATGCCCACCGTGGCAAGCGCATCCTCAATTCTCTGTTCAATCTCGGCGCGCGGCACACCAAAGTTCTCAAGACCGAAGAGCAGCTCATCCTCGACGACGGATGATACCATCTGCCCGTCAATATCCTGAAAAACGCTGCCCACCATCTGCGAAAGCTGCACCGGGGTGGCTGTCACTGTGTCCAGCCCCCCGACCGTCGCGCAGCCGTAAAAATCGCCTTCATAATAATGCGGAACAACGCCGTTGAGCACGTGTGTCAGTGTGGTTTTGCCGCTGCCGCTGCTGCCGATAATACCGACAAACTCGCCCTCGCCTATTTGAAGGTTAATGTCCTTGAGCGCATAACGCTCACTGTTTTTGTATTGAAAATGCAGGTCTTTGATGCAGATCAACTTGGCTCCTCCGAATCACTTTTCGTTTTTCAGCGCCAAACGCAGCGGAATATGCAGCAGCTGCACGATCACCGCATTGATAAACGCCGTACCGAATATGATTCCCAAAAATATCGCGAGAGGCGTGGGCTGGATATCCGCACCCGCAAAATACATAAGGTACATCACACCCACGAACGTAAAGCCGCTGGCGAGTGTGCTTATAAACGTGTTGACGATTGGCTGCAGTGAGAATTTCTTGATGTTCATCGGAATCTTGCAAAGCAGATACATGACCACAGCGCCGACGAGCTCGCTCGCAAAGTTGATATACGGCTGGCCTGGGAAGAACTGGCATACCGCGCCTGCCAACAAACCGATGATAACCGCTTCAAGGAACCGGGGCCTCACAAGCAGTATAATCAGGCAGTACATCGCGATAATAAAGTTCGGCTTCATACCGAAGTTGATGACCGAACCCACGAAGAATTTGAGCACCGCCCCCGCCGCGAGCAGTATACCGATCAGCAGGATATCTCTTGCCGAAAGCCCTTTTTTCTTCGCCACCTCTACATTTCTTTTTTCCATTGTTTTAACTGTTTCCATTCTTGTCTCGTCCTTTCTTTTCTCTTCTTGGCTGCCACTGCTTATTTGCGGCAGCCGACGTTCTGATCTCCGGCACTTTGCGCGATGCCCCGCTAAACAAAAAAAGCCTGCCCTCTAAAAAGGACAGACTGCCGTCTGCGGTACCACCTTCATTGACTCATGCAAAATGAGCCCACTTAAACAAAAATGCCAACACATTTTCTGCCATTAACGCTGGCTCACGTTTCGGATACTTGGCTTAAAGGCCGTTCACCTTACCCTCCGTGGTCCATTTGCCAGGCCGCATCTCCGCAGGATTTCCACCATCACCTGCTCTCTTGGGGCGCGTATCCGTGGTTTGAATTCCACATCACCGGTTTATCGCTTTTTTTGAGTCTAGCACAGCTGTCTATACCTGTCAATAGTATTTTCTTGGTCATCGGCGTCCGTCTGCACGACTTCAGTCAGAGCTTAATAAACAGCCACCTTTTATACTACTCGACGGCCAAAATTTTGTGCCGTTTTTTTGCCGACTCATCAGCATTTTAACGCGTGCATTCGTTTATCAGGACAAAGCGGTATAAACGCTCATCATTTACATTTGTTATGGCCTCTGCTGCGCTTTTTGGCAAGATCACTCTTCGATTTGCACGTTGTCTGTTTATAAAGCTGATGTGTAAATACTGTCACCCCCGTCACGATCACGCCCTGCAGCAGCCCCTCAAGCTGCATGCCATGCAAGAAAAACCCGCCCGTCATGCCGAGTGCAAGCAATATCCATGGAATGAGCCAGTCGGGCAGGCCGGGTGTGCGTTTTAGCAGCATGCCAATCACATACAGCACCGGAATCAGGATATATGCGTCGCCTACAATAAATTTCGCAAGATTAATGTCCACTGTCCTTATCCTCCTTGTGCTTTCATGTATATTAACATTCTATGGCGGAAAACAAGCCTTGTGATATCATTCCGGTTTTCCGCTCTGCATACATTAACCATAGACCATGTTTCGTTTTTATTCACATACAACGGGTTGTGTTATAAATTTTTTGGTGATAAAATGGAATTGAGCTTCGGAGGCTATCAATCATGAACATTCAAGCTGGCGCAAATAGCAAAAAGCCTCGTGGGTTTCGTCAATTGTTCGAAAACAACGATTTGTGCGAAGCTTCCGGTAGTGTGCCATCACAGTTTACACGCATTAATACTTTTCAGCCTGACACGTTTTCCGCTAAAAGCGGTTTTGATATAAGCACCCTAGAATTTGTTTCCTACGACGTGGTTAAAGCGATTCCAAAGCTGCCGAAGCAGCAAAGAAAAACAAACTGTTTAATTACGGGTTTTATTTTCGACGTGTTTTGTATGAACATGGTCAAGACATAAATGTAAATCACACATGGGTCACAGCAACAACAAAACACATCTGCGAACAATGCAATAACAATGGTGTTATGTCTGGGTGGATCATGAAAATATATACGTTAATCGAAAATGAAAAACAAAAGAATACCGGTTTTCTCGCCGAACAGGGCTTGAGCCTTTATTTTGAGCATGGAGGGAATCGCGTGCTCTTTGATACGGGCGCATCGGATGACTTTGTGTATAACGCCACGCTGCTTGGCATTGATCTGCATAAGATTGATATCTGTATTATCTCTGACGCTTATTTTACGCAGATCGGCGGCCTCAAAGATTTCTTTCGCATCAACAGCAAAGCAAAAGTCTATATGAAAAAAGCCGTTCGGGGTGATTATTACGTTAGGCAGGGAAATAAAAAAGAACAATCGGGCGGTATCAATGACGCTTTTATAGAAAAATATTCACACCGGCTGTTGTTTTTCAATAATCATATCGAAGTCACCGAAGGGTTGACATTGTCGAGCGTTAAAAAATTCAGGCGTTTGCCGTATTATACATCGCTGTTGCTCGAAAAAAGAGGAAGTGATTTTATTAGTGACGAGCTCGATCATGAGCTTTACGTCGCCATTAAACAGAGTGACGGCGTGATTGTGTTAACGGGCTGTGCCCACCACGGTATTATCAATATACTCATGAGTGCACAAGAGGATTTCGGGCCGGTCAAAGGCATAGTGGGCGGCGTTCATTTAAACGGGGTTGGCAAGCATAATATCATGAAAGAGCCTGACTTTGAAATATCAACCATCGCCAAATACCTTGAAAACAACAATATTAAAAAAGTATATATGGGGCACTGCGCAGGCAAAAAGCAGCTTGATAAGCTCATGCTGATGTCCCGGACGAAAAGAATGTACGCGGGAGATATTCTCGATATTTAGCCTATGAATGACGAAAAAGTATTTGAAATACTCAACACACTCGATTTTGAAAAGAAAAACCCGGTGACAGCTGCGCAAAAGAAAGCATATACCGAGCTGCACAGCTCTGTTGACGGTATCCGGCAGCGCCTGAACCAGCTGCACCTGCGCCTTTGGCATGCGGTAAACAGCCGCGACTATAATTCATTCACACTCGATGAAGCGCGCGCAGCGCTCGCTGATATTGCGAGGCAAATTGACGCGGTATCAAAAATTGAAAAATCTTAGGAATTAAGAATGGATAATTAATAAATGATGATGATCCGGCCTGGCCGGGTTTTTTTATTCTATGGGATGAGCATGATTGCATTTGCTCAACAGCTTCACTTTCGGTCTGTCTCGATGCTTTGTGTCTTTATTACAAGCGAGTTCAGATATCCTGCTGATGCTGTGATTTTCAGTCTCTGTCAAATTCATTGTCACCAATAAGCCGATTAAAGAGGTTAAAAACATTCTCGGTATGAAATCGCTCACCTCATCTGGTTTTACTGAAGGGATTAATAACACGATCAAAGTTTTAAAGAGAGTTGCCTATGGTTACCACAGTTTTAAAAACTTTCGAAGACGGATTCTAATTACCTTTAATGCAAATAGGGTTCCAATCACTTGATGGTGATTGAAACCCTGCTAAGATTACTTTAGTCTACTCGACCCCAACCATTGACACAGAGCCGAAAAAAGAGCTCGCACA
This sequence comes from Bacillota bacterium, assembly GCA_023406895.1. Taxonomy (GTDB): domain Bacteria; phylum Bacillota; class Clostridia; order Christensenellales; family SZUA-584; genus SZUA-584. The sequence continues at coordinate 4,289 of JAEXTV010000019.1, read as the reverse complement.
TGTCCAAGGCTCTTATTGCTTATTATATTCAGTCTTTGATGATCACCGCAATCAAACGAAGCGGCGCATCTTTTTCATTGGTCACCGCGTGCGTCGCGTCGCCGCCGCAGAAATTGCAATCTCCCTGAACGAACGGCTTTAATAAGCCGTTGTCATTGAGAACACCCTCGCCCTCGAGCACGTAAAAGATTTCCGTTTCCGCGCAGTGCGCGTGCGGCCCGATGCCGCAGCCTTTTTCCAGCGTGATCAGTGAAAACAGGCGGGATTTCGCGGGCAGGCTGTCTGCCCCCACAATGTGACGGATATCCACATGCCCGGGGCCGCCCCGCATCGCTTCTCTTATTTCGCTTTGCATGTCAGCGCCATGAATCACCATAACCTCGTCTCCTTTTGGAACCTTAAGGTTTATTTCTCCACACGGATCACATTGGCCACCTTGATGACTTCGGGGATGTATCGGATATCGTCCATCGCACACTTGACGGAAATCTCCTTGGCACGGTGCGTCACGAAAATCAGCGGTACGCTTTCCCCGGTCTGGCCTTTTTGCACCACCGAGTTGATGCTCACGCCATGCTTTCCGAAAGCGCTCGCAATTTTCGCGAGCACGCCCGGAGAATCCTGCACACTGATACGGATGAAGAACTCGCACTCCCAGTTGTTCTCAAACGACAGCTCGGACGACACCTTCACATCATTATAAAACGAGGTGTACCGGTGCTTGGCCTGACTCGAGGCATAAATCACATCTGAAACCACCGCGCTCGCGGTGGGCATATCGCCCGCGCCGCGCCCGTACAGCATCACGTCGTCCACAATATTGCCGTGTAAATAAATCGCGTTGAACGAGCCGCGTACCGAGGCCAGCGGGTGCGTTTTGGGAATCATCGTGGGATGCACGCGCGCTTCAATTGTTTTGCCGCGCTTTTTGCCGATGGCCAGCAGCTTCACCGTATACCCGAGCTCGTTGCCGTACGCGATGTCCTCCAGTGTGATATTCGTGATGCCCTCGCAGAAGATGTATTCCACAGGCACGCGCGCATGAAACGCCATGGATGAAAGTATCGACAGCTTGTACATCGCGTCGAGGCCTTCCACATCGCTTTTGGGGTTTGCTTCCGCGAACCCAAGTTGCTGCGCCTCTTTGAGCACCGCTTCGTAGCTCGCTTTGTCCTCCTCCATTTTTGAGAGGATATAATTGGTGGTGCCGTTGATAATGCCCATGACCGAAGTCAGCTCATTGGCCTGAAAGCTCTCCCAAATTGTTCTTAAAACCGGGATGCCGCCGCCCACGCTGGCTTCAAAGTAAAGCCCAGCGCCGCTCTTTTGCGCCGCCGCGTTAAGCTCCGGCCAGTGCCGCGCGAGCAGTTCCTTGTTCGCTGTCACCACTGTTTTGCCCGCCTTGAGTGATTCAAGCACAAATTCCTTGGCCGGGTTCACGCCGCCGATCAGCTCGATCACCACATCGATCGAATCATCTTCGATGATGTCTTTATAAAAATCCCTGGCTTTAAGCTCATCCGGAATGTCGATCGAGTAAGCCAGCGCGAGCACCTTTTTCAAATTCAGCGACAGGCCTTCCTTATGCTCGATGTAGCTTTTTTGCATCTCGATTGTCCTGTATACGCCCGAGCCGACCGTCCCGAGCCCAATCAGCGCAATGTTGACTTGTTTCATTTGTTTCCCCTCACCGTTACTTCGCATTTTTCTTGTATAAAATATTGAGCCCGATCAAAGCGAGCAGGCTGTTGATCTCGTCGATCTCGCTCGTTTCCTGAGCAATGAGTCGTGCCAGTCCGCCTGTGGCAATCACCTTCGGATTGCCGCCCATCTCGGCTTTGAAACGACGGACGATATAATCCACCTGCCCCACATAGCCATATATGATGCCCGCCTGCATGCCCGCAATCGTGTTCTTCGCAATGGTCTTTTCGGGCTTCACAAGTTCCACACGCGGCAGCTTCGCCGCGCCGTTGGTCAGTGCGTCCGCCGCGATTTTGAGCCCGGGGCATATCGCGCCGCCGAGAAAATCGCCGTTTTCGGTCACCGCACCAAAAGTGGTGGCCGTGCCGAAATCCACGAGTATACACGGTCCGCCGTAGAGCGTGTATGCCGCGACGGCGCTCACGATACGGTCAGCGCCGAGCTCCTTGGGGTTATCGTAAAGAATGTTGATGCCCGTTTTCATGCCGGGGCCCACAAACCGCGCCTGCTGCCCGAAATACGTGCCGCACATGTGCTGCAGCGTGTAGTTGATCGTCGGGATGACGGACGATATGATGATCCCCTTCACGTCCTTGCACTCGTGCCCCGCGTGATGAAAAAATGCTTCGATGCGGATGCCGTATTCATCGGCGGTGCGTTCCTGCTTGGTGGCCATGCGCCACGAGTTGATGAGCTTATCTCCTTCGAATATACCGCATTTGATGTGGCTGTTGCCCACATCCATGACAAATATCATTTAGTTCTCCAGTTTCGATTTATTAAACTTATTGAGTGCCATGACAATCGGAATGCAGAGAATCACTGCAACCACTGCCTCCGGCACCCCGTTTATCGCTCCGATACCCGCGAGCACACCGCCGAACAACTCCGGCGTGGTGCCGAATGCTGCCGACAAATCAACGATCTCCGGTAAAAACAGCAGATATAAAACGCTTAAAAACAGTACCGTGTTTGTGAGGGATCCCACAAAAGCACCCGCGCCCACAGCCAACTTCTGTCTTTTGGGCGTTCTTCGTGCAATCGCATTATAAACCAGCCATGTCGTCATCGGAATGATAAGCCTTGGTATAAAAATAACGATAACCGCCTTCACGACACTGATACCAATCAAAGTTGTTCCCAATAAGCTGGGGGCCAACGTGATGCCCAATGCGCTGAACAGACTGGTAAAGCCAAAAACCAGCGCAAGAGCCAAGCCGGTTTTAAAGCCCTGCGTGATCGTCCCGATGATAACCGGCAGACACATAAGCGTCAGGCTTACCGGGCCTACCGGGATATACCCGACAGGCGTCAACCCAAGCAACAGGCATATCGCCACGAGCAGTGCGGTCGTCACAAAACGTCTTAAATTGTTATGCATTTTTTCCTCCGTTCAGGTTCCTTATAAGGATACCCGACATTAGTCATAATCGGCTTTTCATTATCTTGCGTGGCGCTGCGCAAAGCATACGCCCGCATATAAAAAACCGTGTCTGTATTATATCAATATCAGGATTGATTCGCAAATGAAATCTTACCTCGTGGAATCAGCTGTATGAATTATTGATAGTACTTCTCCAATTCATTCTTCGTGATGATTAATGAACCATTTCCAAAAACGTGCTTATCCGTTTCGGCAGGCAGCGGTTTTGCATACGAGCCGTCGTCCTGAAGAAAGAGTTTTCCGTCATAATCTCCGATGACCGCGTACAGCGGCTGATCAAACGCTTTCAAAAAACCGGAGGAATCGCCCGCAAAGAGCAGCACTTTTTCGCCCTCCTTCAGCGGATAATACCAATCGCTGCCCATCACAATTGGCTTATCAACAGTCGCCTCCGCGCTTTTGGGTATCGGAGGCAGATTGCAGCCCTTGTTGTATTCACCGTTTGTCACCCTTCCTCCCATTTCTACAAAGAAAACGTCACTCCCTGATGTCAAATTGCCTTTGAGAACCTGATCGACTTTTATTTGTGACAGTGTATAAAGCGTATCGTTTTGGAATACAGGATTCGCTGAGACGCACTCACCCGTGATCACAACCTCCGCCGCCGCATCGAGTTCAGGCAGCGTTAAAAAAGACTTCGCTCTGTCTGAAATGGCTGTGGCGCAATTGTCTTCTCCCTCTGCGGGCACAACCGTTGGCATTGCCGCAGCAGCCGGCTCAGTGCTTTCAAGCGGTGTTGGCGTTTCTGACGCAGCGTCAGACGGCGTGCTTTGCGCGGTGACCGTTTCCGTATTTTCAGCGCTGCTGCTTATAGCCGTTTGCTCGGCAGCCTGTGTGCATCCGCTGCAAGCCAGCAGCATGATGACGAATAATATCATGATCAGAGCCGTTTTTTTCATCATAGTCATGCCCTTTCTCTCTATTGTTTTATAAACTAAAATATTTCTCTATTGTTTTATTATAGCATATTCTATCAAAGTCTAAAAAGAAAAAGCGCAAAATAATATGCGCTTCCAGGCTGTCGATAAAGTGTATTTAAGCCTCCCTCAGACGACTATCCCAAAGGGATGGATCGGGAGGTGGCACGAAGTGCCGGAGGGAGTGACCGTTTTCAAGCCATTTTCTCTCCCCCAGTCACCTA